>CAYZRX010000005.1:0-99802 GCA_964480945.1 uncultured Ignavibacteriaceae bacterium | reverse complement strand
AGTCGATTTCACTCCAGCCGATGTCTTTCTGCAGCACCGGGGCTAGTATGCCCAAAACCTGGCGATCGATGTAGTTGATGGTCGTTGCGAAGAAGAGAAGTGCGCAAACCGTCCAACGATAGGAGCCACCCGGCGCCGCGCCGGTTCGGAGAAAATCGCCCCCGGTTTCCTTGGTGATGGGATTTTGTTGGTTCATTGTCTTTTTAGTAAATATGCGTCTCAAAGCGATGTGGAATTTCCTTCCTCCCTTTTCACTTTCACGTCTTGGCGTCTTTGAGCTCTTGTCCATTGAGGAAGATCAGCGGATCGGGCAAGTTGTAGTGTGGAACTTTGGACCCGTCATACAAACCCGGCAGGAAGTTGCCGGGCAACTGACACTGCCCCCCGAAGAGAATCCAGCGGGGGAAAGCAAAGCAGGCTACCCGGAGTCCGCGTCCTAGTTTCATGTCTCCCCTCTGCCGAGGGCAAGCACCACGCTGATCACGAACACCGGTAAAACGCCGTCACGGAAGGGTGTCTCAGAGCCAGCCGTGCGCGGATTACTTCCGAAGCTGCAGCATCTCCGCCCCCGCAAGCAGAATGACTCCGATACCGTGGACATCATTCAGCTGCGTCGGGCGACGGTAGTAGTAAACCAAGTCATCGCTGACAACTGTGCCGGCGCTGACACCTTCAACCTGACCATTGGGCCGGATCCTGGCCATGACACCTTCCCATCCGCGTTGGGCAATCGAAGCGTAGCGCGGCTCGATGTATCCCCTGTTGACGGAACGGGCTATCGCGTAGGTGAACATCTTCCCTTCACCTTTGTACCGTTCTTCAAAATATCTGAAGTTGTCAAAGCTGAATGCTATGTTCGTGACAGGGAAATCGCTCCAAGAGGTTTCGCGAAGTACTTCTCCTAATCGGATCAATGCGATATTGAGCACCCCGTTCCAGTAGCGCCAATCTGCATAGGGACCCGCCAGTCGCAGCTGTGCATCCTTGGGGGCCACAGCAGCAGACTTGAAGTGATCACTGGTTTTCTGATCGACGAAGCAAAAGGCCGAATCGTTCACAACGGTGTTGGCCACTGCCCGAAGCGCTTTCTCAGAGTCCAATGTGTTCTGTGCGAGGGAGATCCTCGGGTCCTGACCAACCACAGAGAGAACAAACACGGTTAGAAAACGGGCCATTTTCCGTCTCTCAAACATCGCGGTTGCGATCAATAAGTAAAGGCAGGATAAACCCCAGGCTGGTCTCTTTCCCATCGTTCACGCGATCGGATGGTTTTTCACGGCTCTGATGAATGCAGTGATGTTCTCAGAGCTCACCCCGGGCGGCATGCCCCCACCACAGGACATGATGACCCTGGACCGGTTTTCAAGAGAATCGATGAGCTCCGTTGTTGCTCGCGTTACGTCGGCCGGCGTGCCGTTCGCCAGGACATCACGAGGAGGTATGTTGCCAAGCAACGCGATTTTGTTTTCGGTCAACGACTTCAATTCATTCAGTGTGATGTCAAACCCCATATTGAAGAGGTTGACTCCCATTTCCGGCAGGAAGGGGGCGGACACCTTACACTGTGCATCGTTGTGCAGGAACTTGACAGAGACATCAGCGTCAAAGAGCTCTTTGAAGTAAGGGAGGGCAAACGTGCAGAATTCCGTTTCTCCGACGAAACCGATAATGTCATCAAGCAGAAATATGCCATCGATGGAAGGGAAGGTTTCTCTCTGCAATGCCAGCCATTCCTTGAGGAACGTAGCGATCTTCTTGATCAGCCTCTCAGCTTTTTCGGGGTCCATCATCAAGAGGGTCAGAAACTCCGATGTGCCCATCAGGTAGCTGGCGATATTCAGGGGGCCGCGCGCAACGGCGAAGCGGATTTTGTGGCCTGCATCTTCGATATGCGGCTGCGCCATCTTCAAGCGATTTAAAACAAACGGCAACAGACCGTCAGTCTTGGGATTGGGCGATGGAAGCGAATCAATTTCATCATCTGAAAGCAGGACCTTGTGTGCATGAGGAAACTCATTCGCTGGAAACGTGCATCGTACTCCAAACGCGGACGGTTCAGTGCACATGCCGTATTCTGACCAGAAACCGGGCAGGAACATGACATCGGGGAATTCTCTGATTGCTCTAAGATTTGCGCTCAGCCACACCTCATCATTTGAGAAATAGTCGAGTATGGTGACGCCGTACCAGTTCGGCAACCAGGGAGAGTCAATGATGAAACCCACGGGCAGCGGCGTTGATTGCTCACCCTGTATGGTCCGCTTCAAGAGCTCCCACTGTCTATCTGTCATCTTCTCGAGTCCCTCTGATTTAGAAACTTCAGCGTTGTGGTTTTTAGAGCGTCATTTCTTTGGCTAGTGCCACTTCTGAAAAGTCCCGCTGTACGGGATCCCGCTGTTTCTAATTTTTTATGGTTGCGGGAAAATCTTGTGTTTCTTATCTGTGCCCTTTCCAAAAAGGCACTAGTGCTCGTTTCCATTTGCAGTCGCGCTATCGATGAACACAAGATGACTTTATGGAAACGGCCCTAGAATCCTATGGAATTGCCGCCATCGACCGGGAGCACAATGCCCGTAACGAATTTCGATTGCTCCGAAGCCAGGAAAAGTGCCGCGTTCGCCATGTCCGAGGGGTCGCCGAGTCTCGCCATCGGGGTGCGGGCGAGGACTCTTCGTTTTCTCTCCGGATCGCCCTCAAATGCCTCGGAGGACATTTTTGTCTTGATGAAGCCGGGTGCGATACAATTGACGCGAATTCCAAACGGCCCGTACTCCACCGCAAGTGCGCGCGTCATGCCCTCGATGGCAGACTTCGAGGCCGTGTATCCAATGACCTTCGGGATCCCATACCGCGACGCCATCGAGCTGATCATGATGATGCTCCCAGAACGCCGTGCCACCATGGTTCTCAATACTTCCCGCGTCAGCGCGAACACGGCAGTCTGGTTCGTTTGAATGATCGCCTGATACTCCTTGTTGGTGACATGAAGGACATCTTTTTTCATGTGGATGCCGGCGTTGTTGACGAGAACATCCACCTGTCCAGCGATCTCCTTTATCTGCTCCACGAGTTCTGGCAGCCGGTCGATCTCAGCAACATCGAACGTAAGGCAATGAGCTCTCTTCCCCAGGAGTTTCCCGGCTTCCTTGAGCCTTGCAGCATTCCTGCCGACGATAACGACGCGCGAAGAATTGCTGATGAAGGCGCTCGAAATGGCGAATCCAAGCCCGCTTCCGCCGCCGGTCACAAGGACCGTCTTGTCCCGCAAGTCAGGATACTGTGCTCCTGCGTAGCGCGTCTTCGCTTTTTCGCTCTTTTTCGTCGGCACACCTTTTTTGACCTGCACGCTGGAATCACGTGAAACGCGCAGGGCCTACCGATGGACTAAGTGCTAGTCGATTCTTGTAGCAATCAACTGTCCTGAGAATTGTTCGGCGTCGAAGCCCGTGACCTTTCCCTGTTCGTTCCTCTTAAACCGGAGGAACAAATACCCCCCTTTGCAATAGAAGTTCTCTTCGCTCTCAGCACACAAAGCAAGTCTTGCGTTGCCCGGCGCGAGGAGAATGAGACCGTCCCCTTCTCTCACTATTTCAACTGTGAAGCCCGGGGCGACCTGATATCTTCCGACGTACTGTGTGAGAACATCGGGTGCGAGCCGAAGCGACGGCCGGGCGAAAACGGCCTGCAATCCTCTGCTATAACCTTCTGCCTTGCTACCAGAGTGTCCGGTGTTCTCCAACACCTGTGTCTGGAGGTCCAACCCTTCGTACTTTCTCGACTGAAGTTGCTTGACGAATTTCTGAAATTCGTCCCCTACCCCCTCAAGTCCCCCCATCGCCATGAAGAGCTTCACGGGGAGCCGGGAGTTCTGCTCTGCATAGGTCTTTTCAAAAGTATAGATAATCCCGTTATCCCATCCCAACGAGGGGCTGGTCACGATGTACCGATTGAACAATCCGGTCTCGTGGAAAAGAGCAAAAAGAGTGAAGAGTCCGCCGAGGGAACTCCCCATGAGCGTCCGGTCGTTCTTGGCAGCGCGGTACCGTGACTCGATGAAGGGAATGAGCTCTTCTTTCATGAAGGCGAGAAACTTAGGCGCGTTGCCCGAGTGCGGCATCTGCTGGATCCTGGTCGGCGTAAGGTCAATGGCTCTCAGGCTGTCATAGTTGGGGTCATTCCCTCCCCACGTGATGCCGACGACGATCGAAGCCGGCACGAAGCCATCATAGTATTGCTCGCCGAACACGGCGACCGCCAGTGGGAAATCCCACTGTCCGTCCGTGAGGTAAATGACGGGGAATGTCTTACTCGTATCCTGGTAACCTCTGGGCAAATTGACATACAAATGATACTCCCGCCCGACGATGGAGGAGGTGATTTTGAACAGCTGCGATCCGAGAATGGGGACCTCCGGCGGTGGGGCAGCGGGTGTTTCCTGCTGCTGCGGAGAAGCACCTGCAAGCTGCAGGAAAGAGAGGAGGATGACGGCGACGATTCTGGAGAGGTGCGAAAGTGGTTTCATCATCATTGCTCTTTGTTAGTGATCTGTTCGATTCAACACATCATCTGACAGCTGACGCCGACGAGTTGTCAACACGCTCATTGTTGAAAGATCGTGAGAGCTCTTTCGACGGCACATTCGCCCCAATTTCGATTCCCGCCGCGCGGTGCATGCTCGTGACTTTCGGTGTCTCGTCATCAGGGGGCAGTCGGCTTGGTCGAACCCACCTCGCTGTCCGTGAAGCTTCTAGTCAGACTAATAATCTTGAGGATACGGCCTCTACCGGTATTCCGCGTCCCCTCCAGAAGCTTCTCCCGAACGGTTACATCCGTCGTTGAGATCCCTGGAGCGTGCGATCTGCCGAGGCTGCCCGTCGTTGGCTGGACCGCCCGTGAGCTGCGTGAAGGTGGTAGCCGCTGGATGAGACGTGCTCAGTTGTTAACAGGAGAGAATTGGGTGATCGTCGGGCGTTGCCGGTCAGCCGGTTTGTTGGTGAAGAAAGGGACCGAAAACGAAGCGCCGAAATTTGGAGGCTCCCTCCCGGGTCCGGGCGCGAGCATATCGAAGACGAGGTCTGCAATTGTCAGGAGAGGAATGGGCAGCCGCGTCTTCCGCTTCACGGATCTCGCCCGCCAGCAGCTTCCTTTCATAGGTTAAATAACTCTTGAACCGTTTCAATAATAATGGGGCGCTTTCAAAAAGGCAAGGAGAAAAACCTTATTCCCACAGCCCCTGCTCGCAGCCCCTGATCATTAGGTGTTGCTACGGTATCCGCGTCCTGTGATAGGCCGGCAGCCTTATTCGTTCTCATAGTTAAGATTGGCCCGGCTGGACGCTGTGTCGACGACGGCGGTCGAATAGTCCGCCTCAACGCGTTATCTGTCACAAGCTGGATTGGGGGCGACGTTGGTGTGGAATATGATCAAGAAAACCTTCCTGGAAATTGAAAACCGAAGTTGTGCGAGCGGACAGCGGGATTCTCTTGCGTAGTTGAACCTCCAAGTTTGAGCGAATTACACTGCTTGTCGGTTTGGCCGCTGCAGCAGAACTGACCTCCGTGAAGGGACATCGGTGGTGTGGACGTCGGAAGGCTGATGTCAGGGTTTTTCTGGAACTGTCTCCGGACAGGAGCTGGTACCGCCAAGTGAGCATGTCTGCACTTGCAGTACAACTCTTGTTGATTTTCGACTATTTACTCGGTATTATACATTGCTAGAAGAATTAAACCGTTTCAATAGTGGCGCTTTTGTGCAGGCGCCGGAAGGCAGAATGAAGCGAATAACGATAGAAGATGTCGCGAAACGGGCGGGAGTCTCCAAAGGCACCGTTTCGGCAGTTATCAACGGCAAGAATACGGTCAATCCAGGAACAAGGGAACAGATCCTGGAAGTCATGAAAGACTTGAACTTCCGACCGCGCGGAGTGGCACGGTACCTGAAGAACGGTCATCAAGACAAGACGATTGCCGTGATCATCAAGGATCTGAACTATCCGTTCTACACGTCGATCGCGACAGGCGTGAGGGAGTATGCGAACAGCAAAGGGTATTCCGTAATCGTCGCCAGCTCAGAAAACGATCAAGGGTGCGAGAAGACTTTCACTCATCTTTTCTCGGCAAAGGACATCAAGGGGACGATCATCGCGCCCGTCGTCGAAGGCGCTTCAGAGATCGAGCACCTCTTCAAGTTGAAGATGATCAATTACCCATTTGTCCTGCTCGAAGCTGTGAAAGGGATACAGGCGAACGTCGTTGCGATTGACAATCTCAAGGCAATCAAGAAGGCGGTGAAGTACTTGATCGATGGAGGTCATACGAAGATTGTCCATTTTGCGGGCCCGCCGAATTCATCGCACACGCAGGAACGGATCGAGGGATTTCGGGATGCCTTCAGCGAGAGCCCCTTGGTGTTCAGGAGCGAGATGATCGTGCCGATAGGATCTCGCCACGAGGAGAGTTATGGCAACACGTTGAGATACTTCAAGAACAGGAAGAAAGAAGACTATCCGACTGCGATTGTCTGTTTCAACGATCAACAAGCTCTTGCAGTCATGACAGCACTCAAAGAGCTGAATATTCAAGTACCGAAAGACGTATCGATCGTCGGCAATGATGATATGTCCTACGCGAGAATCTATCCGGTCCCGCTGACAACGATTAGGGCTCCCCAACATGAGATAGGTAGGAAGGCTGCCGAGATCTTGATACGGAATATCGATTCTGCCACACTGCTGCCCACCGAGCGAGTTATCTTGGAGACAGAGTTCATTGTGAGGGAGTCAACGAGAGTATTGAATGTCTCGCCTTAGGAAGGGGCGCGGCCGCAGGCCTCTTCAACCTCGATAGCTTGGGACTTTGTTCTTGTGCAAGCTCTTCACCCTTCCGGACGATTGCAGCAGGGCGATTCATAAGAGATTGCGTACCTTCAGCCCGCCCTCAAAGATCTGAAAGATAACGTGGCTGTATACCATCGCCTGAATCACTCTCCACGATCTGCGGGACCTATCATCGAGCGTCGATGTGAGCCTTGCTCTGGTCATCAGTTTTGCTCAGCATGTAACTCCAGTTGCCTTTCAGATGAACTACAGTAGCTTCCCAGAGCAGCATCCTCTCGAAGAGCGCCGCGGAGGCGCCGTTCCGATTCGGTTTCGTGCGAGAGGGAGCGTGTAGTCGGACTTTCAAAGGCTCGCAAAGGCTCTTCCTCAGTGCACCCGCATGCCTGAATGGCTTAGAAAACTCGGTCTTGCTTGGCGAGGCATTACGGGTGTCCGCACGCTCGGGCTGGCGCTTGGGGGCGGCGGCGTGCGGGGTCTTGCTCACATCGGTGTGCTCACCGTTCTGGATCGAGAGGCGATTCCGATCCATGCCATTGCCGGCACAAGCATGGGAGCCATCGTCGGTGCTGCGTATGCTCTGAGCCCCGATTTTGACAGAAAGCGCCTGACCAAGGAGGTGATCGAGTTGGGAATCTCACCTCCTCTCGCTCTCAATCTATCCGAGGTGGATCGCGAAGGTTTCCTCGAACGCTTGCGCCGCTTCATTGACGTTGAACGATTTCTGATCGACACCATGTGGGGATGGGGAGTTCTTGAGGGCACTGGGGTTGCTGATGCCCTGGCGAAGCTCACTTCAGGCAAGAGACTGGAGGATGCGAGGGTGCCGCTGGCTGCGGTTGCAACGGATCTTCTTAGCGGTGAAAAAGTTGTCTTCAGGAATGGTCCGGCGAGCCTCGCCTTGCAGGCGAGCTCTGCCCTTCCCGGCATTTTCCCGCCGATCAAGCACGAGGGAAGATTGCTGGCCGATGGAGCATTCGTTGATCTGGTGCCTACCGACGTTGTACGAGAGATGGGAGCGCGGCTCGTCGTCGCCGTTGATGTGGATCAGGAAAGCATGCGAATGGAAATAAGCAGCGGTCTCCAGGCGTTCCTGCGCGCGGTTGAGATCGGCGCCCGCCATCACAAGCGCCATCACCTCAGGCTGGCGGACCTGGTCATTCGGCCTGAATTTGGCGAGTCCGTCGATTCGCTCGACTTTTCGAAAGCGGAGCTGTGTATTGAGGCGGGTGTGCGCGCGACCGAACGTGCGCTGCCAGCTCTTCGTCGCATGCTGAAATTAGATTGAATAATCTCCCGAAAACTGCATTATGTCAATGGAACCGGGTCTGCACAATGGCCCAGCTTGCTTGACCTCGGGAGCCCTTGTTGACGATGGTGGTTGAACTCGCTATATTCTATTATCGGTTGAGAGGTTCCGTGGCTACACTGTCGACATTAAGCAGTGGACTCCGGTTTCTCGCGAATATCTAAGTCAATAGCCCCACGTATCGCAAATTGAGTGGAAAGGAGCGGATATCGTATGCGTAAAGCAATTCCATGGTTTATCTTGTTTGCCCTGACTTTTGCGGGTTGCGGGGATAAGGCGAGACTCGAGGAGCTTGAGAAGCAAAACAACGATCTGAAGCAGCAATTGGCGTCGAGCGACAGCAGTATTCATGACGTCACGTTAGCGTTGAACGAGATACACGACAAGCTTGCGGCCGCTTTGGCCAAGGAGAAAAAAGTCGAGCGCAAGGCTTCGGCAATTCCGGAGAGTGGATCGTTGACCCTCGGGGAACTCAAGCAAACGATCATCGGCCAAATCTCGGACATCAGTTCCATGCTGGCCGAGAGCCGGAGGAGGGTCGCGCAGCTGGAGCAGAGGATAAAAGGGATCGGCGGCGAAAGTGCGAGCCTTCAAAAGGTGGTTGAGGACTTGAAGAAGAGTCTCGATGCACAGGAGAAATCGGTGGCCGAGCTCCGGTTGCGTGCTCAGAACCTTGAGGCTGGGGCTGCGCAGAAAGATCAGGCCATTGGTGCAGACAAAACAACAGTCGAAAGTCTCACGCGACAACTCAATACAGTGTATTACGTCATCGGCGATCGGAACGAGTTGGAGCAGAAGGGCGTCATCACCGATGAAGGGGGCTTCCTGTGGGGATTACTCGGCGCGACCACGGTGCTCACCACCAACTACGACGATCAGGCGTTCCAGCCGCTCGACAAGAGGAGTGAGATGACGATTGATGTCCCGGGGAAAATTGACGAGATGGTTCCGAAGAGGGACGACAGCTCCTACTCCAAGGAAGCACAAGAAAATGGACATACGCTTCTGAGGATCGTGAGACCGGACTATTTCTGGAAGGCGAATCATCTGGCCATCATCATTGACTGAAGCAGCGTCCGATTCTTTGGGGACTCGATCGCCGAATGCTGGAGGCTGAACGAGAGGTAGTCTTGAGTCCCGACAATCCTCATTTGTTTCGCACCCGCCCGACCGCAAGGCCGGGCGGCGCTGTTCTTGTCAACCTTGGGATATCTTTCCTCTCGCGATTCATCCGGTGTTGCCTTTCAGCTCAAACTGCAGTAGTTTTGTGGCGCGGTTTTTTTGAATCGGCCTGCCGCCGCGCCGTAAACGCGCGTTTTCAGTCCCGATTCCCACCAAAGGATATCAAATAATCGGGGCAACGGTCACACCTCCGCATGCTTGAGGAGTCCCGGACCGACCGCAGTTCCGGTCGATGTTTTCCGTCGCACCATGAAGCCGTGAGGGAATTCGGCGAAGGAGGAACATGAGCAGCGGAGGACGCCGATGATGTGAGGCCCACCGTTTTGTTCGGTCCTCTCGTGACCAAGGCACGGTACGCAAGAGAAAGGGAAACGTTTCGTCAAACTGGAGCAAACGATGAAGAAGATCGTCATTCTCGGGATTGTTATTGTTCTGGTGGCTGCGGTGGTAGTCTTCAGCCTTTTGCAGAAAAAGCAAAGCGTTGAGACCATCGCCTGGTACGGCATGATGCCTCATCCGTACATCTCCGAGGTTCGCAGCGGCGTGGAGCGTTTTGAGAAGGAAACCGGCGTTCAGGTGATGAAAGTTGTTGGGCAGGCCTGGACGCAGGAGAATGAGAACATCAACGTCGAGGCGCTCTCGAGCAGGGGGCACGAAGCGTTCAGCATCTATCCTGGCGATCCATCGGCTGCAAATGCTTTGTTTGAGCAGCTGAAGAACCGCGGGCAGCTGGTGGTCGCCTATGGCGCGCAGCCGGATTTGCCCGCCCCGATTCCGTTCACGGTGGCCACCGATATCAAAGACGCAGCGATGGTAGCGGCGCAAAAGTTGATCGACCTCATGGGTGGGAAAGGCAAGATCCTGAATGTCCTGGAGACCGTCACGGACATCAACACCAAGATACGCGATGAGGGCATCAAGGAAGTCGTGGCCAAACATCCGCAGGTGCAGATCGTTCAGACGATTTCGGACATGATCCAGGTCAGCGAAGCGACGACCAAGATCCAGAGCGCGCTCGCGGCCCGGGCGGACGAGATCGATGGGATCATCGCGACGGGCTATAACCCGACCATCGCAGCCGCAGCCGTGCTGACCGAATGGCATAAGAATCCTGCACACAAACGCCTCCGCTTCGTCGGGATCGACACCGGGCCGACGGTGTTGCAGGCGATCCGCGACGGAGTGATCGACGCGACGATCGCACAGAATCCACCCGGCCATGGCTACATCTCATGTACGATACTCAAATTGATGCTTGATGGCTGGAAGCCGCGCAAGGAGTACCAGTTCATCAACGCCGGCATCGTGGTGGTGACGAAGGAAAACGTGGAGACGTACGCGACGCAAGTTCAGACGATCACGGATCGCCTCGCAGCCGACCTCAAGACAGAGTACCTGAGCCCACCGCAATGAGAAGGGGCTGTCTGCATGCTTGAGCTCAGAGCCATCAGCAAGCAGTTCCCCGGCGTCAAAGCGCTGGATAACGTCAGCCTGCGCTTCGATGCAGGTGAGATCCATGCACTCGTTGGCGAAAATGGCGCCGGCAAGAGCACGCTCATTAGGGTTATCACCGGCATTGAGCAGCCTGATGAAGGGGAGATCTTCTACGATGGTGAGCGGCTTCGGTTCAACAGCTACCGCGAAAGCCTTGAGAAGGGGATCGACATTGTCAACCAGGAGATACAGGTCATCCCCGAGAGTACGATTGCAGAGAACATCATGCTCGACAAGATGATCACCTATGGGAGGACGGGGATCATCAACTGGAAGGCGGTAAACCGAGTTGCGCGACAGTATCTGGAGATGGTCGGTTTGTCGCTTCCCCCCACCACGGTGATCAAGGATCTCAGCGCTGCGCGCAAACAGCTGGTACAGATCGCAAAAGCGCTGGCTGCAAACGCCCGCGTCCTCTTCCTGGACGAGCCGACGAGTTCCTTGTCCGAGCATGAGGTGAAGAACCTGTTCCGAATCCTTCGCGACCTCAAGGCGCAGAAGGTCGCCATCATCTTCGTCTCGCACAAATTTGAAGAAGTGTTCGCCTTGTGTGACAAAGTCAGCGTGCTGCGCGACGGCCGCCATGTCGGCACGAAGCAGATCGCCGGGCTGACGACGCCGGAGCTGGTGAAAATGATGATCGGCCGCGAGGTTCTGCAGGAGCACCTCGGCCAGCTTGACGTGAACCGGAACAACGAGGTGTTGCGCGCCGAGCACGTGACCAGAAAAGACAAGGTCGATGACGTGAGCTTCTCATTGTACGAAGGCGAAATCTTGGGGTTGTACGGACTGGTCGGTGCGGGACGCACGGATCTCGCGCGTGTGCTGATCGGTGAGGACAAACTCGACAGGGGAGCGATCTACGTCCGCGGGAAGGGAGCTCATATCAAGAGCGTCGCGGACAGCCTGGAGCGCTACCGGATCGGTTACGTCACCGAGAACCGAAAGGAAGAGGGGTTGTTGCTGCAATCGCCGGTTCAAACCAACGTGACGATAACTATCTGGCGGCGAATCGTTCACCGGTTGACGCGATCGATCAATCGGGCGAAGGAAATTGGCGTCACATGGGGCATGATTCGCGCGCTGGACATTCATACGACCGGGCCGAATCAGAAAACGGAGAGCTTGAGCGGCGGCAACCAGCAGAAGATCTGTATCGCCAAGTGGCTGGCCGCGGACTGCGACATCCTGATCATCGACGAGCCCACCGTCGGCGTAGACATCGGAGCCAAGGAGCAGATTCATCAACTCATCTGGGACCTGGCCAAGAAACAGCACAAAGCGATCATCCTCATTTCCTCGGACATGCCGGAAATCATCAAACTGTCGCACCGGATCCTCGTCTTCAGGGATCACCGGATCGTCGGCGAGATCACCGATGTCGATGACGCCGCCAAAACCTACGACCACCTCAGTATGGCGATTGCCAAGCACCTGAATTGACGGAAGAAGATTCCATGAAGCAACCCAATCTCGTCCATCCGCAGAATTCTCCCTCCGACACCTCTGACAAAAGCGAACTTCTCAGCGGGCGAACGCTCGGGCTCATTATTTCCACTGCAATCCTGTTTGCTGTCTTAGTGACGCAGTCGCAGAGTTTCCTCAGCGGTTACACGATGTTCGTCATATCGCGGCAAATGGCCTTCTATACTTTGATTGCGCTGTCTCAGGCCTTCTGTCTGGTTGTGGGCGGGATGAATTTGTCGGTCGGCGCGATCGGGAGCATCACCACCGTGATTCTGGGCCTCAGCCTGGATAACTGGGGACTGTCGCCGTGGCTGGCCGTGCCGGTGGGGCTCGCGGTTGGAGCTCTTGCAGGCGCGCTGAATGGCGTGCTCATCACGCGGCTGAAGATCGATTCGTTTATCGTCACGTTATCGACGATGTTTATCTACATGGGATTACGGTCGGGGATTTCCGGCGGTGCGCCGTATAAGGTTCCTGAGTCGTTCGACTTCGTCGGGCAGGGGAGCGTGGTCGGGACTCCCTACGTGTTCTTGATCATGATCGTCCTGCTAGGATTCGTCGGCTATATGTATCAGAAGACGGTGCTCGGCCGCCGCATGCTGGCAACGGGAGGGAACGCGGCCGCGGCCCGACTCTCCGGCATCAACACCGACAGGACGGTGGTGTGGGCTCACATTCTTTCCGGCGCGTTTGCTGCTCTCGCGGCGGTGTTATGGGCGTCCATGCTGGGCTCAGCCGCCCCGGAGACCGGTGATGACTGGCTAATCGTTTCATTCGCTGTAGCGATCATCGGTGGCACGGCGCTCACCGGAGGAAGCATCTCGGCGCTCGGAATTCTTATGGGCTCGGCGATCTTCATGCTGATCAAGCACGGTTTGATCGAGGTCAAGGCAAATCCCTATTACGCTAATTCATTTCTGGGCGCGTTGGTCCTGCTGGCAATCGTTGTGGATCGTCTGCGGGAAGTCTACAGCGAGAAACAACGGTTGAAATGAATCCGATGAATTGAGGTGAGAATCGCCGCTATGAGAAAAGAGAGAACGATCGTGCGTCAGAAACTATCTTCCAACGAGTAGCGTTTGGTTCATCAAGAGACAGGAAAACAGACGGAGATGTCATGCGCCAGGCAATTATGAAGTCGCCCGGACACATTGAATTCCAGGAGGTCGCTCGTCCGGTGCCGGGTCCGGATGAGATTCTGCTTCGCATCCAGCGCATCGGTGTCTGCGGATCGGATATCCATGTGTGGCACGGAAAGCACCCCTTCACCCCCTACCCCGTGGTCCAGGGACATGAGTACAGCGGGACGGTAGAGTCGGTCGGTCCCGGTGTGACGAAGGTGAAACCCGGGATGAAAGCCACAGCGCGGCCACAGCTCGTGTGCGGCAAATGCGGTCCGTGCCGGCGGGGAGATTACAACATCTGCGATCATCTCAAGGTGCAGGGCTTCCAAGCCCCCGGCTGTGCGCAAGATTTTTTCATCACGACCGAAGAGCGCATCGTGCCTCTGCCGGACAACCTGACGTACGAGCAAGGGGCGCTGGTCGAACCTGCGGCCTGCGCAGCGCATTCGACGGGTCGCGCCGGCGACCTTCGCGGCAATAACGTCGTGGTGCTGGGTGCGGGCACAATCGGCAACCTGGTGGCCCAAGCGGCACGGTGTCGCGGTGCAAAGAAAGTTCTGATCACCGATCTCAGCGATTTCCGATTGGAGAAGGCTCTTGCGTGCGGTGTGGATGCCGTCTGTAACGTGGGAACCCAGAAGCTGGCAGACGTCGCACGCCAGACGTTCGGAGCGGAAGGGTTCAATGTAGCCTTCGAGGCTGTAGGGGCGGAAGCGGCGCTCGACGATGCGGTTCAGAATATCAACAAAGGCGGTCAGATTGTCGTTCTGGGGGTGTTCGGTGAACGGCCCCGTGTGGATATGTCCGTTGCGGGTGACCGGGAGCTCAAGTTGATCGGAACGCTGATGTACAAGCACGAGGACTATGAGCAGGCAGTGCAATGGATTGCTACCGGAGCAGTGCGAACCGAGCCGCTGCTGACACGCCACTTCCCGTTCCCACAGTATCCTGATGCCTATCACTTCATCGAGGAACAGGGGGACAAATCGTTGAAGGTGATCATCGATGTCGCTTAAGGAGCCGGTGGAGAGGCCTTTGTGTGTCGGCATCGGCGAGGTTTTGTGGGATCTCCTGCCGGCGGGCCGAAGCCTTGGTGGCGCTCCGATCAATGCGGCGGCACACACGGCTCAACTGGGGGTGAAGGCGGCAGCGATCAGCGGAGTGGGGGATGATGCCGAGGGACGAGAAATCTTGGAGCGTCTCCGCGCACTGCAGATGGATGTTGCGGGGGTACGCGTGGTACGGGGACTGCCGACCGGTGTGGTGGATGTGAAGTTAAACGACGCCGGGGTGCCGATTTTCTCCATCCGCAAGCCGGCGGCATGGGACGCGATCGAGATCGATGCGGCGGTGGAACAGCTGGCACGTAACGCCGACGCCGTGATGTTCGGCTCGCTGGCTCAGCGCGACCAGCGCAGCCGGAATGCAATCAGAAAATTCTTACACGCCGTCCGGCCAGAATGCCTTACGGTGTTCGACGTGAACCTGCGCCAGCCTTTCTACTCCGCGGAGGTCATCCGCTCCTCGCTGGAACTGGCCGACGTGCTGAAGCTGAACGATGCTGAGCTGCCGGTCCTGGCAGACTCGCTGGGGATCGCCGGCGACGAAACAGCTCGACTCCGCATCCTTCGCGAGCGATTCAACCTGGGCTCGGTCGTCTTCACCAGAGGCGAACGGGGGAGCCGGATGGTGACCGCGGATCGGGATGAAAGCCATCCCGGTTATCCGGCAGAAGTGGTGGATACCGTGGGTGCAGGTGACGCCTTTACAGCTGCAGTGACGGTCGGACTCTTACGCGGTTTGCCGCTCGAGAGCGTACAGGAGTTGGCGAACCGGGTGGGGGCTTTCGTGTGCTCGCAGCCCGGAGCGGTCCCACCCCTACCTGAGGAAATAACTAGGGAGTTCCATCAGAGCAATCCTGCCTAGCTTGGTACGCTGTTGGGCTTACCGTGTGAACCTCGTCGTATGCATCTGTTACAATGAAGAGGAGATCAAATGAGATTCAATTACTATCAGCCGACTGAGCTGGTGTTCGGCCGCGGAAGAATCAAAGAATTGGGGACGTTCGCGAAACGCTTTGGCGACCGGACACTCCTCGTCACTGTCAAGGAGTCCCCTCCAGTCAGGGAGCAATATGCCCGGATTCTCCAGATCCTGAAGGAGGAGGGATTGAAGGTGACCCACTTTGACGGTGTGGTGCCGAACCCGACGGTGGAATCCATAGCTGCCGGAGCAAAGGTCGCGCGTGAGTGTGGGGTTCAGTCTGTGATCGGTCTGGGGGGCGGGTCAAGCATGGACAGCGCGAAAGCCATCGCTGTTGAAGCAACGCACGAAGGTTCCTGCTGGGACTATCTCTTCTACAAGAAGGCTCCAACGGAGAAGACGCTGCCGATCATTGCGGTGTCAACAACCTCTGGGACGGGCTCGCAGGTAACACAGGTGGCTGTCGTCACGAATCCCGCCCTCCGAGACAAGTCGGCGATCTATCACCCCAATGTCTACCCCAAGGTCTCCATTGTGGATCCGGAGCTGATGGTCAGCCTCCCGCGTGAGGCGACGGCGCCCACAGGCTTCGACGCTCTCTGCCACTCCTTTGAGTCCACGATCCATCCGAACTGCAGTCCGATCATCGAGTTGATGGCATGGCAGGGGATAGGCCTGGTCGTCGAGGCGCTCCCGAAGGCACTGGCCAATGGCTCCGATCTTGATGCCCGCGAATCCCTCGCGTGGGCAGATACCCTCGGCGGCTACAGCATCGCGAATGCCGGCGTGACGTTGCCGCATGGCATAGGCATGGCCATCGGCGGTATGTACCCGCACGTGGCACACGGCGTGGCGCTGGCCATCGTGTATCCGGCCTTCGTGCGCTTTACGTGGCGAAGCGCCGTACCGCAGTTTGCGCGGCTGGCGCGTGTTCTTGATCCTACACTGGCAGAAAAGCCGGAGATAGTTGCAGCGGAGCGCAGCAGCGGGCTCGTGGACACTTTCCTGAAGAAGATCGGGCTCCGACTCGGACTTGCGGACGTGGGTGTCCCCGAAGCGGAATTGCCCGCGCTGGCAAAACAGTCTATGGTGTTGCCTGATTACAAAGCCAACCCGCGTGTGGCCACGCTGGCGGAGATAGAAGCGCTCGTGAAGGAATCGTACCCATCCTGCAAGAGCAATTGACATTACTGCGATAAACAGTGCAAACGGTCGTGTGCGAGTGCTCCCTTGAGCCTTTCCGCTCGTAGGCCTATTCGCTACCCTTCGTATCTCTGATGAAGTGTGGTATCTCGGCCGGTATCGGGAGTGACAGCTCCACAAAACCGGCGTACGTGCCGTGATCGTACCACGGCGACTGGTAGATCAACTTCTTGATTCCTCCTTTTTCGATCGTGTAAACGTTTGGCGACCCGGAACTCAGCAGTGATGCCACTTTCGTTCGGGCCGGCTCAGGGTGGCAATCGAGCAGGTTCGTGCCGATCAGAGCTGTCCCGCCCTCCTCAGCAAACGTTGCGCACGATCTGTCGTTCATCGCAAGTACGATTCCATCGCGGTCGCACACGGTGATCGCCGCAGGGAATTCGCGGATCCAATTGCTCTCCTTCATCTACCTATCCTTTCTGATTTGAAACACCACCTCAGACGCTGCAAGATTCTCACTCCGAGGTCAGTCTGAGTGTTCAGTAATTTCCTCCTTACTCTCTTCTTTTCTTCGATCTCATCGCGCCGGGGGCGGCATGCCTGATGGTACGAAACGAAGTTTGAACCATGAAGAGGCCCATCATCGGCAGCGACGTCGTTTGCGTCGTGGCGCTCCGCTCCGTCAATGCCGGACAGATAAGTTACAGCTCAGCTTACTCCCTTCGTTAATTCGGCCAACTGACAACTTCAAAAAAAGGACATCCATGTAGATTTTTGTGTACGACTGGGACAATTTTGAGGCTCGTTTTCCCCAAAACAGCCTGGGAATCGAATGTTTCGTGGCACAAGGGTTGACTTTATGAAGTCTGGCTCTTCTGCCTTCGTTGGGAAGGGAGCATTTCCATCTAGTGAGAGGGTGCCCAACGGGGCGGAAGAGGAAGTCATATTTGCATCAAAGGAGCGAAGGGATATGAAGAAAATCGTATTTCTCATTGCGTTAGCGGTCTCATTTGTTGGGACGGGTTGCATGTCCGGCTACTACACGCATCGCGATCGAGACATGCAGGCGGTACAGGACTCGCTGCTGCCCCCACCAATGACGATCGATGATGTTATTGCGCTGGCGAAGGACAACGTGGGCGACGACGTGATCATCAACCAGATCAAAGCCACGGATTCGTACTTCAAGCTGACGACGGATGATATTCTGACCCTGAAGAAAGAGGGTGTGAGCGAACGGGTCATCAGCGCGATGATCCAGACAAGCCAGAAACCACGACCCGTGCGTCGAACACGAGTCTATGCCCCTCTGTATGATCCCTACTGGAGCGCTTTCTGGTACCCCGATCCCTGGTACTACTGGTATCCTTGGTATCCATCAATCTACAGCGGATACTCGCACATCGGTGGACATTATGGCGGCCATGTCATGGTCGGACATCGTCCCGCGAGGGGCCGGCGGTAGTCCATCGAGTGCATGGTGAAACGGGAAACAACTGCAGCCCCGTGAATTCTAGAGCTTCCACGGGGACTCGCACCAGTGAACCGAGCCGCTATCGTTTCATAAGTGTCTAGAGTCTTTATCGGGCTGCCCCGCTTGCAGTCCCGATGAAAAGTCCCTGCTGGCGAAAGCTGGTGGGGACTTATCGTTTGCGGCCGAAGGAGCAGCAATCTACCCTTCTCTTACCTTCCTCACACACCAAATCTGTTGTCGTCTCGCCTATGTTCCCACCTCATTTCCTGTGCTTGCTCGTGTCGCTCCCCTCTTGAATAGGTCGAAAAGCAGAAGCGCGATGACAGGCACGTACTCAAGAACCAAAACCAGCGGGTAGTCTTTCCAAACGCCATTCAGCTGATAGGTAACAAACGTGACGGACGGTAGGCTCGCCGTCGCCGCGAGTGCGAGCCCGCTCGAAATCGGTGCGAGAGGGAGGAGAACGATCAGCCATCCCATATACCAGGGGTGTGCCACGGGCGAACAGAGAAGCAAAAAGAGAACTGCGAGCACAGCCTTCTCGTGCAGAGGCTTTCTGCTTACGTACAGCGCCATCAACACAACCGCGAGGATGGCAAAACACCACAGGCGCGTTGTCTGGTTGTCTGAAAACAATGGATACAGCATGCTGAAGAGGGCGCCGTTGAAGTACCAATGCTCCGAAAATGTGGTGAGAGCTTCGAAAGGATTGGCATTGAGCGCGTACGGTATGAAGGGGATGAGAACGACTGCCAGCGGCAGAAGAACCGCCTTGGCTTTGTTGAGCAGACCGCGCTCGTGAAGAAACAGAATCGGCAGGATGACGAGAGCAACGGGCTTGATCAAGAGCGAGAATCCGAAGAGGAGGAGCGAAAAGGTTGTTCTCTTTCTATGATAGAAAAGGAACGCGAAGATAAGCAGCGGAAATCCGAACGCATCGACGTGAGCATCGAGGGAGAATTGAAGGATCGCGAGCGGATTAGCGGCATAGATGAGCACGAGCCACGGCGAGTACGCAAGCTCCCGCATAAGCATGATGAGGCTCACGATGGTCAGGATCTCCGCGAGGAGGATAAGAAGCTGAAAGCCCCACACGTGCTCTCCGCTCAGGTGGTAGCCGACATAGAAGAGCCACTGGCACAACGGAAAATAGATCGTCTTCATGTCGGGGTGGTTCACGTGGGAGGGGAGTTCCTTGCTGTTGAGAGGGCGCAGCGTGCTGTCGTCCGGGGCGAATCGGTACGGGTTGATCCCCGCTGTCTGGACGCGGCCATCCCATACATAGCGGTAGACGTCATCTGAGCCAAGGGGCTGCATCCCGATGAAGCTCGCGCGCACCAGAATAAGGACGATGAGCAGCGGCATGAGCCCACGTCCAGAGGCTTCGACGTGAAGCGACTCTCGGCAGATCACCCAGTAAAGGACCGATGCAGAAATGAAGACTGCCGTGTACGCGATGATCGGCGCGATGGGAATCCAGCGGATCGCCAGGAGCATCACCGCGAGAGTCGCAATGAGGGGAATGAGCCGGTGTGTTGGATGTGTTTTCAGCGGCACAGGGGGAAGAAGTTGTCGAAAAAATACCGCTCGGCATCGAGAAAGTCAATCTGAGAGCGGAGGAACTCTTTGACGAAAGTGCTCCTCACTGGGGGTGGGTCGAGCCTCACGAAAAGGGCACGGTCTCAACGTCGGGTCGCGGCGTGATCGAACCGGACCAGGTCTCAGAGCGGGCCACTCCTCCAGCAGGGGAGATCCGGTTCTCACTTGCGAAATCGGTGCTTTTCCCTTTATCAATTCCTCCGACATTATCAGAGTGATAAAAGGGCGCGGAAAGGTCTCTCAAAAACCCTCTGAAAATGACGCCTCGCGCGCAATGGTGAGTGGCATGGATTGTGATTTGCTTTCAAAGGTTTTTCCTAACCACCTCCAACACTGAAACCCGTCATGGAAGTTCACATCATCGATATCGCCATCATCATCACGTATTTCGCCGTTGTGGTGACGCTTGGCGTCATTGTCTCGAAGAAAGCAGCGAAGGACATCCACTGGTACTTTCTCGGTGGCAACTCCCTGCCGTGGTGGATGCTCGGCGTTTCGAACGCGTCGGGCATGTTCGACATCACGGGCACAATGTGGCTTGTCTATCTTCTCTTTGTCTACGGCCTCAAGAGCGTCTGGCTTCCCTGGCTCTGGCCTATCTTCAACCAGGTCTTCTTGATGGTGTATCTTGCCATCTGGCTGCGGAAGTCGAACGTTATGACCGGCGCGGCATGGATTGAAACCAGATTCGGAAAGAGCCGGGGGGCACAACTCTCCCATATCAGTGTTGTGGTATTCGCCCTGGTGAGCGTCATCGGCTTCATCGCGTATGATTTCAAGGGGATAGGCAAATTCGCGGCGATCTTTCTGCCGTGGAATCTATCTCCCGACGCCTACGCTATCATTTTCATGTCTCTGACGGCCATCTACGCCGTGAAGGGGGGCATGTTCAGCGTCGTCATTACGGAGGTTATCCAGTTCCTTGTGATGACCGTCGCATCGATCGTGGTTGGCATCCTCGCCATGAACGCGGTTTCACCCGAGATGTTGAGCAAGTTCATACCGGAGGGATGGACAAACATTTTCTTCGGTTGGAGGCTCGATCTCGACTGGACTGGGCTCATCGATGCCGTGAATACCAAGATCCAGAGTGACGGTTATGGTCTTTTCGGGATCCTCTTCATGATGGTATTGTTTAAGGGGATGCTCGTCAGTTCCGCCGGTCCAGCCCCCAACTACGATATGCAGCGCGTGCTTGCGACCCGGTCGCCGAAGGAAGCGGCAAAGATGAGCTGGTTTGTGTCCGTGGTCCTGTTCTTCCCGAGATACATGATGGTTGCCGGTTTGACCGTGCTGGCCTTGGTCTACTACACGCCCCAGTTGCAGGCGATGGGGGGAAACATTGATTTCGAAATGGTGCTTCCCTATACGATCAAGAACCTGCTCCCCGTCGGACTGATCGGCGTTCTGCTGGCCGGCCTGCTCGCCGCCTTCATGTCTACGTACGCGGCTACGATCAACGCCGCGCCTGCCTATGTTGTCAACGATATCTACAAGCGGTTCATCAATCCCAATGCCGAACCGAGAAAGTACGTTCGGCTCAGCTACGTGATCACCGTGGTCTTCGTGTTGCTCGGCTTCGCCTTCGGCCTCATCGTCGAGTCCATCAATCAAGTGACCTTATGGATCGTGAATGCCCTCTTCGGGGGCTATACGGCTTCCAATCTCTTGAAATGGTACTGGTGGCGGCTGAACGGCTATGGGTATTTCTGGGGAATGGTGGCAGGCATCGCGGCTGCCCTCTTCATTCCTTTCGCTTTCCCTTCGGTTCCGGCCCTGTCGGCGTTTCCCTATATCCTCGGAGTCTCGTTGGTGGGATGTATCCTCGGGAGTTACATGACCAAGCCCGAGCCCGACGAGGTCCTCATGAAGTTCTACATCCAGGTGAGGCCGTGGGGGTGGTGGAAGCCTGTATATGAGAAAGCGAAGAAGATTTATCCGTCGTTTCAGCCGAACAAGAGCTTCAAGCGTGACGCGACGAATGTTCTGGTCGGCATAATCTGGCAAGCATCGCTCGTGGCGCTTCCCATCTATCTGGTCGTGCATGACTACAAGATGTTCCTCGCCGTCCTGGGCATTACCATCCTCACGTCTGTCATCCTCAAACTGAACTGGTGGAACAAGCTCGATGAAGCAGCTGCCGAGATCTTGCCGGGAGAAAGGAAGGAGCTCGCACCGGCAGAGGCTTTGACGACAATAAAGTAGGCGGCAATGAATCATGACACAGAGTGAATTCAACGCGGCCGTCCGACGGCTCGTCAAGAAGCAAGAAATCCTGCTGAAGAGAAAGAACAAATCGCTCGGATCGACCAATGGTGTTCTCCGGCGATTCGAGCACCCCGTTGTCACCGCCCACCATGCCCCTCTCTTCTGGAGATATGATCTCAACTATCGCTCCAACCCGTACCTCATGGAACGCATGGGGGTCAATGCCGCATTCAACCCCGGCGCAATAGAGATCGACGGGAGGATCCTCCTCGTGGTGCGGGTTGAAGGTGCCGATCGAAAATCGTTCTTTGCAGTCGCTGAGTCGCGGAACGGGATCGACAATTTTCACTTCTGGGACTCTCCGATTCAGCTGCCCGAGACCGGAACTCCTGATGTCAACGTCTACGATATGAGGCTTGTCCAGCACGAAGATGGGTGGATCTACGGGCTGTTCTGCACGGAACGGAAGGATCCCAAGGCGCCACGAACCGACACTTCGGCTGCCATCGCACAATGCGGCATTGCCAGGACGAGAGATTTGAAGACGTGGGAACGACTGGATGACCTGAAAACCGTCTCGCCCCAGCAGCGAAATGTCGTTCTTCACCCGGAGTTCGTTGATGGGAAGTACGCCTTCTACACGCGACCGCAGGATGGGTTTATTGACACCGGTTCGGGCGGCGGCATCGGGTGGGGACTCTCGCAGAGCATCGAACACGCGGTCATCGACTCGGAAACCATCATTGATGACCGGGTGTATCACACCATCAAGGAAGTGAAGAACGGCCTTGGGCCTGCCCCTCTGAAGACCGACAGAGGGTGGCTCCAGCTCGCCCACGGGGTTCGAAACACCGCCGCGGGGTTGCGATACGTGCTCTATCTGTTCCTGACGGATCTGAAGGAGCCGAACAGAGTGATCGCACGACCGGGAGGGTATTTTCTCGCCCCGGAAGGGGAGGAGCGCGTCGGAGACGTCTCCAACGTAGTGTTCAGCAGCGGATGGGTGATGAGGAAGAACGGGGAAGTGTTTATCTTCTACGGCTCGTCGGACACGAGAGTACACGTTGCCACGTCGACGTCGGATCAGCTTCTGGACTACGTCTTGCACACCCCTGAGGACGGTTTGCGCACCGGGGTGTCAGTCCGCCAGCGGGTTGCTCTCATCGAGAAGAACCTCAAGATCCTCGCGAAAAAGTCCAGTCGGTCGAGATCCCGCTAAGGCTGCTTCGAGACGATGAGCGAAGCTGCCGCGCTCAGCCTCAGCATGTTCTGACCGTGTTCGCGTATAATCCTGAGCGTCGAGGTGTCGGAAATGAAAATCGAATTCCGTCCCTGAGGCTCCTGCGGCGGATCGCCGACGAACGGGTCGCCCGGTCTCCACATTCCGTCCGGGTGCTGCGCTCGCCCCTCACCTCCCCATCCCCAGAAGTTCGACCCTGCAATCGGCGCCCCGGCACGAGCCGAATCCTCGAGCACCCGAAAGATCAACCGGTAGTACTGGTCCCGCGCTCTCGTCGGCGTTCCCGGGAGGATTTCTCCATTGTCCCGCCCTAGGCCGAATTCGTCCATAACGATCGGCTTGCCGAGCCTTCGCGCCAGTGCGAAGTGCTGGTTGATGTATGCAACGGCTTTCGTTTCCGTTGGCGGCAGCGTTTCCTCCCACCGTTTCGGATCGAACCAACTCCAGTTGAGCGGCCACAGATGCAGGTTGAGGTAGTCGATGTGCGGCGTCCGGTACGCTTCAAGGTAGTACTCTTCCGACTGGAGCGTGCCGACAGTACCTTCGCTCCCTGCGCTCACCAAATGATTGGTGTCGAGCGAATGAATGAGCATCGCCGTCTGATCGATCCAGCGGTAGAAGGCGGGAAGGTTCCTTCGCCCTTCCTCGTTGTCGCGGCCCGGCCTCGGCTCATTCACCAGCTGCCAGGACATGATCGTCGGATCTTCGGAGTACAACCTGCCGCTCACCGTGTTTCGTCTCGTGACGATCATGTGGACATAGTTTCGATACAGTTGAATGGCTTCCGGATTGGAATAGAACGTCGCGGAGAAGTCCATGAACGCTCCCCAGCCCTGGGCCGGGTCTTCCGGATCGACGGGTTTGGCTCCCGTCCAGACGTTGTACTGCACCATTCCGCCGGACCACTCCCAGTAGTTGCCGAGAAACAGCACGGCGTGCATGTCGCGCTTTGCCATTTCCGCCAGCAGAAAATCGAGGCCCTGGAGAAGAGAATCATCAACGACTCCCGGGGCGCGCTGGATGGCCGGCTTCACGGACCGGCGAATGTACGATTCCTCCGACGCGGCAAGGACGCGGAGGTTCACAACGGCGTTTGCTTTCATCGAATCCAGTTCCCGGAGGAGGCGCGGCCGGTCACCTGTCGAGCCCGTCGAGCCCAAATAGCACCCGTACCAGAAGTTTGTTCCCGCAAAGTAGTAGGGTGACCCGTTATGGATGAATTGCGTTCCCCGAATCGTGATGAAGTTATCGCGTTCCCGAAACAGGGAAAGGAAAGAACACGAAGACAAAAGAAGGGAAACGACGCCCAGTGCACACAGAAGCGATTTCTTCTGCCATTTCATAGATCCACCTTGTTCTCAAAGGCCTCAACGGCCGAGGGGGGTTGAGAGTATGTTCATCGACGCCAATCCGAACTGAAAATATGCAGATTATTCACAAACGATGCCACGAAGCAGGCTCGAAACCCGGAGCGCGGCCCCGCCCATTTTCTCAGGGCAAGCTTGCCCTTTTGATTGTTAAAAGAAGAAGGGATTATTGATTTGATAAATGGTTGTGGGCGCGACGCACGAAGGGGTGGTTTTTCCGCCAGAGAATCAACAATCTCAAACTGGCAGGGGATTTGCTCTATTGAAGTGGTCTAGAGGCGTTCATTCTTAACTCTTGTCACTGAGATGAAGACCCGCGACCCGTCGCTTAATGCCACCGTGGCCTCTCTTCTTCTTTCCTTGTTCCTTATATCCTCGTTCGCCATATGCCAACAGAGGCTCTTCCGTGTGGCACCTCTCATTACCGATAATATGGTCCTCCAGCAACAGAGCATCGTCCCCTTGTGGGGACGAGGAATGCCGGGGTCCGAGGTGAGGCTTGAATCGTCGTGGGGAACGAGCGTTGCGACCCGCGTCGATCCGGACAGTTCCTGGGTGCTGAAACTGAACACACCCGCAGCCGGCGGGCCGTATCAGCTCGTCATCGGACACGATGACACGGCGCTGACGATCAGAAATGTTCTTGTCGGCGAGGTCTGGCTATGTTCCGGACAGTCAAACATGGAGATGCCGCTTGCCGGATGGCCGCCGACGGACACGGTCCAGAACTCGGCACGGGAGATTAAGAATTCATCCTTCCCCAACATCCGCTTGTTCACCGTGAGGCGGGCATTCTCCGCCGTACCGGAGTCGGAGTGCGATGGAGCGTGGGCGGAGTGCTCACCCGCCACTTCGGGCGACTTCAGCGCGACGGCCTACTTCTTCGGAAAGAAATTGTATGAAACGCTGCACGTGCCGATCGGTCTGATCCACGCCAGCTGGGGAGGAACGGCGGTTCATTCGTGGATTGCCGCGCGCTTTCTCTCGCAGGCTCCGCAATTTGACACGACGCTTCAGAAGGTGAGAGCGAGTGCCGACGGACAACAACGCATGAAGACCTGGCTGCGTCGATATCCGGTCATAGACATGCGCGCCAGGAAAGGCGACAGCAGGTGGGAAGAGCTTAGCTTTGGAGATGACGGGTGTGCGTTGCCCTCTTTTGACGACGCCTCGTGGCGTGTGATGCGCTTGCCCACGTTATGGGAAGCGACCGAGATGGGGAATTTCGATGGCGTCGTCTGGTTCAGGAAGCAGATCACGATTCCACCAGACTGGGTTCAGAGGAAGCTCATTCTGGAGCTCGGTCCGATCGACGACATCGATGCGACATTCGTGAACGGTGTGAAGGTCGGCGGCCACGAAGGGGAGGGGGAGTGGAAGGTGGAGAGGGTGTATGAAGTCCCGAGCGGAATCGTGGACAGCACGGTTGTGCAGATCGCCGTGCGCGTGGTCGACTACCAGGGCGGGGGTGGGATCTATGGTGATCCAAGGTCGATGGCGCTGCACCTCGAAGGAGGCGACGACCGCATCTCGCTCGCGGGTAACTGGAAGTACCTGCCTGTCGCGGAATATCTTGGCAATCTCCTGTATGTGTTCGGACCAGTTGGCGACCAGTATGAGACGAGGCCCCGTTTGCCGATTGATCTCTCGGCAGACACCCCGACAGCTCTCTACAACGGTATGATCGCACCCGTGATCCCCTATTCCATCAGAGGGGTGATCTGGTATCAGGGGGAATCGGACACCAAGGATCCGAAACAGTACAAGGTGCTCTTCCCACTCCTTATCAGGAACTGGAGGAGCGATTTCAGGATGGGCAGCCTTCTTCCTTTCTACTACGTACAAATAGCGCCGTACGAGTATGGCCCTTCAACAAAGTCGCAATTTCTGCGCGAGGCACAGGCGGAGGCACTTTCAATCGAGAATACCGGTATGGCTGTAACACTTGACATCGGGAACGCGACGAACATTCATCCGGCGGACAAGCAGGACGTGGGTGGGAGGCTCGCGTTGTGGGCGTTGGCCAAGACCTATGGCATGGAGATCCCGTACTCCGGACCGTTGTTCAAGTCCGATAAATGGCACAAGGGTAGGATTGAACTGCTGTTCGAGCACGCGGAGGGAGGACTCGAGGTAGAAGAGGGTACTCAAGGGAACGGATTCCAGATCGCCGGCCCGGACCGGGTATTCAAGCGTGCCATCGTACGAGTACGGGGCAACCGGCTGATCCTCTCCAATCCTGAAATAGTCTGGCCGCTAGCTGTCCGATATGCCTTCACGAATGCACCGGAGGCTACGCTTTTCAACAAAGACGGATTGCCGGCCCCGTCGTTCCGGACGGACGATTGGTGACGAGGGTGCGAGGTTTGTGAAGGGTGTGCGCTGCGAACCGCAGAGTTGTCTTCTAGTTTTCGCTAGGACGGGTCAACGGTCGAAGCCCTTCCACGAATGACCACGCGCCGTTCCTTCGGAGATCGCGGCCATCTCAAGTACAGCGTCGATTGCCACTTTCGGGAGTCCGTTATCCGATTGACAGATTGATTCCTCCCAGAAGAGAGTTGAATTTGTCAAAAATCCATCAGACGTTGAACTGGTACAATTACTTCCTGATCAATTCCATCCAGGACTGTTCAGCCAGGGCACGAACATCAGTTCGGGCTCTGGAATTCACATCGGTTGCCGATGCTGGCTTCTAAGTATTCATTCTTGCCTGTATGTCCTTTTCTTACCTCACGGAGCGTAACTCTGACCCATTTCTCAAGGAGTCATCCAATATGGAATCAGCTGTGAGGGTGATAGCATCGAGTCTGTTGGTTGCGATCACACTAGCGGCCCCGCTTTGGGCGCAGACCACAGGAAAAATCGCTGGCATTGTTACGGATCAAGAAACTCGTGAACCGCTCATCGGCGCCAATATTCGTGTTGTTGGATCGACCCTCGGGGCGGCGACCGATGTGGCCGGCCAATACACGATTCTGAATGTCCCGCCGGGGTCGTACAGCGTTGAGGTATCGTATGTCGGATACGAAAAGATGGTCATCAGCGATGTGCGCGTGTACATCGACCAGACCGCGCGGCTGAATATTGCATTGCGGGTACAGGCAATTGAAGTTGGCGAGGTGGTCGTCGTCGCTGAACGCAGGATCATCAAGCCGGATGTGGCGACCAGCGTTGTCGATATTTCCGACAACGAGATTTCGCAATTGCCTGCTGTCAACGTCCAGGATGTCATCAGCATGCAGGCCGGTGTTCAAGGAATGGCGATTCGCGGCGGGGGAGCCGGTGAGGCTCTGTTCATGCTCGACGGTGTCACGATGAGGGATCCCCGCAATAACCAGCCTGTGACGAAAGTGGCGTTGAGCACCGTCAAGGAGATTTCCGTCGAGCGTGGAGGCTTCAATGCGGAATACGGTCAGGTTCAATCGGGCATCGTCAAGGTTGTTACATACGAAGGAAAACGGAAAGGCTATTCGGGGAGCATCAATGTCCGGCTCACACCGCCGGCCCCGAAGTACTATCGTGGTGGTGGGATCCCGGATGTCAACGACCCAACCTCGTACTGGTTGCGACCTTTCTTCGATCCCGCCGTTTGCTGGACGGGCACGAACAACGGTGCTTGGGATGAGTACACGAAGAAGCAATACCTCCCGTTCGACGGGTGGAACGCGGTGTCGAAAGCGTTGCTCACCGACGACAATCCGAACAACGACCTGACGCCATTAGGTGCCCAACGCGCCTTTGAGTATGAAACACGAAAGCAACAGATCAACACCGAGCCTGACTACGAAATCGACGCCGGCCTCGGCGGCCCCGTTCCGATGGTTTCCGAAGCGCTCGGCAATCTCCGTTTCTTTGCCTCCTACCGTCGCCAACGAGAGCTCCTTCTCTTCCCCATGACGAGGCCGGACTATGCTGATTACGACGCACGACTTGTATTGAATGCCGACATCAGCAATACGATGAAGCTCCGGTTCTCGGGGTTGACAGGCAATGTCGCCACGATGGAGGATAATTGGAACAAAGGATTTTACCCTCACTATCCGAGCGATATCGCAAACGGCACCGGGGGCGACGTGTTGCTGAACATGTACAGTAATATGACCTACAGCCTCACCGATATCGGCCATCGTTCGATCGCCGCGAAACTGACACATCTCTTGAACGAAAAAACATATTATGAGGTCTCGCTGGAATACTTCAGGACCAACTATTTCTCACGGCCGCCTGCCGCACGAGATACCTCGCAGAAGTATGAGATCTTTCCCGGTTTCTTCGAGACTTCAAACCCCTTCGGCTATCTTCCTGGAATATCTGATGGCGTCGTCATCAAAGATGCTTCCCAAGAGTCGTTGGCCCGCGATAATTCCATTTCGAACCAGGTTTCTGTCAGAGCAGACTTGACCAGCCAGGTCGATTTCAACAACGAGGTGAAGGCGGGCGTTGAATTCGTCTATAACGATCTCAATTTGGACTACGGCTTCATACAAATGCAAACCGGCGGAAATCTTTACGCCAGCCGCGTTCAGATGGACAATTTCCCCATCCGGGGAGCCGCGTACCTTCAGGACAAGCTGGAGACCAATGGGTTTGTCCTGAACGCCGGCCTTCGTCTGGATTACAGCAATTCCCAAACATACTGGTGGAGCTATAATCCTTATGACGCAGATTTCTACTCATACCAGTATAACCCTCAGCAGGTGCTTGCCGTGCAGAAATCCAAAGGCCAATGGCAGTTGAGCCCGAGGATCGGCATTTCGCATCCCATTACGGAAAACTCCAAACTTTACTTCAACTACGGCCACTTCAAACAAATGCCGCAGTACGAATCGTTGTTTCGAGTCGATCGCAGAACTGATCACTCACTCGCGCGCCTCGGCGATCCCAACCTGGCTCTTGCGAAGACCATTTCATACGAGTTGGGGTATGATCAGCAGCTCTTCGACAATTCCGTGCTGGTTCAAGTCACTGCGTACTATCGCGACATTAGCAACCAGCAAAACACGACGACCTACACGCCGATTTTCGGCCAAACCTACACTGTAACAACGAGCAATTCCTATCGGGATATTCGTGGGTTCGAGGTGACCATACGCAAATCCCCGGGGCGCTGGTTCTCAGGATTCGCCAACTATACCTATCAGACCTACTCGAGCGGCAACTTCGGCGAAGGTCAATTGTTTCAGGATCCTTCCCAACAGCAAGCCTACGACCAGAACACGGTGAATCTGTATCAGACTCGATACAAACCCACGCCCTATGCCACAGCAAACCTCAATTTCTCCACGCCTGGAGATTTTGGGCCGAAGGTACTGGGGCACAACGGGTTTGGCGATTTCCTATTCAGCTTTCTGCTGAACTGGAATCAAGGGGGATGGACCACGTATAACCCGCTCAATGCCCCGGGCGTCAGCAACAACGTGCAGTATGTGGATTATTTCGATGCGACGCTGCGTGCCAGCAAGTCCCTCAAAGTCGATCGATTCACGATCCAGCTGTTTGCCGACGTCTACAATCTTTTCAATGCGTTGCGCCTCAGGAACACCGGCGACCAAGATTACAGGCGTTCCCTCCATCTGCCGAAAGGCAATGCTTATAACAATATTCCCGGCGACGACAAGCTCGGGGACTATCGCAAACCGGGCGTCGAATGGCAGCCCATTGAATACCAGGCGGACATGACGCAAACCAAGCTCTCTCCCGGAAGAACACACGCGATCTATTACGAAGCGAAGACCGGACAATACTGGCAATACGCGGACGACGCAAGCCTCCCCGTTGCACAACGTTGGTCGTCGGTCGATCAGAAGAGGATCGATCAAATCAACAGCGACAAGGCGTACATCTTCATGCCGAATCCCTCCACGTATTGGTTCCTGACTCCCCGCGCCGTCACCTTCGGCCTTCGGGTTTCATTCGACTTGGATTGACATTTGCCAACTATTGATCTGAACGGGAATTTCAGATGAACAATACGATCAGGAAGATTCGACCAGCGCTGCCGTTCGTCTGTTTGATGCTCGTCGTCGGCAGCATTCAACTTGCCCTCTGCCAGGAGCTGCGATGGATTCGCGTTGGACAGCTGCAGTCTTTTCTGGTGGACTACGGGTCGGAGAACGAACTGACGCCCTTCAACAACAATTCCTTTACGTGGCCCGCACAGTACGGCGACAATCAGTACACAAGCCGCATGAAAGGCCTGTGGCTGGGCGCCACGAATTTCTACGATCCGGTCGAAAAAAAGGTCAAAGCCGTGAAAGTCGTCGGTTCCGGGCCCCGGTACGACGCGGTCAACCAGCCTACCGTGATTTTTCCGCAGAGCATAAAGTTGATCGGGCAGAGCAATCCGCCGATCGTGGTTGTGGATAACCAGCTCGCCGCGAGCAATCAACTCTATGATGTGCTGGACGAGGTGCAGAGTGATCTTCCATGCGACCGAATGGTGGTGATCAAGTTCAATACCTCTATGGGCGTCTCGGTCACAAAAAAGGTGTTGGCGTTCACGCAGCAAAATCACGACAACTACTTCATCTATGATTACGTCTTCACGAACACAGGCATCTACAACAAGAACGGCGACGTGATGAGCCCTCCGCAGACCCTGAACAACTTCTGGGTTCATTTCAGCTACCGGTATGCTTTCGCCGGAGTTACCTCCAGCGGCTGGGGCTCGACGTGGGGAGCCTTCGAATCGGAGTGGGGTACCAGCACCGTTCAACACGATTTCGGCCCTTACAGACCGCTTTCCACGACTGGCACTATGAGAGGTTTCTATTCTTTTTACGCTCCGTCGAAGAACCGGACAAGCGTCACGTACGATCAGGATTGGGGCTGCCCAAACCAAAATGGAGGCGGACCGGGCTTGGATGGATTGTTGGGTTCGGCAAAGTACGCCGGCTGCGTGACGTTGTTCGCTTCGCAGACTCCCCAGAGCTTCGGGACTGACGATCCCAGCCAGCCGGCGACTACATCATATTTTGGTCCGGACGAAACCATCATGGCAGCGTCCGTCAGCCAGTACGACGATGTGTTCATGCAGGCACGGTATCAGAGGATGACGGAGGGCCATCTCCCTCAGTCTCATGAGGAATCCGTCGGCAGCCAATATGTTGAAGATTGGGGTACAACCCATACCAACCGCTATGGCGGGGAGCAGGGACAGGGATTTGGCCCCTATACATTGGCCCCGGGTGATAGCATCCACATTGTGTTTGCCGAAGGAGTGAGCGGAATCAGTTGGCAAAAATGCCGTGAGGTTGGAGCCGTATGGTATGCGTACTACAAGGGGACGAGCACGCCATCGCTCAATTTTCCTCCCGGGACCAGCGGTACGACATACACCGACTATACGCGTGCGTGGGTTGAAACGGGCAAGGATTCCCTCCTGCAGACGTTTCGCAACGCCACGGCCAATTTTAGTTCCAACTATGCAATTCCTCAGCCGCCTCCCGCGCCGAGCAGTTTCTCCGTGACTTCAGGTGGAGACCGAATTCACCTGGAGTGGGACAACAATGCGGCGAGCGGGCCCCATTTTGACGGCTACGTCATCTACCGATGCGAAGGGACGGTGAAAGACTATCGGTCCGTTTACCAGAAGGTCTTCCAATGTAATGCTGCAAATGCCGTCACCCAATGGGACGATACGTCGGCGGTGCGCGGATTCAATTACTACTACTACATTCAGTCCAAAGACGACGGTACGCAGAACGATGTGAAGCCGGGCACCCCATTGTACAGCAGTCTGTTCCTGACGCCGACTTCTGTGCCGGCCCACCTCCTGAGACCTGCCGGCAATCTGCTCGGAGAGGTGCGAGTCGTCCCGAATCCCTACGATATCCGGTCACGGAAATGGCAGTTCGCGGATCCCAACACCGGCACCACCGGCAACATCGACCGGATCATGTTCTACGGACTGCCGCCAACATGCAAGCTGAAGATCTTCACCGAAAACGGAACCCTCGTATGGGAAAAGGATCACACCAATGGCTCGGGCGATGAAGCCTGGGATTCCAAGACTTCTTCGAACCAGATCGTGGTCAGCGGCATTTACATCCTGTTCGTTGAAGTGACCGAAGATACCTATGCGACGCAGGACAGAGTTGCGAATTATGACGTCTACGATGAACACCTGAAGTTGATGTATCCTCGGGGTGCCGTCATCTTTCGTAACGGAGACAAAATCTTCAGCGCGGGCCAAACAACGTTCCGCAAGTTTGTGATTATCAGGTAAGGGCTTGATCGATGAAAAAGACGACGGGCGTTATAGCGATAGGAGTTCTGCTGGGGGTCCTGTTGACCGATTGCGGGATCGCCCAAACCAATCAAAAACTGGCACAGACCAGTTTTGGGTTCTTGAGTGTGGTCTCGGATGCACGGGCCGCTGCCATGGCGGACGCCGTGACGAGTCTCCAGATTGGTTCAAGCGCACTGTTCTTCAATCCAGCCGGCATGTCGGCAATGGATGGATTCTTCGATGTCACAGCAAGCAACAACCGGTGGATAGCTGATATCCGACATTACACATTTGGCATCGCCGTTAGTCCCTTCAAGGGCGATTACGGGGTGCTGGGCTTCAGCATACAATATGTGGACTATGGGGAATTCATCGGCACCCGCGTAGACAGGGATCCGCTCAGTCAGAAGGGGTATGTTGATGTCGGCATCTTCAAGTTGAATGCCTTGGCGGTCGGGATCGGGTACGCCAAACAGCTGACGAATCAATTCAGCGTCGGAGGTCAGGTACGGTGGGCTCGACAGGACCTGGGCGACAGTTTTGTTCCGAGCGAAGCACCTTCAAACCCGGTGTTCGACAGCACGGGAACGACCATCCTGTATTATGCTGATTCGGCAAGGACCGCGTCGAACAGACTGACACCGTTCGTTTTCGATTTCGGAACTCAATTCAGGACGGGGTTCAAGAGCCTGGTGTTTGGGATGTCGGTAAGGAATTTCTCCAAGGATATCCAGTACGTCTACGAAGGATTTCAGCTGCCGCTGGTTTTTACCCTCGGAATATCGATGAACGTGATGGACCTGGTTCCGAAGCTCCCCTTTGATCAATCGCTCTATCTGAGTGTTGACGCAAGCCATTACCGGGATCATCCGGAACAGCTGAAGGTAGGAATCGATTATCGGATTATGGATATGCTCTCGCTGCGCGGTGGATATGCGACGAACAGCGATGAGAGCGGACTTTCATATGGCGTAGGGGTCTCCAAGTTCGGATTCTCCTTCGACTACTCGTATACGCCGTACGGCATTTTCCAGAACGTCCAACGGATGACCGCACGTTTTTCATTTTGAAACCGTGAAGGAATGAGCTCATGAATGCGTATCGTTTCTTTCTGCTTGCATGTCTCATCGCCGCCGCAAGCATGGCCGCAGTGATCGGATGCAGTTATGATGTCGCGGGGCCGGTATGGGACAAGCCGGCTCCGACGGTGACGACGCCCACGATCACCGGAGTCATTCCTCCTGGGGCGGCGCCTGCCGGCGTGAATATGATTACGATTCAGGGGCAGAGCTTCAGTGATTCCATCAGCGATATGACTGTCTACTTCAACAGCACGGTCACAGAAATCGTCAACGCATCCAGCACCTCTCTCACGGTTCGTCGCCCCAATCTGTTTGCCGCGTCTGCTGAGATCAAGGTCGTCTCCGCTAAGGCGTATCTCGCTGCAAAGATGAGCCCGTACGGCATCGATGCCGTGATGGACCGCTACGGCGCCTTTGTTGCTAACATACCGCTCGCTACCGTTGCCGTGGACAGCGCAGAAAATACTTACGTCGTCGCGTCAGGAACACCCTACACGTTTTGGATGGTCGCTCCTGATGGATCAGCCGCTCAATTATCGGTTACAGCGGTGAGCCCTGCCATCAAGAGAGTTTACTCGGATGCCAGAATCCACAACGGAATTCTGTACCTCATAGGAAAGCTCCAAAGAGAGATTCAGATGGCAGATCTGTCGACCGGTCGATTGACCCGGTGGACCAGACTTCCTTCCGGCATACCCGTGAATTGTGGTGACTTTGACGCTTACGGGAATTTTTACACGGGAGGCGCGTCGACCGATCTTTGCGTGGTTCCTCCCAACCCTCCTGTCGATCTCACTACTGCTCAGATCAAAACGGCGGGATCCTACCGCACGGACGAGATCCTGGCGATCCGCGCAGTCAGCGGGTATCTCTATGTAGCATCGAGACAAGCCAATACAACGACCCCTGCGAAGATCTGGAGACACACAATAGACGCTGCCGGCAATCTCGGGTCTCAATCTCTTGTCGTTGATCTTGCGGGTTTCTCTTCGAGCGTCGTAAAAGCCATTGCGTTCTCTGCGACTGGAACAATGTACATTACGATCGATGACGTGAACCCGCTCGTGGTCTTCGACCCAACGACCAACACCTTGGATTACTTTTATAAAGGTATTCTCGCACCCTATGGTAAACAATCTGCTTGGGGGGGTGGGCAGAATCTCTACATGATCAGTAACGATCCTGGCACGCAGACAGCGAACATGTGGAATATCATCCGGGTGCGAATGGGAACAGCAGGTGTCCCATACTTCTGATGGGCAGCTTTCTGAGCTTGCCGACGAAACGGATGCCGCGTGTGCGGGGCAGACATACTCGTGAAGGCAGGGGCCAAGTTGCCCAAAGGAAAAACCACGGTCGGTCCAGCGTTCAGTGACCGACCTTTTTTTAGAAGAAAACATCGTATTCTCCTGCGCCTATGCCATCTCATAATTGTCTTCTGAGATTCGGAATCATAGCCCTTCTGACGTTTCTTCCGAACGGCTTTCGCGCGCGCTCCCAGATCCGAACGACCCAGGACGATACCGTTTTGATCGCCGATGTTGTACCTCCTCCTCTTGTCGACGGGAAAGGCGACGACAAGTGCTGGCAGGACGTTCCGTGGCAACGTATCGGTCAGGTGTGGATTCCCTACGGCGCGCACGTGGACTCCGATGATTACTTTGGGAGGTACAAGGTGGTTTGGTCATCGGCGACTAATCTGCTCTACTTTCTCATCGAAGTTCACGATAACGTGTTCGTCGACGGCTATGCGCCGGGCGTCACGGCCGACATCTATAACTTCGATATCGGATACGAAGCAGTGTTCATGATCTTCCATCGTTCGAACCACATCGTTAAACCTGCTATCCATGCGAAATCGGAGCTCGTCGTAATCTCGAGCACGAATGTACTCAGGGAGGGCCTCGTGCTTCCTCCCTGCCGTATCAAGGCACTCGGCAAGTCGATAATGGGCGTCCGCAAAGCAGGAGTCGACTGTAATGGCTGAGCGAAAAGCAACGATGGCGGAATCCCATAACCCATTCGATTGGAGCTCCATTCCTTCCGTGTACAACCGTTGGAAGAGGACTCCTTGCTCCGATGGCAACGCAGGCGAATTCCTTGAAACAAAGGGAGGTTGGTCCCGGAGATTTGACACTTGAGTTCCCAGGATGAGCGGTACCCCAGCTGACTCGCACGTCGCCTTGAGGTCCTCGAGGTTTTCGCGGAACATCGAGCAAGCGTCATCGTACATAGCACTTCCGTAAGGGATATACCGATCGCGCGCAAGGGTTTCCATCATCGTCCCGCGTGAATCTGGTTTGTCTGTTCGGCCGATGAGTCCAGCGACTGCTTGGATGGCATCTCGCAGGAGCTGAAAGGTACGGAGGTGAATCAGGTGGAGGTACAAGTGCGTCATGAACCGTGATGAACCCATCGTTTGATGAGAGGCAACGCCAAGAGCCCCGTAGAACTCGTTGTGTCCGTCGTAGTCGATGATGAGATCCGGCTGGTAGTGTGCGAGCTCTCGCGCGATGTCGAGCGCAGTGAAACTGTTGGTGGCAGTCATCCCCACATTAATGATCTCGATGTTCTTCTGCGGAAACGTTGCCCTCAACCGATCACGAAGATAGGAGGGGAACGAGCCATTGTACCACTACGGGTAGCCGACGGTTGTGGAGCCACCGAGACAGAAAATGCGATACACGCCGCGTGGTTTGACGACCTGGAAATACTCAGGCGATGTTGACGGCGCAAAGTGGGAGGTGCCGAAGTAGCGGTATTTCAGTGCGGGATTCATCAGGTAGTAGCTCTGCCCGCGGATCTGATGAAGCTTGAAGAGGGAGAGATCGGGTCCATACTGGAACCAACGAAGAGCAAGTTCTAGACCCACGAGAAGGACTACCGGAAAGGAAAGAGTGATTGCGAGAAACACGCGCTTCTTGAGAGGGGTCAATGATTGATCGTGGTTCTTCGGCTTCCGCATAGCTCTTCAACAGTCCATTAGCAAGTCTCTGCTCGGAATATAAGACTAAAACGGCAGAAATCATCTCCCTTCCCTCAGGCGCTCATTGAGATTCCTCGTGTTTTTGGATATATTGGCGCAACGAGTGCTGACTGTCATGAAACTTCTTCGTAAGATTGGTCAGAGAGTGTACAAGTGGTGGATGGCATTCGCCCATGCACTCGCGATTGCCAACACCGCTCTCCTTCTGACAGTTGTGTACATCGTTCTCATCGGTCCGATGTCTCTCGTTGCTCGGATCGTTGGGAAGGATCTCCTCATGCACCGCATCCGCCCGAGCCGCTCGTTCTGGAGATCGAAGGAACCTGTTGCCCACACCCTCGACCAGGCACGCCACCAGTTCTAGGGTCGTATGAACATCCTCGGAATATCCTGTTTCTATCACGATGCAGCGGCAGCAGTCCTCCAGAACGGCCAGCTGACGGCTGCCGCGCAGGAAGAGCGGTTCACCCGCAAGAAGCACGACCAGAACTTCCCGAAGCACGCGGTCGACTTCTGCCTTGGCTACGCCGGCCTCCGACCGCAAGAGCTTGACTACGTGGTCTTCTATGACAAACCGCTCGTAAAATTCGACAGGATTCTCCAAACGTATCTTGCAACCTGGCCGAAAGGCTTGCCCTCATTCCTCAAAGCGATGCCGGTGTGGATCAAGGAGAAGATCTGGATTCCGCAGAGGATCTACAGCGAACTCGGCTACGAGGGAGAAATCCTGTTTTGCGAACACCACCTCTCGCATGCGGCAAGCGCCTTCCTTGTCTCTCCCTTTGAAGAGGCGGCCATCATCACGGCGGACGGCGTCGGTGAGTGGGAGACAACGACCTACGGGGTCGGACGCGGCACGGACATCGAGTTGAGCCGGTACATCGGATTTCCGCATTCTCTCGGGTTGCTGTACTCGGCCTTCACTTACTACCTCGGGTTCAAAGTCAACAGCGCGGAATACAAGGTCATGGGATTGGCGCCGTATGGTGAGCCTCGCTTCTATGATCTGATCACGCGAGAACTGGTCTCGATCGAGGACGATGGGAGCTTCAGGCTGAACATGAGATACTTCACCTACGAATACGGACTGAAGATGGTGGGGAGAAGATTCGCGGAACTCTTTGGCGAGCCAGCAAGAGAGCCGGAGGCAAAGCTGACGCAGTTCCACAAGGATGCCGCGGCCTCCCTCCAAAAGGTGACAAACACCATAATGGTGAGGATGGCACGGCACGTCCAGAAAGAAACGGGAATGAAAAACCTCTGTCTCGCCGGGGGAGTCGCCCTGAACTGCATCTCAAACAGCGAGATTCTGGAGAACACCGCCTTTGCCGATCTATTCATTCAGCCGGCGGCCGGGGATGCAGGCGGGTCCGTGGGCGCGGCATACCTTGTGTATAGCACCATCCTTGGAAGGCCGCGGTCTTATGTGATGAAGAATGTCTTCCTCGGACCTGAGTTTTCGGATGACCAGATTGAGGCTCTTCTGCAGTCAAACAATGTAAGGTACAGCAAGTGCTCCCGCCAGGAGATGCTGCAGGAAACAGCCAGACTTATTGCTGAACAGAAAGTCGTGGGGTGGTTTCAGGGACGAATGGAGTTTGGGCCGCGGGCCCTCGGGAGCCGCAGCATCCTGGCAGACGCGCGGAATGCCAAGAATCAGACGATCGTCAACTTGAAGATCAAGTTTCGAGAAAGCTTTCGGCCTTTTGCTCCGACAGTCCTGGAGGAACGGGCAAGAGACTACTTCGATTTCGATCGGCCGAGCCCGTTCATGCTCTTTGTCGCCGATGTCTGTATCGACCACAAGATGATCCCGGCCGTCACGCACGTCGACGGCTCTGCCCGGCTTCAGACGATCTCTCGCGACCAAAACCCGTTGTTCTACGATTTGATTACGGAGTTCGATCGCCAGACCGGCTGTCCCGTGATGATCAATACGTCCTTCAATGTCCGCGGAGAGCCGATCGTTTGCACGCCGGAGGACGCGTGGCGATGCTTCATGAGGACAGAAATGGACGTCCTCGTGATGGGGAGTTTCATCATCGAAAAAGGGAAGCTGGGACCCACCAAGGAAGTGGTTGAAGAAGAATTTGAACTAGACTGAGGAACCTATGGGGAGGTTGAAGAACCTACGCAGGAAGCTGACGATCTTCGGTGAGCTCTGGGCGTTCATGCGAGTGCGAAAAAAGTGGTGGCTTGGGCCAATCATTTTCGTTCTGCTCCTCTTGGGGTTGTTCATTATTCTGACCCAAGGTTCGGCGCTCGCCCCGTTTATCTACACACTGTTCTAGCAATCGGAGCGTGCCGATCTTAGGACAGTTGTAGGTCAGCGCTGCGGAAATCTCTTGCCCACTGCGGTTCATCCTTCGGGGTGCACCCGGGTTTACAGGAGAGTGTAGAGTCCACATTCTGACAGCATGACCCTCTCCCCCGTTCAGTGTATCTCGTTGGTCAGTCGAGCTGCAGAATACCGGTAGACCCAGAGCTAGCGACACACTGGTCCGTCCGGAGCTGTCACAAGAAGGGTCCGTACACTGATGCGCCCAGCCTTCATCGCCTCGGATGGTCGTCCACGGCCGCCCGGACCAGGTGAATCGGTCGAGGGCAGTTTCATCGGTGTCCGACATCTGCGCGGGGGAAGCAGAAGAGCTCATCATGGAGAGGGTCCTTGGCTGCTTCCTCGCCAGTGATATACCTTCAGAGGTGCACGTAAGAAACTGACGATGCGTGCGCAACATAGAATGGAGCGGATCTCATGAGAATCAGCTTCGCTGCAATCCTCATTTCGACACTGGCATCCCCACATCTGAGTTCGGCCGAGAATCAGGCCGTTCAACAGATCAAGAACGGAGCCGTTGTGAACTCATCCCTCATGAACGTAAAAGTCCAGTTTTATGACGACAATATTGTGCGGGTGGTGCGATGGAAGCCGACCGTGACGGACAAGAAGACCAGCCTCTGCGTCATTCTGGATAGCCTGCCTTCTCTACCGGTGAAACTGGAGCGGGATCGGGACAACGTGATACTAAGCTGCCGAACGCTCAAGGTGACTATCGCACAAGAGCGCGGCAGACTCGTCATGAGCGATCTCAAGGGCAACACGATCTTGAAAGAAGTCGACTGCGAGTTCGTACCCGTGGTCTACAGGGCTGATTCAGCGTTCAGCATCAGGCAGACGTTCGAGCTCAGCCCTGATGAAGGAATCTACGGTCTTGGTCAACATCAAGATGGGTACATGAATTACCGCGGAAGGACCGTGAAACTGGTGCAATCGAACACCGAGGCGGTCATCCCCTTCTTGATCTCAACCAACAATTATGGCATTCTCTGGGACAACTATTCCAAAACAATCTATGAAGATGATGGAGAGAAGAAGGCCTCCCTTTGGTCGGACGTTGCCGATAATATCGACTACTATGTCATCCGCGGCAAGAATATGGATGAGGTGATCGCAGGCTATCGGAAGTTGACCGGACAGGCTCCTCTTTATGGGAGATGGGCATACGGGTACTGGCAAAGCAAGGAGCACTACCACACCCAGGATGAGCTGATGAACGTTGCTGTTGAGTATCGCGAACGGAGGATGCCGATTGACAATATCGTTCAGGATTGGGATTACTGGAACGGACCCGAACACTGGGGCGGTATGTTCTTCGACAAGACCCTTTTCCCGACACCGGCCGAGATGCTCGAACGTCTTCACACCATGCACTACCACATGATGATCTCCATTTGGCCCGCCCTTGGTCCGCAGACGGAGATCTACAGAGAGATGTACAAGCATGGCTACTTGTACTCACCAGTAGGATGGGCTGGCTTCAAATACTACGATGCCTACAATCCCGCCGCCGACAGCCTCTACTGGAGCTATCTCAAGAAAGGGCTTCTTTCCAAGGGCATCGATGCTCTTTGGATAGATTCGACCGAACCCGATGTCGTCAACGCGATGACAAAGGAGTCGACAGAGTACGAGATGAAGCGTGTTGACAACAACTTCTTGGGAACCTTCGCGCGCTACCTGAATCCTTACTCGCTCGTGATGACCAGCAGTCTTCATGAAGACTGGAGAAAGGATATACCCGATCGCCGATGTTACATCCTGACGAGGTCGACGTTTGCCGGTCAGCAACGGAATGCCGCCACAACATGGTCGGGCGATATCGGGGCAAGCTGGGACGTCTATCGGCGCCAGATCTCAGCGGGCCTCAATCATTGCATGTCAGGCGTGCCGTACTGGACATTTGATATCGGAGGCTTTGTCCTGGGGGCGTATGATGGCGTGTTCACGAGGGGCGGCAAAGATCCGGCGTACCAGGAGCTGTACGCCCGCATGTTCCAGTTTGGTGCGTTCTGTCCTATCTTCCGGTCCCATGGTTCCGAAACGCCGCGGGAGATATGGGAGATGGGCGAATTCGTCGAGCCTATCCTGAAATTCGACCAGTTGCGATACCGCCTCCTGCCCTACATCTATTCACTGGCCTGGAAGGTGACGAGTGAAGGCTATACAGTGATGCGCGGCCTTCCGATGGATTTTGCCGCAGACAAGAGAACCTACTCTATTGACGATCAGTTCATGTTCGGGCCGTCCATCATGGTTTGTCCCGTGACGCACCCTCAGTATCATCGTCCACCTGAGCCAAGCGTTCTCATTGATCCGGAGTACTTCAAGACGAACGATGGGAAGCCCGGCCTACGTGTGAGCTACTACAGGGACAATAAGTACGGGAGTCTCGGCAAGGAAGAGATTGTGCCCAACATCGACATCGTTTGGTACACCGGCAGGCCCAGCTATGTGACGGACTCGATGTTCTCCATTCGTTGGGAAGGGAGACTCATTCCAAAGGAAACGGGAAGACACCAGTTCCACATGAAAAGTTATGACGCCAAGAGAATGTATCTTGATGGCGAGCGGCTTCCGATCGTCTACACCAGCGTGGAACAGTATACCGACACCGTCGACTTGATCGCGGGAAGAGAATACGGTTTCGTTCTCGAGACCGAAAACTCATCCACGGGTGCGGCACGGATGAGACTCTTCTGGAAAACCCCCTCGATTTTTGCGAAAGAGCAAACGGTTGAGGATCATCCCAAGACGCGCCCGGTCTATCTCCCCCGATCGGAGGGATGGATTGATTTCTGGACGGGTGAGAAATTCCATGGCGGCCAGGAGAGAGCCTCGGACGCACCAATCGACAAAACACCTCTCTTTGTCAGAGTTGGCTCCATTCTCCCGATGGGTCCGTTTGTTCAGTATGCAACAGAGAAGCCGGCAGATCCTTTCGAACTGCGCATTTATCCGGGTGCTGATGGGCGCTTTGTCTTGTACGAGGATGAGAATGACAATTACAATTATGAGAAAGGGATTTATGCTACTGTCGACTTCAGATGGAACGAGGCCCACCGGACGCTGACAATTGGAAAGCGTCAAGGAACGTTTCCCGGTATGATAAGAAAGAGACGCTTCAGGATCGTCGTCGTTTCCGGGAATCACGGAGTGGGGATTGACACAACTCCAGATCCGGACAAGATCGTGGAATACGACGGCACTGAAGTTGATGTGCGTTTGCCCGAGTGAGAAAGCGGCGAACCAGTGCGCTTGTCCCAGTTGGGATCATCCGAGGATTCACAGTCAGTGAGGCATTGAGAGGACGCATCATGAGATCAAAGCATTGGCAGGTTACGTTCATCGTCGCTTGCCTCGTCATCGTCGTGCAGCACTCTTCCCCTCAGGAGAAGCAAGCCGACGGTGTCCTTTTCAAGATCACGAAGCAAAGGGATACCGAAGCGCAGCAGGTGAAGGTTCAGGTGTGTGCCGAGGATATCATCCGCGTCATTGCGACGCCGGGGCGATCGTTCTCAGCCCGTCCAAGTCTGATGGTGGACAAGACCACGTGGGGGTCGGTGCCCTGGTCGATGAAAGTGAAAGGGGACTGGACGGAGATTACCACATCGAAGCTCACGGTGCGAGTGCAGACGACAACGGGGGCAATCGCCTTCTATGATGCTCAAGGCCGATTGCTTCTTGGGGAAAAGGAAGACGGAGGCAAAACCATCACGCCCGCTGATGTGATGGGCGAAAGCACATTTCATATCCGTCAGGTCTTCGATTCTTCCGACGATGAAGCGTTCTACGGGTTGGGCCAGCACCAAAACGACGTCATGAACTACAAAAACCACGATGTGGACCTCTGGCAATACAACATTGTTGCCGTGGTTCCTTTTCTCGTCTCCAACAAGGAGTACGGGATTCTTTGGGACAATAATTCGCACACGAAGTTTGGAGACATTCGAGACTATCAGTCTCTATCCACACTCAAACTCTATGGCAAGGATGGCAAAGCGGGAGGACTGACCGCCGAGTATTTCAAAGACACGAGTCTGACATCCCTTTACACCTCGCGGTCCGAGCAGAGGATCGAGCACGAGTTCATCGATGTGAACGACGAGTATCCGCCCGGATTTCAGGAGAACGTTGCCGCCGTCCGCTGGAGCGGAGAGCTGGAGAGCGATGAGACAGGCATCCACAAGCTCAGGCTCTATTCCTGCGGCTATACGCGGATGTGGCTAGGCGGCAAGCTCGTGGTCGATGCGTGGCGCCAGAACTGGCTCCCGTGGACCTATCTGTTGAATCTCCGCATGGAAGCCGGGAAGAGGTATCCGATCAAGATCGAGTGGGTCCACACCGGCGGGTTCATCGGTCTGAAGTGTCTCGGACCGGAGAGCGAAAAGAGCAAGAACACCATCTCTCTCTACTCCGACGTCGCGGATCAGATCGACTACTACTTTGTGCACGGGGAGAACCTCGACGAGGTGATTCATGGGTATCGCGAAATCACCGGTAAAGCTTCCATGATGCCCAAGTGGGCAATGGGATTGTGGCAATGCCGCGAGCGCTATCGGACGCAGGACGAGCTGCTTTCGGTGGTCAAGGAATTCCGCAAGCGCCGGATTCCACTCGACAACATCGTTCAGGACTGGTTCTATTGGAAGGAGGACCAGTGGGGCAGCCACGAATTTGATTCTACGCGGTACCCGGACCCAGACGGGATGGTGAAGGAGGTGCACAACGATCTTCACACGCAGATTATGATTTCAGTGTGGCCAAAGTTCTATGTGGGGACGAGACACTTCGAGGAATTCAAGGAACACGGCTGGCTCTATATGTGGAACGTTGAGAAAGGCCAGCGGGATTGGGTGGGACCCGGATACGTCTCCACGTTCTACGATCCTTACAGCGAAGGAGCGCGCGAGCTCTACTGGAAACAGATCAACGAGAAACTGTTTTCGAAGGGATCCGACGCATGGTGGCTGGACTGCACCGAGCCGGACATTTGCTCGAATCTCTCCAGAACGGAGACCATTCTCCGACAAGGACCGACCGGCCTCGGAAGCGCTTCTCGCTACCTCAATACGTACTCCCTCATGAATTGTCAGGCTGTGTACGAGGGACAGCGTAAGGTGAATCCCAATCAACGCGTGTTCATTCTCACTCGTTCCGCGTTCGCGGGGCAGCAGCGCTTTCCTGCTGTAACGTGGAGTGGTGATGTCGCTGCCCGTTGGTACGACCTGAAGGCTCAGATTTCGGCGGGCCTGAATTTTTCGTTGTCCGGCATCCCATACTGGACGACCGACATCGGCGGCTTTGCCGTGGAACAGCGCTACGAGCATCCGAACGATGCCGATCTCGAGGAGTGGCGCGAGCTGATGACCCGCTGGTTCCAGTTCGGCGCGTTTTGCCCCGTGTTCCGCGTCCACGGCCAGTTTCCGTATCGGGAAATGTTCAATGTCGCGCCCGACGATCACCCGGCGTACCAGTCGATGCTTGCCTATGACAAGCTGCGCTATCGGTTGATGCCGTACATTTATTCGCTGACCGGGTCTGTCACCCAGAACGACTACACGATCATGCGGGCGTTGGTCTTTGACTTCGGCAATGACCAGAACGTGCTCAATATCGGCGACCAGTTTATGTTCGGTCCGTCATTGCTGGTCAATCCGGTGACCGAATACAAAGCGCGGACGCGTTCGGTCTATCTTCCCTCCGGAACAGGATGGTATGATCTCCACTCCGGTCGCTATTTCAAGGGAGGTCAGACGCTCGAAGCGGAAGCACCCTACGAGCAGATCCCCGTGTTTGTGAAGGAAGGATCGATCCTCCCGTGCGGTCCGGAGATCCAGTACACGGCGGAAAAGCCGGCAGATCCTATTCGTTTGTTCGTTTTTACGGGCAGCGATGGCTCCTTCACGCTTTATGAAGATGAGGGTGTGAACTACAACTACGAAAAAGGCGCATTCTCGACGATCCCGTTGCATTACAGCGAAAAGGACGGGCTCCTGACGATCGGGCATCGTCAGGGTGAATTTCCCGGGATGCTCTCAACCAGGACATTGGAAATCGTCTGGATCAGCAAGACGAAGCCGCTCGGTCTGAATTTCGGCTCGCCTCCCGATGTGACCGTGCACTACGATGGTTCCGAGCAATCCATCAAGATGAAGTGACAACTGGGATAACCCATAAGGAATACTACCGATGAACTCACTGATCCGAAAGGGGACTAGTTTCCCGTATTCCTTCTCTCTTCTCATTCTCTTAGCTGTCTTCTGTGTGTCGTGCAGCTCCCCTCTCTCAAAAGTCACAAGGATAGAGAATTTCGACAACGGCTGGAAATTCCACCTCAATGATCTGGCCGGCGCGCAGGAGCCTCGATTTGACGATTCGCAATGGCGCAGTCTCGACCTGCCCCACGATTGGAGCATCGAAGGAGACTTCAGCCAGGACAACCCTGCCACGCCGGGGGGAGGAGCTTTGCCGGGTGGCGTCGGATGGTACCGGAAGACGTTCAGGATTCCCCAATCGGACGAAGGGAAGGTGGTGGCGATCGAATTCGATGGAGTCTACAGAAACAGCGAGGTATGGATCAACGGTCATTACCTCGGCAAGCGGCCGTACGGTTACAGCTCGTTTCGTTATGAATTAAACCCGTTTCTGAAGTACGGAACAGAACCTAATGTCCTGGCCGTCAAAGTCGACAATTCGCAGCAGCCGAATTCCCGATGGTACTCCGGGTCGGGGATCTACAGAAACGTATGGCTGGTAACGACAGAGAAAGTGTTCGTCGACCACTGGGGTACCTTCGTCACGACGCCGGAAGTGACCGAGGGCTCGGCGAAGGTCTCGATTGCGACAAAGATCAGGAACGCTTCTGCGCGGGACCAGAAGTTCGTTCTCAAGACCGTCTTGTTGGATAGTGACAAAAAAGAAATAAGCACTGAGTCGACTGAGGGTGTTGCGCCGAAGAGCTCGGTCTCTGATGTCGTTCAGACTCTTGCTGTGGAGAATCCTGTTCTGTGGTCGCTTGAGAATCCGAGACTCTATACGGCAGTGACAACGGTCGAGGTAGAAGGCAAGATACTCGACGACTACGAAACCCCATTTGGAATCCGCACATTCGTCTTTGACAGCGACAAAGGATTCTACTTGAACGGCAAGCACGTGAAGATCAACGGCGTGTGCGATCACCACGATCTCGGATGCCTTGGTGCGGCCGTCAACACGCGTGCGATCGAGCGTCAGCTTGAGATTCTGAAGGGGATGGGGGTGAACGGCATCCGTACCTCTCACAACCCTCCTGCGCCGGAGCTTCTGGATCTGTGCGACAAGATGGGTTTCATCGTGCTGGATGAAGCGTTCGATATGTGGAAGACGAAGAAAACGGAATTCGACTATGCGCTCGACTGGGACGCGTGGCATCGGCAGGACTTGCAGGATATGGTCGTCCGCGATAGGAACCATCCCAGCGTGTTTATGTGGAGCATTGGGAACGAGGTGAACGAGCAGTGGGACAAGAACGCCGGCATCGGCATCGCGATTGCGAAGGAGCTGGCGGGACTGGTGAAGTCCCTCGACCCGACCCGACCGATTACCTCAGCCTGTAATGACACGGATCCGTCGAATCCCCTGATACGATCCGGCGCTCTGGACCTCGTCGGCCTCAACTACAGCCTTGAGAAATTTCCGGATTTCCCCAAGAATTTTCCCGGCAAGAAATTCCTCGGCACGGAGACGGTGTCTGCGCTGGCGACACGCGGCCACTACAATATGCCGTCGGACAGCATTCGCCGATGGCCGGAGCGCTGGGACAAGCCGTTCGACAAGGGGAACCCCGACAACACCTGCTCCTCGTACGACAACTGCAGCACCCCCTGGGGCTCAACGCACGAGGAGACGTGGAAAATCATGAAGAAGTATGACTTCCTCTCCGGCATGTTCATTTGGACCGGCTTCGATTACCTGGGAGAGCCGACGCCGTACGGGTGGCCTTCCCGCAGCTCGTATTTCGGTATCGTGGACCTGGCCGGATTCCCAAAGGACGCCTATTACATGTACCAAAGCGAATGGACCGACAAACCGGTGCTCCATATTTTCCCTCACTGGAATTGGAAAAGGGGAGATGTGATTGATGTCTGGGCGTATACGAACTGTGACGAAGTTGAGCTGTTCCTCAACGGTCGGTCGCTCGGCACGCGGAAGAAGGTCGGGGATGAGCTGCACCTTGCTTGGCGTGTGACGTTTGAGCCTGGGGTCCTGAAGGCGATTGGCCGGACCGCGGGGAACGTGATCCTCGCGAAAGAGGTCAAGACCGCCGGGCCGCCTGCAAAGATTACGCTGGAAGCCGACAGAAGCACGATCGCGGCGGATGGAAGGGATCTCTCCTTTGTCACCGTGAGGATTATGGATGAAGGGGGAACAATGGTGCCCACGGCCGACAACTTGGTTCAACTCACTCTTTCCGGTGAAGGGACGATAGCAGGCGTCGACAATGGTCTTCAGACAAGTCTCGAGCCGTTCAAAGCAGATAGGCGGAAGACATTCAACGGCATGTGTTTGGTTGTGGTTCAATCTACGGACAAGTCCGGCCGTATTGCTTTGAAAGCTTCGTCCGATGGATTGGAAGGTTCGACGATCGTTATTGATACGAAAGAGATGGAATAGGATGGAGGAGCGATGGAAATCGGGCAAATGCTTGCGGTCTGGATTGCGCTTTCCACCTTTGCGGTTCCTGTCCTTGCGCAGCAAAGCTCGAATTGCTTTCTCGAGGACTATTATCCGAAATACACGACCGCTCCTGTCTCCGTGGATATGTCGAAGACGACCGCGACTCCGACGGTTACTGTCACTCTCAACGGAGCGGACACGCTCGGCGAAGTCTCTAATTATCTCTTTGGGAATGCCGTTGCCGTCTGGGTATCGCAGAACGTCAACAACACCACGCTGGTGAACCATCTTCAGTTCCTATCTCCCACCCTCATTCGCTTTCCGGGCGGTAGCTGGTCCGATATTTATTTTTGGGATGGGGACCCCGGCGATTTGCCCGACTCTGCGTACAGCTACGATACGAGGACGGTCACTTGGTCGAAAGGTCAGTTCCATCCTCAGATTGGATCGTGGTATTCACTTACGGTCGATCAGTATTATGACCTCTGCAGCCAGCTGGGGTGTCAAGGACTCATCACCGTTAATTATGGTTACGCGCGGTATGGCACGAGTGCGAATCCCGTTGCACAGGCCGCTCACTATGCCGCTGATTGGGTGCGCTATGATGGAGGCCGGACCGAGTTCTGGGAAATCGGTAATGAAAACGCCGGTCCCTGGGAGGCTGGCTGGTGGATCGACCGCTCAACGAACCAAGATGGGCAGCCGGACACAATAACCGGCGAGTTGTACGGGAAGCATTTCAAGGTTTTTGCAGACTCGATGAGAGCTGCCGCTGCGGAGGTAGGGGCCACCGTGTACATCGGAGGCCAGATTCTTCATTTCGACGCCACAAATGATTGGGACGTTGCCAATCAAAAATGGAACGATGGGTTTTTCAGAGAAGTGGGAGATTCGGCCGATTTCTATGTCATGCACAACTACTTTGGCAATAGTAAAACGACTATCAAGAGTCAGCTGAATGAGGCTCGTACCGCCATCGACCAGAACATTTCGTTCATCCGGCAGGACATTGCGGCGAAGCAAGCTTCTCCCAAACCGGTTGCAGTGACCGAGTGGAATTGCGGCGGGCCGGATGATGCGAAGACCTCCATTGCGAACGGAATGCAGGCAGTTGTCTTGCTCGGTGAGATGATGAACAATAATTTCGGCATGTCCGCACGCTGGCTTGTGGCCAACTGGGAAAGTGACGGCATGTTCTATTATGGAAGCAACTCCAGCATTCCGCCTTGGAATCCTAGACCCGATTTCTATTACCTCACCTACATGCAACGGTTCGTCGGAGATCACGCAATAAGCACATCTTCCGGCGGGAATAACGATATTTTGGCATACGCTACGAGGTACTCCTCTGGACACACAGGCGTCGTCCTTGTGAACAAAGGGTCGGCCGATTATGTGGTGAAGGTAGATCCGAGCAACATCGGTGTCGGTCAGAAGTTCTATGCGTTTACGCTGACCGGTATTGACAAGAGCCAATGGCCGCAGGCCGTCGTGATCAACGGCTATGGACCGACCGGCGCAACGTGGGGACCGCTCGATAGTCTGGCTAACATTCCGGCGTGGGCGTATCCGATCGAAAATGAGATCAGGCTTGCGTCGCCTGCGCGATCCGTGGAATTCGTCCTGATCGATAATGGTAGTCGGCTTATCTCTTCGGTCGAGGGAAACGCTGCGGGAATTGTTGAGCAGTTCAAGCTGCAGCAGAACTTCCCCAATCCATTCAATCCCCGGACCACTATCTCGTACTCACTTCCAAAAGCGAGTACGGTGACGTTAAGGGTGTACGATGTCATGGGACGGAAAATCGCCACGCTTGTGGACAAGGAGAGGCAAAAAGCAGGTACCTATGACGTCCCCTTCGAGGGGACGAGTCTGTCGAGCGGAGTGTACTTCTTCAACCTGCAGACGGAGGGGTACAGAGGGACGAAGATGATGGTATTGATTAAGTGAAGGGAAGTATAAACGAGGGCGCTCTCTTACACTTCAAGCACCGCCGGTCGCACGACGGAAGACCCCATCGACGGGGTTTCTCGACTCCCCGTCCCGTGCTATTTCACCGGGTCGCCATAGAGAATTCCGCGCCCGTGCGTGCCGACGTACACACGTCCATAGAGCTTCGGATCGCCGGTTATCTGAAGCACCAATCCCCACTGGTGCTGATCGTCGTTGATGCGCACCCAGGTTCGTCCAATATCGTCCGAACGAAAGATACCGCGAACGCCTCGATCGATACCGACAAGGTAGAGTGCGGAATAGCTCGCTCTTGGCGCCCCCTTGCCGAATCCGAACGCGTGGATTTCCTCCACGCCCTCGATTCCGGAGAAAGTCTTCCCTTCATCGGTGGAGTGATACAGCCCGTCAAAGGCAGCAATCCAGAGATCTCCTTCGCGATCGGGTGCGGCGTACAGGCGATCCTGCCCGCCGCGGTTGTCCCCTCTATTCCCTCGTTGAGGAAGAGGTCCGCCGTCTAGCTTCAACGGCCACCCCGCGAAGTGTGCCCCTCCATCGGTACTGACAAGAAACTTCCCTTCGAACAAGTTCATCCCGTAGAACCGCTTCGGCTTGACACGGTCCGCAATGACACGGGTATTCGGCGGAATTCCCTGACATTGAACCCACGTTGAACCACGATCAGTCGTCAGCCAGACCGGGGTCGGTTCAGGCGAACGAGGGTAGTGATAGATCGGATCCGGTGCCCAGACCCACGTGGCTCCATCCGACGCTACAGCAATTGAGCCGAGGCCCGTCTCTGCGTTGGGCATAGAAGCCGTCGGCTGCCACGTCTTGCCGCCATCAAGGGAATAACCGATGTTGAGGCCGGGTTTGTGATGTGACGTTCTGCCGACACGCACGATCATATCTGGGTTCTTCTCAGCACAAGCCAGACTTGTCGTGTTGCCAAATCTCGGGTTGTCGAAATGACCCTCAGGCGCGGGCCTATCCAAATCCCAATGCACAAAGCCGCAGTAGTCGCCGATGGCAGAGATCAGGTGCGCGCCCTTTGGCGGGCTGAGAAGATCGAGAGCAACGGTCTCTTCGATGCCAGTGCTCATCACGCACCACTTTGTTGGCTTGCCGGCATCGGCGTCCGTCAAATTGAACGTTTCATACCCGCCATAACCCGTAGTGAACATTGCGTGCTTCGGATCGGCGGGATCGATTTCGATATCGAAGAGCCAATGAACCGGTGTCTGAGCCACGTAAGGGGCAAGGGAGAAATCGTACGTACCCCCTCCGGCAAAGATAGTCGCCCACGTTTGACCGCCGTCGATGCTGCGGAAAATATCATCTTCCCCGGCGGCGCTGAAGCGCCCGAACGAGCTCGCAATAAGTGTGTTGGGATCATGTGCGTCGACAGAAACTGCGGCATAGCCGAAGCCCTTTTTCCTGTCGGCATCGGGTTTGTAGGGCGTGATCTCGGTCCATTTGCCGTTATCGGTGTTGAGCTTCCATACTCCGCCACTGCTCATACGTGATGGTCCGGGGCTCGAGCCGTAGGCGAGGTTCAGCGTTCCATTGGAAGCGAGCACGGCGTGGGTGGGGCGGTACTGCATTGGCTGTCTGGGAACGGGATGCCAGGTGGTTCCTGCGTCGGTGCTGCGGAAGAGATTCTCACGGCCGCTCAGGGACACGCCCGTGTAGATCGTCGAGCTCGCGCTTCCGCGCGCTCCGCTTCGCCCGTCAAAGATGACAAACACGATCCCGCTCCCCTGGTTCTGCCACCGCCAGAAACGAATGCTGTCCTGGCTCTGAATACTCGCCGGCGGATACTCTGTCACGTCCGGGAAACTCTCGACGCGGCGCCATGTCTCTCCGCGGTCTGTGCTTCTCCACAGACCGGCGTGTCGCGTTCCGAGGTAGATGATCTTCCCATCATTCGGGTCGACGGCCATGCGCTCGCCGTTCCCGCGGCCATTCTCGTTGCCGCCCATCTTGAAGGGGACATTTGTGCGTTTGAATGTCCTGCCGCGATCTTCCGATCGAAGGATCGCACCATCGGGTTTCTGAGAATTGGTATAGGTGCCGCACGCAAGATAGAGCCTGTCGGGATCGGAGGGGTCGAGCGCAATGCTCTCGACTCCCATGAGGTTCAGGTCATCGTAGGAAATCCAATCCAGCAGCGGCTCCCATCTCATCGTTTCGGGGTTTCTCCGGTAAGCGCCGCCGATATCCGTGCGGTAATAGCAGACCCCCCTGGCGGTCGGGTGAAATACGATGCCGTCGACGAACCCTCCTCCCACAATCTGCACGTTCTTCCAGCGATACGGTGCGGACGTGAGTGTCTGTGACGGCGCATTCTGCGCTGAAATCGTTATAGGGAAGAGCGCGGCGAGGAGAAGCGTTTTGAGAAGTGTCTTGCGTAACGAGGTCATGACAGTATGCTTCTTTGATGAAGTTTTTTTTCCGTCTCGTGGGTTGTAAGTGAGACAGGGTTCAACGATTGTTCCATGATTCTGCGCGGCCGATGCAATTCTTCGGACACATCTCAAGCAAAAAGGGCCGGGCGATACTCTGCTCGCCCGGCCCCGAATTCCATTGACGATTTCTCGCCGATGATACTGTTTCGAAATTCCGTTACTTCATCAGCACCATCTTCTTCGTGATCAGCCCTTGACCAGACTGGAGCCTGTAGAAGTACACGCCGCTGGGGAGCCCTTGTCCTTGGAAGGAAACCTGATGCTCACCTGCATGCTGAACGGCGTCTACCAGCACAGCCACTTCCCTCCCGAGAAGGTCATAGACCGAGAGACGAACCTGTCCGGTCGCCTGCAGAGTATAGAGGATCTTCGTGCTCGGGTTGAAGGGGTTGGGGTAGTTTTGCAGGAGGGCAAACTGGGCCGGAACGCTGCTCGGTTCGGACGGTACGGCGGTGGCAAGACCCGCGAAGGTGGGGGAAATGGAGATTTCATCGAATTCCAGGCGCACATCTGCACCGTCACCTCCGAACTCTATCGCGATCATGTCAAATCCGTTCGGAAACGTCGAGTTACGTTTCACGATCGCGGTGCTTGTGTCCGGCTCCGGACCGGCAGGATTCGGATTGACCCACATGTAGGTTCTTTGGTCCTCCGTAGTGCTGCCATTCATGTCGATCCGCGCAACAAGCCATACCGGTCCTGCTTCGATCGGTGTTGCGGAGACATCATCGCCTGAAGCACCGGGCCAACCACTGCCGCAGGTGAACACGGGCGAATCAGCTCCGCCTCCTTTGCCGATGGCTATCCGTTCGTTTGTGCCATCATACAACTTGACCATGAAATAGGTATTTCCTACTACGTTGGTGTCTTTTACGTCGAGTAAATAGCTGACCCAGTAGTGCGCCCCCGCCGTGTTTGGTCACGCTGCGGCCAGTGGGCGTTTGTAGCGCTGAAAGTCAGACCATGCGTTGCTCTTCACGACCTGCAGGTGGACAGTATCGTGTGCAACGTCGTAACTGAGGTCATCGTAGCTGAACCGTGACCCCGAAATAGCAACCAGGCCCTCGACACCGCCAGCGCTTGGATCGACCACCCAGGGTCCCCCGAAACCGTTGCTTGCTGTTCCCAATCCGGCGAGCGTCGTGAACGAATAGTTGAACGACTCCCGCGCTACCGTACCTGCGGGGGTGGATGCATTCAGATCAGCGAAGCTGGTGGCGATGTGGATTTCATCGAAGACCAGCCGCACATTGGCACCGTCGCCTCCGAACTCTATCGCGATCATGTCAAATCCGTTCGGGAACGTCGAGTTACGCTTCACGATCGCGGTGCTTGTGTCCGGCTCCGGACCGGCAGGATTCGGATTGATCCACATGTAGGTTCTTTGATCTTCCGTGGTGCTGCCATTCATGTCGATCCGCACGACAAGCCATACCGGTCCTGCGGCGACCGGTGTTGCGGAGAGATCGTCGCCTGCATTCCCAGGCCAACCACTGCCGCAGGTGAACACCGGCGAATCAGCTCCGCCTCCTTTGCCGATGGCTATCCGTTCGTTTGTGCCATCATACAACTTGACCATGAAATAGGTATTTCCTACTACGTTGGTGTCTTTTACGTCGAGTAAATAGCTGACCCAGTAGTGCGCCCCCGCCGTGTTTGGTCACGCTGCGGCCAGTGGGCGTTTGTAGCGCTGAAAGTCAGACCATGCGTTGCTCTTCACGATCTGTAAGTGGACAGTATCGTGTGCAACGTCGTAACTGAGATCCCCGTAGCTGAACCGTGACCCCGAAATAGCAACCAGGCCCTCGACGCCGCCAGCAGTTGGATCAACCACCCAGGGTCCCCCGAAACCGTTGCTTGCTGTTCCCAATCCGGCGATCGTCGTGAACGAATAGTTGAACGACTCCCGCGCCGGTGTCTGAGACACAGCCTGCGACGTGATCAGTACTACGAGGGCCAAAACCATGAGAATCGTTTTGGTGCGCATTGCCTTTCTCCTTACCGGTCTTGAGTTGTAGAAGAATGAAATGAATTGTGTGACGATCACGATTCATAGTGACAGTCTCTCCTCCTCATCGAGTTTTCCTCACTAACCGTTCCCCACCAACGCTTCCCCGCTGTCGCTCACTGGCACTACAGTCAATAATACTGCATGGGTCGAGTCAGCACTCCTTTACGCGCGTGCACAACAACTCTCACTGAACGCCCGAGGAGACTTATTGACCCCTTTGTTTGTAATTGCTGATTTCCCTCTATCGTTCACCCCCTTTTATTGCGCTGTCGATGTGTTGTGAGTGGAAGGTTTGTATTGCGAGTGACAAGAGAAAATGGAGACACCAGTGAGATACGGAAATCTCTGTTGAACACACGTCACCGGCGAATCAGCAAGAGGTGCGGAAGCGAACGGGTCTTTGGAGTGCATTTGTCTCTTCGACGGTTGGCTGCGAGGGAGGTCAATTGTGCGATTGCACACTGCAATCCTTACCGAAATTCGTTGGAATCACCGGTCTTAGATAAGAGGCGATCAAGCTCTGGGTTCTGAAATGCAGGCCCTTTGCGCCGCTTCCGAAGGAAAAGGTGCGATTGCGTAATCTATCCTGAAACTCTCAATCTCAATGCCAACGCTTTGCGGGGAGCCATCCTTCTTCCCTTCGAAATATGGGGAAAAACAGGTCTATGGGGCCCTGTGCGGGAGCAGGATAATGCTCCATACTATTATATTGATAAGCAATAATCAAAATGATAAAGGTGGGAATCGTGACCTCAGGAGCGTCCCTTCGGCCTGCTTGTTACTTTACAGTACGTTTCTTGCTGAGTACCACGTAAATTGCAGCATGGCTGGCGAGCGATGCCAACGAACACATCCCCTTGTACTCGTTGAGACGTTCCATGACCACTTTGCCGAAGACACACTTCGAGAAAATCGCTGGCGTTGGATTTGTGGGAATCGAGTATTATCCTCTGCCAGAGAACGTCATGCCGGAATGGGCCTGCCTAAACAGTCAGAGGAATGAGGAGAAGAACTTGGAAACTCTTCATCAATCAAGGAGGATCGCTTTGAAGCTCATGGGACTAGGGACTCTTTCACTGGCAACAGGGGGCTTCAAGTTCAGCCCGATTTCATCCTATAAGGCAAAGATTGGAATTCAATTGTACACTGTCCGAAAGGCGCTTGAAGAGGATTTTGAAGGCACACTACGGAAGATTGCCGATATCGGTTTCTGGGGGATCGAGTACTATCCTCTGTCGGAAAAGATCACAACGGAGCGGGCTGCAAAGGCATTCAAAGATCTCAGACTGGAGGTCTTTGGTATGCACACTCCTCTGCCCGTGGGAAATGACCGCGATGGCGTCCTCAAATTGGCGGAAGCTTTCAATTGCAGCCGAGTGATTTATCCCGGATGGCCGCAGGGAGACAAGTACAAGGATCGCGAAACGAGCAAGCGCACTGCAGCTACGTATGACGAAGTGTCGGCGTTCTTGAAATCACGCGGACTCGCCTTTGGCCTCCACAATCACTGGTGGGATTTTCAGGAAACGGATGGGATTGTTCCCTTCTACTATCTTCTCGAACACCTTGACAAAAATGTGTTCTTCGAGATCGACACGTACTGGGCGAAGACCGCGGGAAGAGACCCGGCGAAAGTGGTTGGCGATTTCAGCAAACGTGCGCCACTCTTGCACATCAAAGATGGTCCCGCTGTCGAAGGCGATATGATGTACAAACAGGTCCCAGCAGGCGAAGGAACCCTGGATTTTCCTCCAATTGTGAAAGCAGGAGGAAAGAGCATCCAATGGATGATCGTCGAATTCGATGAGTATGAAAAAGACATCTTTGACGGGATCGGCAGGAGCTATACGTATCTGACGAGAAATGGGCTCGCAGAAGGGAGAGCCTAGACAAATAGAAGTACAAATGAGTTACCGAAAGGAGAACTATTTTGAGAGTATTATTCATCGGTGGCACCGGAAACATCAGCGCATCTGTGAGCAGGCTCTGTGCCGAACATGGGGTTGATCTGTATTTGCTGAATCGGGGAACGCGGGCGCTTGACCTTCCGGGAGCCAGCGTCATCAGCGGAGACATTACGCATCCGGAGAAACTGAAAACCGATCTTGCCAAGCATCGTTGGGATGCCGTCGTGGACTGGATCGCGTATACGGAACAAGACATCGATCGGGATATCAATCTCTTCCGTCATCAAACAAAACAATTCATTTTCATCAGTTCTGCGTCTGCGTATCAGAAGCCGTTATCCCATCCTATCGTTACCGAATCGACTCCCCTCTCGAATCCATTCTGGGAGTATTCCCGCAACAAGATCGCCTGTGAAGAACGGCTGAACCGCGCCTATCGCGAGGAGGGATTCCCGATCACGATCGTTCGTCCCTCCCTGACCTACGATACCGTCATTCCTGTCGCCATCGGGGGTTGGACGGAGTATACGATCATCGATCGGATGAAACGGGGCAAACAGGTGATCGTCCATGGGGACGGCACATCCCTCTGGACCGTGACGCATGCAGAGGATTTCGCAAAAGGGTTTGTCGGTCTCCTCGGCCATCAACAGGCTATTGGCCAAGCGTTTCACATCACTTCCGACGAGATTCTCACCTGGAATCAAATCTATCAAGCGGTCGCCGACGCTGCCGGCTGTCAGGCGGATGTCGTTCACATTCCGTCGGACTTCATCGCACGCTGCGAGCCGTCACTGGCAGGGACTCTCCTCGGGGATAAGGCGGTGAGCGTCGTTTTCGACAATACGAAGATTAAGAGGTTCGTCCCGGATTTCAAGGCAACGATACCGTTTGCCCAGGGGATTAGGCGGACGTTGGCTTGGTTTGAAGCGGATCCGGCGAGGAAAATCGTTCGGAAGGAAACCGATGAAATGATGGATCGGTTACTCCGCTCGTACCAGCAGGCGCCTGGCGAGTAGCGCAATCGACTGAGCCCCTCCGTCTTCAGCCTCTTACAGATTATCCCGCACTGCATTTCTGCCGCTTCAACCCAGAGTCGTTTTCAACGCAGGAATTATCGGACGACACGGAGGCTAACGCCGATGGTGGTGCAGAGTGAGCATCAAGATCTCAGCAGTCATTTCAGCAGGACCATCTTCATTGTCTTGGCATGGCTTTGCGTCGTGCTCCTGGCTTCGAGGCGGTAAAAGTACACGCCGCTGGGGAAAACGGAGGCATCCCAACGCACGGTATGCGTTCCTGGGGGTTGCTGTTCATTCACGAGCGTTGCCGCTTCTCTTCCCAAGACGTCAAATACTTTCAGCGTTACAAGGCTCTTAGCCGGCAACTCGTAACGAATAGCCGTCGATGGATTGAATGGGTTAGGATAGTTCTGCTCGAGAGAAAAGGTGCGCGGTAGCTCGGCAAGAGATCCTTCGATTGATGTGAGGACATTGGTTGGAACAGCGAGGTAGTCGAGGTCCATCCAACCCCATGACAACTGCATTTGTATGGTATTCTGTCCTTGAACCAGGTTGACATCGAGCCCGGTTTCATACCATGTCGTGGAGGAACTTCCATCGAATGTCACGGTCGCAACGCGGGTGCCATTGACGTTGATGAACTGAGCTTTCGGGTGATCGTATTCTAATCTGAAGCCGAAAGCAATGTAATAGGTGCCAGCCGGTGCCACGTTTGTGAACGTCCAGGTAATTGTCGTGTTAGGGTCATTAGTCTTAATGTCGACATAAGCAGCGCCGCTTGCTCCTGACAAGCTTCGGATAAATAGATTCGACACGTCCCCCTGTCGAAGAGCCCCTTCCGCTTCAAGCCTCGTCATCGTCGGAGTGCCAACCGTGATCTGCACTCTGTTGGACGCCCGTTGATGCCCCTCATTGTCGGTGGCAACTGCCGTAAGCGTGTAAATGCCCGGCGAGGCGCTGGCCCAGATGGCTGAGTAGATGGAGTCGGGTGTCGTGGTCTGTTCACCGATTTTCACTGTGTCGTTGGCAAAGAACTCAACCACGGCGACAGAGCCGTCATTGTCCGATGCCTGCGCGACGATTTGGATCGGCACACCGGCGGTAAATGTCGAGTCACTCTTCGGACTGGTAATGCTTACCATCGGCCAGTCGCCGCCAATGCCGTTGACATCAACATCAGCTTCGTGGTTATCCCACATGTCCTGCATCGCTGCGAGCATATCGTCGTGCGAGGAGAAAGCAGCATCCGTCCATGACCACGCAAGCGCGCCGGCATACCCGTTCTGATAGAGTTGTTCGAAGTGGCCGCCCCGCGAGACGCCGTGGGTGGTATCACTCAGGGCAAATTCTGCAACGACGATCGGTTTGTCGAGCTGCCAATCGGCCGCTGAATGGCTGAAGGGAGAGATGGAGGTGGGCTTCGAAGGATTGATGGTATAATAGTAGTGCACCGAATAGAAATCAAGTATGCCGTCGGGATCGCCACCAGCAGCAATCAAGCCAGCATCGGAGTAGTAGTTCTTGCCAGCGATGCCGGCTATTCTCTGCAGGTAGGATATGACATCGCCTGTCGACATGGAGAATCTGTACTTTCGATTGAACCAAGCCGTAATCCGCTCCTTCTCCGCGGTGCTCAACTGAGAAAGCTCTGAGCCGGTCTTGGCAAGTGAAGCAAGCGGGGCGGCATCGCTGAGAGCAAGAAAGCTCCAAGCGCCGCTCGTTACGAGCGCAGTCGGATCTGTCCGATGAATAGCGCCGGCACAGAGGTTGACGAACCGTTGGATCGCAGACATCGGAACATGTCGAATATCGCTCCAACCGAATTCGTCGCTCATCCCTTCGGGTTCATTGAATATTTCCCACGTGATGATCGCGGGATGACCTTTCAGCGAATCGACCAACGGGACGAGACAGTTGTCGATATACGCCCCGGTGTAATTGGTGTCGGTGAGCATCAACATGTTGCGGTTCACGGCTGCGCTATCGATTGCGCCCGGCCCATGGTATCGAAGCATATCGAAGGACCACAGACAGAGATCGACACCGATCTCTCTCTCCCAGGCCATGTCCAAAGCCTTCTTCAGATCTTGAATTGTCGTCGCCCCCGGGCCGATCACGAGGCCCGTATCGTTGAACTCGGGCGTCACTGTGCCGTTCGTGTGCAGCCACCAGCGGAGTGCATTGCCGCCGTGATCGTGCATTTGAAGAAGGATATCTCCGAACGTCGCAGAGTCCGTGAAGCCGCGGCCGAGATCGTTCGCAAAACTGAGCCATGCTAAGTTGGCGCCGCTCAGGAAGAGCTTCTGGTCATTGTAGTTGATCCTGTTGGTCTGCGAAAGCGCGGCGTGCGATACGAAGAGCGCTGCAAGCAAAAGAGACATCCGTGTCGCGGATCGCATTCTATCCCTCTCTTCCTTTATTTGGAGGATTCCCGACCCGTCACTGTGGATGGCAGAGTCCCCAGTCGTCGAGGGAGAGCCACGTGAATGTTCGGTACGCGAGCTCTGGCATCTTGTGACTTGGGTAACACGCGCAATCGACTCACGCTAATCTCCGACGATTGTTCATCAATTCGACAAGGAGATTGCCGAACTACGGCTGCCTCGTGAGCAAACAAGAAAGATCCTTCGAAAAAGATGGGACCAAGAACGAGAGTACGCCGTCTTCTTTGACCTCGACCTCAGTCGTCTTCTCAGAGAATTTCCCCGTCTGAGGGTTATACCAGGCGACCGAATAGCGGCCCGGCACGAGATCGGGAACGACTTGAGTGAACGCACCGATCTCCTTCGGCTCCTTGCCTTCACCGACGATCGACCATTGATACTCCTCATTCTTGAACCAGAGGGCAGAGTTTTCTCCACTGTAGATGCAGCGCACGAGAGATTCCGCCTGCCGGCGGCGATTCGTTTCCAACGGCCCGGCCGGAAGACTCTTGAACGCAAGATGCGCCACATTGAAGTCCATCGCCGCCGCAAAGCGTGACAGGTTCGCAAATTCCGACCAGAGGTTGAGCGGATCAATGTAGTTGTCCCACCACCAACTGAGGGGGATGACGGGGGTCTCGCTGAACCAACCGGCCCAGATCCCATTGTGCAGACCAATATGCTGTGAATCGGCCTTGAACGTGCGATCTGCACCCCGGTACTCGATGCCGAACTCGCCCAGAACGACGGGCTTCTGATAGTATTCAACTGTTGCTTCGTGCAAATCTATGACGTACGGCGCCATGTCCAGCTTATTGTATTCATGAAACATGACGATGTCCATCGCGGGCGACTTGAAGGCATCCACGACCTTTTCCGGAAACGAACGGGTTGAGCTGGTTGTGACGAGGCGCTCGTGGACGTCGATGGAGCGAACGTACTCCGCCATCTCGATGTGCCAACGATTCTCCGCGATCGAGTTTCCCGCCATCAGATCGGTCTCGTTGTAGAACTCCCACGCGGCAATGCGGGAGCTGTGACCGAACCGGGAAACGATGTATTTGTACTTCTTCTTGAAAAACTCCTTTGCCACCGGGTTGGTGAAAAGCTCTGATGCTTCTGCACAGGGGCCGCCGTTGGCTTTGTTGTAAGGACTGACCGGCCAGCGATTCTCCCTGAAATACCCCATACCCTTGCGGGCCACACCATGATAATCCAGACACAGGATGACAAAGATTCCATACTTGTCCGCCAACTGGAGGATCGTGTCGAGCCGGTGGGCTGATGCAAGATTGTATCGGCCGAGGCCGGTCTCTTGCCACTCGAAGGATAGATGCCAGGGGCACATCCAGATGCGGGTGATATTCATGCCCGCCGCCTGCATCTTCTTGAAGTAGTATTCGTAGTCTCGCGCCCAACAGACATTGAGACCAATCCCCCGAAACGCTTCTCCGCTCTCGTATTCGAACACGCCAAGCTTCTTCGATACCTTCAGTCCTCCTTGGTTCTTTCCCTTGTTGGTCTCGACGGGCACATCGAAGTGTGATTGGATCTTCCCGTTGATGCGCACGATGAAGCGATACAATCCGGCTTGCTTCGGCGTGAAGCGCGCTTCCCACTGCTGCACGCTGTCCGTATTCAGGCCATCGTAGAAAAAGGAGAGGACTCGCATGGAAAAATCGGGCTGGTGGATGAGCAACTCCACGTGATTCGTCTCCAGGTCGAACGGATTTTCAAAGTTCAGGTTCTCCACAAATCGAAACCTGAGGGTTTCGTATTGCCGCCCTTTCGTAGGACGGTCAATCAACTCAGTTGCACCGAGATGAGCGTACGACCCCAGAAGCAGGAGCAGTACGCAGACTGGAATCTTCATCATTTGACCCTTCGGAAGATGATTTATGGTCGATTTCTCCCGTAGCCTCCACGGACGATGCAGATCGCACCGAAGCTCCTCACTCCAACAGCGCCTCAACTGAGACTTTGGTGACGCCTGCGGGAGGCTTCGGAATAATGTTGCGGTCTGTCGTCTTTCCATCAACGGTCAGCCGCACGCGGTTTCCCTTTCCCGTCCGTCCCGGGCTCTTCGGGGCTCGCCGCACGTTGATATTGTACCGCACTCCCTGGAAGAGTCGGCTTGCCGAAAAGCCTTCCCACTTTGACGGAATGACCGGAGCGACCATCAGGCCTTCGTAGGTGGGGCGGATGCCGAGGATAAACTGGGTAATCGCCACGTAGTTCCAGGCCGCAGTTCCGGTAAGCCAGGAGTTCTTGGCCTCGCCATGCGTCGGCGCATCTCTTCCGGCGATCATCTGCGCGTAGACGTACGGCTCGCAGCGATGGAGGTGACCGATCTTCTCCCGCGCGGAAGGATTGATGCGGAGATAGTAGTCAAACGCCCGGTCTCCGTTGCCCGTCATGGTTTCGGCGATCATGATCCAGGGGTTGTTGTGGCAAAAGACGCCGGCGTTCTCTTTGTAGCCGGGCGGATACGAGGAAATCTCCCCCAGATGCAGGTAGTACGTTGAATAGGCCGGTTGCTGGAGCACGATGCCATGTCGGGTCGCGAGCATCTCGCTCACGGAGTCCAGCGCCTTCTGCGCCAGACCGTCCTTCAGACCGATCCCAGCCATCACGCAGAAGCCTTGCGGCTCGATGAAGATCTTTCCTTCTTGGCACTCATTGGAGCCGACCTTCCTCCCGGAATCGTCATAGGCCCGAAGGAACCATGCCCCGTCCCAGCCATGCTTGATCACGGTCTCCTGCATCCGCTCAGCCGCTTTGCGATAGCTTTCGGCATCAGTGCCTTGCAAGCCTTCCCCTCTGATAGGGAGGTACCGTTCGGCGATATCCGCCAGCTCCCTCGCGGCCAGAACGAACAACCCGGCAATGAAGACGGACTCGGCAACCTTGCCATCTTTGTTCGTGGTTGTCTGGAATGATTGTCCCGGCGTATCGGAAAAGCAGTTGAGATTCAGGCAGTCGTTCCAATCGGCCCGGCCGATGAGGGGCAAGCCGTGAGGGCCGAGTCTGTCGAGAGTGTATTGTAGGCTGCGCTCGAGGTGCTCGTAGAGAGGCGTCTCGCTTCCGGGTTTGTTATCGTAAGGTACCGGTGCGTCGAGAATGGACCAGTCCCCCGTTTCCTTCAGATATGCAGCGACCGCGAGGATCAACCATAATGGGTCGTCATTGAAATTGCTGCCGACGTCGTCGTTCCCCCGCTTGGTGAGCGGCTGGTATTGATGATACGCGCCGCCGGTTGCAAGCTGGGTGGCCGCGAGGTCGAGGATGCGCTCGCGGGCGCGCTCCGGCACCATGTGGACGAATCCCAGGAGATCCTGGTTCGAATCACGGAATCCGAGACCCCGTCCAATCCCCGATTCATAGAACGACGCAGATCTCGACATGTTGAACGTAGCCATGCATTGATAGGCATTCCAGATGTTCACCATCCGGTTCGTATGTTGATCGGGCGTCCTGACCTGATACAGGCCTAGCAATCGCTCCCAGTACTTGTGGAGAGCCTCGAAAGCCGCCTCCACCTCGGCCGGTTTCAGATACTTGGCGATCGTCGGTTTGGCTGACAGCTTGTTGAGAGTCTGCGAGAATGGAGGACTCGATCCGGCGAGGCGTTTGCCAATATCGAACTTCTGATCTGCGGGATTCTCGTGGTACCCCAGAAGGAAAATCACCTGTCGTGTCTCGCCGGCATTCAGATTGAGTTTGACGTGATGCGATCCGATCGGCGCCCAGCCGTGGGCGACCGAATTGAATGAGCGTCCCCGCTCCACAGCGATCGGGTTGTCCCAGCTCCGGTAGGGACCCAAGAAGACGTCGCGTTGTGTATCAAAGCCAGCCAGTTTCTCCGAGCAGGCGAAGTAGGCAAAGTGATCCCGCCGCTCGCGGTATTCCGTCTTGTGATAAAGGACGGCCCCTTCGATTTCGACCTCGCCGGTGTTGAAATTGCGCTGGAAGTTCGTCGCATCATCCTGGGCATCCCAGAGACAGAATTCGATGCTGGAGAAGACGGACAGCCGGGCCGGTTTCTTCCGGAGATTCGTAACGCTCAGTCGCCAGATCTCAAGGTTCTCGCCAAGCGGGACAAAGTAGAGTGTTTCGGCGTTGATGCGCTTGAAGGTTGAACCGATAATGCTGTAACCCATGCCGTGCCGGCAGGCGTAGGCTTCGACGTCGTGCCGGGTTGGCTGCCATGAAGGAGACCAGAATTGACCGTCCTCGTTGTCACGCAGGTAGATGTAACGTCCGCCAAGATCAAAGGGAACGTTGTTGTAGCGATAGCGCGTCAGGCGGCGCAGCCGTGCATCACGATAGAAGGAGTAACCTCCAGCCGTGTTCGAGATGATTCCGAAATACGCCTCGCAACCCAGGTAGTTGATCCAGGGAAGCGGCGTGTCCGGCCTGGTAGTGACATACTCGCGCTTCTTATCGTCGAAGTGTCCGTAACGCATAATCTCAACCTTGATAGGCTATTTGGCGAGAATCATCTTCTTACTTAAGATGACGCCGTCTGTCGTCAACCTGTAGATGTACACCCCGCTTGACAGATCTGATGTTTCAAAGCTAACCTTATGATAGCCGGGACTTGCCCAGCCCTGGTAGAGGGTTCGCACTTCCTGGCCGAGCAGATTGTAGAGTTTCAGCACGGCGAGACTTTCGCGGGGAACGACATACTCGATCGTTGTCGTCGGGTTGAATGGATTCGGATAGTTCTGCATCAGTCCATAGTCGCCAGGGACGGGCGCCATCCCATGGTCATCGAGCATTCCGGTTGGAAATCCATCCGGCGACGTGAGCGCCTCGAGTCCCACAGCGAGAAAGACCAGCGGCGCATTCCAGTTGATGCAAATCTCATTCGAAGCGTAGGAATCGTCGTTATCGATATAGGACAAGGCCGGCAAGCTCGATGGGTAACTCTTGACCCCATCCTCTTGACGAGGGTTTGGACCTCCAGCCAACAAGCCGGGAACAGGAAGCACGATATTGTCGGCTTTCGACGGGCGATGGTGAATGTGCATCGGAGACAGCGAACCGAACCCTGTGACAAAGCAGTAGGTCGTTCCGTTGCGCCCCAGCAGGTAGTCCAGGTTCGCGAGGGCCGCCCGAAGATAGGTGCTGTCGCCCGTGAGCTCATAGGCGCAGAGCAACGCCATCCCTTGATTGGCCGCTATTGCATTGCTCCCCCAGACAAAATCATAACTCTGAGCGCCCATGGCGACTCGATACGCGGAGGCATCCATCGACGAGCGAAGGCTATTGGCCAATGCGATGAGTTTGTTCCTCACGTCTGACGTGTCGACTTTGTCCGCGATCGTGGTTCGGTATTGAGCAAGGGAGTACAGACCCAGAGTCCGAACATTCGGCCAGCTCGGAACGATCGCCGTGGGCGTGTTGAGCGGATTGGCGATGTTCAGAAAGCTGTCGCTCTTCGTTGTCACGAAGAGCTCAGCCGCGGCCCAGTCGAATTCATCCTGGAAGTAGCCATCGCCGTACTCACCGGTGCTGATCGCGGGGGCGGGGGGGGAAAACTGATTGTTCATTTGAGTCTGATTGTAGGAGATTGCAGGATGTTGCCGTGCCCAGTTCCACGCCTTGTATGACGCCTGCAGGCATGTGTCGGCAAAACCGGGCAGGACAGATTCAAAGTCTCGGAAAATCCGCACCGCCTGTGCTGTCACGGCCGCGAAATCTAGCGTCGCTGCAGTGGATTTCATCACTACATACCGCGGTGTCGTCGCCTCCGCCGGCATGATCCAACCGTCGAAGTTCGCGTTCGTGAGTTTGTGATACACACCTCCGTCATTGGGATCCTGCATTGTCAGCATCCAGCGGAGGTTCCACAGAGCTTCGTCAAGGATATCGGGCAGAGAGTTCGTGCTCTCTGGAATCTTTGTGTTGAGCTTGGCGCAGTACTCTGGAAAATGTTCGAACGTAGCGAGGATCGTATAGGTCGAAATCCCGGAATTGACGATGTACTTGTTGTAGTCGCCTGCATCATACCATCCCTTGGGGGCGGAAATGGAGCTGTATGCCGGCCGTTGGGCCGTTGCCGCCGACGGGTGAATCAGCACGCTCGCGTCCGGATGTCCGAGCGCCCTGGCCCAAACTCCTGCATACTCGGACGTCAGTTCGAGGGACGCACGCTGATAGTAGTACCCCTTCAAGACGCCGATCGCAAGGTCTTGGTGGACATGCGGCTTGATCTCAAACGGAGAGGATGACCCGACCCCAGGCACGGCAAGGACATATCTGCCGATTGACGTGAGATCCGAAAAGTCCGCTCGACTCACCGACTCTCCGGAATAAGGCCACTGCTGCTGTTGGCTCAACGCTCCCTGAAAAACCGTATCCTGCGATGAGGTATCGAGAATGTAGAAGGTGGCCGACCCAGTGTTCCGAACGATCGCCACCTTCGGCATCGTCGGGTAGAAGCCGATTTGATTGAGTCTGATGTCGCTCGATTGTTGCGCGCAGACATCAGCAACCATGAGTGCGGCAATTGCCGCCGCGAAGAACCGTCCATTGTTTTTCATCCGAGATTCCATTTGATTGCGAACTAGGAGGGTGCTGAAAAACTCCAAATTATGTCACACCCGCGTGCCGAAGGCATCACTTCGTGAAAAGCGGGTGTCCAGAAATAATCCATATTCTGGATTCCGGCTCTTCGCTTCGCTCGGCCGCTTGCCCCTTGGGGGGAATGACATTCTAGGGTCTTTCAGCATCCTGCCAGGTATCATAACCACATTTTGTGGAAGGGAAAATCCTCCGTGTACTTTACCGAATCATGAGGAAGGAATCAAAGGTCGAATGGGGGAGAACAGCATTTGTCGTTTCTCTTCCTCCTATTGAGAGTCCCGTGTGCGTCACTTGGCGACCCTCCCCTGCAGAGCTTCCTTAAAGAACTCGCCCGACTCCGTCAGCCTGTACGTGTCCCACGATTCGAACATTCTGGGATACCATTCCGGATCGAACACCCAGCCAATCCAGCTGATCCCTTTTTCTTCAAGGTAGTTGATAATGGCTGTGCCGTACTCGCCATTCTCCGCCATTCCCTCTTTACCCAGGGTAAATCCAAATTCCGTCGCGAAGACCGGATAGCGGTTTGCTGCAAAGCCGAAATCCTCCTCCCATTTCGGTTCGTACGGCTTCCCGCGCTTGTGCGGATACGGATGCGTAACGTAGCCGATGCCTTCTGCTTCGATCGGCTCGATGTGCAGCGGCGTCAGATCATACGCCCAATCGAAGCCGGCGACAAGCGGGATCGTTCCGTCGTCATACGCACGGATCAGATGGATGATATCCTCGTTGATCTTCTTCCATTCACTCCAGGACATTCTGCCCAGTTGGCCGTGGTAGAGGGTCGGTTCGTTGAAGAGTTCGTAGAACGCGACGGTATTGTTCCCCTTGAAATGCCGTGCGATCGTACGCCAGAAATCATAGGTCTCCTTCGGAGTTGTGTCGTACATCGGATCCTGGAACAGCTCCATCTTCAAGTTGCCGATCGTGTGCCAATCGATCATGACGTACATCCCCAGGTCCGTGCACCATTCGACAGCCTGATCGAGCAGTCGAAGGTATCGTGCCGGCATGCGTTCGCGCCAGGCGATCGGGTGGACGGGAATGCGGACGATCATCGCCCCCATTCCCTTCACTTTCACAAAATGATCCTTGCTCCAATGGCCCTGGTGTTCGATCTTGTCCGGATCGGAGATCGCGAGCCCGCGGAGCAGCACGGTATCGCCGCGCTCATTGACGAAAGTGTTCCCCCGCACTTGAATGAGGGGGAGTCTTTTCGCATTTGGGCTGTTGAAGGCTGCCCCGATGTTCTGATCGTTCCACCAGTCGTGGTATTTCCCTGGCTCTTGCTGGGCGTTGATGGTTTGCTGGCGGAAGGTGCCGAGAAGGAGCGCTACGATGAGGAGTATGGTCCTTTGCATGTTTTCTCCGGTGTGGTTTCTGATCGCGAGGGAAATCGGAAAAACGTCATCCCGGCCGTGTTGCCGGTTCCTCTTTTTTCAACTCTCGAAATGTCACTTCCGTCCTGAATCTCGAACCGATTGGGGATCGCGTCGGGCAGCAACCTTCGACGCATTGTAGATCTCGACAGGCCCGAATGGTGAAAGAGCGCCTCCGTCCGCGGATGTGAGAGAACCCGCCGTGTAAGCGATTGTCACGCTGTCGCTTCCCGCGATCGCAGTATTCAATTCCAGGAGAACAGTCGTGCCGTCTCCTGGCTTCAGGGTAACGGCTGAGATTGTCCTGGAAAGCATCCCGCTCTTCATTACAGTGAATGACGACGGCAGGGAAGAAGGATCCTTCATCCGTTTGTTGAACGTGAGCTCGATGTGACGCCCATCTTCCCGAACAATGCCGCTCATGAAGACCGGAGCGGATCCCGCTGGGGAGTCGTCGAAACTCGTCAGACCATATCCGTAGGGATAGAGAGGGTCATAGGGCACGTCACCGACATTGATCGGCACCTGTCGCATACTTCGAGGCCATGAGTGAGAGAGGCGCCCCGTCGGCGCAAAGTCCCCGAACAAGACGTCGGCTACGCCATCTCCTTCCGTCCCAGGAAGCCAGGCCGCGAGGATTGCGTCGCTGTAGTGAAGAATCTCGTCAAGGATCAACGGCCGGCCGGAAATGAGAATGATGATGACCGGGTGACCGTAGCTCTTCATTTTCTTGATGAGGCTGACGTCGGATGAAGAGAGCGCAAGTTCTCTTCGATCTCCCTGTGCTTCGGCGTAGGGCGTTTCTCCGATCACGACCACCGAGTAGTCCGCCGCGGTGTCGGAGAAGTCACCCGTCTCGGAATAGTCGACGGTGACCGCCGGGGCTACCCTCCTCATGCCCGCCAGAATGGTCGTACCGACCGTTGTATTCCCGCTTCCCCCTCGCCATGAGATTGTCCAGCCGCCGCATTGATAGCCCAGGTTGTCAACATGTGTTCCAGCGACGAGGATTCGGCCGCCGGTCTTGCGGAGGGGTAGGACGCCATCCTTCTTCTTGAGCAAAACGATCGACTCGCGAACGCACCGGCGTGCGATCGCGCGATGTTCCGCGGAGCCAACGATCGGGAGCATCGAGGAATCCGCGTACGGATGTTCGAACAAGCCGAGGGCGAACTTCGCTGTCAGAATTCTCCGCACGGCATCGTCCACGCGGGCTATCGTGATCCTCCCGTTCGTCACGAGGCTTCTCATCGCCGCGCGAAAATCGCGGTACCGGGTAGGGAGCATCACCATATCGATGCCGGCATTGATGCTTCGCTCAACGTCCTGTGTGTAATCAGGCCCAAGCTGGTCGATCCCGCCCCAATCGGATACGAGGAAGCCGCCGAATCCAAGTTCTCCCTTCAGCACGTCGGTGAGCCAGTGCTTGCTCCCATGCATTTTCTCGCCGTTGATGCTGCTGTACGAAACCATGATACTGCCGACTCCATACTTCAGCGCGGAGAGGTAGCCGGGTAGATGGATTTTTCTGATCAGAGTCTCGTCTCCCACTGCGTTTCCCGCATTTTTTCCATCCTGAGTCCCTCCGTCGGCGAGGAAGTGTTTCGCACACGCCAGGACGCTGGTGGGGCTCGACAGCGACTCCCCCTGCAGTCCACGAACCTGCACGCTTCCCAATTGTGCGAGCTCAGGCGTCTCTCCAAACCCTTCATAGGTTCTCCCCCATCGAATGTCTCGCGGCACCCCGATCATGGGAGCAAAGTTCCACCTGATGCCTGTCGCAGCCATCTCGACGGCTGTGATCCGTGCGGCCTGCTCAATCAAGGCCGGATCTCTTGTACACCCCAGGCCGATGTTATGCGGGAAGATCGTTGCACCATACACATTGCTGTGTCCATGCACGGCGTCGATGCCGTAGATCACCGGGATCTTCAACCGTGTTGCCAGGGCGTGGCTCTGTACAGAATTGCAGGTTGTACTCCAACTCAGTGCGGAGTTGCCCGTGGGGGGATCTGAGTCGCCGCCGCTCAGAACCGAACCGAAACCGTACGCGCTGACGTCGGACATTCTGCCGCGGAGAGCGGACAGGTCTACCTGCATCATCTGGCCAATCTTCTCGTCCAGCGTCATTCTCCCCAGCAGATCGGCGACCCGCTGGTGGAGAGGAAGGGAGGGGTTAATGTAATCCTGTGCCTGCAGTGCCCACACGGGGAGAGTCCATTGAAGGACAACGGACGCGATCAGTGTTTTCGCTGCTCGAAACGAAAATGTCATTCCGCTCTTTCTCGTGAAGGTTTCGTGCTGAGATCGATCTCTGAACGACTCAGCAGGTTTTCTGAGGCTTCGAACTATCATTTTTTCAGAAATCGGAGAAGCAGTTCAGGTGCTGCGTCGGCGGGACTGACTCACTCGAGCCGGGAGTCGACGGTCGTTTTCGCCTTCTCATCGGCCGCACACTTCGTGTTCTTCCAGTGTTGGGCAAACTCCTCCATCTCGTGCTTTCGCCGGTGGATTCCGGTCTCTCTCTGCGTTCGCTCGCTCAAGAGGGCGATGCAGTTCATGAGAGCCCTGCTGGTGTGATAGGCATCTTTCCACATGTGACCTTTGGGGCCCGTCGCGCATGATGGTTCCATATCGATGCCGCCTTCATACCAATCGCCGTTACGGTGGTCAAGAAGATATGTGTCGATGTAGTTCCACTGCTTCTCGAAGAATTCCTGATAGCGGGCCTCCTCCGGGAAAATGCGTGAGAAAACAAGGAGGGCATTGAGAGCTTCCGCCTGTGACCACCATGCTTTCGTGCTCTTCACGATGGTGCACCGGTTCGATCCTTCGAGAAAATAGCCCCAGTCGAAGAAGCCCCCACGATCCCGGTCCCAGCCGTTCTCCATCGCGTGGTCAAGCATCCGCTTCGCGACCGTGAGTGTTCGCGTGTCGTTCTCGATTCCGAGCACAGAGGATGCCTCAAGCATGAGGTACGCTGCTTGATAATCGTGCGCAAAAGACACGTGATCGAGAGTGTAGTTGAGCGAGCGCGTCGGCTCTGAGGCCATCCGAAAGCTCACGGGCGTCCAATCGCGTGTGAAGAAGAGCTGCAGAGAACCGTCCTTGGTGACCATGGTGTCGCGGATCAGTTCGAGGAGCGCCGCGAGCCGAGCTCTGACGATATCATCTTTCCAGACACGGTACAATTCGGTGTACGCCGCCAGCAAGTGGACAGAAGAGTTCTGATCCTTGAAGCCGGCTTCACGGAAGTCGGCAGCAACAGATCGATACTGGCTGTTCTCGTCGAATGGTTCGCCATGCCGAGTCAAGAACTGGAAGTAACCCTTGAATTCCGGATCATAGGCATGCGTTTCCAGCCATTCGAACGTTCTCTTGGCAAGATCGAGCACGCCCGGATCGTGCGCAAAGCCATAGAGCGCTGCAAGGGCGTAGATCGCGAAGGCATTTCCGTAGGCACGCTTTTCTTCACTCCAGCCTCTGCAGTCCGAATAGCCGCCTTCCCGGCTGCGGATCTGGTAAAAGCCTCCGTACCGTTGGTCCCACATGATGTCTCTCAGGAAAAGAAAACCGTGCCGGGCAAAGATTTCGTACGGGGAATTGTCTGCGACGAACGCAGCGGCGTTCGTCGTTGTCCACACGTGGCGGGCTTGCGTGATGATCATTTTCTCCTGTTCGGGAGCGAGCCGCCAATCGTATGTGATATTGGCAAAATACCCGCCACATTTCTTGTCGATGACGAGGGGATACCACTTTCGGAGCAGATCCTCGTCGAGGTGTCCATACATTGCTTCGGAAAGTCCGGCCGGCTCAGAGGTAAAGGATAGCATGGTTTCGAATGGCACTGTACGTATCCAAACACTCAACAAAAAACGTACTACGAAGGAGTAGTCCTTCGAAGGCCAGAACGCATGTGGGACAGCTCTCAGTTTTATCATTTTGATTATTCCTTATCATAATAATATTGACTGCCTTTCCGAAGGTCCGTCCCCGCTGCCTTCCAGACGTGTTTTGGGCATTTTTCCGATGGCATGGGCGTTGCTCGCCGTCTGAGCGTTGGCATCAGGATTGAGACTTTTCCTTCTGCAAATTCGCGCAGCCGAGCCCGCAGGCAACCCATTACGATCCCAGAAAGCCGCCCCATGCGCCGCACCCTCCATACCTCGGTTTTCCTCGGGATCGCGGTGTTTCTCCTTAGCGGAGACCTGCAGGCCCAATTCAAAAACTTTGTCACGCGAAACGCTGACAAGTTGATGGATGGTGACCGCGAAGTGCGGTTCATCTCCTTCAACATCCCGAATCTGCATTATCTAGAGGACTATCTTCCGTTCAGCGGCACAAATCCGTGGCGGCTGCCCGACGAATTTGAAATCCGGGACGCGCTGGCGGCCATCAAGCAGCTGGGTGGTCGAGTGACGCGCATGTACGTGCTGTCGGTCCGGCGGCAGGACGACACGCCGGACATCATTCGCCATGTGGAGGGACCGGGGAAGTTCAATGAGGATGCGTTTTGCGCGCTCGACAAGGTACTGCAGATCGCTAATGAACTTGGCGTTCGCGTGATAATTCCTTTCGTTGACAACTGGAAGTGGTGGGGGGGCGTCCGCGAGTATGCCGGGTTCAGAGGAAAGGAGAGAGATGCCTTCTGGACCGACCCCGACCTGGTTGCGGATTTCGAAAAGACCGTCGAGTTCTTGATCAATCGAACGAACACGTGCACGGGCGTCGCCTACAAGAACGACAAGGCGATTTTGGCGTGGGAGACGGGCAATGAGTTGGTGGCTCCTTTTTCGTGGACACGACAGATTGCGGCGTTTGTGAAGAGTCTCGACACCAATCATCTCGTTCTCGAAGGGACGCTCGCCAAGGAGCTCTCGCAGGACGCGATCGGCGACCCGAATATTGATATTCTCTCGACTCACCACTACGGCGACCCGAATCTTTCTCTTCAGTACATCGTGAGCAACCAGAAGTTGGCTAAAGGGAACAAGCCGTACATCGTCGGTGAGTACGGAATTATCCCAACCCAGGATATTCGGGCGATCACTGACACGATCATTCATCAGGGTATCGCGGGAGGGATGGTGTGGAGTTTGCGCTTCAGAAACAGAGAGGGAGGCTTCTACCATCACTATGAGTACAACAGGGTGTCTGCGTACCGGTGGCCGGGATTTAGAAATGGGGAAGTCTATGACGAACGAATGGTGCTGAGTATCATCCGGGCGAAGGCATATGAGATCAACGGCGGTTTGCAGCCCCGGCTCCCTCTGCCGGCTAAACCGACATTGTTGACCTTCGATGATGTCTCGTCCATTTCGTGGCAAGGTTCGATGGGCGCCCAGTCGTACGTCGTTGAGCGCAAAGACGCGGACTCCACCGAGTGGAGGGTTCTCGCGGTGAACGTTGACGAGAGCAGATATCAATATCGGCCGTTGTTCTCCGATACGAGTGCCCAATTTGGCAGGAAGTATCTCTATCGTGTGAAGGCAGATAACGAGTCCGGTGAGTCGGAGTACTCGAATGTTGTCGGCCCCGTCGGGGTGGCGACGAAGAAGATCGTCGATGAGATGGAATCATTTGAGCAGGTCTTTCAGAAGGACGGCGAGCTGAGGCTGTTGACGGTTCAGGACATTCGAAAGGCGAAAGAGGACAGAAGCAGATTGACCGGTGAGAAGGGCAGCTACGTCGTCTACAAAGTCCCGGCCACCGTCTCGGCCATCGCGGTCGACGCATTCCGCGTGTCGGAATGGAGCGATCTACACCTCGCGGCGGATTCCAGCCTCAACAGTTTTTCCGATCTCCCGACAAAGACTCGCGTCTTCAGGTTCGGGCCGAATGATTACGGCTTCTATGATGCCGTTTCCTATGTCTGCGACGAAATTCCGCCCGGGACGAAATTCATCAAGATCCTACTGAACGAAGGGATTCAGATCAGCAGGGTCGAGATCTCGTACTCGGCTTCCAAGCAACAAGTGGTGCAATGATCCGCAACCGCCCGCGCACAGGAAGCAGACGAGTGGAGGGCGCTGCTGAAATACCCCTGATGGAATCAATCGGATTGCGGTCGCTGCCCTATTCCGGCGGCGCCAACGACTCACAGAGGTGGTCCGCAAGACACGGATTCCAGAATGTCCTTCAGCACCGAGTCTGAAAGAAAGGCGTCCATGAGGAGGAAAAATATGCTCATCCACGGTTCCCGTAGACAAGGCGTACTTGCCTGCAGTCTGCTGGTAATGTCTTTCTTTGTGCATCAATCGCTGCTTGCCCAAGCCTCTGGCTCCATCAATGGGCGCGTCTATGACAGAGAGACAAGCGAGTCGCTCGTTGGAGCCAACGTTATGATCCAAGGTACCGGGATAGGGGCTGCGGCCGACCTGGATGGTCGATTCATTCTGCGCAGCATTCCGCCAGGTACGTATACCGTGCGGGTGTCATACATTGGCTATGTATCAATCTCCAAGGAAGTGAGAATTGCCAGCGGTCAGGCAGTGGAATTGGATTTTGCTTTGCTAGCGCGAGCAATCCTAGGGGAAACAGTAATAGTAACAGCTCAGGCTCGAGGCCAAGAGGCCGCCATCAATCAGCAGCTCGCATCAAACACCATCGCCAATATTGTTGCGGCGGATCGCATCAAGGAATTGCCGGATGCCAATGCCGCCGAATCGATCGGACGGTTGCCGGGTGTCTCCATTGACCGATATGGCGGTGAAGCGACAGCGGTGGCAATTCGTGGGCTCGCTCCAAAGTACAATACTGTCACCATCAACGGCGTGGCGCTTCCCGCGACGAACGACAACGACAGGAGTGTCGATCTTTCGCTCGTATCGTCGAGTATGCTCGACGGCATTGAGGTGAAAAAGGCGAATACCCCCGACATGGATGCGGATGCACTTGGCGGGACGATCAATCTCCGGTTGAAAGAAGCACCCGACGAGTTTCAAGTGAATGCGATGCTCCAGGGGGGCTACAATCAAATTCAGAGCTATACAGGCAATTACAACTCAAACGTCAGTGTGAGCAACCGTTTTCTCGACGGCAGCCTTGGCATTATCGCCGGGGTGAATGCTGATCGGAACAATCGAAGCGCGGATCAACTCAGTGCAGCCTACCGTGCTGGGGCAGCCGTCCAAACTCTCTCCGATATTACGGTCGACAATCTGACCTTAAGGGAGAACAATGCCTTCAAGAGTCGGCGCGGTGGGAGCCTCCTGCTCGATTACAAGGTACCGTACGGCGAAATCACCGGCAACGGGTTCTACAGCGAGGCTAGGACGGATGGAACGTACCGCAGCGATCTCATGGATTTTACTCATAACAGTCATTACTACCAGCTGCAGTCGAACATTTCTACGACGTCCATCTATACAAGCAGCTTGGGGATCAAACAGGATTTTGGCTGGATCAGGTATGATGTGAGTGCTGCGGCCACCGGTTCGAAAACGGACGATCCAAATGATTATCGCTATCAATTTGCTCAGGAGAATTCAGCAGCCAGCAGCGCTCCGACGGCAAGGACTCCACTCATCGATGCCTGGACGCTGGAGAGTGTCGATACGTCGTTGACGGGTTTATCGTACATCTATACGTACAGCACGAAGCTTATTGAAAAACAGAAGATGGTTCAGTTCAACGCCGAACTCCCTTTCCGCTTGACGGACTACCTCTCGGGGTACATAAAAACGGGGGGGAAATTCCGCTGGCTGGATAGGACATTCGACCAGGAACAATGGGGTTGTGGCAACCTGCAATATGGCGGCAGCTGGGGTGGACCGGTTTCGAGTCTTATCTACGCCGCCAGCGTAACGTATCCCAACGACTTCAATGTAGTGGCAGATTCGACACTCATCTCTGCCAAGCACGTCTGGCCAATCTCTCGCTTCTTGGCCGATTTCGGACGCTCAAATTTTTTGGACGGTCAGTATCGGATGGGGATGGTTTACAACCTCGGGCTCATGCGCAAGCTGACGAATGTCATGGTAACATTGCCCTCGAATGTCTGGCAGCATTATGCGATCGGTTCGCTGGGAAGTGACTACGATGGAATCGAGCAATATCAGGCCGGCTACATCATGGCTGAACTGAACATCGGCCCGTATGTCACGTTGCTGCCTGGGGTGCGCTACGATGCCGACCATACGACGTACCACGGACAGAGTTTCAGGGAAGTGATTACCAATGGGAACGTCCAACAGCCCCCTGGAAATCTTCAGCACAATGAAAATGTGCGGCGCAATAGCTTCTGGTTACCCATGGTGCACTTGAAGATTCAACCCGCCGACTGGCTGATCATACGTCTGGCAGGGACAGAAACGCTCACGCGGCCCGATTATTTGATGTATGCGCCGATCACGTCCATTAACACGTATCAGTCCTATGTCAAGGCCGCCAACGGGGGACTAAGAGACTCCCGTTCCAAAAACCTTGATGCCTCCGTATCAGTCTATCAGGAGTATGTCGGGTTCCTGACGGTTTCTCCGTTTTACAAGAGCATCGACAACTTGATCATGTATGCAACCATACCAAAGATGGATACAGCAGTTGCGAAGCTGCTACCCGCGGAACTCAACGTGCCCGCGTCGTGGCTCGTGAGCGCCCCTCAAGTTGACACCTACATTAATAATCCTAACCCGGCTGTGTACAAGGGGATCGAGTTTGACTGGCAGACGCACTTCTGGTATCTGCCGTCGTTCCTTCAAGGGTTGATACTCAACTTCAATTGGACGTACATAACTTCGACCATCGATGTGCAACGGTTCAAAACCACCCCTCAAACCATCTTTGTTCCTCCGCATACGTTTCTGACCTCGATCGTTCTCACAGATACGATCAAAACGGGCCGAATGCCGGATCAGCCTGCGCATATTGCGAACATTACCATCGGCTATGATTATAAAGGATTCTCAATTCGCGCATCCTATCTCTATCAATCGGACAAAGTGACCGGAATCGGCCAAACTCCGGTTACCGATGCTTTTACAGCACGCTATGCGCGATGGGACCTTGCAGTTCAACAGAGATTGGGTGAAAACCTGCAACTGTACGCCAATTTCAACAACCTGAACAACAGACACGACGAAAGCCTTCTGGGATATCGGCAGATTAATCCAACGTCTCTCGAGTACTATGGTCTGACGATCGATCTGGGCATTCGATATAAGCTTTGACAGTTCAAGTGGCAGCGCATTAAACAATTCACAACAACCTTTCACCAACAAACTGAGGAGTAATCTATGAAATCCTTCTACTCTTTGATACTCTTTGCTTTTGTTGTGGGGGTATTGCTGGTTCCTTGCCAGCACGCGAAAGCGCAGAGTGTCATTCATGGTGACACGATGTACGTCGACTGGCAGAACCCCACGACTTTTCTGCCTGTTACGAATGCACTTCGTAATGCCGTCCTAGGGGATACGGCCGCCGATGGGTCAAGGGCAAACTTGAATCGCGTCTACCTGCTCATGCTCAACGGAGTCTATTGGGAGGCGGATCGTATTGAGAACTCATCGTTTCCGTTGACCATTGTGGGCCAGCCCTACGACATGAGTGACCCGAACAACTATCCGGCTATGGTCCAACTGATGGACCTGAGGGATGACGGCACCGCAGCGGACGCACGTCTGATCACAGGCCTGAACGACCTGACGCTGAAAAACCTCTACATTACTGGGCGTACGAATTCGCAGGGGGTGCAAACGGCATATCAGCCCATTCAAATAGACGCAAAGAATCACAAATTCGTTGTCGATAATTGTATCATTGAACAAAGCAACTTTGCGGTGGTCGCCTACACTGCGACCGGCAACAAGATCTACTATACGAACAACAAGTTCCGCAACCTGATCGGCTCGCCAAGCACACAGCAGTGGGAAGGGCGCGGCATATCGATCTGGGCAGATCAAGATACTGTCATCGTTGAGAATAACACATTTTTCAACGTTGAATTCACCGCGTTCCAGCTTGAGGGCGGTTCTGCCACCTACTTGCGCATCAACCACAACACGTTTGTCAACGTTGGCCGGTCGATCACAGTGGGGAACTGGTTTCAGAATGCTTACATCGCCAACAATCTTCTTATTAATTGCTGGTGGCAGGGTGAAGGATTCGCCGATATGACGAGTTCTGGTCGTGATCCGAGGCAAGTGCATAACGGCTTGTACACCATCGGTGCATTGCCGTCAACGTATGGTCCAGAAGAAGGGCGCCGGATTGTCATTGCCAAGCAGTACGCGTATCTTGATCCGAAATTCGTCACGTTGTACGGCGATACAATCCACCGAGCGTACTTCCTCGACCCCGTTTCAAAACTTGATTACGTCAGTCAATACACGGAACATATGAATATTGGGCACGCCGGAAGCACGGACACGGTGTGGTTGACCAGCCTCCCGGCAGGTCTGGCCACCTACCCGCCATCCGACGCCAACTGGTTGCAGCCGAAGTTTAGTGTCACCGGTGCCACGATGATCGATTCGATGTGGTCGAATATCACGTTGCTGCGCGGAGGCTTCACTCCGGCGACACCGTATTTCTACAAACCCACGGTACTCGCCTCCGATGAAGTGTGGCCCTTGCCAGAGGACTTCTCCTATACCGATGCTACTCTCAAAACCGCCGGCACGGATGGCTTGCCAATTGGTGACCTGAACTGGTTCCCAACACAGAAGGCGACGTTTGACGCGGGTAAACAAGCGTACGTCTCGCAAATCGAGGCCTTGGCCGGCTCGGTCGTTGCATTCGAAGTCGACTCGACTGCTGAAGCGGAATTCGCCGAATTAGGAGGTACTGCCACCGTGGATAAGTTCACAGGATTCTCCTACTTCTACATGCAAAACGGCGGATTCATACAGTGGGATTTTGACCTCACGGCGGAGCAAGTGGGCGCAACAGGTGTTCTTGGCATGAACGTCTGGACTCACCTGCGAGGGAACGATATGAGGGGTGAACATTTCTTCATCAACGGCTCTGAAATCCACGATGTGTATGGATGGGGTGAGTTGGAATTCGCCTCGATGCAACACGCCGACGCCCGTGGGCCTGCCATGAACTTGGACGACAATTCGTGGATATGGGTATTTTTCCCGAAAGACTCGATCCTGGCAGCAGATCAGGCGAATTTCAAATTTGTCGCAGGTCATAACACCATCAAGATTACGCCCTCGTGGGGGTACCAGAATTTTGCCGGCATCGACCTCATCAAGGAGGGTGTTACGCCGCCCGAAGGAGAGACGGTGACGGGATCGGATGTTGTCATAGCTCTTCGGGCTCCCGATGCTACCTCCGCCATCGTAACACCGATGGGTGAAGGTAAGCCGTGGATTCCATCATTATTCAAGTCCGTTGCGATGGGGTCGGCTGGGACCGTTACCTTCTCCTTGGAGGCAGCCACCTCTGGAACCTACAGGATGAGGATATTCGGTCAGAATCTCAGCAGCTCGCCGACAACTCTGACGCTGATGGAGGGAGCAAATACGCTTGCGAGCCCCGCTCTACCAAGCGTGAAGATCGACACAACGGGTCTTGACGTCATGTCAAGCTCGTTCACGTTGACCGCCGGCACGCACTCGCTTACGTTGAGCGGAGCTAATGCCTACATCGACTACGTGCAGTTAATCAAGGAGTCCGCAGCGACCTCAGTCGAGAATGGCGAACTGCCGCTGAGCTTCGCGCTGATGCAGAACTACCCGAACCCCTTCAACCCGACAACTACGATCAATTTCACTTTGGCTAACACCTCCAACGTGAAGCTGATCGTCTATAACATACTGGGTCAGAAGATAGCGACGCTCATTGACACGCGACTGGTCGCGGGGGCTCACACCGTCCTGTTCGATGCCAGCAAGTACTCCTCCGGCGTCTATATCTACAGACTCGAAGCGGGTGACTTCAGATCGAGCAAGAAGATGGTGCTCATCAAATAGGCATCGCCTCATAGGGTGATGGAGATTGCCTCAGGGCGGCCGGCAGGCAAACCGTATCCTTGCCGGCCACCCTGTTTTTTTCATAACGAACGAAAACCACCCCCGGAGACAACCATGAGAGCATTGACAAAATGCATTCTCTGTCTTCTTCCGTGTCTCGTCTTCCCCGCTCTCGGGCAAGAGCAAACACAGCAAGACATGCAGAAGGGGTTCAACTTCATTGAAACAAAAGTGTACACGGATGAAGAAGACGCCTGGATGCTGAAACTCTACGACCGTCTGCGAGTCGCCGACGTTTCGGATGGCATGGATCGGGTGGGGCTGCCCGGCACGGGTCTCGTAGATCCGGCAATTCATGCGGACTGGGTTGATTCAAAGGACCTGTCCCACCAGTTCAGGGGAATAGCCGTCACTGTGCGCTACGTTCCAACGCAACGACCGGATAGGCCTCAACCTGGAGAGAGTTTTCAAGACTGGGAGAGCCATTTCTACAATGCATACTCCCATGAAGCCTTCGCGAAGCTCATTCGACCCGGGACCGCCGTCGTCATCGATGACGTTGAAGAAAAAGACGTCGGCTCCATTGGTTCTTACAATATTCTTTACTGGAAAAGCCTGGGAGCGGTCGGGGTGGTGACAGATGCCACCTCGAGAGATACTGATGAAATTGCCATCGAAAAGGTCCCCCTCTACTTGCGGAAGAAAGGACGCGGCATACGCCCGGGCAGAAACGAGTTGGAATCTGTGAATCGTCCTGTTTCCATCGGGGGCGTGCTGGTTTGTCCGGGCGATGTGGTTGTTGCCGATGCGGATGGGGTTATCGTCGTTCCTCGCGCACAAGCTGAGCAGGTTGCAAAGGCCGCGCGTGACATCTTGGACAAAGACAAGGATGCGAGAAAACAATTGTATCAGAAATTGGGAATACCGGCAGATAAGACAATCAAAAAGTAAGAAAGCGGGCGAATTCCATGAACAGACAGCGAGGCAAGAGAGGAATCATGTGCGGCCCACTGATCGTTCTGTTCCTGCTCTCTTCTTGTTCCACGACGGAAAGCACGAAAATGCAAAACCAGTTGAACGCTGTGAAGTTGCGCAAGGATACCATCCGCGTTGAGATGCAGCGTGTGCTCGATCGCGGGTTTGAATTGTGGTATCCGCTATCCATCGACACACTGGATGGGGGGTTCTACAGCGACATCAACTACAAATGGGAGCTTGAGGGTCGACAGGACAAGATGATCGTCACCCAGGCGCGGCACGTTTGGGCAACGGCGAACGCTGCGATGTTCTATCAAAAAGACAATGACCTCAGAACCATCGCCGCTCACGGTGTCGATTTTCTAAAGAACAAGATGTGGGACCGGGAATTTGGAGGGTTCTACAATCTGGTCGATCGACGGGGGGAGCCTCTGAGAGCAGGTGGAGAGATCGTCAAACAAGCTTACGGGAATGCCTTTGCCATCTACGGACTCGCTGCATACTTCAGGGCGTCCGGTGACACCTCAGCTCTCTCCTTGGCTCAAGAGACCTTCCGCTGGCTCGAACAGCACAGTTATGATGCCCAATATGGCGGCTATTTTCAGTTCCTCTCAAGGGAAGGTGTTCCGTTCACCGAAGGATATAGAGGTGCTCCTCCGAAGGATCAGAATTCCACGATCCACTTGCTGGAGGCCTTTACCGAGCTTTACCGGGTCTGGCCGGACCAAGAGCTGAAGGAACGTCTTCAGTCGTTGCTGCGGATCGTCCGAGATGCCATTACGACCGACAAGGGTTTCATGGTGCTGTTTTTCAGACGCGACTGGACCCCGATCACTTTCAGGGATTCGAGCGCCGCTGTGAGAGAGAGGAATTATGAGCTCGACCACGTTTCGTTCGGACATGACATCGAGACGGCGTACTTGATGCTGGAAGCGTCGGAAGCGCTCGGGATTCAGAAGGATGCGACAACGCTGAGAATCGCCAAGAAGATGGTCGATCACACGCTGGCGTATGGCTGGGATCAAGAGCGCGGAGGAATCTTCGACGGAGGCTACTATTTCCGCGGGGAAGACCGGCCGACGATCGTGCGGAGGACAAAAGAGTGGTGGTCGCAGATCGAAGCCTTCAATTCTCTCTTGATGATGTCGGAACTCTTTCCCGAGGAGGAGCAGCGCTACTTCGATGCATTCTGCGCCCAGTGGGAGTACTGCAAGAAGTATCTCATTGACAACGAGCATGGAGGCTGGTACTGGGGTGGTGTGGACATCGTGCCGAACAATCGAACGTTCCCCAAAGGAACGATTTGGAAGGGGAACTACCATACCTCGAGGGGTCTCATCAATTGCATCAGGCGGTTGGGCGGCGGGCAACGCTGATGCATATGCACGAGCACTCCCGACCGGTGAATCCGAACACCGTGGCGCGACCCCTTCCACCGGCCGAATCTCAACTTCATATGATGGTAACGGAACGCGATCACGCACTCCTCCGGTGGCCCACGCTTCTTCTCGCCATTCTGATCATTGTTCCCCCCGCGTCAGCCCAGTTTCTCGACAATTTTGATGGTGTCTCACTCGCCCGTGATCCAAGCGGAGCGCGCGGCTGGACGTTCTACACGGGCGATGGATCGGCGGTTATGGATTTCTCTCTGTCGGGCAAAGGGTATGCGACCATTGGCGTCGATGCTACAAGCGACAAGCGAGGCATCTGGTGGGCGTTGATACGCCGGCGAGTCTCGGAGGACATGGACTTGGCTCTCCTCGGCAAACCCGAGTATGCGCTGCGCATCGAGGCGCGTATCAAGGTAAGCCATGCCCCGCGGCGTGTGAATCTTCATCTCAATACCCAGAGAACGACGGACTTCCACACGCATCTCATAGAATTCGACATTCCCGATACTTCGAATTGGCATACCATCAGTATGACGACGCATCAGTTTGATGCCGTCCCGGGAGACAGCGTGTATGGTCAACTTGCCCTCATGGACTGGGGATTGGGGAAGTACCGCGTGGACCTTGATTATTTCAAGGTGGATCTTGTGAACGTCGATACGATCGGTCCGGACCAGGGTGTTCAGGTTCCGTATCACCCGCCGATTCCGAATATGCGCACCTTTGCTCATCATGTGCCGGTCGTGCAGGACGCCATCATCGACCGTGAATATCCCGACCTGAATTTCAACAATTGGTCCAGGCCGGACGAAATGGGCAGGACAATCCTCCTCACAGTCAGCGGTACTCAATTCGTGATTCTGCGCTGGGACCTCAGTGCGTTCGCGGGAAAGAAGGTGATCGGGTCCGGCGTGCTCGAGCTGACAACGTATGCTCTTCAACGCTCCCCGGAGTACGTGAAGGATTTCGGGATGGCGAGGATCACCGAGATCATAGGAGGAGATCCAGAATGGAATCAGAATGAGGTCACTTACGACAGACTCTGTCGGCGACAGCCCTTGACCAGTGTGTTTAATGAACAGATGATCATCGATGTCGATGTGACCGACGGACGAGGCCGCGCGACCCTCGCGACGATCTCAAACCCTGCTCTGCAACGCTTAATTGATGGTAAGACCCTCGGGCTCGCCATTCGTCCTCTGGGTGCGGTGAGCGCCTCCTTCTATGCTCTGGAGAATCAAAGCGGCAGGTTCAGCGCGAAGCTGCATCTCAATCTCAGTTCTGGTTCTCCGGCGCCGATGCATTAGGAGGGCGTGGGGACGCGAGCTGCTTGCTTGTGACTGAGCTTCCCGACCACCTGAAGGTTTATCCTCGACTCCTCCTAAGCTCTTCTCACCATTTGCGTTAAGAAGGTCGCGGAAAGCAAGCGGCGCGATGCAATTCTTGACCCTCTCCGGAGCTTTTTCTACATTGTGCCTGCCAGGGCGGCTCCGTCTGTCGAGGCTGACTGAGATCCGCTGAACTCCCACACTGTATCTGCAAGAACACCCATCGATGAGGCCAGAGTAAGGCTGCTTGTGGTCAGTCTCTCAGCAGTGCTGGACAGCGAGTGATCGTCCGAACCGTCTTCGAATGAAGGCCCTTCATGCTCCGCGTTTCCTGCTGATCGCATTCAATGGAAACGACGGTTTGTCGAGCCAGAGGCTCCTGGTCCCATCCAGGAATCTTCCGCGCCAGGGAAAGGGCGTGCAAAGCACATGATAAGAATCGTTCGTCAGCACTGGGGCGTCTTGTTTCTTACGCTCGTGGCTCTCTCATTCCTTGCCGTGCAAGGATTCCTGTCGACGCATCGGAAGAAAGCCGTCACCGAACTCTATTATGCCGATCGGCTGACGGAGGCCCACCGCGTCCTCATCGACGAATACAATCGGCTCCATCAGGGAGAAGTCAAGGTGGTTCCCATCGACTTCCCCAATGCCGATTTCACGACGAATGAGCGGAAGGAGGTTCTGGCAAGATCGTTGAGAGGCGAAGGGGATGGCATTGATATCTTTGCCGTGGATCCCATTTGGGTTCAGCGATTTGAGCGCTGGAGCGAGCCTCTTGGCCAATACTTTGACAAGAGCGAGCTGGAAGCTGTAACCGACGAAGCGCTGCAGTCGTGCTACAAAGACGGAAAACTTGTCGCTATCCCGTTCGGTGTTGTGCGGGGCGTCTTGTTATACAGAGAAGATCTCTTGCGTTCCCTGCCGGGTGGAAAGAAGCTTATCGATGAGGTTAAGCGAGGGATCACCTGGGGCAAGTTTGTGAAGTACGGTGAGACCCTCCGCAGCTCGAATCCTTACTACATCTTCCCCGCCGCAGAGTATGAGGGGTTGCTCTGTGTCTTCACAGAGTTGCTCCTGGGTCTGGAGAAAGACTATTTCAAGCATCACGGATTCAATTTCGAAACCCCGCAAGCGAGGAAAGCGCTTCAACTCCTTGTCGACCTGGTGCAGAGATTCAAAGTGACTCCGGTGGTCGTCACATCGATGACGGAGGTATCCAGCTATGAATACTTCATGCAGCACAACGCTCTCTTCCTGCGGGGATGGACAAGCTATGACAAAGACTTCTCGATGACCCCCGATCAAAAGCAACTCATCCGGATGGCGCCGCTTCCGCACTTCAAAGAGGGCAAGCCCGCGACGACCGTAGGAGGATGGGATCTGATGGTATCGAAATTCAGTCCGAAAAAGGCGGAAGCGATTTCGTTCATCAAGTTCCTGCTTCGAAACGAATCGCAGGAGATCATCTACGCCAAGGGAGGATTCTTTCCCGTCATCCGCTCCCTCTACGACGAAGACCGGTATCGAAAGATCCTTCCCGACCTCGTCGAAAGCAACCGGATGCTAGCCTTCGGAGTGCATCGACCGTCACACGAGAACTATACCAGGTACTCGGAGATTCTTGCCCGTTATCTCTGCATGGCCATCCGGAATCAGATAACCCCGCAGGACGCACTCGTCCAGGCAACAAAAGCCATTGAATCCGAGAAAATCTCGCTGGCGCAAGCGAGGTAGCCAGAGGCTATGGATCCTATGAAACTGGCCAACCTGAGAGCAAAGATTTCGCAGTATCGGTTCGAGATCAATCACATGATCGTCTTCTTCGTGGTGTTGATCCTGTTCCAGGTGCTGCTGGCCTTCTTTCAGAAATCGCTGCTGACGGACTTTCTGAATGATGCGCAGCGATGGTTCCAGAAATATCACGCGGAGCGCGTCGCGATCGTCACCTCTGCAAGCCTTGAAAACCTCTTTGAGAATCAGCAGCGGATGAGATCGGAGGGAAGGATTGATGAAGCGCAGATGATCTACTCCGTGAATGTGATCTTCAAGCAGCTCGTGCTTCAGCGGAGTATAGAGGAAATCTCCCTCATACTTTTGAGGGACGGAAAAACATACCTTGTCAGCAACGGCCAGCAGATGAACAATTTCTTCAAGGGTACGCTGAGGCCGTATGAGAATCAGCTCTCGGACGACCCAAGCCCCGGGGTGACGTATTTCGCTTCGGTGAAGGAGGAAATGCTCCGGAGCGAAAGAATACTCAGCGAGGTCGTAGACCAGAAGACCTTCAATGTGCTGGTGCCGTTTGTGCCGTATGGTGAGTACGTCGGGGTCCTCTACATTCGCATCTCGCCCGATTTCACCTTGTTGACAAGCGAGGTGCAGTCGAACTTCGACAGGGTTTCGTTCGCTTTTTCCGCCCTCGTGTTCATCGGATTGATCGTCATGTATGTCGTCTCGTCCGGCGCGGTGCGGGAACGCAACGAAGCGCAGGAACGGCTGTTTGACGAGCACCAGGCAAATTTGGAGAAACAGATTCGGCTCGAGAAAGAGTCGATCTTCACCAAACGGATTTACCATACGCACCATAAAGCGGAGAAGATCATGGGGTTCATCAAGAACGATGTGCGGATGATGAATCCCGACAATCTGGAAAAATCCAAGCACCGCGTCATCGCCTACTCGAACTTCATCTCGCGCATCATTTACGACATGAAGTGGTACGATCAGGATATCAATACAATCATCAATCCGGTGTTTCGTTCGGACATCAGCGCGATCATTACGTTTGTCGTGGAGAACGTGTTCCTCCGGATTTCCAGTCGAAATGATATGTTTGCTTTCACCTTCGATCTCGATCCACACATCCCGACGGTCCCCGTCAACGAGTTCATTATCTGGGAGATTTTTGAGCCTCTTATTCAGAACAGCATTGATCACGGTGATAAGGTCCCTCTGACCATATCTCTCTCGACTCGCTATGATCCGACGGAGAAGATGTCGACCATTCGCATCGCTGACAACGGGGTCGGGATCCCTGAGGGATTGCTCAAGCCCGATCTCAGGGGTATCAAGCGCATTTTCGCAGAAAAGGAGGCGACGGAGGAAATCGTTGGGTCGCATTCAGGATACGGGTGTTATATTGCGTATCAGATGGCCGTGGGAAAGTGCGGTTGGGAACTTGACGCCGAAAATCTCACAGGGGGCGGCTGCTGTTTCACGATCACGATTCACCACAGGCAAAGACCATGAATACTGTAAGCCCTATTCAACTTCTCCTTGTCGAGGATGAAGACTTTGACGTTGCGAGAGTGAAGAATACGGTCAAGCTCTTTGCTTCACGGATTCGGATTGCAGAGGTTGTCTCGAACGGAATAGCTGCGCTGGATTTCATGAAGGCCAAGCCGGATAAGTACGATGTTGTGATTCTTGATTTCCAGATCTCCGGCGGATTGAGGGGAGAGGAGCTTATTCAGAGAATGAAGGAGATCGACCCTTTTGTCCAGATTATCGTCATCACCAAAATGACGATCAATATGACGGATCTGGATTTCGCGAGCAGCTTGCTGAAAGCGGGCGCATTCTGGTACTGCACGAAGTATCCGGGCAACATCGAGGAGTATATCTATCAGCCCACCGACTTCATTCTCAGTATTTTCAACGCATACGAAAAGCGACGGCTCGAAAAACACCGGCTGCGTTCGGACAAGCGTCTGATGAAGAATATCGAATCGCTCCTTGACTCAAAAAAGATCCTTGGTGAGTCGAAACCGATGCTGCAACTGAACGAGGCGATCGAGAAATGCGCGCGCATCGACGCCAATGTGCTCATTTCGGGTGCGTCCGGGACAGGCAAGGAGCTCGTGGCGTGGAACATCCATCTGAAAAGCAAGCGGAGATTCGAGTCGTTCGTGCCGATCAACTGCGGCGGGATCCCCCAAGGGTTGATTGAGAGTGAGCTCTTTGGGTACGAAAAAGGCTCCTTCACGGGGGCCAGCGCGCCGAAGCCCGGTTTGTTCGAGGTGGCGCATAACGGAACAATCTTCCTGGATGAAGTATCCGAGCTTCCTATATCGGCACAAGTGAAACTTCTTCGTGTCATGCAGGAAGGCGAGATCGAGAAGATCGGCCGAACGAGCAGCATGTCTGTCAACGTGCGTGTCATCGCTGCAACGAACAAGGACCTTTCGAAGGAAGTGAACGAGGGGAGATTCAGAGAGGACCTGTACTACCGGTTAAGCGTCGTTCCGATCGACATTGTTCCATTGAGGCAACGAGGCAACGACATCCTCCTCCTCTTCGACCATTTCTTGGAGTTCTTCCGCGCGGACCTCGACGTCCCGATTCCCGAGGTCGATCCGAAGGCAAAGGAGATCCTCCTCCACTACAAATGGCCCGGCAACGTCCGTGAACTCAGAAATGTCGTGCAGCGGCTTGTCTTGAATTGCGAAGGGAAGATTACGGCAAAGGACGTCAGCCACCCGATGATTCTCAGGAGTCCGTTGTACAAGGAGGACCTTGCCAGCCTGAAGGAAGTCAGCAACGGTCAGGTTCTCCCTCTGAGGGAAATGGAGCGGATCTTCCGCACCAATTACTTCCGTTATGTCCGGAGCATCTCAAGCTCCGATTCAAACGCTGCAGAGAAGCTGGGTCTGGCGCCATCGAACTTTTTCCGTATGTGCAAGGAGCTCGGGCTCAAGTGATCGTGCATCCTTCGGTGGCTGATTCCGGAACTCGGGAGCAATCCGGTTTAAAGGATTGACTCCCCAAGCGAAACACGCGTCAAGCTGATAATCAAAAGCCCGGCCACGCGGCCGGGCTTCTGCATTGTTCGAGTACGGAGGGAATGACCTCAAGGAGTGGAAGCGCGCAGGTTCAGATGCACAATCTTCGCTCCGTCAAATCCGTTGAACTTCGTTGTCGAGGCAGTGCTGTAGGCCCCGATGTTTTCGGTGTATAGATAATCGCCGACCTCAAGATTCGCCGGCAGTTCTGCAGAAAGAGTGATCTTGTCGAAGCTGTCGCACGTCGGTCCCACCACCGCACAGATCTCCGTCTCGCCCGACTTGAAGGCGCCGAAGTTGGGAATCCAATGATCGTACACCACGCCGGAAAACGTCTGGTAGACGCCGTCATTGATGTGATAGAACACCTTACTGTCCCTACGCGCTTTCCCGATGATCTCCGAGACGAGCGTGGCGGCAGTGGCAACGATGAACCGGCCGGGCTCGGCGAGGATTTCGATGTCGTTCGGGAACAGTCGTTCGATTTCTGAATTCAAGATTGCGGCCAGTCTTTCAAACTGCGGTACCTGTGCGTCGTACGGAACTGGAAATCCGCCGCCGATGTCCACCAAATTCAGACCGAATCCCCTCGTACGCGCGTCGTGAAAAATCTCAGCGGCGATAGCTAACGCCGCGGTGTAGTTGTCAAAGTTGGTGCACTGGCTCCCCACGTGGAAGCTGATCCCTTCCACCTTCAAACCCATGTCGAACGCTTGCTGGATCAGGTCTCGAGCATCGCCCGGCTCCATCCCGAACTTCGTGCTCATCTCCACCTGCGAGCCGGTGTCGGGGACCTTCACTCTCAGCACCAATCCGGCAGTGTCACAATGCTCCTTGATCTTCTTCAGTTCAGCGCCGTTGTCGTAGGTCACCAGGGGCTTGTATTGCTTTGTCTTGATCAGTGCAGCCCGCTCTTTGATGGTGTTTGAGAAGATGATCTTGTCCCAAACGAAGTGCTTCTTTTCCTTCTTCTCGAAATGCCTGATGTACTGGTATACCTGCATGAATTCGTTGTACGAGGCGACGTCGAAGCTCGACCCCTCCTTGAACAACGTCTCGATGATCTCCTGGGTGGGATTTGCCTTCACCGCGTAGTAACACTGAACCCGTGGGAGGTAATTCTTGAACGTGTGATAGTTCTGCCGAATCTTCCCGTGATCGAGAACGAACAAAGGCGTCCCGTGCTGTTCAGCCAGTTGCAGGAGCTCATCCTTGCGGTCTAACGTTTTGTTCATTGATTCGATCATCGTGATAGCCATTGCTGTAGAGTGACATCGGTGGACAAATCCGAAATCTTATTGCAGATTCGAATTTGCTCAGTATTTCGGCATTCGTGTTTCGGTTTCTTGCGTCAGGCCGGGAGCTTCTTCATAAGGCCTTTGAGCTCCTCGACCTCTTTGTTGTTCTCAAGGTATGATTTGATGAGCTTTCCGCGCAGCTCGTCTCCGCGATCATACAACCGTTTCAACTTCTTGGGCTTGGTCGTGTGCAGCACGTATGCAGCCAGGAGAGGGAACGCCACCGTGACGTCGACGTACGCCGTGACGGTTTCATCCAGCTTGGTAGGATCGATCTTCCCCCAGCTGGCTGCTTCGCTTGGTGGTGCCCCGGAGAGACCGCCGGTGTCCGGACGAGCGTCGGTAATGTTGATGTCGTAGTCCTGGCCGGCTTCGGGAATCATCAGCACTTCTTGAATTTGCGGCTCGGTTTGCAGTAAGAAGTTTTTAGGGCTGCCGCCGCCGATCAGGAGGACGCCGGTCTTCCCGTTTTCGTGTTTCTTGGCGTTGAGTATGATGGCGGTCGAGTCGTTGACGTCGATGCTGGGGTTGATCTTGAGCTTGAAGTAATTCCTCAGGTCCGCCGCTTCAGCGAGAAGCTCCAGTCCCGCCACATTCATGCCGATAGTGGAGTCACCGGGTGACGAAGTGAAAACCGGGATGCCGTTGCGATAGGCGGCCGCAAGAACGCTGACTTCGCCCAGGTTATTCTTCTGTTCGTATTCGTTGATCACTCTCCCTAGGTGATGATAGTACTCCCGGGTTCCCATCTCTTTTTGGAATTCTGGCCCTAGCATAATCCTTCGCAGGATGCGGTCTGTTGCCATCAGGACGTCTTCGTAGTCGAAGAGAATATCATAGATCCTGGTGACACCTTTGTCCCGCAAATCGGCATCGTCGACAGTGTGGCTGCCGCGGAAGAGCGGCATGTCGAAAGCAAAGTGCAAATCATGGTACATGTTGGCGCCGGTGGAAACCAGCCAATCGATGTACCCATGGTTCATCAGCGGAATGATGGTTGATCGTCCCAGACCGGCCGGGATCAGGGCACCGGCGATACTGACACCGATCGTCACGTCCTCCGGCGAGTACTTCTCTCGCATCAATTGGCATGCGGCTCTCAGCCTTCCGCCGTTATAGGCATCCATATTCTCAATAACGGATGCTATGTCGCTCTGCTTGGAAATGGGTTGTGGAAGAATGCGCTTTCCGGATAGATACTGATGCTTGCCCGGATGTTCTTTCTTCATGTGTTCCATGATCTATCCTTCGCTTTTCAACGCGTTATTCTGGGGATTGCGCATAAACAACATGGGAGGAATTTCAAGGCCGTGAATTCGTGTCAATTTAGGGGAGAAAGATGTCAGACGCAAGAATCGATATCCTCGGGAGCAACGACGGATCGCCGCAGCCATGGCTTTCCAAGGAACAAGATGCCGACGGGTGGGATGTCCCCCTCGGTCACTTCTCGTCACTAGTTTCTCAAAGTAGCCCGCTACTCTCATAGGTCACTAGCGCCCGAAGATGGGTCCAGGGCCTTTTCGAGTTGGAGTCCTCTTTCCGTGCGCCCGCAAAAAGGAACTCGTCCTTCAACGGAATTCCAGGGTCCGGAAAGCGCTCCGGGCATACCGCTCAGGAGAAGCACGGGTCGGGGCAATAAACCGGTGGACCCTGTTCCGAGCCTGAGTCGTTCAGGAACTTCGCGCTTCGCCTTTTCTAACGATCAGAGTTGATTTTGAGTCAACAGGACGGTAGCTTCACTGAAACCGAGCGAGCACTTCATTCGATTTCACTACCACCACCCCTACGCTACTCCAAGTGCCGATGATGCGCGCTGGAAGGACAAAGTATGCGAACGTCAATCAGATTCTCTATCACATTTCTTTCCATCCTCCTCGTTCTCGCAGGACACCTCCATGCGCAGGATAGGAACCTTTTGAGCGGATCCTCCACGGCTGAGCAACTGGGGACGATCCTCCTGCCCGCGGAAAAGTGGCATCCGTATCCCAGATGGTCTGAGCGTGCTTCCTGGTCTCGCATACCGGAAGTTGTAAGAAGTGCCCACGTAGCTCAAGCTGAGAGATTCTTACATGGGAGCTGGGAATTACCGAAGGCGACCGATTTTCTCGACTTCGTTCGGAACGGAAACCGATCGCGCTACGAAGCGATCTCATTCGGACGACGTGAGCAGTTGGCCACTCTCGTCTTGGGCGAGTGTATGGAGGGGAAGGGGCGCTTCCTGGACGATATCATGAACGGGGTCTGGGCGATCTGCGAAGAGACCTATTGGGGCGTGCCAGCACACGTGGGACTTCAGAAGAAGGGATCCGGCCTGCCGGACGTCACTGAACCCACCGTCGACCTTTTCGCCGCCGAGACCGGCATGTTGATTGCCTGGACATACTATCTCGTCGGAGACCAACTGAGCAAGATCTCCCCGCTGATCACCGAACGAATGCGATACGAAGTCGAGCGGCGGATCATTTCTGTGAACTTGGATCGACATGATTTCTGGTGGATGGGGTTCGACCGTACGGTCAACAACTGGAACCCCTGGATCTGTTCAAACTGGTTGACGGCAGTTCTCGTATTTGAAGAAGATTCGTCGCGGCGGGTAAATTCCGTTCACAAGATCATGCGTTGCCTCGACAATTTTCTCAATCCCTATCCCAGAGATGGGGGATGCGATGAAGGTCCGTCGTACTGGAGCCGTGCCGGCGGCTCGCTGTTCGATTGTCTCGATCTGCTCCAGAGCGCCTCCAACAATAGCATCAATGTTTTCGGCGCGCCCCTCATACAAGAAATCGGCCGGTATATCTGTCGAGCCTATATCCACGATCAGTATTTCATCAATTTTGCCGACGCGCCCGCCAAGCAAGAGGCTGACGCAAGCCTCATCTTTCGCTACGGCAGGAGCATCAACGACGAGATGATGGTGGGATTCGGCGCATATCTGGCGAAGCTGCAACATCTCGGCGAAGGAACGGTCGAGGAGCGATTTGGCTCGCTTGGGAGAGCGCTCCCCACACTCTTCAATCTCGATGAACTTCTTCATGCGCAGCCGAAGGAGCCGCTTCTCCGAGAGATCTGGCTCCCCGATCTGCAGGTGATGGCAGCGCGCTCGCTTGCCGGATCGGTGAAAGGATTCTACGTCGCGGCCAAGGGGGGGCATAATGCCGAGAGCCACAACCACAATGACGTGGGGAATCTTATCGTTTACCACGACGGTGAGCCGGTCATTATTGATGTCGGGGTCGAAACATACACGGCGAAAACATTCAGCAAGGATCGATACTCGATCTGGACGATGCAGTCCGCGTTCCATAATCTTCCGACGATCAACGGGGTGATGCAGAAGGATGGACCGACCTACCATGCAACAGATGTCCACTATTCCTCCGATGAAAAGAAGGTTCGATTGAGACTGGATATTGCCTCGGCGTATTCTCCCGAAGCCAAGGTGAAATCATGGGTGAGGACGATCGAGCTCGACCGCGGGAGGGACGTCGTCATCACCGATCGATACGAGCTCCAGGAGTTTTCTCGGCCCTTTGTGCTTACTCTGATGACCGCGTGCAGTCCTAGGATTGCGACGGACGGATCGATCCTCCTCCGTCGCGGGGGAGATGCGAGAAGCGGCGGGAGGACTTCAATTTTCTATGACAAGAGCAGGTTTTCCGCGGCGATCGAGCCGATCCAGATTGAAGATCCGCGGCTTCGTGCGAGTTGGGGGGACACGATCTATAGAATTCTTCTGACGTCGAAGAGTCATGCACTACAGGACGAATACTCAATCACGTTCAGCGAGCACTAGTGGATTGTTACGATGATTATTTTATAGTTGTGCAATAAGGGTTCAACCCTCACGGGTTGTTGCTTCTTTTGCCTCTCCAAAAGTCCCGCACTTTGGATCCCGTCTCGTGAGCGGGATCCCAGAAGACGGGAAAGTAACCTCCGCCAGAGGCGGATCAGCCTCCGGCCGAAAGAAAAGGAGACGGAAATCGAAACGCACGTGTTGAAGCAGCCTCCGCACAAGCCGAAGATTTCGGCCGGAATGAGTTCTCCACTCGAGAGGCTTTCAGCAACTGGCCGAAATCTAAACGCACGTGGCAATACTGCTCACCCGCACCGCCATCGATTTCCGGGGCTCGGGGCAATGACGAGGCAGAGGTATTTTAATGCCCAGAGCTACCGAAATCGTCGGCGGTGTGCGGCTGGGGAATCACCCGCGGGTTCAATTCCGGTGCAACTGCATAATTCTCTCAAGCTTGCAGAAGTCTTTCCGCACCGGAATTTCGGCCTGTGCGTTGGGGGCATAACGCCGAGCGTTACGATTTCGGCCTCCCTTCTTTGGTTACTTTCTTCGGAGGACCGAAGAAAGTAACCGACGCACTCGTTGATCAGTCATGTTGCGTCCTACTCCAACGCGCAGACAGATTCTTCTCAGCGGCGTGAAAGAAGCCGGGAAGTTTCCCAAAACACAAGAACTAACGTAGCTGTCTACTAGGAGGGAAAGAGGAATGGATGATCACTTTGGCGTCACCGGCTTCATCTTCAACAAAGACCACGACTGGGAGCAATTTGCGGATGGCGTGAGAAGGAAGATCCTGGGCTACGAGAAGGATATCATGCTTGTTCTCCTCGAGTTCAAGAAAGGTGCCGTCGGCACGCTCCATAAGCATCCTCATAAACAGGTCGGATACCTCGTCAGCGGGTCTTTTGAGGTGAGGATCCAGGGTGAACGCAAGATTATGAAGGCAGGGGACGCCTACTTGGCCTTACCAGACGTTGAGCATGGCGTGCTGGCTTTGGAAGACAGCGTCATCATCGACGTCTTCACTCCGTACCGCGAGGATTTCGTGGGGGGATGACCGGGAATCTCTCACACTGCAACGAAATAGGATACACGGAAGACCTGAGCACGATCAGATTCCTCAACAACTGAGGAGAAACGAACATGCATCACAAACCATCATTGATGACTGTCGCGGTCTTCGCGACTGCGCTGACCCTTGTTCATTCGAATGAAACGAAATGTGATCAGACGATTGCGCCCGTCGACTCCGTAAGCTCTCAGACGCAGGAATGTCTGGATTGTCACGCCACTGTTACGCCCGGCATCGTACAGGACTGGGAAACGAGCAGGCACTCGTGGGTGACGGTCGGCGCGGCGCTCGCGAAACCTGTGATCCAGCGGAGAGTGTCAGCCGAGAATCCTGCCGCTGACCTCCTGCAGCACGTGGTGGGCTGCTACGAGTGCCATTCGCAGAATACCGACCAACACAAGGATAGTTTCGATCATTTCGGGTACCGGATTAATGTGATCGTTACCCCCCACGACTGTGCGACTTGCCATCCGGTCGAAGTCTCTCAGTATGAGGGAAGCAAGAAGGCAAATGCTTATGGCAATTTGATGGAGAATCCAGTTTATCATGAGCTGCTGTCCACTGTGAACGGTATGAAGAGTATCGAAGGAGACAAGATCGTTTCGCAAGAGCCCGGCGCTGTGAATCTCAATTTGTCATGCCTAGGCTGTCACGGAAGCTTCGTGCAGGTTGCTGGTGTCGATACGGTGCACAGTCCTGTAGGGGATGTCGTCGTGCCCAGGTTGACGAATTGGCCGAATCAAGGGGTGGGACGAATTAACCCCGACGGGACGAAAGGCAGTTGCACGGCCTGTCACACGCGCCACAGCTTTTCGCTTGAGATTGCTCGGAAGCCGTACACCTGCGCGCAATGTCATCTCGAGCCGGACGTTCCGGCATGGGAGGTCTATCGCGAAAGCAAGCACGGCAACATCTTTCTTTCGAAGGGGGAGGGGTGGGACATGGAAGATGTCCCCTGGGTTGCGGGGAAGGACTTTCAAGCTCCGACATGTGCCACGTGCCATAACTCAACGCTCGTTTCCTCGGACGGTACTGTCATAGCAGAACGGAATCACGATTTCGGTTCCAGACTTTGGCTGCGACTCTTTGGTCTCATCTATTCCCACCCACAGCCGAAGTCCGGCAATACGACGGTGATTAGGAACAAGGATGGTCTCCCTCTGCCCACGACGTTCACCGGAGAGGTCGCAGCAGATTTTCTGATCGGTTCGAGCGAACAAGCGACACGCCTCGCAAGCATGGAGCAAATGTGCAAATCGTGCCACAGCACTCCGTGGGTGGAGGGGCATTTCGCGCATCTTGACACAGTGGTACACGAAACTGACAGGATGACCAAGAGTGCAACACAGCTCGTCGTGAAGGCTTGGCAGGATAGTATCGAGGACAAGTCGAATCCATTCGACGAAGAGATTGAGAAGATGTGGGTCGAGCAGTGGCTTTTTTACGCCAACACGATGCGCTACTCGGCAGCGATGACCGGCGCTCCTGATTACGAAGCTTTCAAGGATGGCTGGTGGGACATGACGAAGAATCTCGTCCAGATGAAGGACATGATCGACCTGAAGTCGGCCTTGAAAAAGGGGGGGAATCGCTGAGGCGGCCTCCTGTATCTTTTCTCAATCAGGCAAACGGCAATTGAGTACAGAAATCCCGTGCAGCGACACCAGACAATAACCTGCGTGATGATGGTTGGTGCGATCGCGCTCTGTGTGCGTTGTGCCCACCTCTCGTCGCAGAGTTGGTCGAGAGTCGACCTTGGGCCGTGGCCACCGAGAAGCTCGCCCTTGGAGATTGGCAAGCGGGTAGCGGAGCGCTATGTTGTAACTCCCTTTGGCAACTTCGGCAGGGATGGTCCGCCGGAGTCGATCGGCTATGCGGAGGCGTGCACGTGGTACGGAGCCCTCGCATTCTCGCGGCTGAGCGGTGACACGGCATTGCAGGCGAAGCTCATCCGCCGTTTTGACCCGCTGCTCAATGAGAGGAAAGACCTCATCCCGGTTCCCGACCATGTGGATCTGACAGTTTTTGCGGTGGTGCCTCTCGAACTGTACATTCAGACGCGGGATCGGCGATATCTCGACATCGGGAAGGAAATGGCAGACAAACAGTGGGGAGAACCATTTGGGCCGCGCGCGAGCGACGAGTCCTGGGAGTATTACAGGAGAGGACTTTCTTGGCAGACTCGATTGTGGATCGACGACATGTTCATGATCACGGCTGCGCAGTCCCAGGCCTATCGCGCCACGGGCGATCGCACGTACATCGATCGAGCTGCGAAGGAGATGGTCGTCTACCTCAACGAGTTGCAGCAGCCGAACGGCCTCTTCTACCATGCGCCTGACGTTCCTTTCTTCTGGGGCCGCGGGAACGGCTGGGTAGCCGCAGGCATGAGCGAACTGCTCCGCTCGCTGCCCGAAGGCAGTCCCGATCGGGCGCGGATCATGGAAGGGTACAAAACCATGATGGCCTCGCTGCTGAAGTATCAAGGCGAGGATGGTATGTGGCGCCAGCTGATCGATCATCCGGAATCATGGCAGGAGACCTCCTGCACGGGTATGTTCACGTTTGCCATGATCACCGGCGTCAAAAATGGCTGGCTCGATAAGACAACCTACGGTCCCGCAGCATGCAAGGGCTGGCTCGGCTTGATCAAGTATATCGACGGCAATGCGGATATCCACGAGGTGTGCGAGGGCACGGGCAAGAAGAACGACCTCCAGTATTATCTGGATCGGAAGCGCAACGTCGGCGACTTTCACGGCCAGGCGCCGATCCTCTGGTGTGCGGCGGCCCTGCTGCGATAGGGCGTCGGGAAACCCGAGAAGATCATGCGTGTACCGGGGGATGGGGGATGCGCTCCCACGGGAGCCTTGATCAAACACGTCCAACATCGCTCACGATCAAAGTAATGAGAATATACGCTGATCGCTTCGGAATCCTTGTGCTCATTCTCCTCGCCTGCGGAATGCCACGAGCATCCGCTCAGAGCCTTGATTCACTCGTGATGCATGCGCTGAACTTTGCCGATCGGCAGCTGCGGCGAACAGTTGCGGAAGTGGGTGACAGCACTCGTTTTCCGCGCAGCACGTTGCCGGATGGCAGCTGGAGGACGACACCGGCGAGCGAATGGACGAGCGGGTTCTTCGCAGGCTGTCTCTGGTACATGAACGAGTTCACAAGAGATCCCTTCTTTAAGAAGGCTGCCGAGCGTTGGACTGCGGGCGTGGCGGAGCAGCAGTTCGACACTGGGACGCACGACATTGGCTTCGAGATCTATAACAGTTATGGGAAGGGGTATCGCTTGTACCCCTCGGACGAGTACAAAAACGTCATTCTGCAGGCTGCTGGGACGCTCACAACACGGTTCAATCCAACCGTCGGCTGCATCAAATCGTGGGACAACCGGAGGTGGCAGTATCCCGTCATCATTGACAACATGATGAATCTCGAATTACTCTTCTGGTCAGCTGAGCACGGAGGCACGAAGAGGATGCGAGAGATCGCCATCAGTCATGCAGAGAAGACGATGCGCAACCATCTCCGTCCCGACGGCAGCACCTATCACGTCCTCGACTATGATACGACGAACGGAAGGGTGATCGGACGGAACACGCATCAGGGATATGCAGATGAGTCCGTTTGGGCCCGCGGGCAGGCGTGGGCCATCTACGGGTTTACGATGACCTATCGATTCACGAAGGATAGCAGATTCCTGAAGACGGCTCAGCGGGCTGCGGACTACTTCATCAGCCATCTTCCGCCGGATGATGTTCCTTACTGGGATTTCCAGGCACCCGACATCCCAAACGAGCCGCGGGATGTCTCAGCGGCTGCCATCGCAGCTTCTGCATTATTCGAGTTATCGCAGTACCCGGAAAGCAGGGCCGAGCGAACACATTATCTGGATGTCGCTAAGAAGATCCTTCGCTCGCTCTGCTCGGTTCCGTATTTCGCGGAGGGGACGAATTCCCACGCTCTCTTGAGTCACGCGGTCGGCAGCAAGCCGGGGAATTCTGAAGTCGACGTCTCCATTATCTTTGCCGATTACTACTTCATCGAAGCGATGCTGCGGTACCTTCACTTGGTGAAATAGATGCCAGATCGGTTGTTGCCTTGGATTCTGAGGGTCGCTCGCCCCCCCTCCCGGCATCTGCATTTGATTTTGAGTCAACACCCAGCTAGCTTGCTTGAAGTCGAACAGGACTCCGTGAAAGAGTCCGACTGTAATTCATGCGTTCCGAAGTGCAACCGAATCTACCGATCCGAGAGTTGATTCTGTAGCTTGGCTGACACGACTGAGACTGGACCTGGTTTGAATTGATCATCTGCTCCTGAGAATGAAGTGAGGCTTCTATGAAGAAATCGCCGCGCACGATATCGCTCTTCTTGTGTTTCCTTTGCCTCTTCTTTGCTTCGGACGGATTTGCACAACAACGAGATCTTCTCATCAAGGTCAGAAACCCGCTGAACATCGATCGACCGAAGGAGATGGTCGTCGTGGAGTGGAATGATGTCAGGAAACTCCTGCCCCAGGCGAATCCGGCGACGATCAGCGTTCGGAATCTCGGGACGGGTAAGGACCTTGTGGTCCAAACGATCGACGAAAATCAAGACGGCTCGGTGGATGAGCTGATTTTTCTCGCTGATCTCAAGGCGGGGGAGACGAAGTCGTTCGTTCTTCGAGAGGGAACGAACCCGCGCACGCCGTTTGCGTCCATGACGGACGCGCGGTTCGTTCCTCCGCGGGAAGACCTGGCCTGGGAGAATGATCGGATCGCTTTCAGGATGTATGGTCCTCCTCTCGCGAAGGAGGGGAGCAACAACGGAATCGACGTCTGGACCAAACGCGTTCGCTATCTGATCGTCGAGAAGTGGTATCGGGGCGAGGAGCAGAAGCCGGTCATCTCGTATCACGAAGATCATGGCGAAGGGGCGGACTACTTCACGGTCGGCAGCTCGCTCGGAGCCGGAGCGGTTGCACTCTGGAAGAACAACTCTCTCTATCAGCCGGGAGTTTTCGAGAAACACAGAGTCATCGCCACTGGTCCTCTCCAAGCCATGTTTGAGCTGACATACAAGCCTGTCGTCTATGACGGAAAGAAAATAACCGAGGTCATGCGGATCACCCTTGACGCCGGCTCCAATCTCAACAAGATTGACGTCACGTTTTCCAGCGGGTCGCGGAAGGGTGCAGTGATGTTTGCTGCGGGCCTCGTGAAGCGAAAAGGGACGACAACCTACCGTGACAGGAAGGGGGGCTGGACGAGTCTCTGGGGATTGACGACGGACGACGCGGCGGTCGGATATCTCGGCACAGGAATCGTCATGCCACGGGCAGCAATAAGGGAGATGAAGGAAGACAGCCTTCACGCGCTCATCATCGGAAGAGCGGAGCTCGGGAAGGCCTTCACGTACTACGCGGGGGCAGGGTGGACGCGTAGCGGTGACTTTGCGACGGCGGAGGACTGGAACAAGTATCTTTCCGGATTTCCACAGAGGATCCGTTCCCCTTTGAATGTGCGTATTTCGACGAAATAAACAAACTAAAGGAGTGACAGAATGGAAGTGCGATTCTCAACTGATCCCAGCGGCTTTCGCAGGATGACGACCGAAGAGCTCCACAAGGCCTTCTTGATCGAGCAGCTTTTTGTGCCCGATGAAGTTCCAATGGTCTATTCCGACATCGATCGCTCGATCACAGGCTCAGCGGTTCCTGTCAAAGGAGCGCTCAAGCTCCTTGCCACCAAGAAGGAGATGGCCGCCGAGCACTTTGCCG
>CAYZRX010000004.1:102876-108232 GCA_964480945.1 uncultured Ignavibacteriaceae bacterium | reverse complement strand
GTCTCCCCGAAGGAATCCTTGCGACAAGAACACAAGATTGTTCTTTGGTGATAGCACTAGCAAACCTACTCTCCATGACACCACGAGAACGTTGGCTGGCGCTCTTCGCGCGCGAGAAACCGGACCGTATCCCGACGGACTACTGGGCGACGGATGAAGTCACCGATCACCTGCTGCGCGAGCTCGGCTGCAAGGATCTCGAAGAGCTGTACTGCAGGCTGAATATCGACGGCCTGACCCGCATCGAGCCTCGCCGCCTCAAGCTACATCATCCCGATGACCCCGCCGCGGACATCTGGGGCGTTCGAAAGAGATTCGTCAGCTACGGTTCCGGCGTCTACGAAGAATTTGAAACTCATCCGCTTGAGCGCGTCAGCTCTGTGGAGCAGGTGCACCAGTTCAAATGGCCGAGCGCTGAGGATCACGATTTCAAGCTCTTTGAGGAACAGATAAGAAAGGCTCCCCGCCACCGGATGATCCGGTCCGGGGAATTCGAGCCTTTCCTCCTTTACTGCGCGATGCGCGGACTGGAACAGGGATTCATGGATTTCCTGGAGCATCCGGAGATCCTCGAGGCATCGCTTGGTCACATTTTCGACTATTTCTATGAGCTGAATCAGCGAATCTACGAGATAGGTGAAGGCATCATTGATATCACGTATCTCGCCGAAGACCTGGGCGCACAGGAAGGATTGTTGATGAGCCTGGAGGACATTCGGAAATTCATACTTCCGAACCAAAAGAAGATGGCGGATCTCGCCCGGAGTTATGGCATCCACATCTACTATCACACGGATGGAGATGTCCGCTCCGTCATCCCCGATCTCATCGACGTCACAGGTATCGAGCTCCTGAACCCGATTCAGTGGCGCTGCCCGTCAATGATTCGACAGGAGCTGGTTCAGGATTTTGGGGAGAGGATCATCTTCCACGGTGGGGTGGACAACCAAAAGACGCTCCCGTTCGGAAGTGTGGAGGATGTCAGGGGTGAGGTGCTCGAAAATATCGAGATCTTCTCAAACGGTCGGTGGGTCTGCGCCCCTTGCCACAATCTCCAGCCGATCACTCCCACAGAGAACATCATTGCGCTGTATGAGACGATCCATGACCACGGCCGTCTCTAGAACCTGCTGTCACATCCCACATTCTTCGGCCGCAGCGTCGCGCTTTTCACGGACGGACAAGAAATGGCCAAGGTGAGAATTCCACCGCCAACAGGGCTGCGCTGTGAATACCTCAGAAATCCGCTGGGTGTAGACTCGGTTTCTCCCCGTTTCTCATGGGTCCTTCATCACGAAGAGCGCGGGCAAAGTCAGCGCGCTTATCAGATTCTTGTGTCGTCGGCCGCCGGGAAGGCGGAGAAGAAGGGCGGCGATGTCTGGGACAGTGGGAAGGTTGAATCGGGAATGCCGTTCGACGCCCGTTATGCGGGTGAGGCATTGAGATCGAGCGAACGGTACTGTTGGCGGGTGAGGTGGTGGGATAACGAGAACAGGGAGAGTGATTGGAGTGACGCCGCGTTCTTCGAGATGGGACTTCTGAGCAGGGATGATTGGAAAGCGAAATGGGTCAGCAAACGGGAGTGCAAGGAATTTCGGTCGAAGGGGACGACACTCCTGGGTGAATACCTGGGGGACTACGTTGAGTCGCATGCTCTTTACTTGAGGAAGGAGTTCAGCTTCGACGGGCCAGTTCGATCGGCACGGGCGTATGTCTGCGGTCTCGGTTTCTATGAGCTCCGCATCAACGGAAAGAAGGTTGGCGATCGAGTCCTCGATCCGGCTCAGACGGACTATCGAAAAGTCGCTCTCTATTCGACCTATGATATCACTGACCACTTGAGAGAATCGGGGAGTTCCGACGGGCCTACCGTCTTTGCCGTGGGTGTCGTTCTGGGGAACGGGAGGCACATCAAGAACTACGGGTACGGTCATCCCAAATTCATTCTTCAACTTCTTGTGGAAGATGAGGATCGAAGAAGGGAGATCTTCGGTTCTGATGAGACGTGGAAGGTCTCGTACGGGCCTCTACAGGAGAACGGGCTCTATTACGGCGAGCGATACGACGCGCGGCTGGAAATGCCTGGTTGGGATAGGCCGGGATTCGATGATTCAAGCTGGGAGGGCGTCGCGAAGGTGGGGGGGACAGACCTGGCTTCTCAGATGATGCAGCATATTCGGGTTGCTCAAAGGCTCGAGGCGAAGGCGCTGCACGGTCCGGGTCCGAATGTCTTTGTATACGATTTTGGCCAGAATTACACGGGGTGGGTAAGACTTAAGGTCGAGGGGCCAAAGGGAACGGAAGTTCAGTTGCGGCACGGGGAGCTGATCCACGAAGACGGCACGCTGAACATATCCACGAATCAGAATGCCGAAGCGACCGACGTGTACATCCTTCGGGGTGACGGAACCGAGATCTACGAACCGAGGTTTACGTACCACGGGTTCCGGTACGTTGAGGTGACGGGCTACCCGGGCACACCTACGCTTGAGGCCCTCGAAGGGTGTTTCGTTCATACTGACGTCGAGCGGGTCGGCTCGTTCGAATGCTCCCACGATCTCATCAATCGCATCCATCAGAATATCCTCCGGGGTCAGCTCTCGAATCTCATGAGCATTCCGACGGACTGCCCGCAGAGGGATGAGCGACACGGATGGCTGGGAGATGCTCACCTTGCGGCCGAGGAGGCGATGTTCAACTTCGACATGGCGGGCTTCTTCACAAAGTTTTTGAGGGACATCCGGCTTTCACAGAAGGAAGACGGTTCCATTCCGGACACGGTTCCGCCTTACTTGAGCCGACTCTATCCTGCCGATCCGGCCTGGGGGGCGGCGTACATCACCCTCGCTTGGCATCTCTACATGTTCTACGGCGATCGCCGCGTCCTCGAGGAACATTATGACTCGCTGAAGCGGTACGTCGAGTTCCTGCGAGAGAATGCAGAGGAGAATATCATCAACGTCCTGGGGAAGTACGGCGACTGGTGCCCGCCGGGAAGCATCGCTCCGAAGAGAACGCCGGTTGAGTTGACTTCAACATGGTACTACTTCCACGATACACTGCTGCTCTGGAAGATCGCGGAGGTCTTGGGATTGGAGAAGGAAGCGGATCTCCACTCCTTCCGAGCCCGGGAAATTCAAGAGGCGTTCAACAGGAGGTTCTTGAGGAGAGGCGAGTACGAAGCGAACAGGTTCGCACCGGTCGACCGGAGCCCGAGCCAGACCTCCAACGTGCTCCCTCTGTATCTCGATATGGTGCCGGATGATCAGAAGGAAAACGTTCTGAAGCGGCTGCTTGACAGTGTGGTAGAGGAACAAGATTACCATCTCGACACGGGGATCATCGGCACGCGGTATCTCCTGGACGTTTTGACGGAGAACGGGTACGAAGAAGCAGCATACAAAGTCGCGACACAGAAGACCTATCCGGGTTGGGGGTACATGGTTGAAGAGGGGGCAACGACGCTCTGGGAGCGCTGGGAGAAGATCACCGGCGGCGGCATGAACTCCCACAACCATATCATGCTGGGGAGTGTCGATGCGTGGTTTTACCGGGCAGTCGCGGGGATATCGTGCTTGTCGGCGGGCTGGGAGAGAATCCAGATCAAGCCCTACGTGACGGGTGATGTGAAGCATGCGTCGGCGACCCTCAGCACGGTCAGAGGAGACGTTCAAGCGTTGTGGAAGCAAGAACAAAACTTGTTCAAGCTTGAGGTTCATGTCCCGGTCACGTCAGAGGCAGAGATCCACATTCCGCTGCTCTGGGAGCGATGTACAGTGAGGGAGGGGGAAATGATGATATGGGAGAATGGGAGAGCCAAAGAGCCGGGGAGGGGAGCTCTTCGGTACGTCGGAGTGACAGGCAAAAGCATTGTTTTTGTCGTCGGAAGCGGAAAGTATCTGTTCACGGTCCAGAGAGCTCTCTAGTCTAGGAGAGATTCGACACACCATCTCGTCCGAGAAGGAACTATAGGCCTGTGAGTATCAAAGCCAAGCTCACCACGTTCGACGCGACGATGATCGTCGTCAGCCTCGTCATCGGGATTGGGATCTTCCGTACTCCGGCGATCGTTGCTTCGACGACCGGAACAGCGGCGCTCTTCTTTGTCGCGTGGATTCTCGGCGGGCTCATCTCCTTCCTCGGGGCATTGACGTTCGCCGAGGTCGGCTCGAGGTTTCCCAGGCCGGGGGCGTTCTACAAGGTCGTCGCAGAGTGTTATCACCCGTCCGTCGCTTTCATGCTCAACTGGACAAACGTCTTGATCGTCCAGGGCGCAGGAGCGGCCGCAGTGGGGATCATCGGCGCAGAATATCTCGTTCCGATCATCCTGCCCCAGGATATGCAGACACAGTTCGGCACTCAGCTCACAGCGACGGGCCTTGTGTTCTTCTTGCTCCTGATCAACTATCTCGGCATCAAGACGGGTGCGTGGGCCCAGAATATCCTTACCGTCATCAAGATCGGCATGATCCTGATGCTTGCGTTTGTGGCTTTCTTTTACTCGGGAGCCCATGCTCCAGCACCGACGCACAGCTTGACGACCGAGCCTTTCTGGATCGCGCTCGGTTTCGGCCTGATCTCGGTCTTCTATACGTACGGCGGCTATCAGTGCACGCTCAATTTTGGGGGTGATATCAAATCGCCTGAGCGGAACATGCCGAGAGCGATTTTCGTCGGCATCGCGATCATCATTTCGCTCTACATCCTGATCAACGTCGCCTATTACAGCGTATTGGGCCTCAAGGGGATCGCAGACTCGAAACTTGTCGCAGCCGAGGTCGCGCGAGTCTGTTTCGGAGAGTCCGCCTACCTGATCGTCTCGATCGCAATCTTCCTCTCAGCCATGGGATTTCTGAATGTGACGCTCATGCAGGTCCCGCGTGCGTACTTTGCGATGGCCCAGGATCGGTCGTTGCCGGCGATCTTTATGAAGGTGAACGAGAAAACGCAGGTGCAGGAGTTCACACTCCTTTTCTTCGGGGCGACCATTTTGATTTCCATCTTCTTTTTGGGGACATTTGAGAGGCTTCTGAACTACGTGATGTTCTTCGACAGCCTCAACAATGCTCTCGTGGCCTCAACGATCTTCGTGCTTCGACGCCGCGGGATTTCGGAACCTGGGAAGGAACCCTATCGGGTCCCGTTGTACCCATTCCTCCCTGGTTTCTTCGTCCTCTTCCTGCTGACCATCACCGTGAATGTCCTCCTGTCGCAGCCCGGGTCGATTGCCATCGGATTCTCTATCCTTGCCGCGGGTTACCCTATGTTCCTCATCATGCGTCGAGTCAGTTCGCGACGACGAAGCGGCAGCGAGAGCGGTGAATGAAGATCGAAACGACAAGACGATGCCTGAACC
>CAYZRX010000004.1:0-102776 GCA_964480945.1 uncultured Ignavibacteriaceae bacterium | reverse complement strand
ACTCCGCTGCGGGACATTCTCTTCCCGTACGGAGTGGAATTTCCTTGCGGCGGGAACGCGGTCTGCGAAGGGTGCAAGATCAAAGTGCTCGCCGGCAATCTTGCCGTTACGCCCGAGCAGGAAAATATCCTCTCGAGGAAGGAGGTTGAAGAGGGATGGCGCCTCGCTTGCTGCTGCAACGCCGAGGAGGATATTACGATCGAGCTCGAGCAGTGGGAAGCGACGGTGCTCGTCGACGAGACCAGGTTTGAATTCGCCCCGCGCCAAGGATTGGGAATCGCGATCGACCTCGGAACGACAACGCTCGCCGCGCAGCTTGTGGATTTGTCGAGCGGCCATGTCCTCGCCGTGGAAACAGCACTGAATGAGCAGGCGCGCTTCGGCGCGGATGTGATGAGCAGGATTTTCTACGCCGTCACGGAACGCGGACAGAAGATGCTGGAGGAGTCCATCCGGACCCAGCTGAAGGGGATGGTGGTCAACCTTATCGCCTCCTCGGGGGCGGATCCTTCTCTCGTCCTTGATGTCGTGATCGTCGGAAACACGGTGATGCATCACCTCTTCTCCGGTGTCGATGTGACTCCGCTTTCGCAATACCCCTTCGAATCTTCAAACTATGAACTTCAGCGGTTCCAGGCGGAGGACCTGGGATGGGGCATAATTCCGCGCGCTGCAGTTCGCTTTCTCCCCTGTCTCGGCAGTTTCGTCGGAAGCGATATCCTCGCAGGCATTTTGGCGACGAGTGTTCATAGAAGCGAAGCGCTCGTGGGGCTCATCGACCTTGGGACCAATGGTGAAATCGTTCTCGGAAACCGGGAACGGCTCTTGTTCTGCTCGACGGCGGCGGGGCCCGCGTTCGAAGGCTCATGCATCAAGATGGGAATGCGCGCGACGACCGGGGCAATCGCTCAGGTGACGCAGGCGGACGGGAGTTTCAGGTGCCGGGTGCTTGGCCCTGGGCCCCCGCGTGGGATCTGTGGAAGTGGTTTGGTCGACGCCGTCGCGGTGGGTCTTGCGACGCAGCACTTGGGCGAGGACGGCAAGATCCTGAAAGGGAACGGAAGCCTGACGCTCTGCCCGCCGGTCGAGATCACGCAGGGCGACATTCGGGAGCTTCAAGTGGCGAAAGCGGCGATCGCGGCTGGAGTGGAGATCTTGCTTAAGGATCTCGGACGGTCGATCGGCGATGTGAGTAAACTCTATCTCGCAGGCGCGTTCGGCAACTACATCGATCGATCGAACGCGCACCGGATCGGCCTGCTCCGCGTCCCCCCGGAAAAGATCGAGCCTGCAGGCAACAGTGCTCTCTTGGGGGCCAAGCTCGCGCTCTTCAGCGGCGATGAGCGTGTGTTCTCCGAGATCAAACAGATCGCCCGGCATGTCAGCCTCAACATGGACGAGCAGTTCCAGGATATTTTTGTCGGCGAAATGAGCTTCCCCTTGGCTGAAGAAGCATGAAAGTTCATCTGCGCGTTGCGGGTGCTCGTCGGAGCACCTGACCGGAGCAAAACGATGGCGAACGATACTCACGCAGCGAAGGCAACAACGTTCGGTTTCTTGTCCCTCATGGCGAGATTCTTCGAGTTGGCTGGAAGTCTGACGATCTTCTCGGTCCGGTTCCTCGGAAGTGTCCTCTTCCCTCCTTATGAATTCGGGGAGGTCAAGCGACATCTGGATGAGCTCGGCTCGCGCTCGCTGCCGCTTGTTGGGGTCACCGGCTTTATCGTCGGCTTGATCCTCGCGATGCAAACGCGTCCTACGTTGTTCAGATTCGGTGCGGATGCCTACCTGCCGGCCATGGTGGCCATCTCGTTTGTGCGGGAACTCGGTCCGGTGATCACTGCGCTGATCGTCGCGGGGCGCGTGAGCTCCGGCATCGGCGCCGAGCTCGGTTCGATGCGCGTTACGGAGCAAATTGATGCGATGGAAGTCTCCGGCATCGATCCGTTCAAGTTCCTCGTCGTGACGCGCGTGGTGGCCTGCATCATTCTTCAGCCCTTGCTCACCGCCATCGTCGACGGGCTGGGGCTCCTGGGTTCCTACGTCGCTGTGGCGATCGAATCGGACATGTCGTGGCAGCTGTACTGGAACAGCGTGACGCAGTCCCTGACATTTGCTGATCTGGTGCCGGGGATCGCGAAGACGCTGATCTTCGGCTTCATCATCGGGCTCGTCGGGTCTCATCAGGGGTACAAGGCTACAGGCGGCACGGTGGGCGTTGGCAGGGCATCGACGACTGCCGTCGTTCTCTCGTCGCTTCTGATCATTTTTGTGGATATGATTCTCGTAAAGATCACGGTGTGGATATGGGGTTGATTGAAGTCCGAGGGCTCGCAAAGTCGTTCAACGGGCTGTCGGTGCTGCGGGACGTGGATTTGACCGTCGAGGAAGGCTCGACGGCGGTGATCCTCGGGAAGAGCGGGGTGGGGAAGAGTGTCCTGCTGAAGACGATCATCGGTCTGATCCCGCCGGATGCAGGTAGTATCCGGATCGAAGGGGAGGAGGTCGTCGGCATGAAGCGAAAGGCCCTCGATTCTCTGAGGCGGCAAATGGGATACTTGTTTCAGGGAGCCGCGCTCTACGACTCGATGAGTGTTCGTGAGAACCTGGCCTTTCCCCTCGAGCGTCAGGTCCGGTTGAAGAAAGACGAACTTGAGGAACGGATCCTCGATCAGCTTCGATCGGTGGGGTTGGAAGAAGCGATCGACAAGATGCCCTCCGAGCTTTCCGGCGGGATGAGAAAGCGAATAGGCCTGGCAAGGGCGCTGATCACGAATCCACGCATCATGTTGTACGATGAGCCGACCACGGGCCTCGATCCGGTGACTGCCCGTGAGATCAGCTACCTGATCAAGAAGATGCAGGAACGCTACCGCCCGACCTGCATTGCCGTGACACACGACATGACGTGCACACGGATCATTGCAGACAAGGCCGCGGTGCTGCACGACGGGGTCATCCAGCATGAGGGAACGATTCAGGAGCTGGAGCGGGAGGCCGATGAGGTCGTGAGCAGCTTCTTTGTCACAGTCTAGGAGACACCATGGAGAAACGAATTTCGGTCATACGGCTTGGGATATTCATCGTGCTCGGTGTTGCTGCGCTCGTCGTTGCGGTTTTTCTTGTGGGGAAGGAAGAAGGGTTGTTCCGCGAGACGTTCAGGCTGACGGCCTACTTCAATACGATCGAGGGCTTGCGGACCGGGGCGTCGGTCCGACTGTCGGGCGTGGACATCGGCGTCGTCGATCGAATTGCCATCTCGCCGCAGAACAACAGAGTGCGGGTGGATCTCAAACTCAGTGCGAACATCAAGAATTTCATCAAGAAAGACTCGTACGCCTCGATCGAACAAGAAGGTCTGGTGGGAAACAAGTATGTCGGTATCAGCGTCGGCTCGGCTCGGTCAGAGGAGGTGAATGACGGCGAGGTGATCCTGAGCCGCGAGCCGTTCAGGTTCAGCGCCATCGTCGAGGATGCTCAAGGGATGATTGCGAGCACCCGCCGCGCGACGGAGGAGTTTGCAAAGATCCTTTCTTCGATCAATCGCGGGCGCGGCACGCTCGGGAAGCTGATAACGGACGAAGATGTCTATGATGCGCTGAAGCGAGCGACGGCGCAGGCCGATTCCAGCCTGAGGAAGACCGCGGATGAGTTTTCGAACATCCCGCGGTTTATCAGCGGCGTCAGCGAAAATCTGTACGGGGTTACGCTCAATTTGAGCAAGATGATCGCAGACGTTGATTCAACGGTCGCCAGCGCCAGGGGCATCATCGAGAAGGTCAACAGCGGGCAGGGGACGCTCGGCGCGCTGGTTGCGGAAAGAGGAATGTATGACAGTCTCCTCGTCGTTGTGCAAAACATACGAGTGATGGCGGAGGAGGCGAGGTCGGGGGCGGAGCGGTTCGACGAGGATATGGAGGCGCTGAAGCACAACTGGTTCTTCAAAGGCTACTTCGAGGATAGGGGATACTGGGATAAGGCAGATTTCGAAAAGGAGCTAGACGCGAAGACCGCCGCTCTCAAGAAGCTGCAGGAGCAGATCGACACTCAAGCGGAACAGCTGAAAGTGCGGGAAGAACAACTGCGCAAGCGGGAGGAAGCGCTTCCGCAGAAGGAGAAGAACCAATGAGGCGCCTCTCCTTCGTCGTGTGATCCTCGGGGTGGGAGTCTCATCCCTCCGGCCTGCAGCGCCCCTGCGCTTCGATTGCCATGACGGTATTGTCGCTCCCTCCTCCCCGAACGACGAAGATGTGAGGCTCAAGCAGCACGACCCGAATCGACCGAAAAGCACCCCGTGAAAGACTCCTCCGCAGAACAACGCAGCGCCCGGAAGACCATTCGCGTTTTTGCCGCCGCGTCATTCCTTAATGATCTTGGCTCCGATATCATCTATCCCGTCTGGCCTCTTTTTGTGACCTCCGTTCTGGGGGCCAACATGGCGGTTCTCGGTTTCATCGACGGCTTGGGGGATGCCGTTGTCTCGATCTCACAGGCAGCGTCGGGATATTTCTCCGACCGGATTCGAAAACGGAAGGTCTTCATCTGGATCGGCTACTCGTTCGGCTCGTTGTCGCGAATAGGGTATGCGCTGTCGACGTACTGGCAAATGCTCATTCCGTTTCGAATCTTCGACCGTACGGGAAAAATCCGCAGCGCCCCCCGCGATGCAATCATTGCAGATCTCTCCACGGATGAAAACCGGGGAAAACACTTCGGCATCCTCCGATCGATGGACAACCTGGGGGCTGTCTGTGGCATTCTCATTTGCATAGCCTTCTTCCATCTGGGCTATCGAAACCTGTTTCTTCTGGCCGCTCTCCCTTCTGCGGTCGCCGTCCTGCTGGTGCTCGCGCTGATCAAGGAGATTCCACGGGGCGAATCAAGGATTTTCAAAGGGCTTTCTCTCAAACATCTCGACAGGAACTTCTGGCTCTTTCTCGTCCTGAGCTCGTTCTTCGCGCTCGGTTCGTTCAGCTACTCGTTTCTGCTCATCTATGCGGAAGGATTCGGCATCAGCGAGTCATCCCTTCCGGTTCTCTATCTCACTTTCACGTTGGTGGCAGCGCTGCTTTCCCTTCCATTTGGGCGACTTTCGGACTTGATCGGTAGAAAACGAGTCATGCTGGTCTCATTTTTCGCGTGGGGGATGACCTGCCTCGGCTTCCTGGTGCTGCGGGGTGCCTGGGGGGCTTTCTCGTGCTTCGTGCTCTACGGCGTCCATCGGGCGGCGCTCGAACCGGTGCAAAAGACATTTGTTGCCGAACTGGCGCCCGCGGACTACCGCGCCAGTGCCTTGGGCGGTTTTCAGATGGTCGTCGGTCTGTGTGCGTTTCCTTCTTCCTTCGTCGCTGGATTGCTCTGGTATCATCTCGACACGGTGGCGCCTCTTTACCTTTCGCTCGTTTTGACGGCACTTTCGAGCGCCTTGCTCTTGTTTGTAGAAGAAAAGAGAAAGCACGCCTTGCCGCAATCGGCGACGTGATCGGTTGCGCATCGAGGATTGGAGGAACCTGTGGACTCCGCAGCGATCAAGTCACCGCCCAGGCCGAGCGACCCTTCGGTGAAGCGAGCCCTCGCGCTCCTGAAGGACGCTCTTGAGGACCTTCATCCACGGGACTTTGCCATCCGGTTATGGGATGGATCGACGCTCGATCCTGAGAGCGGATACGCGGCCCGCTTCACGCTGGTTCTCAAGCATCCGGGGGCCCTCCGCAGGATGTTTCTGCCTGCCAACGAACTGGCGCTCGGGGAAGCATACATTTACGACGACTTCGACATCGAAGGCGAGATGGAGCCGGCGTTTGCTCTCGCAGCCTACTTGACTGGAAAGAAGCGGAGCTTGTTCGGGTCGGCAGTCTCGGCCTTGCGGCTCTTGAGTTTTCCAGCGACTCGCCGGCCGCGGCTCGGTCGGCAGGGTGCCCAGCTGCGAGGTGAACAACATTCAGTGGAGCGTGATCGCCAGGCGGTCACGTATCACTAGGATGTCTCCAACGATTTCTTCTCCCTCTGGCTCGGGCGGAGGATGGTCTACTCGTGTGCTTATTTTCAGTCGCCTGGAGAGGATCTAGATACCGCGCAAGAGAGAAAACTTGAGTACGTCTGCCGAAAGCTCTGCCTCCAAAAGGGTGAACGTTTGCTTCACATCGGCTGCGGGTGGGGAGGGCTCGTCTTGTACGCTGCCGAGAAGTACGGTGTGGAGGCCGTTGGGATCACCCCCAGCCGGCCTCAGGCAGAACTAGCGGCGACGCGGATTCAGAACCGAGGGCTCGGCGACCGCTGTCGCGTGCTCGTGAAAGATTACCGGAGAATCGAAGAGTGGGGAACGTTTGACAAGCTGGTGAGTATCGGTATGTTTGAGCACGTCGGTGAGTCGCGTCTCTCGGAATATTTCGAGCGCGCATGGAAGCTCCTCCGGCCGGGAGGAGTGTTCCTCAATCACGGAATCGGCCAAATGGTCACCGGGCCAGCGCGGAGAGGTCCGTCGTTTTCCGATCGTTACGTTTTCCCCGACGGCGAACTCCTGCCGATCAGCACAACGCTACGGGTAGCTGAGGAGCAGGGATTTGAGGTGCGGGATGTGGAGAGTTTGCGGGAGCATTATATGCTCACACTTCGGCAGTGGGTTCAGCGGCTGGAAGCGCAGCACGAGGAAGCGAGGCGCGTGACGGACGAAACAACCTATCGCACCTGGCGGCTATTCATGTCGGGCTCAGCTTATCAGTTCCGCTCGAACGAGATCAACGTGTATCAATCGCTTCTGGTAAGGGCTGGAGAAGGCAAGAGCGGCCTTCCGCTCACTCGTGAAGACTGGTACCGGTAATCTGATTTTGGACGCTCGTTTCATTCTTCCCTAACTTGAGCGAGATCCGGATCTAGAAACGGAGCATGTATGGAGAAAAGCGAAGGTGTAGAGTTCACGGGGCTTTCGTGCCCGTTGCCGATCACCGATTACAAGAACGTGCTACTGGCCCACGGAGGCGGCGGAAGGCTCACGCAGGAGTTGATCCAGAAACTGTTCCTGGCGCAGTTTCGGAATGAGCTCTTGGAGCCGCTGCACGATGGGGCGGTCTTTTCGATTGGCGGAGTTCGCTTAGCATTTTCCACGGACTCGTACGTCGTGAACCCGATCTTCTTCCCAGGCGGCGACATCGGTGACCTCGCGGTCAACGGGACGGTCAACGACCTCGCGATGTGTGGCGCGCAGCCGTTGTACCTATCGGCTGCATTTATCATCGAAGAAGGCTTACCCATGGAGGACCTCTGGCGCATCGTCCTGTCCATGCAAGAGGCCGCAACGAGGGCGGGGGTCATGCTCGTAACGGGAGACACAAAGGTTGTCGATCGTGGGAAGGGGGACAAGATCTTTATCACAACGTCGGGTGTGGGGATCGTGGCGGAAGGCATAGATATTAGCTCGAAGCGGGCGGCCGTTGGCGATCAGATCATTCTCAGCGGGCCGATGGCGATGCACGGCATCGCGATTATGTCGGTCCGTGAAGGGCTCGAATTCAGTAGTGGGATCGAAAGTGACACGGCGCCTCTCAATGAGCTTGTTCAGACGATGCTTCGAGTCAGCAAGCACATCCATGTCTTGCGCGACCCAACCCGAGGTGGGGTCGCGAGCGCGCTCAACGAGATCGCGCAGTCTTCGAATGTGGGAGCTGTAATTTCCGAAACTAGTCTCCCTTTGACGGAGGAAGTGCGCGGGGCCTGCGAGATTCTCGGGCTCGATCCGCTGTACGTGGCCAACGAAGGAAAGCTCCTCTCCTTCGTGCTTCCCGAAGAGAGCGCAATGGTGCTGGAGGCGATGCGGTCGCATCCGCTGGGCAGAGAAGCGGTGGTCATTGGCGAGGTGACGAGCCAGCATCCAGGCACGGTGATCATGAAAAGCCGGATAGGCGGCTCAAGGGTTGTCGATATGTTGTCCGGTGAGCAGCTACCAAGGATCTGTTGAGAGTCAGTTTGTCGAGAAGTTCAACATCACCTATCGAGGATTTCTACAACGCTTTAAGCTTCGATAGTAGGATGGTTTAGGCGCCTGAGGAGGGTTGTCCGCGTGAAGCTGTAGAATTTTGCATCAGTCAGGCATGGCATATTTTCGCAACACTTCCAACCTGCTTCTAATCTCTTAGCAATCAACAAATTATCCTTGTCATTTGTGCGATCCTCTTCTGAGGAGTGGCACAGGAATGGCCACAGCCGGAGCGACGGGTGGTCCAATTACTGCAGGTGCGAACGTGTCATTCATCTTGATCCTCCTGAGTATTGCGGTCTTCATAATCCTGGAGTTGGTCAGGAGCTCCAGGAAGAGGGTGGGTGAGGAGCTGCATGCAAAACCCGCTGAGGCTCCGGCCTCTGTGAGAATTGCGGAGCGGTACTTTCATCCTGCGCACTCATGGGTGCTGGCGAGCAAGTCGGATCCTGTGCTGGTGGGTGTCGATGATTTCGCTCAGAGGATGATCGGCACGATCGAATCGATCGACCTCCCGTCTCTCGGACAACCGCTGGCGCAAGGCCAGGTCCTGGCGACGCTTCGCCGAGGGAAAAAGGCGCTGGCGCAGGTCGCCCCCGTCTCGGGTGTCGTAGTCGCCGTCAATGACAAACTTCATCGTCGTCCAGGATTGGTGAACGAATCCCCGTACGACCGAGGGTGGATCGTGAGACTGGCTCCGGCATCGTTGAACCGCGAACTTCGGAACCTCCTTAAGGGGGTCGTCGCAGAACGATGGGAAGAGGCTGTTCGCGCAGAGCTCGTGCGTTGGTTTACACCCCGCCTTGAAACGGTGCTGCAAGACGGAGGTGGGGTGATAGACAACGTGAGCGATTTGGTGAATGATGAGGCGTGGGAACGGTTGGTGCATGAGTTTTTCCCTGTTGTGGCACCGACCTGCGTCAATCAGAATTGATGACCGAAAGGAGCAGAGACAATGACAGTTTTTTTCGTCATGGGAACGATCATCATCTTCCTAACCATTGAGGCCGTTTTGCATCGAGCCAGGGCCAGGAGAGGGATGAAAACAGCGGCGGCTGTGTCGCCAGGGCGTGTAGAGACCTACCCTGTGCGACTTCCAGATGGAATCTTCTTTGCGAGATCGCACACGTGGTTGAACCTTTTCCCGTCCGGTAAGATATGCCTCGGGGTGGATGATTTTGTCGGACGACTGCTCAAGAAGCCGGAGGTAGTCCTTCTGAAAGCAGCGGGCTCCAAAGTGCGGAAAGGGGATCCCATCCTCATGCTGAGGGAAGGCGATCGCTCCCTTACTATACGTGCGCCGATGGACGGAGAAATTCTCACCGCGAACAATTCGATCCGGGACCATCCTGAGCTGCTCAAAGAGATGCTCTTTACGGATGGATGGGCATACATGCTGAAGCCGCGGAAACCCTCTCAGCTACGGCAGATGCTCCTCGGAGAGGAAACGCGGCAGTGGATTGCCCAAGAGTTCGCGCGGCTGCGTGAGTTGTTCACGCAGGAGGCGAGCAGCAAGGTGGCGCCGGCTCTGCTTCAGGACGGCGGACCAGCGGTGGATGGTGCCTTGGAAGCTGCGGAGCGTCATACCTGGGAGCTGTTTGATCGCATGTTCCTCAGCGAATCCGGATAGACGCCCTCCGTGGTATCGCACCACGGTTCTCTGTCATTTGTTGCCGTTGGCGTGGAGATGTGAAAATTCTGCAATCAAGCGACTAAAGTGCAAACATATGGGAACTCGACGAGATTTTCTCCGAACATCGTTACTCGCAGCAACGACGGCGTCGGTAGCAGATGTCGCCGTTGGAGCACCATCGAAAATCCCATCAGCCGACAGAATGGGAGTGCTCTGCGATCTCACGGCCTGCGTGGGTTGTCGAAGTTGCGAGGCAGCTTGTCAGAAGGCGCATGGTCTTCCTGTGGGCTCGAACAGCCTCGCGTCTAACCGTTCTTACCCCCCAGAGCGGCGCCGTCCGAGCCCTGGGTCGCTCACTGTCGTCAATGAATACAAAGGCCCGAACGATGGATCGCGCTCGACGTACGTCAAAGTGCAATGCATGCACTGCGACTACCCCGCGTGCGAATCCGCTTGCATCGTCGGGGCAATAACTAAAAAAGAGAGCGGTGCGGTGGTCTGGGACGGATCCAAGTGCATCGGATGCCGCTACTGCATGGTTGCCTGTCCGTTTCAGATTCCCTCATTCGAATTCGAGAGGGCGTTGAAACCCAACATTGTCAAATGCGATTTCTGTATTAGTCGCACGAGTGAGGGTCGCCTTCCTGCATGCGTGGAGACATGCCCTGTCGAGGCTCTTACGTACGGCCGCCGATCAGCGCTGATAGAGGTTGCGCGGGGAAGAATCGAGAATTATCCGGACCGTTACAAGGACTGCATTTACGGGGAGTTCGAAGCAGGAGGAACCTCGTGGCTGTATCTGGCAAACACGGACTTCAAAGAACTCCAATTTCCCGACGTGGGAAGGAATCCGATGCCGGGGACGAGCGAAGCGATCCAGCACGGAATTTTCGCGTACTTCGTTCCCCCACTTTCTCTCTATGCACTCCTGGGCGGCTTAATGTGGATAACCAAGAAGCGCGAATCAGCCGAGGAGGAGGTGGCCGAATGAGCACGCTGACAGTGTCTGCACCCGTCACAAAGAAGTTCATCACGCCGGGAGTCATCGTCCTGGTCGTGCTCGCGTTGAATGGCCTGGCGTTTGTACTTGCGAGACTGCTGTTCGGGATTGGAGCGGTCACGAATCTGAGCGATCAATATCCATGGGGCTTGTGGATCGGTGTCGACGTCGCGGCCGGAGTCGCCCTGGCGGCAGGGGGGTTCACCTCCGCTGCCTTGGGGCACGTCATGCATAGGGAAGATTATCATGCGATCGTTCGACCGGCGCTCCTCACCGCGATGCTGGGCTACACATTTGTTGCCTTCGGCGTCCTGATCGACATCGGCCGCTGGTACTACATCTGGCATCCGCTTATTATGTGGAACGGGAGTTCACCGTTGTTCGAAGTCGGCATGTGTGTGATGATCTATGCGACCGTTCTCTACATTGAATTCCTCCCGATTATTACGGAGCGTTTCATGGGTCGCGTACACCTCAAAGGAATTCTCTCCCATCTCACCAGGCCGCTGGAAAGCCTGCTCCGCATTCTTGACCGTGCACTTGGCAAAACCATGTTCCTCTTCATCATCGCGGGAATCGTGCTCTCAACACTGCACCAATCCTCCCTGGGCACGCTCATGATCATCGCCGGTCCGAAGATGCACCCGCTCTGGCAGACACCCATCCTGCCGCTTCTCTTCCTCCTCTCCGCCGTGTCTGTGGGTTTTCCGATGGTCATCTTCGAGTCGCTTCTGGCGGCGAGATCGTTCGGTCTGAAGCCTGAGATGCCGATTCTCTCGAAACTGGGGACCATGGTTGCGCCCTTGCTTGGAATCTATCTTGCATTCAAGATCGGCGACATGGTTATCCGCCAGACGTTTGTGTATCTGACGGAGCCAACGACCCAAAGCGTAATGTTCGTACTCGAAGTCGTCCTCGGCATTATTGTTCCGCTTCGCATGTTCCTTTCTCGTGCTGTACTGCGATCTCCGTTGGGCCTTTTTGTTGCCTCGTCACTTGTGATCCTCGGTGTGCTCTTGAACCGGATCAATAGTTTCATTGTCGCGTACACGCCGCCGTATTCGTTCAAGCCGTATTTTCCGTCGATCGGCGAGATTTCTGTCACGATCGGCTTCGTCTCGCTGCTCGTCCTCGCCTACAGAGTTCTTGTGAAGGTGTTTCCGATCATCAGCGTTCAACGGAAGCAGCCTGCGCCGATTGCCAAATATTCCATTCGAGGGACCATGAAATGAAAAGGGTGAAACAATTCTTCGCGTGCCTGGCAACTGTCGTGATCGTTGGCAATCACGCTTTGATCGCACAAACATCGAGCGGTCGCGATTCCGGCTGCCTCGCGTGTCATGCATGCGAAGTCCCGACGAAGGTCAATCCGTGTCTCAAGAAGTGCCCGCGTGACGAAATGGTCACTGTCCACCATTCAGCTGAAGCGACGCCGGACAAGATTGTGCTGAACAGGCTGGAAGGATCTGCAGCTCTCTACGAACCTGTTTCATTCGCCCATCGCTCCCATGCGGAAATGTCGGAAATGTCGGGGAATTGCGTGTTGTGCCATCATTACAATCGACCCGGAGCTGTGCTTGCGTGCAGTGAGTGTCATGCGACCGATCTTGCGTCGAAGAACGCGGATCTGTCCAAACCGAGCTTGAAGGGAGCCTATCACAGGGAGTGCATGAAGTGTCATCAGGAATGCGGCCTCAGCACAGACTGCGAGAGCTGCCACGCGCCGAAGGCGGGAACGTCGGCAAGTGTTCCGGAAACCCGAGCACCCGGCGCGACGGTCCATCCGACGAAGCCAGGTCGGCTTGTCATTGAAACGGCGAATGATGACGGAAAATTCGTCACGTTTTTCCACGATGACCACGCTGACCGCTTCGGCCTGGCCTGCTCCTCGTGCCATACTGATGAACGCTGTGCCCAATGCCACAAGGCCGCCGCATCGGCGAGTCCGATTGAGCACATTGCAGGAGGGCACGACCGATGCGCTCCATGCCACTCAGTCGACGACAATTGCAGCCAATGTCACAGCAACCAACCCCGGGCTCGGTTCGACCACTTGCGCACGGCGGGATTCGACCTCAGGCGCTTTCACTCAACGCTGGCCTGCACTCGTTGCCACGGACACACGAGCAATTACAAAGGCCTCTCGCGCAATTGCAGCGCGTGCCACACGCAATGGACGAGCGGGTCGTTCGACCACAGCGTTACAGGTCTGAGATTGGACGAGACGCACGCAGCCATGGACTGCGAAAGTTGCCATCTGGAGAAAGACTTCGCCAAGAAGCCGACGTGCAGTAGTTGTCATGACGACAAGAGCTATCCGGACGCGATCCCGGGAACCCGGGTCCGCTCTGTACGCATGAAGACCCTGTGAGGCCTCACGGTGTGAGGCGAGAGCATATGTTTGCACGGCTATCGACAAATATTGGTTTCAAGCTCATCGTGATTGTCGGTGTAACGACGATCATCACGATTGGAGTTTACGCGTATTTCAATATCCAATCGCAGCGAGATGACCTTCTCGCCGAAGTGGAGCGGCACGCGATGCAGCTCAGTGAGACGGTGAAGAACAGCACGCGCTACGATATGCTCCTGAACCAGCGGGAACGCATCCATATCATCATCAACGACATCGGCTCGGATCCGGCGATCGATGAAGTCCGTGTGCTGAACAAGGAGGGGGTGATCATCTATTCCTCCCGGAAAGAGAACATCGGTCGGATGGTGGACAAGCAGGCCGAGAGTTGCTATGGATGTCACGCGGCCGATAAGCCGCTGCAGCGGCTTCCGATCTCGGAGCGGACGCGCATCTTTCGGATCAATCCGGATTCTGCAAGAGCGCTCGGCGTGATTAACCCGATCTATAGCGAGCGCTCGTGTTGGGATGCACCGTGCCACGCTCACTCGAGGCAACAACAAGTCCTTGGAGTTCTGGACGTGACCATCTCATTGGCTGACGTGGATGAACGAATCCGAGCGAGCACATTCCAAGTGGCCATCTTCGCGGTCAGCGTCATCCTTGCCGCGAGCCTCATCATCGCCTTCTTCGTCAGCCGATGGGTGAGCGTGCCCGTCCGAGCACTCCTCGATGCCACCAAACAGGTGGGAAGCGGAAATCTCAGCTATACCGTTCCGGATCTGGGGAAGGATGACATCGGCATGCTTGCCCGATCCTTCAACACGATGACGATGAAGCTTTCGGAGGCACGCCTCCAATTGTTCCAGTCGGACAAGATGGCCTCCCTCGGACGGCTGGCAGCAGGGATTGCTCACGAGATCAACAATCCGTTGACGGGGGTGCTGACGTATGGAAGTTTTCTCCTCAAGCGGACGGAGAACAACCCCGAGGTGCACGAAGACCTGAAAGTTGTCGTTCGCGAAACAATTCGTAGTAGGGAGATCGTCAAGAGCCTCTTGGATTTCGCACGGCAGTCGATTCCGAAGAAGAGTCTTTCAGACATCAATGAGATCATTACCCGCTCCCTTGCGGTCGTCGAACATCAACTCACCATGAAGAGCTTGAAGATCGTCCGCAATCTCGATCCTCAATTGCCGAAGATCACTCTCGATCCGAATCAACTGCAGCAAGTAGCTGTCAATCTTCTCGTCAACGCCGCTGATGCAGTCGAGAATGGAGTTGGTACGGTGACGATTTCCTCAAGCCTGCTGAGGCTCTCACCGCAGGGGATCGTTCACATCAAGGCGGCGCGCTGCCCGAGGGGCCACGACTTGATGACAAGTGATTTCAAAATCGACGGAATGCCTTCTGTCAGAGTGAAAGCCCAGTGTGGCGGCAAGTCGGGATTCATTATGCTGGATCCGATTTATGGCCGGAAGCGCCACCATTACGAATTCGAAGCGCAGGACGAAGACAAGATCGAAATCGTGTGTCCTGAGTGCGGCGTTTCTCTCATGGTGGAGAACGGTAAGTGTGAAGTGTGTGGAGGTCGTATCTTTTCGTTTACGATCCCTACTCAAGGAGATTTCGAAGCTTGCATTAGGAAGGGATGTGGCTGGCAACGGTGGGCCGCTGTCGACTCAGCAGGGAAAAAAGAGTATGTCGAACTGAGCGTTACGGATACAGGTGTCGGGATTCCCAAGGAAGACCTTCCCAGGATCTTCGAGCCATTCTTCACAACGAAAGATCAGAAGGGCACAGGGCTCGGCCTGGCGGTTATCTGGGGCATCATCGACAACCACAATGGGACGATCTCGGTGGAGAGTGAGCCTGGCAAGGGGACAACGTTTAGAATCCGTCTTCCTGTTTAGTGAGAGGGTTGTGATCAGATGAAGGGCATGAAGGTCCAAGCATCTTGCTGAAAGGGGCCAGTCAAGTGGCAAAGCCTATTGACATTCTTGTCATCGACGATGAGCAGGTCGTGCAGGACGCCGTCTGCCGTGTCTGCGAGGCTGGTGGGCTGACCGCTGAGGCGGTCGGTGATGCACGCACAGGGTTAGACAAGGTTCGACGAAAAGCGTACCGGATCGTGGTTTGCGACATCATGCTGCCGGAGCTGGACGGTTTCCACATCCTCGATGCCATCCAGCGCGCGAAGATTCGTACGCCGCTGATCATGATCACAGGATACTCGACGATGCAAAACGCAGTGAACGCGCTCAAGCATGGGGCGATCGATTTCGTCCCAAAACCCTTCACGGCAGACGAGCTTGAAAGCGCGATCCGTCGGGGTCTTCGGTACCAGAAGTTTGCGCAGGCAACGGTAGCACGAGGCTTGCAGAGTAGTGACATCTCGCACTTCTCTGTGCCGTGTCCGACAGACTGCTGTCGGTTGGGGAACTTGAGCTGGGCACGGACCGAGCAGAACGGGAGCGGGTTGATTGGTATTATGGACTTGTTTCTGAAGACCACTTCAGGGGTGAGAGGAATAGAGTTTCTTGACATAGGCCGGGAGGTCGTTCAGGGCTCTGTCTGTGCGTGGATCACGTCGCAGAACAATCTTGTCCACAACGTCCTGAGCCCCTTGAGTGGGAGGATCGTCGAAAGGAACGAGTCGCTCCTTTCGAGTCCCGAAGTGCTCGAGAAAGATCCGTACTTCGCGGGGTGGCTGTATAGAATAATTCCGACAGATGCCGCGAACGAGCTCCAGCATCTGACAAGCTGCATACAAGATCAATGACATCGGATAGCAACCGTTAACATCCGGGCCGGTCGAGTGTAGCGTCGAGCGGCCGGTGTAGTCCGAGGAGGAAAAAAAATGGCACTGTTCGTTCTCGCTGTCATCATCTTCGTTTTAGCTGATATTCTGCTCCGGTTCATCCTGAAGAGAATGAAGGAGAAAAAGGTCAGGGAGGAACGGGAAGCGGCTCTGGCGGTCAGCCTGAATCTCGATTTCAGCCGCGAGGCGAAAACGCTGAAGCGCGCCGAGGTGGAGAATCCGCAAGCCCGGATTCTCTGTGTGGACGACGAGGCGGTCATTCTTGACAGTTTTCGAAAGATACTCGTTCTGAGCGGCTATTGCGTGGACACGGTTGAAACGGGTCCGGAGGCCCTCGGCCTTATTCAGCAGCATCACTACGATTTTCTCTTCACAGACCTGAAGATGCCCGGCATGAACGGCGAAGAGGTGACAAAGGCAGCGAAGCATCTGCGGCCTGACATCGATGTTATCATCATCACGGGATATGCCACCGTTGAGTCAGCCGTCGAATGCATGAAGCAAGGGGCGATGGACTACGTTCAGAAACCGTTCACGGAAAGCGAGCTGGTTGACCTGGTGAAGAAATTCTTGTTCCGCCGCCAGGAAAGGATCAACAAGGAACTCAAGCCAAGGGTCCACATCAGTCAGGTGACAGAACTCGGCAGCTACCCTACCGCGGAGTTCGCAATCCCCGGCGGTGCGTTTATTTCAGAGGGTCATTGCTGGCTTACGATGGAGCCGGATGGCAGCGTCAAGATCGGCATCGACGATTTTGCCAAGAAACTGCTCGGCAAGATCGACGATATCGAGTTTCCCAATCTGGGTATGTCGGTCAAAGCCGGCCAAGCTCTTTTTTCGGTTCGGCATGGACACCGGACCGTTCCGTTTCAGGCTCCCATTAGCGGTCGGGTCACCAAGGTGAACAAGTGGCTCAATGAACATCTTGAAGCCCTCGACATATCGCCGTACGGGAGGAACTGGGTTTGTATCGTTGATGCTGATGATTTCGACGCGGAGCTCCAAAGGCTGAAAATCGGCAAGGCTGCGGTGAGTTTCTATCAAACAGAGATTGACCACTTCATAGAATCCATCGGAAAGTCACACGGGGGAGGAAATGGCAACTCGGGTGCGGAAATGCGCGAATCCTTGCACGTGGGACAGATGGAAAATCTCGGAGACCACGAGTGGAGTACAATCGTCAACAAATTCTTCAAACGCTAGGTCGATCTGACACTGTTTCCTTTTCTTGCTCGAGCTAGGAGAGGCTATGAATCGAAGAGATTTCGTTAAGACGGTGGGTGGAATGAGTGTCGCGGCGTTGGGCACGCAGAACGCCAGGGCAGAGGAAGCTGCAGCGCCGAAGGAGTTCGTGGGAGTTCTCGTCGACACGACGCTCTGTGTCGGGTGCCGTAGCTGCGAGTTTGCGTGTGCAAAAGTGCACGGCTTTCCCGAACCTGATCCCAGCCCCGACGTGTTCAAAGAACCACGACAAACGTCGACGAAGCAATGGTCCGTCGTGAATCGCTTCGAAACCGACAAGGGTGAGATGTTTGTGAAGAAGCAGTGCATGCACTGCAACCAGCCCGCCTGCGCGGCGGCGTGCGCCACAAAGGCGATGTTGAAGACCGAAGACGGTCCCGTGATCTGGCGCGCAGACAAATGTATGGGCTGCCGCTTCTGTATGCTGTCCTGTCCGTTCGATGTTCCGAAGTTCGAGTACGATAGTTGGATACCGAAAATTCAAAAGTGCAACCTGTGTTGGGATCGTCTGCAGGAGGGAGAGAAGCCGGCCTGCGCCGAAGCGTGTCCTGTTGAGGCAATCAAGTTCGGAGAGCGCAGGGATCTCATCGAAATGGCCAGAGCTCGAATTGCAAAGAATCCCGATACCTACGTGCAGGAGATTTACGGTGAGCATGATGCCGGAGGAACCGGCTACTTGTATCTTGCCAGCGTGCCATTTGAGCAACTGGGATTCCGTACTGATCTGGGGACGGTCGCCTATCCGGAATACACCAAGGACTTCCTCTACGCTGTGCCGGTCATACTTACACTATGGCCAGCCTTCTTGCTCGCAGTGAGCAACGCGACAAAGAAAGATAATGACTGAGAATGCCATGGAAATTCATACAGACAATGGAAGTAAGCTAGCGCTGGTGCTCTCGGAGGGCCGCCGATTCGGACGGTTTCTCGTGAGTGAAATGAAGCCCAAGGGGAAGATTGTGACGCCGTTCAATGTGTTTGCGGCCGTCGTGCTTCTCGTCGCCGCAGTTCTCCTCGTGATTCGGTTTACGCGCGGCCTAGCAGCAACGACCAACTTGTCGCAAGATTTTCCCTGGGGAATCTGGATCGGGTTTGATGTCGTCACAGGCGTCGCGTTCGCTGGTGGGGCGTACGTCATCACGTTCATGGTCTACATCCTCCGCCTTGAAAAATATCATCCGATCGTCCGGATAACCGTCCTGAACGGTTTCCTGGCGTACGTCTTCTATGCTGGCGCCCTCCTCTTCGACTTGGGGCGACCGTGGAATGTGATCAATCCTATCATCGGTAATTCTTTCGGCGTGAGCTCGGTGATGTTCCTCGTTGCATGGCACTTCATGCTGTACATGATCGCAGAGTTCATCGAGTTCTCTCCGGCCGCCGCTGAATGGTTGGGGTGGAGGAGGGTTCGAAAACTGCTGGGTTCCCTGACGCTCGGTGCTGTTATTCTCGGGATCACGCTGTCCACGCTGCATCAATCCGGTCTCGGCGCCCTGTTCCTGATGGCGAAGAATAAAATCCATCCTCTTTGGTATTCGGAATTCATTCCTATCCTCTTCTTTGTTTCCAGCATTTTCGCAGGATTGTCAATGGTGATTGTGGAAGGCACGGTCAGTCAGAGGGTATTCAGGAGGCAAATTAGTCCGGAACATCGCGCCGCTCATGATGAAATTATCATTGGCCTCGCAAAAGTATGTGCAGGGACGATGTACATCTACTTCTTCCTCAAGATCCTTGTTTTTATCCATGGACAACACTGGAATTACATCAATACGCCTATGGGCTGGTGGTTCCTCGTCGAAATAGTGGGATTCGTGCTCATTCCTGTGCGTCTCTTCACCCAGGCGGTACGATTTCGAAATCTTTCGTTGATTAAAGTGGCGGCTGTGTTGACGCTGATAGGGATTGTCTTGAACAGACTGAATGTCTCCATCATCGCGTTCAAATGGTATGCTATCGAGCATTACGTTCCTTCGTGGATGGAACTTGAGATTACACTAGGAGTCATCGTTGCCGAGATCCTCGTTCTGCGATGGATCGTCAACAGGATGCCGATTTTGCGTGAGCCTCCCGGGTGGGCGCTCGATCGACCCGAACCAGCTCGAAAACAAGCGTTCGTCGTAAAGGAAGGAGAAAGGAAAGAATGGACGGTAACCAGTATGTAGATATTTTTGCCACGAAAGGCATCGAGTACCTTCTTGTCATCGGTTTTCTCCTGACCCTGATTGTGTTCTGGAGATTTCTGAACAGATCGACCGTAGCTCGAGGGAAAGAAACATCAGCGCCCCGGAACGCGGCGCCTCCATGGTTCCGAATTGTCGACGGGCTTTATTTTCATCAAGGTCACGGCTGGGCTCGCGTGATCGACCGAGAGACCGCCGTCGTCGGAATCGATGATTTTGCGCAGAAGCTCGTCGGCAAGATGAATACGATCCATCTTCCCGAGCTCGGTGACAAGGTGTACCAGGGAGGGAAGGCTTGGGATTTGATCGTTGAATCCAAGGCCATTCCGATGCGATCGCCGGTCAGCGGGCAGGTCGTTGCTGTGAACGACAAGGTGCTTGCGTCGCCGCAGGTCGTCAACGATGACCCGTACGAAAATGGATGGCTCATGAAGGTCCGTTCCCGAAACCTCATCAATGACGTGACGAACCTCTTGTCGGGGAACCTGGCGCGGGCGTGGATGGAGCAGACGGTGGATGCGCTTCGCTCCCGTTCCGGTGGGAATCTCGGCCCGGTTCTTCAGGATGGGGGCATGCCGGTTCTTGGGATCGCGAGGAATCTCTCCGCGGACAAATGGGATGAGGTAGCGGGGGAATTTCTCATGAGCAGCTCAGAGATCGATGAAACTGCTCCTGCGCTCGCGCGGCACAGGAGTTCAACCGGGTAACATGTGGGTGACCCCGACTGAGCTCGGTCTCCCGAGAGGTTGGATTGGAGGTATCTATGAGCGATGCATCTGACCGAAAGAACTTCCCGTTGGTTCCGCCGCAGGAGTCACGGTGTGTCTGGATGACGGCGGGCATCCTCTCCTATCAACTGTGCGATAGAGAGTTCGACTGCGAGCACTGTCCACTCGACAAGGCGCTCCGCACCGGATTTCCGGAACGGGACGTACCAACACAGGAAGGAAAGTCCCTGGCCGCTCAGACCAGCGAGAGGAAGTTGGGGCTCCCCGCGGGGTATCTTTTCGGCCGCAGGCACATCTGGGTGAAGGCTTCAGATCACAGCACCGCGCGTATCGGTATTGAGCCATCGTATGCAGCGGCGCTCATCTCGCCGCGCGCAGTGGTGCTTCCCTCGGTCGGCGAACACGTGCATCGGGGGAGAGTCTGTCTGTGGATTGTTTTGGAGGGAGGAACCATTCCGATTCTCGCTCCTCTCGACGGAGAAGTCCGATCGACGAACGCTCGACTCGGTGACAATCCACATGCGATCTGCGAGGCTCCGTTCGGTGAAGGGTGGCTTTTCGATCTGGCAATTGATCATGGGGGGCTCGAGCAGGCGGGGCTGTTGGCGGTCGACGAGGCGACACGTCTGTTTGCTGCGGACCAGGCCAGGTTTCTGTCTCTCGTGACGGCGGAGATTTTGAAGGAACGTGGGACCACTGGTATCACGCTCGCCGATGGAGGCCAAATGCTCCACACGGTCAGCTCCATGCTCGGGTCAAAGCGGTACTTCCGTTTGGTGCGAGAGGTCTTCTCTGAATCTCGCGGACTGAGGTGAGCGCGGATGCGTCCGGGGCTCTCCTCAGGCATTCTCATTTGTGGCAAGAAGCCAATCGAACCTTCCTAAGATTGCATTCCTGAAAACGGCACTCGTCGCATTCGCGTTCCTTTTGGCGCTGCGTCCGTGGCATACTTTCTGCCATTTGCGGTTCGGTGAGAAACGCCCATGCGTTGGTATCAAACTCTTAGAGGTCGACTTCTCCTCGGCTCGTTACTTCTCCTCGTGATCCTCTTCGGGATCTACTCGTATTTCTCCGTCCACTTCCTTGCCGATCAAATGATGTCCCAGGTTCTGGAAAGCGCGAACCGGGTCAGTGACTTCATCAAAAGTTCGACGCACTACAGCATGCTCCAGAATCGCAAGGAGGATGTGTACCAGATCATCACGACGATCGGAAAGCAGGCGGGGGTCGAGGGCATCCGGATCTACAACAAGCGTGGGGAGATTACGTTCTCGACCGACCAGTCGGAGGCGGGGAGGGTGGTGGATCTTAAGGCGGAGGCGTGCTACGGGTGCCATGATCGAGAGAAACCTCTCGCCTCGGTGCCCGCCGGCAATCGAACGCGTATCTATACCGCCCCTGATGGCAAGCGCATTCTTGGCCTCATCAACCCGATCCGGAACGAGCCGGCCTGTTCGAATGCCGGGTGCCACTCCCATCCTGAGGAGCGCACGGTCCTTGGTGTGCTTGATGTCAGGATGACACTCGACAAGGTGGACGCGAGCATCGAGAAAGCGCAATGGCAAATTGTGATCGTCGCGATCGCGTTGGTGCTGCTGGTGGCGATCGGGTCAGTTGCGTTTCTTTCCTACACTGTCCTCCGTCCGGTCAAGAAGCTCATGCGAGGGACTCAGGCCATCTCCGCCGGGAACCTCGACTATCAGATCGAGATGAATGCGAAAGATGAGATTGGCCAACTGGCGAGCTCGTTCAATCGCATGACGCACTCGCTGCAGCAGGCCGAGAAGGAGAATCAGGAGTGGGCGGCGACGCTCGAGCAGCGCGTCAAGGAGAAAACCGAAGAGCTCAACGAGATCCATCAACATATTCTGCAGATCGAGAAGATGGCTTCGCTGGGGAGGCTGTCCGCGACCGTGGCGCACGAGCTCAACAATCCGCTCGAAGGCATCCTGACGTATGCGAAGCTCATCGGCCGGAGGCTTCGGAAGCTCGTGACCAAGACGGATGAAGTGAAGCAAATGATCGGCGACATCGAGCTCGTGCAGCAGGAAACCGAGCGGTGTGGAACGATCGTGAAGAACCTCCTGCTCTTCTCCAAGAAACAGGTAGGCGAATTCGTTCTTGTGCCGGTGACGCAGATCGTACAGAAGGCCCGGCAGCTCGTTCAACATCATCTTGAGATCTCGAACGTACAGTTTGAAGCAACATTCCCGGAACGCGAGGTCATGCTTCTGTGTGATGAGAATCAGATCGAACAGGCCCTGGTAGCCCTCTTCGTGAACGGGGCGGAGGCGATGCCTGACGGCGGTAAGCTCTCTGTCGTGGTTACGCAAGCCCGAGCCGATGACGATGTTGAGATCACGGTCGAGGACACAGGGGTCGGCATTCCGCCGGAGGATCTTGAGCACGTCTTCGAACCCTTCTATACGACGAAGAAGAATGGTCAGGGCGTTGGGCTCGGCTTGTCGGTTGTCTATGGCATCGTCGAGCGTCACGGCGGGACGATCACTGTCACTTCTCGGGTCGGCAAAGGGACCCGGTTTATGTTGCGATTCTCGCGACCGACGGCGAAGACCCAACAGAGCGAAGCTCGAGATTCTGGTGATGCGCGTGAGGATTCTCTTGAACGACAACGTACAAGCCCAAGGGGGACGGTATGAATCCCAATCCCACAATTCTCATTGTCGACGACGAGCAGGTTGTGCGCGACTCCCTTTCGAAGTGGTTTCGTGAGGACGGATATACGGTCTCCGTAGCTGCCAGCGCCGCCGAAGCTCTCCAACAGCTGCAGGTCCAGCGATGGGATATCATCTTGCTCGATATCAAGATGCCGGGCATGGATGGGATGGAACTGCAGTTGCGCATCAAGGAGATCGACCCGACTCCGACCATTATTTTCATCACCGCGCACGCGACTGTCGATACGGCCGTGAAGGCGTTGAAGGAGGGGGCTTTTGACTATGTGACCAAGCCGGTCGATCCTGACTATCTCTCCCATCTTGTCAGCAACGCGTTGAAGCAACGCTCGCTCGCTTCGGAGAACGTCAAATTGAAGGAGCAGATATCGGAATTCTGCAAAGCTGACGAGATCATCGGTGAGTCGCCGCAGATGCACAAGGTCTATGAGATGATCCAGACCGTTGCGAAGACCGATACGACCGTCATGATCCGAGGAGAAAGCGGGACGGGCAAGGAGCTCATCGCGCGGGCGATCCACAGTAACAGCAACCGGCGCTATTTTCCGATCGTGGCGGTGAATTGCGGAGGGCTGCCGGAGGGGATCCTTGAGAGCGAACTTTTCGGGCACGAGCGGGGTGCCTTCACGGGCGCGCAGTACAAACGGAAGGGGAAACTCGAGCTCGCAGACGGTGGCACCCTCTTTCTTGACGAGGTGGGCAACATCGACGCGAAGACGCAGATGGACCTCCTGCGCGCCATTGAGACGAAACAATTCACCCGGGTCGGCGGCAACGAGATCATCAAAGTCGATTTCCGTGTCATCTGCGCGACCAATAAGGACCTTGAGAAGGCTGTTTCCGATGGAACATTTCGGGAGGATCTCTACTACAGGCTGAATGTCTTCACCATCTTCATCCCTCCTCTGCGTGAGAGGAAGGGGGACATTCCTGTGCTTGCCAACTTCTTCGTCCGGAAGTACGCCCGCGCGATGGGAAAATCGATCGACTCCATCTCGCCGGAGGCCATGGATACGCTCGTAAGGTACAACTGGCCCGGAAACGTCCGAGAGCTCGAAAACGCCGTCGAGCGTGCAATGGTCGTCGGCAAATCCCCTGCGATTCGCCCCGAGGACCTGCCCTATCAACTCACGGAAAAGAACCATGTCTTGCCGACCGGATCGCTCGCGGCTGTCGAGAAAGCCCATATTGCATCCGTTCTTGAACAGAATCGATGGAACATCTCTCGATCCGCCGAAATCCTGCAGATAGACCGCGTCACGCTCTACAACAAGATCGAAAAATACGGTCTGAAGAAACCGGGCGCAGCATAGCCAAATTCTCGTGGCTTCTGCAATTCATATCCTGAATGCCTCGGCACTCTCGCATGAGCAGATGCTGGAGGTTTCACAGACCGTCGGCCGGCTCTTCGGACTGAGGACGGACGTGACCGCGGCGCACTTGGGGCTCGAGCTCGCGTTCGATCCTTCCCGGCAACAATACAACTCCACCGCCCTCCTCGCGCAGTTGGTGCGCTCTTACTCCGCATCACAAGAAAAAAACATCGCAGTCGTTGCTGTTGACCTCTATGTCCCGGTTCTGACGTTCGTTTTTGGTGAAGCGCAGCTCGATGGGATCGCAGCGGTTGTATCGCACCATCGGCTGGCGAATCAGTTCTACGGGCTTCCGAGAGATGACAGGCTGATGCTCGATCGCCTCGCGAAGGAGGTCGTTCACGAGTTGGGACACACGTTTGGGCTTTATCATTGTCGTCATTTCGAGTGCGTGATGCGCTCGTCGACTTACGTGGAGGAGATAGACCTGAAGCGCAATTGGCTCTGCGAGGAGTGCCAAGCGAAGCTTGATTGGCAGCGTTGATAAATTCAACAGCTTGGAATTGGCGAAATCAAGAAAGCTGCTTCCCTTCGTTCTCATTTTCGATAACGGAACGCAGTCATGCAAGGGAGATCCGGCATTCTGGGACGCTCAAAAGGATCAGCAAATTGGCATATAAGTTGTCAAGTCATGTGTCACGGAGAGGGCTCTAAGAGCTTTAATCCTGGCCACATCATCATCTCAAAACCTCTGAAGGACAGTGCACCATGATCCGTGGAACAGTGGTCATCGCAGAAGAGATCTGTAAGGGTTGCGAGCTTTGTCTCGAGGCTTGTCCGCAGGAGAGCCTGGGTCTTTCCGAGAAGATCAACTTGAAAGGGTATCGGTTCGCGGTTCTTGTCAAGGACAATTGCACCGGCTGCGTCAATTGCGCGCTGGTCTGCCCCGACGTTGCGATCACGGTCTATCGAGAGAAGAAGCCGGCGAAAGCCGCCAGCCCCAAAGTCCAAGTTGCTACGTAGCTTCACCAAATGTCCCGATCCATACGTTCTCAAGGCCTAGAAAGTTATGGAGAATTCTAAAGAAAACTCAGACATTCGTCTCATGAAGGGGAACGAGGCGCTTGCAGAGGCTGCGTTCAGAGCAGGAATGCAGGCGTACTTCGGCTACCCCATCACCCCGCAGTCAGAAGTCATCGAGTACCTCATGGCCGAGCAGCCGAAGCACGACTGTATTGTGCTTCAGGCGGAGAGCGAACTCGCGGCCATCAATATGGTCTTCGGCGCATCGGGTGCCGGCGCTCGTGTCATGATCTCTTCATCCGGCCCCGGCATCAGTTTGATGCAGGAGGGCATCTCGTATATGGCGTCCGCCCAGCTGCCCTGCCTCATCGTCAATGTTCAGCGCGGCGGTCCGGGGCTCGGGACGATACAGCCCTCGCAGGGAGACTACCTCCAGGCGACGAAGGGCGGGGGGCACGGAGATTATCATTTGATCGTCCTCGCTCCTTCCTCCGTGCAGGAGATGGCGGACCTCGTCTTTGACGGGTTTCGTCTCGCAGAGAAGTACCGCACGCCCGCATTCATCCTTACCGACGGCGCCCTCGGACAGATGATGGAGAAAGTGGTCCTGCCGCCTGCTGGGTCGCTGCCCTATCCGGAGAAGCCGTGGGCTACGATCGGCAAGCCGAAGAACCGGGAGAGGAACATCATCACGTCGCTCTTTATTCAGCCGGAGAAGATGGAGGAAGTCAACAAGACCCTTCAGGCGAAGTACCGGGAGATCGAGAAGAACGAGGTCCGCTTTGAGGCACTTGAGACCGAGGATGCCGAGATCCTGTTGGTGGCATTCGGTCTGGCCTCGCGCATATGCCAGAAGGCGCTCCAGCTTGCACGGGAGCATGGATTGCGCGTGGGGCTCCTGCGTCCGATTACGCTCTTCCCGTTCCCGAAGGGACCCATCGCCTCCCTTGCCTCAAAGGTCGATTCGATTCTTGTGGTCGAGATGAATGCTGGACAGATGCTGGAGGATGTGAGGCTTTCCGTCGAGGGGCGATGTCCGGTGCATTTTGCCGGAAGAATGGGGGGGATGATCCCCTCGCCTGAAGAGGTGCTCCAGGCGATCGAAAAGGTCGCGGAAAAACAGAACGTTGAACTGTAAGAGGTGTCTCTATGGATCTGCCGCCCATCACAAACGGTTTTGAGCTCGTCTACAAGAAACCGGAGACGCTGACGGAAACTCCGATGCACTATTGCCCGGGCTGCGCTCATGGCGTGGTCCATCGTGTGCTCATGGAAGTAGTCGAGGAGATGGGCATGCAGGATCGGACCATCGGGGTTGCCCCCGTCGGCTGCTCAGTGTTCGCGTATGACTACATGAATATCGACATGCAGGAAGCCGCTCACGGGAGAGCTTCGGCAGTTGCCACGGGCATCAAGCGCGTGCTGCCGGACCGGTTCGTGTTCTCGTATCAGGGGGATGGGGATCTTGCAGCGATCGGCACCGCTGAGACCATTCACACGGCAAATCGCGGCGAGAACATTCTTATCGTCTTTATCAACAATGGTGTCTACGGCATGACGGGCGGTCAGATGGCTCCGACGACGCTCCTCGGGATGAAGACCACCACGACGCCGTACGGGCGGGAAATTCGATCGGCGGGTCATCCCCTCAAGATCACGAACCTCGTCGCGCAGCTGCCGGGGGCCTGCTATGTGACACGGCAGGCGGCTCACACGGCGACAGCGGTCCGCAAACTGAAGAAAGCCGTGCGTGCATCGTTCGAGTACCAGCAGCTTGGCAAGGGGACATGCTTCATCGAGGTCGTCTCGAATTGCCCTTCCGGCTGGAAGATGACGCCCCTCGAATCCAACAAGTGGCTTGAAGAGAACATGCTCCCCGCTTACCCGTTGGGTGATCTGAAGACGCCATCACAATCCATGAACTAAGGAAGGGCTCTTCCATGGGTACGCAAGAAATCATCATTGCAGGCTTTGGCGGTCAGGGGGTCCTTTCGATGGGCCAACTGCTGGCGTACGCAGCGATGCAGGAGGGCAAAGAAGTGAGCTGGATGCCTTCCTACGGCCCGGAAATGCGCGGCGGGACTGCAAACTGCATTGTCATCGTGTCTGACTCGCGTATCAGCTCGCCAATCGTTTCCAAGTTCGACTCGGCGATCATTCTGAATCAACCGTCGCTGGACAAGTTTGTCAACAGCGTCAAGCCGGATGGTTTTCTGCTCTTCGAGCGGTCGACCATCATCAGCCCTCCTAAGAGAACGGATATCGAAGTGGCCAGCATCGGTGCGATCGACGAGGCCCACCGGCTCACGAGCAAACAGGTTGCGAACGTCGTGTTGTTGGGTGCATTTCTCGAGCGTCGACCGATCGTTGACCCCCAGAATGTCCTCAAAGCGCTCAAGAAAGTCCTTCCAGTGCATCGTCAGCATCTACTCCCGATCAACGAAAAGGCTCTCGTCCGGGGGAAGGAGCTGATCCTGGAAGCCATAACGGAGCCCGCGGGGAGGTAATCCGGAGGTTGATTGAGCGAGAAAAGAGTTCCAAGGACCTCAAGGCACGAAGAAAGGGTAGGATATGAACGACGACAGTGTGAAGTGCTCTCACGCGTGCAGGAATACCTGCGCTATGTTGAGCCAGGCGTTGAGGGACGAGAGTGAGATGGTTCGGTACTACGAGAGATTGAGAGCTGAATGCGATTACCCTGATGTGCACGATATGCTGCAGGAGCTCGTGGAGGCACGCAGCCGATCGGTTCTCCTCATCAACCAGAAACTCAATGAGCTACGCGCACGGGCCGAGATCCTCGATGGTGTGATTTCCAGTTTCAATTCCGGGGGTTGTTCGTAACGGCTGCAGGGAGCGGGTTGCCGGTCCCGTGCGGAATGCCGCTGCTCGTGAAGGATGATCCGCGGCCGGGCAACGCCAGCGGTTTCCGACCGATTAAGGCAACAGGAGCAATAGACCTTCGCAATCAGGACGGGACGGGCGGACAGTCGGCTTTGAGAATTCCTTCCTTCTATAGTTTCCGACGCTGCAAATTGAGACCACCAGGGTGCCTATGAGCGTCTTCTTCAGTCGACAATGTGAATACGCACTGCAAGCCGTGATGTACCTGGCCCTGAAGCCGGAGGGAGAGAAGACGTCCATAAAAGAGCTGACGCGGAGGATCAATATCCCGTATCATTTTTTGGCCAAGATTCTCCAGAACCTGACTCGCAAGGGACTCCTGATCTCGCAGAAAGGGCCGACGGGCGGATTCGCCCTCAGGATGCCGGCCAAAGAGATCACGTTGTATCAGATCGTCGAGGCCATCGACGGAGCTGAGTTCAAGTCGAACTGCATCCTCGGATTTCCAGAGTGCTCGGGCGAGAAGCCTTGCGCGGTCCATGAGAAGTGGGGTTCGCTGCGCGAGGGGATATACAAGATGCTCGTCACGAAGAATGTCGCTCAAATGGCGAGGGAGATGAAGAAGCCTGAGTACGATGTCGGCGGTTGACCTCCCAAGGCACTCTTGAATTCGCGGTAACAAGCACAAGAAATCCCCGCAAGCCGGGGGTTTCTCATTGTGCGAATTCGAACCTCAAGGCAGAGCGTCCCTCCGTCAGCAAGCAGAACCTCGATGCCGTTCCGCCCCTCTCCAGCGAATCAAAAAATGACCGAGATCCCTCAGAACATAATACCGACGGTCAGCTGGAAGATGGACGTGGGCTGGTCGATCTTGCCTGTGGTCGTGCTCGTGAATCCCGGGGCGGAGGCCTGGAATTCAACATCATATTCCGGCTGACCAGTCATATAGCGGACCCCCGCGGTAAATCGATTCGCAATTAACACCCCAGCCCCGAAACCGTACGCAAAAGCCGAAGAGGAGAACGACTTGGAGGAGTAGCGGAACCCCCCCGAGCTGACAGAAACCTCAGGCGTGGACCCGAACAGGATGCCAACCTGTCCCGTTGCATAGATTGTAACTCCTGGAGCCACCCAGGTTGTGTATCTCAGTCCGGTCATCGGCCAGACTGTCGTCCACGACCCAATATCGCCGCTCACCGAACTCACGCCGGCAAGATCCTTTACCAGCTCATCGTTCAGAGAATTGAACGAAACGGCCACAGTGTTCCACCACGCAAGGCCCGCGACGAAGTTCACGCCGAGCTCCCCGCCGACAACGAATCCAGTCTTTGCCCCACCTGCCTCGACGGACGACGTGGAGGCGAAGTCTCCCGTGGGAAGGGACAGCCCTCCGAAAACCTGCACGTTGATCCTGTTGGTTACCAATCCGGTTTGTGCCGTTCCGGTCTGAAAGAGAAGAGCCAGAACAGCCAGAGTGAGCGCGGCGGTAAAAGGAATGGAGATTTTCCTTTTCATGGTCGCCTCCTTGATTTGTGAAGGAATGTTGGTAGTGGATTAGAGGTCCTGCGAAAGGAGAAACCAGCGCTATTTTACATCGACCAGACCAGACAGTCGAGACAAATTCAGACGTCGATAGTCAACCCATCCCTGTCTACGATCTCGTCGTCCTCTCGATCACGCGCTGACGCGTATAGGAAATGAGCCCACCTGCATCGATGATCGCCCGGCGCGCTTTGGGCAGAGGCTCTACGCGAAATTTCGCGCCTGTGGTAGTATTTGTAAGTTCATCGGACGATATCTCCAATTCATCCCCCTCCGATGCCTCAACGCCGGGACAGATCACGGTCCGCAGGCCCAGGTTTATACTGTTCTGAAAGAAGATGCGGGCGAAGCTCTCGGCGACGATCACAAGTTCATGTCCCTTCAGCGTCGAGACAGCTTGTTCGCGCGAGGATCCGCAACCGAAGTTCTTGCCCGCGACGACGATACTCCCTGCCGGGATCTCATTCGACTTCAATCTCGCGTTGAACTCAGCGTTGTCGGCAAAAGCGAATTCCGGCGTCTCCGTCGGCAGCACGGTGGCCATGTATCGCCCCGGGTAAATAACGTCGGTTGAGATATCGTCCCCAAGTTTCAGCACGACGCGTGCCATGTCATCTCACTCCTTTCCGGGGATCCGCAATCACCCCTTTGATGGCCGATGCTGCTGCAACTGCCGGCGAGCAGAGATAAACCTCCGAGTTCGGGTTTCCCATCCGTCCTTTGAAGTTTCGGTTCGTCGTGGAGAGTGCGACCTCCCCGTTGCCGAGCGCGCCTTCGTGAATGCCAAGGCATGGACCGCAGCCGGGGTTCATCACTACTGCACCGGCTTTCATGAAGGTCCCGATGTAGCCTCTCGCCAATGCCTGGGCGTAGATTCGTCCGGACGCGGGAAATATCAGCATCCGCGTGTTTTTTCCCACTTTCTTGCCTCTCAGGATCCCAGCCGCGACCTCCAGATCATCCAGTCGACCGTTGGTGCAGGAGCCGATGACGACTTGGTTGATCCTCGTTCCCTTTACCGATGAAATCGCTTTCACGTTGTCAACAGTATGCGGACAGGCGATTTGGGGCTCAAGTGCCGAGACGTCGATCTCGATCGTCTGGTCGTAGGTCGCATCAGGGTCCGGCGTAACCAGTGCGATCTTTCCTTTCACTCCAGCCTCTTCGCGAAGGTACCGAATCGTCTCCTGGTCGGACGGAACGATGCCTGCGGTGGCGCCGGCTTCCACGGACATATTACAGATGACAAGGCGACCGGATGTCGCCATCGTCTGAATGGTTGGGCCGTGGAATTCGAGCACCTTGAAGTTTGCCCCCTGCGCGGTGATCCTGCCGATCAGATGGAGGATCAGATCTTTTGGGCCGACAAACTTCCTGAATTTCCCTTTGACATTGACTTTGATGGTCCGGGGGACCTCAACGTTGAGCACCGTCCCGAGGGCCCAAACGCTCGCCATCTCCGTTGCCCCGATGCCGAAGGCGAATGCCCCGAGGGCGCCGTGGCTGGTGGTATGCGAATCCGTTCCCACGACGACATAGCCAGGCCGAACATATCCGCTCTCCGGCAGGATTTGGTGACAGATTCCGCCGACGTCTCCGCGAATGTCGTGAAACTTCGCAATCCGCTGAGCCACGACAAATTCCCGGATTTTCTTTTGATTCGTCGCAGTCTTGGGCGACTCCGCCGGGACCCGGTGGTCGAAAATGATGGCCACCTTCGACCGATCCCAAATCCTGGGTGTGACCGTCGTTCCCTTATAGACCTCCAAGAACTGGTTCAGGACTAATGCACCATTTTCGTGCGACATGGCAAGATCGACTTTGGGCTCTACGACGTCGCCGGCTCCTGCTTCCACCAGTCCCGACGCGCGAGCGAGTATCTTTTCTGCAACCGTCTTTCCCATTGGCACTTCCTTTGTCAAATGATCTTGGCTTGCTTCAGTTTCTTAATCTGGTCTTCCGAATACCCGATCTCCCGAAGGATCTCAAACGTATGCTGACCGAGGGTCGGAGGAGGCGTTTCAACAAAGCCGGGCGTCTTCGAGAACTTCGCCGTGAGATTGAAGAGCTTCAAGTCTCCGATACCCTCCAGCCGAGCGGCCCCAAACGTCTCTCGATGCTCAATCTGCTTCTGTTGCAGTGCTTCTTCCAGGCTCAGGATAGCCCCGGAGGGGACATCCCTCTTGTTCAGCTCTTCAACCCAGTACGTGGTCTCCTTTTCGGAAAGCTTTTCCTCGAGCAGGGGAGTTAGCTCCTTGCGATTCTTCTTCCGGGTGTCACGCTCTTGGAAGCGAGGGTCGGTCTTCAACTGCGGAACACCGAGGACGTCTGTGACCGCCTCCCATTGCTCCTGCTTATTGGCCGCGATATTAATGAAACCGTCTTTCGTCTTGAACGTGCCGGATGGTGCAGCGGTGAAGTTGTCGTTCCCCATCAGCACGGGCTGTTGACCGCCCATCATGAGGTTGGCCACAACCCATCCCATCAGGGGCATAATGGAGTCGAGCAGGGCAACGTCGATAAACTGTCCATCGCCTGTTCTCTCCCGGTGGTAAAGGGCGCTCATGATTGCGAATGCCGCATTGAGACCGCCGACGGTGTCGCAGACCGGAAACCCCGCGCGCAGGGGATTGAGGCTCTCATCCCCATTGATGGCCATCTCTCCGCTCAATCCCTGGATGATCTGGTCGTAGGCGGGCTTCAACGCATCGGGCCCTGTCTGACCGAAGCCGGAGATCGCGCAATAGATAAGGCGCGGGTTGAGCTCGCTGAGGACTTGGTACGAGAGGCCGAGCCTTGTCATGACGTCAGGGCGGAAATTCTCGACGACGACATCAGCAGTCTTCGAGAGTTTCTTGAAGATTCCTTTTCCCTCCGCCGATTTGAGATTGAGGGTCAGCGATTTCTTGTTGGCGTTCTGTGCCAGGAAGCTGGTGCCCATCAGCATCTGGTTGAATTTCGGCACGCAGCCCAGTTTCCGTGCGAGATCGCCATCGGTCGGGTTCTCCACCTTGATGACCTCTGCCCCTGCGAGCGCGAGGTGCAAGGTCGCAAATGGGCCGGACAGAACGTTCGTCAGGTCGAGGACACGTATGCCTTCGAGGAGCTTCATGGGGTTATCCGTCTTCTCCATGGTCATTTGTTGTCACCGGATCTGATCGCTCGAGGGAAGTGGTCCGGTCTTGTAGACGAGTCCTGGCATCTCCCGGCCGAAGAACTTCGCGACGTCTCGTGCTATTTCGATCAGCTTCCCAAGGTTGATGTCAGAACGCTCCCCGCTGCGCTGGACGAAGTGAACAAAATCCTCCGTGCAGACATTGCCCGCTGCCACCTTCGTGAACGGGCATCCACCAAGGCCCGCGAATGACGATTCAAAGTATGTAACGCCCGTGCGGAGCGCTGCAAGGCAGTTGGCTATGCCCATCCCGTACGTGTTGTGGAAATGGCACGTGCACTCGACGGATGGGTCGAGCTTGAAGATTGCCTCAAACATCCGCTCGGCCTGGTCCGGCAGAGCGTGCCCTGCCGTGTCCGCAAGGCTGATGTTTCTCAGGCCAGCATCCAGGTAGCGTCGCGCGATCCCCAGGACTTTTTCCTGCGGCACCGCGCCTTCGAAGCCGCACCCGAAGGCTGACTGGACTGATACCTGGACCTTCTTCCCCCGGCTCAGCGCATCTTTCGCCATCGCGATGATACGCTCAGTTGCTTCCCCGGTCGACATCCCGGTGTTCTTCCTACTGTGAGTATCGCTCGCGGAGACGCCCATACAGAACATATCCACCCCACACGCGAATCCTCGCTCCATACCTTTCTCGTTGAGGACAAGCCCCGAAAGGATAACCTCTCCTCGCCGGCGCTCCGGAGCACGGAAGTGTTCGAACATCTTGTCCGTGTCTGCCATCTGAGGGACCTTCTCGGGATGGACGAACGAGCCGAGTTGGACGATGTCGACGCCCCCTTCGATCAGGTCTTCCGCCCACGTGATTTTCTGGTCGAAGGGGACGACCTGCTTCTCCATCTGCAATCCATCTCGCAGGCCCACTTCGTGGATAACAATCCGGCTCACGTCCAAGGCTCCTGATTCACTTCTAAAGCTCCTGCTTTCATTGGTTCCCCGGCGGCTTCACAGCCTGGCTGCTATCGCTTGAGCCATCTCACTCGTTGTGCTCGTGCCCCCCATGTCGTACGTTCGCACTTTCCCTTCTCTGATCACCTCGGCGACGGCTTTCTCGAGCGCCTCTGCCTTCGGAGTTTCTCCAAGCCAGTCGAGCATCATCTTGACGGCGAGAATCGTCGCGATCGGGTTCACCTTATTCAGACCCGCATATTTCGGCGCGGAGCCATGGGTCGGTTCGAAGACGGCCAGCTTCTCTCCGATGTTCCCCGAGCATCCGAAGCCAAGGCCGCCGACCATTTGCGCGCAAAGATCCGAAATGATATCACCGTAGAGGTTGGGCGCCACAAGCACATCATAGTTGAACGGGTTCTTGAGAAGCCACATTGTCATGGCGTCGATATTCGCGTCGTCCATCGGAATCTCCGGGTACTGCTTCGAGACTTCCTTTGCGACCTCCAGAAACAACCCATCGGTCGCCCGCACGACGTTCGCCTTGTGAACGATCGTGACCTTCTTCCGTCGATGCTTTCTGGCGAACTCAAATGCCGCGCGGACGATTCGCTCCGATCCGGCCCGGGTGTTGATCTTGCAGGATACGGCGTATTGATCACCCGGAATCTTGCTGAAGGGCCCAAACGTCTTGGCCAGCTGGAAGAGCCGGTCGGACAGTTCCTGAGGTACTGGAAAGAACTCGACACCGGAGTAGAGGTCCTCGGTGTTCTCACGGAAGACCACAAGGTCAATGCCTTGCCTGTAATTGAGCGGGTTGCCGGGGTACGCTTTGCACGGGCGCAGGCAGATGTAGAGGTCGAAAAGCTGGCGCATCCGGACGATCGGTGATCGGTAGGAGAGACCTTTGTCCTGCAGCGACGATGCCAACTCCTTCTGTGCCATAGTCGCGGGCTTTGAGGTGATCGCCCCGAAGAGAGCGGCATCGACATTCTTGAGGAGGTCGATTGTGCGCTGCGGGAATGCGTCTCCTTCTCTGCACCAGTAATCCCATCCGATTTCACCGTCGAGGTATTCCGCATCGAGACCGATTCTGTCGAGGACAGTCTTCGCGGCGTTCAGAACATCTACGCCGATTCCGTCGCCGGGCAACCACGCGATTCTGTATTTCGGCATGAAAGCTCCTGATCCTGGGGTCTAGTGTCAGAGTCCGGTTCACCAAGGCGAGTCTCTGTCAAGCCATCCTCGGCAAAAAGGCAACGCTCGTGCCAGAGCAGGTCGTCCATCCTTGGTAAAGACCGCGGACCCGACACTACGGGAGGGCCTGAAAATGACCGCTTCTGGTGGGGCACAACGTCTTGGTCCCGCGCGTTCCCAAAAGTGACACAGGATCAAACCGGCCTTTCTTCTAATGAAGAATGGGATTTCCACGAATGAGAACGACTTATGTCTTGACAGCAAGGAACAAAACTACTAATTTAAGATAAAAGAGTCCGAATATAGATCCTCTGGAACGTGATTACGGCGCGTTGCCATGCTCACGGGACACTGGCAGAATGCCATCTCAAAGGAAGAGTATGCAAAGAGATTCGAACAATTGGATTCACCGGTCGATCAACACTTCGGTGAAAGGATCGCGCCCCACGGCGCGCGCAATTGAATCGACGACCGGCCCGGCTGGTCGCGTGGCGGAATTCTATGATACCCTTGCGCCGGACTACGACGCGATGACCGGCTTCGAAGGGAGGTTCGCGCGGGAGGAGCCCTTCTTCAGATCATTGGTCGAAAAATTCAGTGTCAACACCGCGCTCGACGCCGGCTGCGGGTCGGGATTCCATTCCTTGTTGTTGGCACAACTCGGCGTCAAGGTAACGGCGGTCGATGTCTCAGCGGAGATGCTGCATCGACTTCGCAAGCACGCCCTTGAACTTGACGTCCAGATCACGACCCTTCAATGCCGTATCCAAGAAATAAGAGAATCGGTGCCTGAGCGTCAGGACGCCATTTTGTGCCTGGGTAACTCGCTCGCCCACATTCTGAGGACCGATGGACTTGGTGCGACGTTCAGGAGCTTTGCAGGCGTGCTTCGCCCCGGTGGGATCGTTGTTCTCCAACTCTTGAACTTCGAGCGCATCCTCGCAAGGCGTGATCGGATCCAAAGCGTCAAAGAATCGGGCGGCAAGACGTATGTTCGGCTCTATGATTATGACAAGAGGGGGATTGTCTTCAACATTGTCACTCTGGAACGCTCGCAAGGCGGGACGAAGCAGAGGGTCGCCTCGGTTCGTATCCGGCCGTGGTTGCGCAGCGAGATTCTGACGGCGTTGAAGGGGGCGGGATTTGCCGGATGGAAGTCCTTCGGCGGCATTTCGATGGAGAGATTCGCCCCCGGCATTTCGAAGGACCTGGTCGTGACGGCCAGGAGGGTCAAATAGATCGACCTGGCGGAGGTTGATCCCGTAAGGGTACCTGCCGAAGCAATGTCTCACCTTTTCTTGTGCGGCAATGCGTCTGAATGCCAGATCTTCGGCTGGACACAGACGGGCCGAGGACTTTCCCCCATTCGCGCCGGGATGAATTGGTCAGTCCTGTCCATCTTCCGCGAGTCCCACCGCTATCCTAATCGATCCCAAGCGTGTCTTCTCACTTTCGCTTCCTCCACAAGTCGATGACTCGCTCTAGGTGTTCCACAGGTGGCAACCAGAGCAGGAGAGTAGGTCGGTGCGCGCGCCATCTCGGCATTCCGACCTTGCAGATGTCCCCAAGATGTATTCTTCTCAGTTATGGGAATCGTAGCATTTGTATAGGTAAGACGGAAGGTCTCGTCAGGAATTCGCAAAAATTATTGACTTCCACATAAAATCTTCTTGTCTTTGTATTGGGATTCAATGATGCCTGAGAAATCAATGCCTCGCGCACTGCCAGCCAAGGCCAAGGGGTAGAAGGAGATACATGTCCATGGAAGCGAGAGCAACGGGCACGAAGGTTCCGTGGAACCTCGCCCTCATCCTGATCTTCTTGACGATCGGTACTGTCACGACGGGTTACCTGTACTATCACGATCAGAGAGCGCAGATCGAGCGTGAGAAGAGGAACGAGCTTGCCGCGATCGCGGACCTCAAGATCAACCAGATCATCCGGTGGCGGGAGGAGCGAATGTCCGACGCGCGGTTTTTCTCCTCCAATCGACCCTTCACGGAGTTCGTGAAGCGGTTCTTCACGACCGGGCGGACGACGGGGGAATCCCGGCAGGGACTGGATCAGCTGCTTTCGCCGCTTGCGCAGAACCAAGACTACAGCATGATTGCCCTCCTTGACAGCCGGCTGAGAACGAGATTCGTCGTCGGTCGGGCGAAGGGAGATATCGGGCCGTGCATTGTTCCCCTCGCTGATACGGCTTTTCGTACACGGCAGATCATATTCTCGTCCCTTCACACGGGGGAAAACCGCGGCGATATCCATCTCGACGTCGTCGTTCCGATCATGAACGGGGATGCCGACAAGTCTCCGATTCTCGGAGCTCTGTTGTTTCGAATCGATCCCTACAAAGTACTCTATCCGCTCGTCCGGGCTTGGCCGACGCCGAGCTTGACCTCCGAATCTCTTCTCATCGAACGGCAAGGGAATGAGGTTGTGTTTCTGAATGAGTTACGTCATCAGAAGAACACCGCGCTTTCCCTGCGGTACCCGATTGCCAGCGAACGGCTGCTCGCGGCGATCGCGGCCCGTGGTGGGGAAGGGATTTCGGAGGGGGTCGATTACCGTGGCGTGGAAGTCCTGGGATCGGTCCGTCAGATTCCGGACTCGCCGTGGTTCATGGTGGCGAAGGTAGATTTGTCGGAAATCTACGCGCCCCTGAAAGAGCGGCAGTGGACGACGCTGCTGCTGATGATGGGCATCATCATGACCGCGGCGGCCGGACTGGGTCTTGTTTGGCGACACCAAAGCTCTCGATTCTATCGGAGGCAGTATCAGCTTGAGCTGGAGCGCCGGGCGATTCTCGAACACTATGACACCCTCACAAGACACGCGAACGACATCATCCTGCTCGTCGACCGTGATGGAACCATCCTGGACGCCAACGACCGGGCGATCCTGGCGTACGGTTACACCCGGGAGGAGCTCCTGGCCCTGACGATGGAGGAGATCCGGGCGCCAGAAACGGTCGACCTGTTACCGGAGCAAATGCGCGAAGTCGAGGAAAAGGGAGGTCTGATCTTTGAAACACTCCATCGGGGGAAAGACGGCCGAACGTTTCCGGTTGAGACGAGCGCGCGCGTCATCGACATCGAAGGGAAGAAATTTTTTCAGGCCATCATTCGCGATATCTCGGAACGGAAGAAGAACGAGGAGCGGCTCGCTAAGTTGAACGACTGCTTCCTCTCGTTCGGCCCGGATCCAGGCTTCAATATTAAGCGCCTCGTGGCCTTGTGTGGGGAATTGATGGAGGGGTCCGGTGCGCTCTACGATCGGCTTGAGGACGGGATCCTCACCACGGCGGGTGCGTGGAACTTGCCGGACGACTATGATGCTGATGTCAAGCCGGAAGGCCATCTCTGTTTCGACGTCATCCGGCAGGCGAAGGATGAGGCCCTGACCGTCCACAGTCTGCCTGAGTCGAGTTACGCGGAGACGGATCCCATAATCCGGCGGCTCAAGCTTCAAACCTATATTGGCAGAGGTGTCAGATTTGCAGACAGCGTTATCGGTTGCCTCTGCGTCGTATACCGGAAAGACTATGTGCCGACAAAGGACGACGAGAAATTGATGAGCATCATCGCTTCTGCGATCGGTGTCGAAGAAGCCCGGCAGAAGGAAGCGGAGACGCTGCGGGAGACGAATGAAACGCTCGATGCGATCATCGCGTCATCGCCGCTCGGCATCTACGATCTCGATGCTCGCGGGAGGATCCGAAAGGTGTGGAACCGCGCGGCGGAGCGGATGTTCGGCTGGTCCGCTCGGGAGGTACGCGGTCTCCCCATCCCGTTCGTGCCCCCCGATAGGCAAGAGGAGTCCCTCGGGATCGTAAACCGCATTTTTCAGGGCGAACCGATAACGGGCCTTGAGCTGGAGCGGCAGAGGAGGGATGGCAGCCCGATTGACATCCGACTTTTTGCTGCGACGCTGAGAGACCGGGAAGGTCGAACCCGAGGAGCAATGGGGCTGGTGGAGGATATCACGGAACGGAAGAAGGCGGAGTCGGCATTGGCGGAGAGTGAGCAGCGTTACAAACGGCTCGTGGAGTCATCACCTGTCGCCGTGGCCGTACACAGCGAAGGCAAGTTCGTCTTCGTAAACGAAACCGGTCTTCGGCTGATCGGCGCTGAAAAGCCGGAAGAAATTATCGGCAAACCGATTCTTGATATCGTCCATCCCGACTACAAGGAGCTTGCTCGAGCGAGGGCGTTTCAGAACCCCGGCGATGAACGAGGGGCTCCTCCGTTGGAGGAGAAGTTCGTCCGGTTGGACGGAACGCTGGTGGATGTGGAGGTCGCCTCGACTCCGATCACGTATCAGGGGAAGAGGGCCATGCAGGTGGTCGCGCGCGATATCACCGCTCGCAAGCAGGCGGAGGAGGCGGTCCGCAAGTCCGAGGCCCAGTTCCGTCAAGTGTGGGAGAGCGCTCTCGATGGGATGAGGCTTGTTGATGAGAATGGAACGATCATCACGGTCAATGACGCATACTGCCGCCTGATGGGACTGGACAGGGAGCAATTACAGGGCAAACCCTTCAACTTCGCCTATCAGACCGGATCTGGGCACCGTGGCGAGGAAGAGATCAGGGTCTATCGTCAACAACTTGCCTCCCGGACGATCAAACCCCGTATGGAAGCTGAACTTTCGCTTAGGACAGGGAAGCGGATCTTGGCTGATCTCTCGAATTCGGTCCTTGAAGTGCCCGGTCAGCCGCCGCGGGTGTTGACGATATTTCGGGATACGACTGAACGCAGAGAGGCTGAGAAGAAACTGCGAGAAAGTGAGGAGAAGTTCCGGACGCTCTCCGAGCAATCCCCGAATATGATCTATATCAATAAGAGGGGAAGAATCGTCTACGTGAACAACAAGTGTGTAGAGTTATTGGGGTATAGCAAGGAAGAGTTCTACTCTCCTCAGTTCGATTTCATGAAACTGATTGTCCCGGAGTACGTTGAGCTTGTCAGGGAGAGTTTCCAGAGTCACCTTGGGGGTCGTGAACTTCCGCCCTACGAGTACGCTCTCGTCACGAAGGACGGGAAGAGACTCGAAGGCATCCACACGACAACACTGATCGATTATGAAGGGGAGCAGTCGATCCTCGGATTGGTGACGGACATTACGGAGCAGAAGCGTGCAGATGAAGAGCTGCGGAAACTCTCTCGCGCTGTCGAACAGAGCCCTGCATCCATTATCATCACGGATACGGCGGGGGACATCGAGTACGTCAACCCGAAGTTCACGCAAGTGACCGGCTATCACCCTGCCGAGGTGCTCGGGCAAAACCCGCGTATCCTGAAGTCCGGCCATACCCCTGTCACCGAGTACAAACAGCTCTGGGAGAGGATCACGTCCGGGAACGAGTGGCGAGGTGAGTTCCAGAACAAGAAAAAGAACGGGGAGCTGTTCTGGGAATCCGCAAGCATTTCTCCTGTGCGAGACCCCAATGGCACGATCACTCACTTTCTTGCAGTGAAGGAAGACATCACAGAGCGCAAGAGGCTCGAACAGCAGCTCTGGCAGGCCCAGAAGATGGAGAGCATCGGCACGCTGGCCGCAGGGATCGCTCACGACTTTAACAATATCCTCGCTATTATCCTCGGCTACACCTCGCTCATGCGTCGGGCCGCGGGTGACTCCCCTCGGGTTGCCACGAGCCTTGAGGCAATTGCGATGGCCGTTGAGCGCGGCGCCGGGCTCGTTCGACAGATACTCACGTTCGCTCGGAAAACGGAATTCAACCTCGAACCCCTCGATGTCAACGTCGTGATCAAAGAGTTGTCCAAGATGCTCGGTGAAACGTTTCCGAAAACGATTTCCCTCTCGCTGCAACTGGCGGAGTCGCTGCCGGTCATTTCGATGGATCATTCACAGCTTCACCAAGCGCTGCTGAACCTCTGTGTCAATGCCCGGGATGCAATGAGAGATCACGGCTCGCTCGCGATCACATCGGGATCGATTTCCGGGAATGGTCTTGCTGCAAGGTTTCCTGAGGCGGCCGGAAACCATTACGTCGTCATCGGCGTTTCAGATACTGGAGTGGGGATGGACGAGGCGACGAAGAGCAGAATATTCGATCCGTTCTTTACGACGAAGGAAAAGGGAAAAGGGACGGGCCTGGGTTTGGCGGTCGTATTCGGTGTCGTCCAAGCCCATCAAGGATTCATCGACGTTGAGAGTGAGCCGGGAAAAGGCTCAACGTTTTGGATCTATCTGCCGGTTCCGGTGGGCATCGTGGCAAAACCCAGAGAAGAGGTGCCGTTGGAAGAGGAGATTCCAGGAGGGACGGAAACTCTTCTGGTCGTGGAAGACGAAGAGATGCTCCTCGAGTTGGTCGCAACGCTCCTCGAGCAAAAGGGGTATCGTGTGATGGGGGCCGCCGATGGCGAAAGGGCAGTTGAAGTCTATAAGCGCCACAAGAGCGAGATTGCCTTGGTCATTACTGACCTGGGGCTTCCTAAGCTGGATGGTTGGGAGGTGTTCAAAAAGGTGAGGAAAATCAATCCGAATGCAGCCGTGTACCTCGCGAGCGGTTATGTGGACCGGGATCTCAAGCAGCAGATCCTGGAGTCGGGAGTGAAAGGCTTCCTTCAGAAGCCTTACAGACCTGAAGAACTCCTCCAGACGGTTCGGAAAGCCCTGGACTGACAAGGTAGAATGATGGTGTCTGTCAACCGAAAGTTGTTCTCAACTCTGCGAACGGCAGAGGAAATCGTTCCATCTTCTGCGAAGGAGTCCAATGAATCCAGCGTTTTGTGAAGAAATCCCGGAAAACAAGATGGCATGGGGTTTGCACTAGCCTGGACCATCGGAGAACCAAGATATGCCAAGCGCTTTCTCGAACGTTGACATTGCCCTTCTAAAAAGATTCGACAAACCGGGACCGCGCTACACGAGCTATCCGACCGCGCCGCTGTTCTCATCGGAGTACGACAAGAAGCGATTTGAGGTAGATCTCATCCGCAACAACGATGAGAACACTACCCCGATCTCCCTCTACTTGCACATCCCGTTCTGCGACACCCTCTGCTACTTCTGCGGCTGCACGACGGTCATCACCCGAAACCGCGAGCACATCTCGGAATACCTCGTCACGCTCAGGAAGGAGATTGACCGTCTCGCTCGTTACATTGGAAAGAAGCGGCTGGTGACACAAATGCACTGGGGAGGCGGAACGCCGTCCTACCTCAGCCCGACCGAGATCGAGGACCTGTTCAGCTTCTTGCGAGGCAAATTCCGGTTCGCGCCGGATGCTGAAACCAGCGTGGAAATTGACCCGCGCGGGCTCACGTTCGATCATATGAAGGCGTTTCGGGAAGGCGGCGCCAACCGTATCAGCATCGGCGTGCAGGATTTCGACGTGCGGGTGCAAGAAGCTGTTCATCGCGTGCAGCCGGAGAAGGAATCGTTGGATGCCATCCAGTGGGCGGGCTCTCTCGGGATCGACAGCATCAACGTTGACCTGATCTACGGACTCCCGCTTCAAACGCTCGAGACTTTTCAAGACACCCTGAACCGAGTCGTCCGGCTCTCTCCGAATCGCATTGCGGTCTTCAATTTCGCGTACGTGCCGTGGATGAAACCGCATCAGAAGCTGATACATCCCGAAAACCTCCCGTCGCCTGAGACGAAGCTGCGCCTCCTCAAGGCGACGATAGAGACGCTCTGCTCTGCCGGATACGAATACATCGGGATGGACCATTTCGCAAAGCCGGATGATGAACTGGCGATGGCTCAAAAGGAAAGGACCCTTCACAGGAATTTCCAGGGGTATTCGACGAGGGCTGGCGCCGATCTTTTCGGCCTCGGAATGTCGGCGATCTCTCACTTTGGCGATGTGTATGCACAGAATGCGAAGACGCTGCCGCAATACTACGAGGCGATCCAGAACGGCCAGTTCGCGACGAGCGTCGGGTACAAGATGACCCGGGACGACGTCATTCGGAAGTATGTCATCATGCGGCTGATGTGCGATCTCGAGGTCGTGAAATCGGACGTTGAAGAGTGGTTCGACATAACTTTCGATGAGTACTTCGATGAGTCGCTTGGACAGTTGAGCGAGTTTCTCCGCCTCAACCTTGTCAAGAACACTCTGGACAAGATCTCGATCGTTGGGGCTGGCAGGCTCCTTCTCCGCAACATCGCTATGTGCTTCGATGCGTATATCAAGCGAACGCCGAGAGAGAAACCTCTTTTCTCTCGGACTGTTTAGTTCAATTCCCGTTTTCCTCCAGAGAATTTCCTAAGTCCTACCGGTGTCGCTTCGCAAGTGTGTCCGTAACTTATTGAAATTACAGCAGTTCGAGCATTCGAGAAATTTCTTTTCGTCCCGGAACATTTTCGAATCGATATCTGTTCAATGATGCAGACCCGCTCGTTGTCCTACCTTGGGCGGGTTTCATAACAACCTCCCTGGCCCCGACGCTTACGGTGCGCGTCGGGGTTTTTATTTTGAGCCTTTCCCTCAAACTCGATAATCCCGCGAATCCTCCCGGTGGACTCCGGTGAGGGATCGAAAGACGATCCTCTGCGTGGTGCCACGGAAGAGGGGGTGGACTGCAATGGCGGAGGGAGGATGTGGAGTTCCGCCGGACGGCCCCACAGGAGGGATTTCGCCCTGCCGATTTTCCAGAACAACAATGAACAAGGAATGCTCGGAGGGAGCTATCTGAATTGGATTCCGCCGACCTGGCGAAGGGAATTCGGTTGACTAGGGTATTGCTGGGCGAGGTCCCCCGACGCGGCTTCCGCGCCCGGAGCTTCGCAGAGGCTGAACGAATCGAGCTCCCTCGCTCTGCGTGAGTTCGCGAAATTCTCCCACTCGTAGCCCTCGCACCGAGAAGGGTCCTATGGCTGTCCTTATGAGCCGAAGCGTCGGATGTCCCACGGAGGCTGTCATTTTCCGAACTTGCCGGTTCCTGCCTTCCGTGAGCGTGATCCGGAGCCAACTGGTTGGGACGGTCTTTCTGAAACGGATCGGTTTGGAGCGCGGAGGGAGGCCGGGCTCGCTGCCCAAGATTTGCACTTGGGCCGGCCGCGTGCGCCTTCCCTTAATAATGACCCCGTTTCGAAGCTTCGCCAGCGACTCGGACGATGGTTCCCTCTCGACTTGAACCAGGTACGTACGTGCGTGTCCGAACCGCGGGTCCAGCAGGCGGTGTTTCAACTCGTTGTCGTTCGTCAGGAGCAGCAGGCCTTCGCTGTCGGCATCGAGCCTTCCGACCGGGTAGACGTCTTGCGGGAATGGCCCGAATTCGCCGAGCGTCTTCTGGCCGGCTGCACTCGTGAACTGGGAGAGGACTCCGTGCGGTTTGTAGAAGAGGATGTAGTGAAATCTAGAAGGCTTCAAGTCTCAGGGCTCGCGGTACAGTGCTCGAGAGAGGAGAAAAAAAATCCCTCGAGTTCATCGAGGGATCGTATCACCTCTGTCATGAGGTGAGCTCACTAGGTCGCATCAGCGACTTCTTCGTCATGTTCTTTCAACGCATCCCCGCCGTTGTCTTTCGAGGAATCGACGAAGACAAGCTCTTCAGCTTTCTTGCTGAACTTGACCTTGATCTTGCTTCCGTGGGCAAAGGTCCCCTTGAGGATCTCTTCCGCGAGGGGGTCCTCGACGTACTTTTGAATGGCCCGTCTCAGCGGACGAGCGCCAAACGCCGGGTCGAAGCCTTTGTCTGCCAGGAACTCCTTTGCGGCGCCGGTCAACCCCACCTCGATCCCCATCGCGTTCATGCGCTTGAGGAGTTCCTGGAAGCCGATGTCGATAATCTGGAGGATATGTTCCCGTTCGAGATTGTGGAACACGATGGTGTCGTCGACCCGGTTGAGAAACTCCGGATTGAAGACCCGCTTGAGAGCATCTTCGATATGCCCTTTCATCGCGGCGTACTTGTCCTCGTGGGTTTGCGTCCCGAAGCCGAATCCGCCGGTCACCTTGATATCGCGTGAGCCGATATTGGAGGTCATAATGAGAATCGTGTTCTTGAAATCCACGCGCCGTCCGAGGCTATCGGTCAGAATGCCGTCGTCAAGCACCTGCAGCAAGATGTTGAAGACGTCGGGATGAGCCTTCTCGATCTCGTCCAGGAGGACGACGGAGTACGGTTTGCGGCGCACCTTCTCCGTTAGTTGTCCCCCCTCCTCATAGCCGACGTAGCCCGGGGGTGCCCCGACCAGCCGGGAGACGGAGAACTTCTCCATGTACTCGCTCATATCGATCCGGATCAGGGCGTCCTCGGAATCGAAGAGGTAGCGCGCGAGGGCTTTCGCCATCTCAGTCTTTCCGACGCCTGTCGGGCCGAGGAAGATGAACGAGCCGATCGGCCGCTTGGGATCCTTCAATCCGGCGCGGGTCCTGCGGATCGCTCGCGTAAGCTTCTTGATGGCTTCGTCCTGACCGACGATCACGGCGCTGAGAGCTTCCTCCATCTTCAGAAGCTTTTCCGACTCGCTCTGGGCGACCCTGTTGACCGGAATGCCGGTCATCATGGAAACGACCTCAGCGCAATTCTCCTCCGTGACATCGAACACAAGGTCCTGCGATTTCAATTCCCATTCACGCTTTGCGATCTCCAGATCGCTCAGCAACTTCTTCTCGAGGTCCCGGAGGCGCGCCGCTTCCTCAAAATTCTGGTTCTTGACGACCTGGTTCTTCGCCTGCTTGATCTTCTCAATTTCTTCCTCGAGCTGCAGAATTTCCTTCGGTACGACGATGTTCGCCAGGTGAACGCGCGAACCCGCCTCGTCCATAACGTCGATCGCTTTGTCCGGCAAATACCGGTCCGTGATGTAGCGGTCGCTCAACCGGACGGCTGCGTCAATCGCTTCCTCATTATACCGCACGCCGTGATGTTCTTCGTAATTCTGCTTGATATTCTGAAGGATCTTGATCGTCTCTTCAACGGTCGTCGGATCCACCATGATCTTTTGAAACCGTCGGTCGAGAGCCCCGTCCTTCTCAATATACTGCCGGTACTCGTCGAGCGTGGTCGCTCCGATGCACTGCAGCTCGCCGCGCGCCAGCGCAGGCTTGAACATGTTCGAGGCGTCGAGAGAGCCGCTGGCTCCCCCGGCTCCGACGATCGTGTGGAGCTCATCGATGAAGAGGATAACGTCTTTCGCTTTCTCCAATTCATTCATCACGGCCTTCATACGCTCTTCGAATTGGCCGCGATACTTCGTGCCGGCGACGAGGGCCGCCAGGTCCAACGTTACGACGCGCTTGTCGTGCAGCACCCTCGAGACCTTTTTCTGAACGATCCGCAACGCCAAGCCTTCCGCGATGGCAGATTTGCCGACACCCGGTTCGCCGATGAGGACCGGATTGTTCTTCTTGCGCCTGCTCAGCACCTGGGCGACCCGCTCGATCTCCTTCTCCCGCCCGACGATCGGGTCGAGCTTGTTCTCCAGAGCTAGCTTGGTGAGGTCACGCCCGAAGTTGTCCAAAACGGGGGTTTTTGATTTCTCCTGTTTCTTCTCCGTCATGTGCGCTGCAGGCGGCGTTGAGGGTTTGCCCGAAATGATGTTGTCAAGTTCATTCCTGACAACGTCATAGTGGACATTAAACTGATGCAGAATCTGCGCAGCGATATTGTCGTCGTCTCGAAGGAGTGAGAGCAGGAGATGCTCTGTGCCGATAACATCCGACTTGTAAAGCTTGGCTTCCAGATAGGTGATCTTGAGTACCTTTTCCGCCTGTTTCGTCAAAGGAATGTTGCCGATGGTGAGGGTTCCGCCCGACGTCCGGACGGTGTCTTCGATCGCCTTCTTCAGCTTGTAGAGATCGACGCCCAGGTTCCGGAGGATCTTCACTGCGATCCCCTCGCCCTCGCGGATAATCCCGAGGAGCAGATGCTCTGTACCAATGTAGTCATGCCCGAGACGGAGTGCTTCTTCCCGACTGAGGCGGATGACGTCCTGGACTCTGTTTGAAAAATTACCTTCCATCGAGACTCTCGTATGTTAGTGAAGCGGTTACCACCTTCCCTCAATCTACCAACGCAAAAGCCGGCAGATGGGTTTCCGAGGTCAATATAACCAAAAATGAAAGGGCAGTCAAGATGAAGGCTTCCGTCGTTGGATCTCGATTCTTCTTTAAGTCAATTGCGTAACCTTTTGAGGTGCGTTTCCGCGGTTTTCTTTGACTTTCTTTTCAAAAAAGGTTAAATTTTTTGTTGCGCCGCAACGATATTGGAGGAGAAAGAAACAAGAGTGGCACTGGAGAAAGCGACAGGTCACGATCGGAAGCTCCAAGAACGCATCTTGGAATCGGGTGAGATTCCCAAACACATCGCCATCATCATGGATGGCAACGGAAGGTGGGCTCAGCGCCGAGGCCTGCCCCGGATAGCCGGGCATCGGGAGGGCGTGAACTCTGTCCGCGATATCGTCGAAGCGTGCGGCCAGCTCGGCGTGAAGTACCTCACACTGTATGCGTTCTCCACCGAGAACTGGAAGAGGCCGCGGGACGAAGTCTCGATGCTGATGCGCCTGCTGCTCAAGGCCCTGCGCGACGAAAGGGACCGGCTGCACAAGAACGAAGTGCAGCTCAAAGCGATCGGCGACCTTGCCGCGCTCCCGCAGGATGTCCAGGATGAGCTCTTGGACGGCATCGAGACGATGAAGCGAAACACAGGACTGACGTTGATCTTGGCTCTGAGCTACAGCGGGAGGTGGGACATCACCAATGCCGTCAGGCGAATAGTGGATGATGTCCGGTCAGGGACCCTCAGACCGGAGGATATCAGCCAGGACCGTATCGCCAGTTACCTCTCGACGAAGGATTTCCCGGATCCGGATCTGCTGATCAGAACCAGCGGAGAGTTTCGGATCAGCAACTTCCTGACCTGGCAGATCGCGTACAGCGAGCTCTTTATATCGCCGAAATACTGGCCTTCATTCCGCCGGAAGGATCTGTATTCAGTAATAGCAGAGTTTCAGCACCGCGAGCGCCGTTTCGGCATGGTGAGCGAACAGATTCAGACAGACGAACGAAATCGTGCGGTTCCCCTACGAGGGATGGAAAGGTTTTTGAAAAGTGTCGCGAAGCACTAGATTCCTTCTTCTCTTTCTCTGTTTCCTCACCTCGTTTGCCGCAGCGATTGCTCAGCAACAGCCGCAGACGTACAAGATCCTCGGCATCTCGGTCGAGGGCCAGCGATCGGCCGATCCCGCCGCCATCATTGCGAACACCGGCCTGAAGGTGGGCGATGAGCTCACCATCCCCGGAGATCAGACGCGCATTGCGATCGAGCGTCTTTACGGCCTTCGGCTCTTCGATGATATTCAGATCCTGATCGAGCGGCGTACGCCGGAAGGGATCTACCTGCTCATCCACGTCAAAGAGAACCCGCGGCTGGAACGGATCGAAGTGAAGGGAAACGACGAGCTGAGCGAAGATGACATTTTGAAGAAGATCAATCTCGTGCGCGGACAACTCATCACGCGGCAGGACCTTTCGACGGTGAAACGCCTGCTCAAGCAGAAATATGACGAGGACGGATACCTGAATGCGACCGTGGAGCCGAAGCTCGTGTCTGTGGACTCCAGCGAGAGCCGTGTTGTGCTCAGCCTTATGATCGACGAGGGGCCCAAGGTGAAGGTTGACCTGATCCAATTCTTCGGCAACAAGCAGTTCGACGATGGCGATCTGAGGGGGGAGATGAAGGAGACTTCGGAACGCCATTGGTGGAAATTCTGGGCGACCAACAAGTTCGACCGGAAAAAGTACCAGGAGGACAAGCAGCTGATCCTCAGCTTCTACCGGAAGAACGGATATATCGATGCCGAGATCCTCACCGATTCGCTCCGTTATGATGAATCGAAGAGATACCTCACGATCGATATCTGGGTATACGAGGGGCCGCAGTATCGGGTGAGAAACATCCTGTGGGAGGGGAATACCGTCTACCGGTCGCAAGTGTTGGACGCCCGTCTGGGGTTTCAGAAAGGGGACATCTACGACAAAGAGAAGTTTGAGAAGAATCTGTATCGGAGCGAGGAAGAAACCGATGTGTACTCGCTGTACATGAACAATGGCTACCTCATGTTCCAGGTGGAGCCGGAGGAAAATCGTGTGCCGGGCGACAGTGTGGATATCACCATGCAAGTCCGGGAGGGAAAGCAGTTTCGCATCGGCCAGGTCTTTATTACGGGCAACACGAAAACCTACGAGAAAGTGATCCGACGCGAGCTCTACACGCGGCCAGGGGATTTCTTCAGCCGGCAGGCCGTGATGAACAGCGCCCGCCAGCTTGCCCAGCTCAATTACTTCAATCCTGAAAAGATCAAGCCGGATACCCGCGAGCTGGATGTGGAGAAAGGAACGGTCGACCTCGTATACGACGTCGAGGAGAAGTCAAGCGACACGTTCAATATGTCCGTCGGTTATAGCGGCTACTACGGCTTCAACGGGGCACTCGGGCTTACCTTCAACAACTTCTCACTCCGCGAACCTTTTCGGGGTGGTGCAGGACAGGTGATGTCCTTCGACTGGGAATTCGGCGAGGGGAACCGGTTTCGCACGTTCAGTATCGGCTTTCAGGAACCGTGGATGTTCGATACCCCCACGCTGTTCGGTGTCAACCTGTTCGATTCGCGCCAGATGTTCTACTACGATATGCGGATGACGGGCGGCTCGGTCCGCGTGGGTCGACGGTTCAAATGGCCCGATTTCCTCTTCCGGGGCAACTGGACCTTCACCTTTCAGAGGAACAATGTCGTCAACGGCGGCGGTTATTTCCCGGAGGGAGTCACGAGCCAAGTCGGAATCAGCCAGGTCATCTCTCGCAACAGCATGGACAGCCCGATTTTCCCGACGAGAGGCTCGAGCTTCTCGCTCTTGACTGAGATCAACGGCGGACCGTTCTTGCCCGGCAACTCCCGTTTTCATAAACACGTGTTCAGCGCGGAGTGGTACGTGCCGATCGGAGGAAGCTCGCGCATCGCGTTCATGGCGTCCAGCACGATCGGGTTCATTTTCGGGTTCGAGAACAATCCGCTCATTCCGCCATACGAGTACTTCTATATGGGCGGGACCGGCCTCGGCCAGTTTTCGACGACGCCGCTTCGGGGATACGACGATCGGAGTGTTGGGCCTCGACAGCCGAACGGCACGGTCGTTGGCGGACAATCTTTCATCAAGCACACGGCCGAGCTGCGCTTCGCTCTTGCGATTAATCCCATCCCGATCTACACCTTGGCCTTCGCGGAGGCCGGAAACGTTTGGCTGACCCCGAAGGTCTCAGACCCCCTTGACCTGAGACGTTCCGCTGGCGTTGGAGTACGCTTGTTGATCAATCCAATCGGTCTGGTTGGTTTCGACTACGGATACGGGTTCGACCCCCCAACGCCCGGAGGCCCCCCTTCGGGATGGAAGTTCCATTTCCAATTCGGAAAGACGTTCTAGCCCACAGCTCGTAACTACATAACACATCAACTCTATTCAACTTGAGGACATCGTGAAGAACTATCGTTTCGTCTGGAATCTGGTCGTCGCTTCGATCGTTCTCGTGGCGGTCGCGGCTGCCCAATCGGGCAAATCGGCCTTCGTCGATTCGGAGAAGATCTTGGGTGACCTTCCCGAAGCTCAACAAGCCTCCAAGGAACTGGATGTTATGGTCAAGGCTTGGCAGGACTCTGTTCAGCAAATGAGCGACAACTTCCAGAAGCAAGTGGAAGACTATCAGAATCGACAGGCAGTGATGAGTGTGGCGGCGAAGGACATCGAGCAAAAACGTCTCCAAGATATCAATCAGCAGATCCGGGACTATTACACGAAGAAGCTCGATCCGAGAACGGGCGAGGCTGTGGTTGAGAAAGAGAAGAGACTCGCGCCGATTCGTGACAAAGTGCTGAAGGCCATCGAGGCCGTGGCGAAGGAGGACGGGTACACCTTCGTGTTCGACCGGGCGAACGTGCTGTACGCGGACGCGAGAGTCGATCTCACGTATAGGGTCCTCGATCGGCTCAAGAGGGGAAGCTCGACGAAAGGAAAGTAGGCCCAAACGCTGCAGGATGACGGTGTGAGAAAGAATCATTTGTTGTGCGAAATGGAAAGAGAGGGGAAGCCATGAAGAAACGAACGGTCGCCTGTATGGCGTTGCTGATCGCGGGCGGCTCGCTTGCGCTCGCTCAAGCGAAAATCGGCTTCGTGAGCTCGGAAGCGATCATGAAGCAATTGCCCGACGCACAGGACGCTCAGAAGCAGCTGGATGCGCTTGTCGTCCAGTGGCAGGGCGAGCTCAACAAGATGCAGCAGGATTGGCAGAGTAAGCTGGACGAGTACGACCAGCGAAAGCTGATCATGACCGAGCAGCGCCGCGCGGATACGGAACGGGAGCTGCGCGATCTCGACCAGAAGATCGCTGACTATCGCAACAAGAAGTTCGGTCAGAACGGAGAGCTGTTCGCGAAGCAAAATGAGCTTATGAAGCCCGTGCAGGATCGCGTCTTCAAGGCGATCCAGGGTGTCGCGCTGGAGGAAGGGTACGACTACGTCTTCGACAAGAGCGGCCAGATCCTGCTCATGTACGCGAACCCTAAATTCGACCTTACCCCGAAAGTCCTCGACAAGCTGAACATTGCCCCAACCGGAGCCAAATGACGGCAGGAACTCGCATGAACGTTCGAGAGGTTGCAGCACTCGTGCGGGGGGAGATTGAAGGAGACGGGAACCTGGAGATTGCGCGAGTCGCGAAAATTGAAGAGGCCGTGGCCGGCGATCTCACGTTCGTTGCGAATCCGAAGTATGAAAAATTCCTGGGGACGACGAAAGCCTCCGCCGTCCTCGTTTCGGCAAAGCTCGACACGGGCCGCTATCGGCGACAGCCGTCGATCACTTTTATCCGAGTCCACGATCCTTACCTGGCCTTCCTGACGGTTCTGAAGAGCATCACCCGGATCCCGGATCCCTTTCCGACGGGAGTCCATTCCACCGCCGTCGTCGACGAATCGGCGAAGCTGGGGGCGAACGTGAGCCTGGGAGCGCACGTCGTTGTCGGAAAGAATGCCGTGATCGGCGACAACACGAGGATTTCCCATGGATGCGTTGTCGGTGATGAGGCGGAGATCGGCCAGGATTGCCTCTTCTACCCGCGCGTCACCGTCTATCATCAGTGCAAGGTCGGCAGCAGAGCAATCATTCACTCCGGTGTGGTGATTGGAAGTGACGGCTTTGGATTCGCGCCGCAGCCGGATGGTACGTACGAGAAGATACCGCAGCTTGGGATCGTGGTGATTGAGGATGACGTGGAGATCGGTGCGAATTGCACGATCGACCGTGCGACGATGGGACAAACGACCATCCACCGGGGCGTGAAACTCGACAACCTGGTGCATCTCGCGCACAACGTGAGCGTGGGCGACCATACGGTTATCGCCGCGCAGACAGGGATCAGCGGGAGCACGAAGATCGGGAAGAACTGCATGATCGCGGGGCAGGTCGGGATGGTGGGTCACATTGAGATTGCAGATCGGACGATCATCATGGCACAATCGGGTGTCCCGAAGTCAATTACCGAGCCGGGCAAATCGTATTTTGGCTATCCGGCGAAAGAGCACGGAAGAGCGTTGAGGATTGAAGCAGTGTTGCGCTCCCTGCCTGAACTGGCGCAGGAGCTCCGCGAGCTTCAGAAGAGAGTCGAAGAGTTGCGCGAGAGAATTGAACAGAAGGCCCATTGACGAACGTTCCCGAAGAGGAGAGAGTATGCTCGTTCAGCAACATACCATCAAGCGGCCGGTAACGATGACCGGCGTCGGTTTGCACACCGGTGTAGAGACGACGATGACCTTCAAGCCGGCACCGGAGAACTATGGGATCCGATTTCGTCGGGTCGACATGGGCGGCGCGCCGGAGATCCCCGCGGATGTTGACCACGTTATCGATGTCGCACGGGGCACAACCATCGGCATCGGTGACGCCCGGGTGCACACGGTCGAACACGTCCTCGCAGCGTTCGTCGGGCTGCAGGTTGACAACGTCATCATCGAACTCGACAACATCGAGCCGCCGATCGCGGACGGCAGCACGAAGCCGTTTGTGGACATGGTGCTGCAGGCCGGCGTCCAGGAGCAAGAAGCGCCGAAGGACTACCTGATCATCGACCAGACGATCGAATACATCAATGAGGAAAAAGGGGTCGATATCGTCGCACTCCCGACGGACGATTACCGGATCACCGTTCTGGTCGACTATCACAACCCGGCGCTCGGGAGCCAGCACACCGGCTTGTTCAATCTCGAGAAGGAGTTCGTGGACGAGTTCTCGCCTGCTCGCACGTTCTGTTTTCTCCACGAGGTCGAGATGTTGTATGATCAGGGGCTCATCAAAGGAGGGAATCTCGACAACGCGATCGTCATTGTCGATCGTGAGCTGAGCGATCATGATCTCAAAAAGCTCGCGGTCAAGCTCCGAATCGATCACTCCGTTATCCTCGGTCAGTCGGGGATCTTGAACGACAAGAAGCTTCACTACAAGAACGAGCCGGCCCGCCATAAGCTTGTCGATCTCATGGGTGATCTCGCGCTCATCGGCGTGCCGCTCAAAGCCCAGATCCTTGCCGCTCGACCGGGGCATGCCAGCAACGTTGAGTTTGCCCGGAAGGTGCGAAAGCTGTACCAGCAGAAGAAACTGGTCAAGAAGTACATGTACGTGAAGAAGGAGGGAACGGTCTTCGACGTGAACGCGATCCAGAAGATCCTTCCCCATCGCTATCCGTTCCTTCTTGTCGACAAGATCGTCGATTTCCGGCTCGATGAAAAGGTCGTCGGGGTGAAGAACGTAACGCTGAACGAGCCCTTCTTCCAGGGTCACTTCCCCGGCCAGCCCGTCATGCCGGGAGTGTTGATCATCGAAGCGCTCGCCCAAGCGGGCGGTGTGTTGATGCTTAATGGACTTGAGAACCCCGGCAACAAGCTCGTCTACTTCATGTCGATCAACAACGTGAAGTTTCGCAGGCCGGTCGTCCCGGGGGACCAGCTGGTCCTTGACGTCCAGATGGTCAGTCGTCGATCGAAGGTCATTCAGGTGCGCGGTCAGGCGTACGTTGACGGCAACCTGGTCGCGGAAGGAGATTTCACGGCGGCGATCGTCGATCGAGACAACAACCGACCCAAGTTCGAAGAACAGCCTGAAGCACGTCAACTCTCCTCCCTCAACAAGAATTCCACTTCCTGATGCCCGTCCAGATCGATCAGCGCGCATGCGTCAGTCCAAAGGCCTCCCTTGGAGAAAACGTTCAGATAGGCCCCTTCGCCGTCATCGAAGATGATGTCTTCATCGGCGATGGAACGTGGGTTGGTGCCCACGCGGTTGTCCACAGCGGTGTGCGCCTGGGGCGCGATTGTAAAATCCATCAGGCTGCGGCGGTCGGCGGCCCGCCGCAAGACCTCAAGTACAGAGGGGAGCCGACCCTCCTCGAGGTGGGCGATAGAGCTGTCGTGAGAGAGTTCGTCACACTCAATCGCGGGACGGTCGAGACCGGCAAAACGGTGATCGGAAACGATTGCCTGTTTATGGCGTACGCACACGTGGCCCACGACTGCGTTGTCGGTGACAACGCAATCCTGGCGAACTGCGTGGCACTTGGCGGCCACGTCACGCTCGGGAACTGGGTGATCATTGGGGGACTGAGCCCGGTGCATCAGTTTTGCCACGTCGGTGATCACGTGATGATAGGGGGAGGTTTCCGGGCAACGAAAGATGTTCCACCCTATATCCTGGCAGGCGGCGCGCCGCTGGTCTTCGAGCGGTTGAATATCATCGGCCTGCGTCGACGGGGATTCTCCGCACCCTCGATCGAGCTTCTCGAGAAGACCTACCGCTTGCTGTATCGTTCGAACCTCAACGTCACTCAAGCCGTCGCCCGAATCAAAGAGGATATCGAGCAGACCCCCGAGGTGCAAAACGTTCTCAAGTTCATTGCGGGGAGTGAGCGGGGAATCATCCCCGGTCACACGCACTAAAGATGATCTGGCGATTCGAACATTCGGGATTCAGAAACGGCGCCTTCAACATGGCGTATGATGAGCGACTCGCGCGAGCGCTCCGTGCCTCCGACGATCTCTCGATCGTGCGCATCTATGGCTGGCGACCCGCCGCGATCTCGCTCGGGTGGCATCAGTCTCCGGACGAGGTGAACCTGCAGAAATGCGCCGAGGCGGGCATCGATGTGGTCCGCCGGCCGACCGGGGGACGGGCAATCCTCCATTCCGATGAGGTGACCTACAGTGTCGTTATGTCCGCAGGCGGCGACGGCGTCCTCTCAACGTACCAGAAGATCAGTGAAGCGCTCATCCGTGGATTGCGGTTATTCGGCATTGATGCGATGCTCGAAAAATCTCAGCCGCACTTTCCCACGCTCTACAAGTCGCCCTCTTCCGCCGCGTGCTTTGCGAGTGCGGCACGATATGAAATTCACGTCGCAGGCAGGAAGCTTGTCGGGAGCGCCCAGCGGCGATTCGTGGGCGTCGATGGACAGGAAGTGGTGCTCCAACATGGGTCAATCCTGCTCGGTCCGGACCATATGAGGATCGTTGATTTCTTGAATCTTCCGGACGAAGGGACACGGGAACGCATGCGTGAAGAGCTGCAGAGACGAACGACTGATCTCTCTGCGGCGGCGGGAAGGCGCGTTACCTTTGATGAGGTTGAACAAGCGCTTCGCCGCGGATTCGAGCTCTCATGGGGCATCAGGTTTGAAGAGGTCAGAACGCCTGCGGCGATCGGCGCACCCGAGCCGGCGTCGACGCAGGATTTCACAGGATCGGTTGTGGGATGAAGGACTCAACGATTTCATCAGGCCCGAAACGAGTGACAACTCGCGCTATCGCGGCAATGAAACAGCAGGGGGATAAGATCGCCTGCCTCACCGCGTATGACTTTCTGACCGCCCGTTTCCTGGACCAGGTCGGGGTTGATATCATTCTCGTCGGGGACTCTCTCGGGATGGTGTTCCAGGGACACGAGACGACGATTCCCGTGACGCTGGACGAGATGATTTACCATGCAAAAGCCGTCGTCCGGGGCGTCGAACGAGCGATGGTGATTGTCGACATGCCCTTCATGAGCTACCAGGCCCACACCGAAGAGGGTTTTCGGAACGCCGGGAGGGTGATGAAGGAAACGGGGGCGGGAGGCGTGAAGTTTGAAGGAGGCGAGCGAGTTGTCGATCTTGCGTACCAGACGACGAGGGCGGGGATCCCGGTAATGGCTCATGTCGGCCTGACACCCCAATCGATTCACCAATTCGGAGGCTACCAGCCCCGCGGTGTGACGGCGGGAGAGGCGAGGACGATCCTGAGGGATGCGAAGATGCTTCAGGAGGCCGGCGCCTTCGCGGTCGTTCTGGAGAAAATACCCGCCAAACTTGCCGGCCAGCTGACCCGGGCGCTCAGGGTTCCCACCATTGGCATCGGAGCCGGCGCTCGCTGCGACGGACAGGTGCTCGTGGTTTCGGACATGCTGGGGCTGTATGAGGATTTTCAACCCCGCTTCGTCCGCCGTTACGCGAAGCTCGCTGAGACGATCCGGGAGTCGGTGAAACACTATGTAAAGGATGTGAAGTCGGAGAAGTTCCCGTCAAAGGGCGAGAGTTATTGACGAGACTTTTCCAGAAACCGGTTGGATGCGCGCAGACGTCGCGCGGCTCATGGCGGCAGATGGTGTTGAGCAACCGACAGAGTTTTCCCCGCGAGCCCGATTAATGCTGTTCTGAAATCTCTGATTCTCGTGAGCACAAGGAAGAAGCGGAAGAACCTCAAGATCCTCGTCTCGAACGACGATGGGATCGACGCGCCGGGCATCTATGCCCTTGTGCAGGAACTGAAGCGGATCGGTTCCGTCACGGTCGTAGCGCCCGATAAGCAGCAAAGCGCGGTCGGCCACGCCATTACGATGAACTTCCCGCTGCGCGCCAAGGAGTTCAAGAAGAACGGCGTCCTGTTCGGCTACGCGGTGGAAGGAACGCCCGCCGACAGCGTCAAACTGGCGGTCAAGGCTCTCCTGAAGCAGAAACCGGATCTCGTTGTCTCGGGCATCAATCACGGCTCCAACACGGCGATCAGCATCATTTACTCCGGCACTGTCTCCGCTGCGACGGAAGGAACGATCCTCGGCATCCCGTCGATCGCCATCTCCCTCACGACATATGGTCCTGCCGACTTTCGCTACGCCGCGAAGTTCGCCCGAAGGCTGGTATTGCTCGTCGCCCGAAAAGGCCTTCCGGACGGCACCCTGTTGAACGTCAATGTTCCTCCGTTGCCGGAGAATGAGATCCGAGGGATCGTCGTCACCCGCCAGGGCAGGGCGGTCTGGAACGATTCTTTTGACATTCGACGCGACCCTGCGAACAAGGAATATTACTGGCTGACCGGAGCGCTCCAGGATAATGATGAAGGGATAGAGTTCGATCAAACTGCAGTTCGCAATAACTACATCTCCATAACCCCCATGCAGTATGATCTGACGGACTCCACGATGGTGGAGACGATGGGGAAATGGGGACTTCAGAAACTCAAATAGGAACGAAGAAAAGGGACACACACAATGAGAATTGGCATTCTAACCGGTGGTGGCGATGTGCCCGGTCTGAACCCGTGCATCAAGGCTGTGGTGTACCGCGCCGTGGACGAAGGAGCGGAGGTGATGGGGATACGGCGGGGATGGGGGGGATTGCTGAACTATGATTTCGATCGACCGGAAAGCCAGAGCTCCAACATCATCCCCCTCAACAAGCTGAACACGCGGACGATTGACCGGTCCGGCGGAACATTCCTGCACACTTCCCGCACCAATCCGGGAAAAGTCAGGGGCGCGGAGATTCCGGCGTTCCTGAAGAAGCCGGAGCACGAAAAGCTCGGCAAGGATGAGAGGGTGGACTTGACGCCGTACGTCCTCAAGGTGATCGAGCATCTGAAGATCGACGTTCTCATCACCATCGGTGGTGACGACACGCAGAGTTATGCCGTCCGAATGCACAAAGAGGGTGTTCCCGTTGTCGCGATACCGAAGACGATGGACAACGATGTGTACGGGACCGACTACTGCATCGGGTTCTCGACGGCCGTTACGCGCAGCGTCGATTTCATTACCGCTCTTCGGACGGTCGCCGGCTCACACGAGCGCGTGGCCGTCATCGAGTTGTTCGGCAGAAACTCCGGCGAAACCTCGTTGATCTCAGCTTACCTCGCCGGCGTGGATCGAGCGCTTATCTCAGAGGTTCCGTTCGACGTAGAGAAGCTCGCTCGTTTCGTCGCTGAGGACAAGGCCAGTAATCCGAGCAACTACGCCATCGTGACGATGTCGGAGGGTGCCCATCTGATCGGGGGACAGGTCGTGGAGTACGGTGAAGAGGATGCCTACGGCCACAGGAAGCTCGGCGGCATCGGGTCGGTGACGGAACAGGCTTTGAAGAAAATTCTCGGTGTGTACACGGTGTATCAACAGGTGGCGTACCTGATGCGCAGCGGCGAGCCGGATGCCCTCGATCGGATGGTGGCGATCAGCTACGCGAACCTCGCGACCGATCTCACGTTCAAGAAGGAGTTCGGGAAGATGGTTGGCCTGCAGCAAGGGAAGTATACGACCGTGCCGATCGATACGCTGACGCAGGGTCTGAAGCGGGTGGACGTCAATGAGCTGTACGATGTGGAAAAGTACCGCCCGAAGGTCGCACACGTGCTCGGCAAGCCGATGTTCTTGTATTAGGTGGTGGGCCGCGATGCGGCTGACGGTTGCTTGAGTCTCGGCAGAAGTGAGAATCCCGTTCCCTCAGGACGGGATTTCTTTTTTGTTTTGCCCGCGGCAGGAGATCGGGCGATTCGTGCGGCGCCGGTTTTCTTCCCGATTCCGCCCGGCAGGCAGCGTCGACTCGATCTCTACCTTCTGCGCACTTTGGGCGGCGGCTGGTAAACAGGCAGCACTCCGTACTCGCTGGCAGCCCAGAGCGTCAGGATCGTGGTCAAGCCGGCAATCGCACGCTCGGTTCCTAAGCCTGACAAAGTTGTCTCCGTATTGAAGATTCAGTATCTTCTTTTGAAGTGACCGAGCCCTTGGGCCAGAGGTCCCCAGGTGAGCGGAAACGATAGAATGTCCGTCTTGCCGATCTTTCCTTTTTGTCTTTGAATTCTGCTTCGTCCTCATGTCGACCCCATTGATGCGACAATATCAGCAAGTGAAAGCGAAGCATCCGGATACGATTCTCCTCTTTCGGATGGGGGATTTCTTTGAGACGTTCGAGGAGGACGCGAAGATCGCGGCGAAGGTCTTGGGCATCACGCTCACCAAGCGGGGCAACGGAGCCGCAGGTGAGATACCGCTTGCCGGCTTTCCCCATCATGCCCTCGACACGTACCTTCCCAAGCTTCTTAAGGCGGGCCACCGGGTCGCGATTTGCGAGCAGTTAGAGGATCCCAAGCTGGCGAAGGGGATCGTCAAGCGTGACGTAATCGAGGTCGTGACTCCGGGGGTTGCCTTCTCCGAAAAGGTTCTTGATCAAAAGGAAAACAACTACCTCGCGGCGGTGGCACTTCCCTCCCCGCTGGCGACCGGGGACCAGACGATCGGATTTGCGTTCATCGATGTCTCGACGGCGGAATTCGGGGTCAGCGAGTTTCCGTTGAAGAGTCTTGCCGAGCAAATCGGCACCCTGCAGCCTTCCGAACTCCTCGTTCAGAAAAGAGATGTGGAAGGGATTCAGAGTCTGTTAAGGGAGAGATTTCACGGTCTGTACACGAAAGTCGATGACTGGGTCTTCAATGTCGACTACGGGTATGAGCTGCTCGTCAATCACTTCAAGACGCAATCGTTGAAGGGATTCGGCGTCGAAGAGCTGCGGCTCGGAATTGTCGCATCCGGTGCGGTGATGAACTATCTGCAGGAGACGCAGAAGGCGAATCTGCCGCACATCGGGAAAGTGACGCCGCATGACATCAGTGACTACATGGTGCTCGATGCTTCGACGAAGCGTAATCTCGAGATCACGTCGTCGATCTCCGGCCTGGCGGATGGAACGCTCTTCTCCGTGCTTGATCGCACGCAAACGCCGATGGGCGCCAGGATGCTGAAGGCCTGGATCAATCGGCCCCTCAAGAAACTTGCGCCGATCCACGCTCGGCTCGAAGCGGTCAGGGAGTTGTTCGGGCACGATTCGGCCAGAAACACGCTGCGGGAGCTGTTGGGTCAGATTGGCGATCTGGAACGCTTGATGGCGAAAATCGCGACCGCGCGCGCCAATCCGCGGGAATTGAAGCAGCTGGAACGATACCTGTCACACCTTCCGGCCGTGCAGTCGGCGCTGGCCGCGCTTTCTTCCTCGACGCTGAAGGACCTGAAAGCCCGCTTGAATCCGCTGCCGGAGGTCATCCGGACGCTTCACGACGCAGTTGAGGAGGACCCTCCCCTCGCTCTGGCGGACGGGGGTGTCATCCGAAAAGGTTTCAACGCTGAGCTGGATGATCTTCGGGCTCTGGCGTTCAGCGGCAAAGATTGGATCGCCAAGCTTCAGCAGCAGGAGCGGCAGCGGACCGGAATTCCTTCTCTGAAGGTCGGCTACAACAATGTCTTCGGCTACTACATCGAAATCACCAATACGCACAAAGAGAAGGTCCCGCCTGAGTACATTCGCAAACAGACGCTAACGAACGCAGAGCGTTACGTCACGCCCGAATTGAAGGAGTACGAAGAGAAGGTCCTGCACGCAGAGGAGAAGATCTTGTCGCTTGAAACCCGGCTGTTCAATGAAGTGAGGACTGCCGTGGCGGAACAATCGGGGGCTATCCTGGAGAACGCACACGCCCTAGCGACACTGGATTGTTTCGTCTGCCTGGCCGACGTAGCAGTCGAAAACGATTACGTTGCCCCCGAAGTCGACGAATCGCAAAGACTGGTGATCAAGGACGGCCGCCATCCGGTCATCGAGCGGCTCCTGCCGCCGGGCGAGCGGTACACGCCGAACAGCACGGTGATGAACACGGAGCAGGATCAGATCCTGATCGTCACCGGGCCGAATATGAGCGGCAAATCGAGCTACCTGCGCCAGGTCGGGCTCATCGTTCTGCTCGCACAGACCGGAAGCTTCGTGCCGGCTTCCGAGGCAACCATTGGCATCGTGGACCGGATCTACACCAGGGTGGGGGCTAGCGACAACATCGCGTTGGGGGAGAGCACCTTCTTGGTCGAGATGCACGAAGCTGCGAACATAGCGAACACGGCCTCCCAGAGGAGCCTGATCCTGCTCGATGAGATCGGCCGCGGGACCAGCACCTTCGACGGGATCAGCATCGCCTGGGCGCTGACCGAGTACCTGCACAACCGGATCGGTGCGAAGACGCTCTTCGCGACACACTACCACGAGCTCAACGAGCTTGCGGAAATCTTCCCACGGGTCAAGAACTACAAAGTTGACGTCCGGGAGTATGGCGACAAGGTGATCTTCCTACACAAGGTTGTGCCGGGCTCGGCGGATCACTCTTACGGCATACAGGTTGCACAGATGGCCGGGCTCCCCGAGGAGGTGACCGACCGCGCGAAAAGCATTCTCAAGAACCTCGAGGAGTCTGAGCTGAACGTGTATTCGAGCGGCAAGAAGGTGAGGGGAAGGATTCCCCCTCCGGAGATACAGATGACGCTGTTCGAGATGAAGGATGAGCGCTTGAGGGAGGAGATCCGGAAACTGGAAGTTGACAAGATGACGCCCCTCGAAGCGCTTCAGAAGCTTGCAGAGATCAAGAAGAAGCTGGATTAGGAACGAAATGGAGGAGTGAGCATATGACGAAGCAGGACATCGTGACGCTTCTTGATTATGATGCCTGGGCGACCGGGCGAATCCTTGAGGCTGTTGGCCCTCTCTCGGAGGAGCAATACTCAAAGAACATCGCGTCCAGTTTTGAAAGCGTCGGCGGCACGCTCGTGCACATCTACGGCGCTTGCCGGCTCTGGCTTGATCGGTGGCAGGGGCAGGATGACGGGGGTGGTTTGAAAACGGACAAGCTCGCCCTCGAAGCCCTGAGGAGCCGCTGGGGCGATCTGCGAACGGAGCTTAGTGCGTTTCTCCAGTCCTTGCCCGAGGATTCGCTGCAGGCTCCATTTTCTTACAAGGACACCAAGGGGAGAACTCACTCCCAACCGCTTGTCCAGCAGATGCAACACCTTGTAAATCACTCTACGTATCATCGGGGTCAAGTTGCCGCGATGCTCCGCCAACTTGGTGCGCAGGCCGTCAATACCGATCTCATCACGTACTATCGTCAGAAATCAGCCTGATTTCGGACGCCGCGCGGAAGAACTCTGGCTGGATTCGGCGCAACGCGGATTCCCATATCCAGTAATTCGCGTCTGCCTCTTTCCTGCGATGGAATTCCAGCGAGCCACTCGCCGAGCATGGCTCACGTTCACCCTCTTTGGTTCGTGAGCAGTCCAACATTTCGCTTGACTTCGAGCAACTCATCTCTTACATTGGAAACCAGAAATACTCCAATAGTTTCCAAACGATAGTTCGTGTCGCACCTGAATACCACTAAGCACAGTCACTTCACAGCTCGGAAACGCTAGATACTTCAGCAGTTTCCTTAGGTAAGACGACAAATGCCCACTGATTTTGATTCGCAGGAACGAATTCTCGCTCACGCCCGTGACAAGTTTCTTCAGCAAGGCTTTAGCAAGGTCACCATCGACGAGATCGCGGCGGATCTTGGGATCAGCAAGAAGACCATTTACAAGTTTTATCCGAGCAAGGAGGAGCTCCTTCGGGCGTCCCTCCACGCGATGATACAATCGGCCGGAGGGGAACTGGAACGAATCTCGGCATCCGACAAACCGTTCGTCGAGAAGGTCGCTCAAGCATTGATCGTCATGAGCGGGTACGTCCAGAAGATTCGGAGAGAGAGTATAGCCGATTTTCAACGAAACGTTCCCAGTCTCTGGCGGGAGGTCGACAGGTATCGCCAGGAGCACATCGTCAGCAAGCTGATCACGATGATTGCCCGAGCGAGGAGTGAAAGCATCTTCCGCCCCGACGTGAACGAGCAAGTCCTGCTTCAGATGTTTGTCAGCTCCATTCAGGGTGTCCTCAATCCGGAGATCTTGACGCGGCATTCGTTCTCCCTCGAGGAAGCCGCGCGGAGCATCTTCAGGATACTCTTCGAAGGCGCCCTTACAGATTCTGCGAGAAAGGAGTTTCATCTCCTGGACCAACCAACTGCACTGCTGGACAACGATCAGGGAACCCCATGAAGAAAACGATGATCATTCTGGTTGCCGCCCTCACCCTGTGGGGATGCGGCAACAATCACAAGGGAGCCATCGAGGCGAGCGGGACGCTCGAAGCGACGGAGGTGAAGGTCGGTGCAAAGGTCCCCGGCCAAATCGAGAAGCTGTACGTCCAGGAGGGGACTCAGGTCGAAGAGGGTGACACGTTGGTTGTCCTCGATCGCAAGACTCTACAACTGCAGTGGAGGCAAGCGCAGGCGGGTGCCGAAGTTGCTGATGCGCAGTACCGCCTCTTGGTGGAGGGAGCGCGGTCGGAGGACGTTCGCGTCAGCGAGGAATCTCTTCGGCAGGCAGAAGCAGCTTTCAAGATCGCGAGCGATGACTACGCGCGCATGAAGGACCTCCTGGCCACGAACACGGTCACACAGAAGCAGTTCGACGATGCGGAATCGCGTCATACGATTGCCCAGGCGCAACTGGCGTCCGCGAAGCAGGCCTTGCAGAAGCTGCAGCGATTTGCCCGCCCTCAGGAGCTGGCTGCAGCGAAGGCACGTGTGGACCAAGCGAAGGCATCGGCAGATCTCTTCCGGCAGTACCTCGCCGACGCGACGATCCTCGCGCCGGTTTCAGGCACGGTAACCGAGAAGCCGGTCGAGGAAGGGGAGCTCATAAGCGTCGGCACCGTCGTGGTCACGATCGCTCGCCTGGAGCAGATGAACCTGATGATTTATGTCAACGAGAACGAGCTCGGTAAAGTGAAGCTCGGCGGGAAAGCCGATGTCGTGATCGACACCTACCCTGACCGCACATTCCCCGGGAAGGTCATCTTCATCTCGCCGATCGCCGAGTTTACGCCGAAGAACGTCCAGACGAAGGAAGACCGCACGAAGCTCGTCTTTGGGGTGAAGCTCGAGGTCGACAACAAAGAGGGCATCCTCAAGTCCGGCATGCCGGCCGATGCCTATGTCCAATAGGCAGGACGTCAGGATGAGTGCGATTGAATTACGGTCGGTGTCGAAGTCCTTCGGCGAACACGTCGCCGTCGACGGGATCTCTCTTTCGGTGGAGAAAGGGGAGATGTTCGCGCTTGTCGGGCCCGACGGGGCCGGGAAGACGACGACGATCCGGATGCTGTGCGGCATCGTGACGCCGACGTCCGGCACACTGACGGTCTGCGGATTCGATGTCCAGAAGCAAGCGCCGGAGGTCAAAAAGCGGATAGGCTATCTGTCACAGAAGTTCAGCCTGTACAGCGACCTGACGGTCGATGAAAATATCGAGTTCTTCGCTGAGATTCATAACGTGCGGAACTACGACGCCCGCCGGAATGAATTGCTCGAATTTACCCGGCTGACGCCCTTCCGGGATCGTTTCGCGGAAAACCTTTCCGGCGGCATGAAACAAAAGCTCGCGCTCGCCTGCACCCTCATCCATACCCCCGACGTCATCTTTCTCGATGAGCCGACGGCCGGGGTCGATCCCGTGTCGCGACGGGATTTCTGGAAAATCCTCTCCGGGCTGCTGAAGACGGGCATTACGATCTTCATGACAACCCCGTATCTCGATGAGGCCGAGCGCTGCACGCGGGTGGCGATGATGAACGAAGGAAGGCTGCTGATGGTTGACACGCCGGACCGCCTGAAGGGCCGCATGCGCGGGACGATTGTGGAACTTATCTGCACGGAGATCCGGAAGGCGTACTTTCTCCTTAAGGCCTTCCCAAACGTGCGCGAGGTGCAGGCATTTGGAGACCGTCTCAACATTGTGGTGGGCGAGCAGGAAGCCGACATGCGGAAGGTCACCTCGTATCTGAAAAAGAACTCGATTCGCGTCACGGAATGGAGGGCCGTACCCCCGTCTCTCGAGAACGTTTTCATCTCCCTTTTGTCACAACAGCCAAGCACAAGAGAAAGTGAGGTTGCTTCGGACCTATGAAGAAACGAATGATCGGACTTTGGGTGGTCGCCGCCGTCATCGTCCTGAATGCGGACTCCGTTGCACAGAAGAGATTGCTGACGGTCGAAGAAAGCGTGAAGATCGGGCTGGAGAACAGCAAGACCCTCCATGCTTCTCTGATGAAATCAGACTACGCGGATGCAAAGGCGAGCGAAGCTTCAGCGTCGCTCTATCCCTCCGTGCGGGTGCAGGCAGCGTATCTGAGGCTCAGCTCGGTGCCGGAGTTCAGAATTCCGCTTCCGCCGGGCATTCTTCCGGGCAACGCTGTAGAGTTTCCGATCATCCTCAACAATTACAGCGCGCGAGCAACGGTTCAGCAGCCGCTTTTCACCGGGTGGCGGCTTCGGTCGATGGCGGACAATGCCTCGTACCAGGCCGAGGCATCACACAGGGATCTCGATCGTGATAGAGCGGAGCTGATCTACGGGATCAAGGCTGCCTATTGGAACCTGTTCCAGGCGATGGAAGTCAAGCGACTCGCCGACGAGAACGTCACCCGGATTTCGGCACACCTCACGGACATCGACAACCTGTCCAAGCAGGGGCTCGCGACGAACAATGAAGTTCTCAAGGTCCGGGTTCAGCTCTCAAACGCGACGATCTTGCAGAGCGATGCGGAGAATGCCGTCAGGATCGCGACCCTCTTCTTCAATTCGACGATCGGCACCGATCTCAACAGCGACGTTGTCCTGACCTCGCCTCTGACGTCCACCGAAAAAGACTTTCCCGAGCTCCAAAAACTGCTCGCGACAGCGGTCGCACGGCGTCCGGACGTTCAGGCGATGGAGTGGCGGTTGAAAGCGTCAGATGTGGGGATAACCGCCGCGAGGGCGGGGTGGCTGCCTCAAGTCTTCCTCACAGGTGATTACTACTATGCCCGGCCGAATTCGCGCATTTTCCCGGCGAAGGACGAATTCAAAGACACATGGGACATCGGTCTCTCGCTCCAGTTCGATCTCTGGAACAACCTGACCGCTCTCCACCAGACGAACGCGGCCGAAGCGCAGCATGAGCAGATGAAGGACGCACTGGCGACGATGAAGGATGGGATCACGCTCGAGGTGACCCAGAGCTCGCTCAACTTCCACCAGGCCAAGCAGAGAATTCGTCTCTCGCAGCTAGGGGTCGAGCAAGCGAATGAGAACTATCGGATAACGGCAGAGAAATTCAAAGCCGGCCTGACGACGAATTCTGAGCTGCTGGACGCCGAGGTCTCGCTGCTCCAGGCAAAGCTCCAGCTCACCCAGTCGCGGGTCGAGTATGAGCTGGCCGAGGCAAGACTTGAGAAGGCGATCGGCTCGCTGAACTAGCTCATCCCAATGACGATCGATCCTCATGAAACGATGACCTCCAACGCGATTGAAGTCGACAGACTCACCAAGCGCTTCGGGAAGTTCTGCGCCGTCGATCACATCAGTTTTGAAGTGAAGCAGGGGGAGATCTTCGGCTTCCTTGGGGCGAACGGTGCGGGGAAGTCGACGACGATCAGGATGTTGTGCGGACTTCTCCAATCGACTGAAGGCACGGGGCGGGTGGGGGGATTCGACATCAACAAAGAGCCGGAGAAGGTGAAAGAGAACATCGGGTACATGTCCCAGAAGTTCTCCCTCTACGAGGACCTGACCGTCGACGAGAACATCAACTTTTTCGGCAGGGTCTACGGGCTCACGAACGGCCAGATCGCTGAGCGGAAGAGGTGGGTTCTCGAGATCGCCAACCTGCAGGGACGCGAGAGAAGCATTACGGGCACGTTGTCCGGAGGCTGGAAACAGCGGCTCGCGCTCGGCTGTGCCGTCCTGCACCGGCCGAGAATCGTATTCCTGGATGAACCGACGAGCGGTGTGGATCCACTCATGCGCAGAAAATTCTGGCAATTGATCAACGATCTGTCGGCGGAGGGCATCACCGTGTTGGTAACGACACATTACCTTGAGGAGGCGGAATACTGTAACGACATCATCCTCATCAACGCGGGAAGGATCATTGCCGGGGGGAGCCCTCAGCAGCTGAAGCAGGAGCATATCAAGACTCCGATCCTGGAAGTGCAGTGTTCCAGCGTGATTGAGGCGATGTCGGTCATTGAGCGGGAACCCTGGGCTCTCGAGACTTCGGTGTTCGGGACGCGCTTGCACGTCAGTGTCCGGAACGAAAAACTGGCGCGCGCGGAACTCCCGGTGGTGCTCGAGGCGAGCGGGGTGCGGCTGAGCAAGATCGATCGGATCATCCCGTCGCTGGAGGATGTGTTCATCTATCTGCTCGACCAAGAGGCAAAGAAAGCAGCCTGAAGGATTCTCAGATGGGACGCCGGATATTGACGATCGTGAAAAAGGAGTTCAGGCACATTTGGCGCGACAAACGTGTGCTCGCCGTACTCACCCTCGTGCCCGCAGGCCTGCTTCTGCTGAACGGGTACGCGCTGAACTTCGATGTCACGAACATCAAGACTGCCGTGGTGGACCTCGAGAAGAGCACCGAGTCGAGGGAATTCATCAATTCCTTCGTCACCTCCGGCTATTTCCAGTACGTTCGCAATCTCCGGACATCCGCTGAGGCAACTCGCCTGATCGACGATGGTGACGTCCGGATGGTGCTGGTGGTCCCGCCGGATTTCTCGAAGCGGCTCCTGGCCAACGAAGAAGTCTCGGTCCAGATATTGGTGGACGGAACGGATGCGAGCCGGGCGACCACGGTCGTTGCGTACGCCCAGGCGGTGACACTGCAGTACACGCAGAAGATCATCCTCAAGAGCCTTGCGCGCATCGGAAGGGGGAACTACATTCCGATTCAGTATGAAGGCCGCATCTGGTACAATCCTGAGTTGAAGAGTGCCAAGTTCCTCGTGCCCGGGCTCATCGGTTTCATTCTCGCCATTACGGCCGTGATCGCGACGTCGCTCTCGATCGTTCGCGAGAAGGAGCGCAATACGATTGAGCAGATCAACGTCTCCCCGGTCCATTCCCTGGAGTTCATTCTCGGGAAGCTGATTCCGTATGCGATCATTTCGTTGGTCGCGGCAGCCCTCGTCCTTCTGTCGGCCTACGCGCTCTTCGATGTCGTGATCAAAGGGAGCCTACTGATTCTGTTCGGTGCGACGCTTCTTTTTGTTGTCGCGGCGTTGAGCATCGGCCTCCTGGTGTCGACGATCTCCGATAGCCAGCAGGTTGCGTTTCAGATCGCCGCCATCGTCTCCATGCTCCCGGCGATCATCCTTTCAGGGTTCGTCTTTCCAATCCGAAGTATGCCGTGGTGGCTGCAAGCGCTTTCCAATATTTCGCCCGCGAAGTTCTATCTGGTCATTCTCCGAAGCATCGTCCTGAAAGGGGTGGGCCTCGCCGCATTCTGGGAACAGATCGTTTATCTCGTCATCTTCGCCACAGTCCTGCTGGCCGTCAGCACCGTGAGGCTGAGGAAGACCATCGGGTGAGAGGATGAGCATCCAGCGCATTGTTGCCTTGTTGAAGAAGGAATTCGGCCAGCTCGTCAAGGACCGGAAGCTGCTGCCGATCGTCTTCCTGGCGCCCGTGATCCAGCTGACCCTTCTCGGCTTTGCCGCGTCGCTCGATTTGAAAAATGTCTCGATGGTCCTTTGCGATCTCGATAAGACAGCAACAAGCCGCTCCTTCATCCAGAGCTTCACGAACTCAGGCTATTTTACCGTTGAATACGCGACGGACGACTATGGGACGATTCAGGAGTATCTCGACGACAACAAGGCTTCGATGGCCCTCGTCATCCCGCAGAAGTTCGGTGACAAGGTGCTTCGAAAAGAGCCGGCGACCGTGCAAATCCTACTCGACGGAAGCGACGGCAGCACGGCTGCTATGACGATGGGGTATGTGAACCAGATCATCGTCCGATCATCAACTCAAATTCTCACAGAAGTTCTCGGGGGAAAGTTTCCGGTCGGCCGGGTCGATGCCGAGACCCGCGCGTGGTATAACCCTTCGCTGAAGAGCAGGAATTTCATGGTCCCCGGGGTCCTCGTTCTGATCCTCCTGATCACGACGACGAACCTGACGGCGATGGCGATCGTGAAGGAGAAGGAGATCGGCACGCTGGAACAGATCATGGTCACGCCGATCAAGCCCTCCGAACTGATCCTCGGAAAGCTCATTCCGTTCACCATTGTGGGATTCACGAACGTCGCCGTCGTGATCTCCGTGATGGTCTTTGGCTTCGATATCCCCATCAAGGGAAGCGTTCTCCTTCTCTTTGTGCTCTCGGGATTTTTCCTCCTCACGTCGCTCGGTGTCGGCCTCTTCGTCTCCACCATCTCCCGTACCCAGCAGCAGGCGATGATGACGGCGATCTTTTTCATGATGATGCCGATGATGTACATCTCGGGTTTCGTCTTTCCGATCGAAAACATGCCGAAGCTTTTGCAGTATCTTTCGCTCGCCATCCCGATGCGCTACTACCTCGTCATCATCCGCTCGATCATCTTGAAAGGTGTCGGTCTCAGCACGCTCTGGCTGGAAGCGGTGATGCTTTTGTTCATGGGTGTGTGCATCCTGGTGGCGAGCGTGCTGCGCTTCAGGAAGAAGGTCGACTGAGCGCGCTCAGGCATGTCCCCACGTGCGATGGTGTGCGCTGGCGCGGATCGTCAGGTTTGATTTTCTGCGGACATTTCGCTACCTTGATTCACAGCACGAACGCGCAAGCCTTTCCTTTGTCTCCTTTCGCTTGCGAGGAGGGGACCAGCAGGTTGGTACAAGCCATCCAGACATGGTCCGGACACGAAATCCTCCTCCTCGTCGACCTCTTCCGCCTTCGGTTCAGATCTCACGGTCTCGTCACGGACTCTGCCGCGATTCGAGACGAGCTGAGCGTCGGCTCTCCGACGGTCGCGCCGGAGGGGAGGCGGATCGGAAGGGCACAGTGCGGAGCACCCGCTGTGCATCGGCCCAGAGCCTTGCTGAATCGTGAATGACCCCGACTGATAAGGAATTTGATCGCTATGATGAATCAACGCAGGCTGTACCGCACGATTGAGAGCTTTGCGTCCGAACACTTCAGAACGGACAAGGAGATGTTGAAGCACGTCGTCAATGAAATCGTGAAGGAGGAAGCAATCGATTTGAAAGGAGGCCGGATCTGGCAGTATGAGCCTTCCACCGAATCATATCTGCTCATCCACCAGATCGGCGTCATCGATCGACTAGAGCCGGGGTACCAGATCAAGGCCTCCGATTATCAAATTTTCTATCGGCTTGCGGAGCATCGGAGCGTCATTGGAACGGAGACGGATCGGTATCTCCGCAAGAAGGGGATCATACGCTATTCCGCGACCGGCGTGGGCGAGAAAATCGACACGAAGAATGGCAAAGTTTTCCAATACGTTCTCGCGTTCAATTCCGATACCCTCGACGAGACAATTCTGCCGGATCTCAACATCATTAGTCTGGCTGCCACGACACTGCTGCGCAGAAGAAGGATGGAGCGGAAGGCCGACCTGCTTGAGAAAGAGCTCGACAAGGCGAGGGAGATCCAGCAGAGCATTCTTCCGCAACATGCGCTCAAATTCCACCATTACGAGCTCTACGGTGTCTCCCTCGCTGACCGAATTGTGGGAGGAGATTTTTTTGATTACCTTCGAAGCGAGGATGAGAGCGACCGCCTGATCGTGGTGATAGGGGACGCGGCGAGCAAAGGATTTCGGGCTGCTGCCCAGGCTCTGTATGTCGTCGGCGCCTTGAGGATGGGATTGTCGTATCACACGAAGATCTCCTGGTTGATGTCCCATATCAATAAGCTGGTGAACAGGTCGTTTTCCGAGGAGCAGTTCGTTTCGATGTTTTACGCGGAGTTGTCGGACGATCCGAAAGGATTGATGCTCTACTCGAACGCGGGTCACAACAGCCCGCTTCTTTACCGGACGGGAGAGAACCGGTTCGAGCTCCTGGAAGCGACCGGTCAACTGGTGGGCCCCTTCCCCGACGGTGCATACCGGGTGGATAACACCCATCTTCAGAAAGGCGACATCGTTGTTCTCTATACCGACGGTGTGACGGAAGCGAGGGGCGGGGCGGAGATGTACGGCGAAAAGCGGCTTGCGGACAAGATTCAAGAATTGTCCTCCCTCACCCCGAAAGAGGTCTGCCAGCAACTGTTGGATGACGTCCTCCGGTTCTCCTCAGGGTCTGAAGACAGCGACGACAAGACCATCGTAGTTATCAAGCGAGTGAATTGAAAACAAGCGACACGTTCCAGCATATCTATGCAAGGGGTGCGGCATGACTGAACAGAAGCGCATCGGCGTTGTCACGGGCGTCACGAGCGGGACGCTGACCGCCGTCATTGATCCCGAGATCAAGAACCTTACCCGTGAAATCAATGGGAGGCTGTACTATATCGGACAGATCGGGACGTACGTGTTGGTCCCGGTGGGAAAGCTCATCATCGTTTCCATGGTATCCGAGTTCAAAAGAATCGACTTCTCGGAGAATGGCAATCTCAGTCAACGGTGCGTGATGGATCTGAATCTTGTGGGAACGGTGAAGGCGGGCCGTTACGAGCGTGGCGTCTCCGTGATCCCTCCGGTCGATTCGCCGATCTTCATTGCGGAGGATGCGGACTTGACGGCCGTGTTCTCCGTTTTTCGTAAATACGGGTTCTCCGTCGGCCAGCTGTCACTCTTTGAGAGGGAGCGAGCGTACCTCGACCCCAATCGTTTCTTCGGAAAGCACATGGCGATCCTGGGATCGAGCGGCTCGGGAAAATCGTGCACGGTGTCGTCGATCCTCCAGAAAGTCGCACCCTATCCGGACACCAATGTGATTATCCTGGACATTCACAATGAGTACAGCGCAGCATTCCCGGACAGCAGCAAGCGCCTGGATATCGCCGAGTTCGAGCTTCCGTACTGGTTGATGAACCTGGCGGAGCTGGAGGAGATGTTTATCGATCCACGCGATGAGAATGCAGCAAGCCAGACGACCGTTCTGAAAGATCTGGTCGTCGCGTCCAAGAAAGGGAAAAACCCCCAGCTTGCCGACGTCCTCACCGTCGACACGCCCGTCTATTTCGACCTCTCGGAGGTGCGTGCGAAGATCCAGTACCTCGATACGGAGAAGATCTCCGGGTTGGGGACCGTCGCGAAGGAGGGTCCGTTCTACGGAAAATTCTCACGATTCCTCGTGCGATTAGATAGCCGGTTGAATGATCCCCGCTACTCGTTCATGTTCAAGCCGAGGTCCTACGTGCAATCGTCTTCCTTCAAGGAGCTCTTGCTGAACATGTTCGGGGCGAATGAGAGCCAGCAGATAACGATCATGGACCTGAGCGGTGTTCCGTTTGATATCGTGAACACGATCGTCTCGCTCCTGGCGCGGCTTGCGTTCGACTTCAATTTCTGGAACGCGAATCGCCGCGACTTCCCGATCCTCCTCGTCTTCGAGGAAGCCCACAACTATCTGCCCAGCGGGGAAGCCGGCAGCGGCGCCGCCCGGCGCACGGTGGAGCGGATCGCGAAGGAGGGAAGGAAGTACGGCGTGAGCTGCATGATCGTCAGCCAGCGGCCCGCCGAGGTATCGGAAACGATCCTCTCACAGTGCAACAACTTCGTGATCCTGCGTTTGACAAACCCCGTCGACCAGGGCTACGTCCGCAAACTGATGTCCGACACCTTCGCCGGCCTGATCGATACCCTTCCATCGCTCCGTCAGGGCGAGGCACTGATCGTCGGCGAGGCGATCCCCATGCCGCTTCGTGTGCAGATCGACTTCCCCAATCCCCAACCCTCCAGCGCCGACATCCAGTTCTTCGACAAATGGAAGCAGAGCGACGTCAAGACGGATATACCCGAAGTCGTCGATCGGTGGTGGAAGCAGGAGAGGACTTGAGGACGTTCGGGAGCCCGCCCACCGTTCCGTCACGTTCCTGAATACGTGGAACAAACACCGGCCCGGGGGCGTTGTGAATGATACCAACGCTCTCGAAAGGCATTCTTCTATGCTGATCAAAAAGCAAAACGACATCCGATCTTCCGAGATCACCCGGGAGGACCTGTACTTCAGTCGACGAGAATTCATGCGGACCGCTTCCGCTGCAGGGATAGGACTGGCCGCGGAGACGCTTCTTCCGGGCCGGATCTTCGGTCAGGAGAGATGGCCGAAAGGGAAGAAGGGACCGTACGATACGGATGAAGAGGTCAACACCTTCAAAGAGATCACCACGTACAACAATTTCTACGAGTTTGGGACGGACAAGAGCGATCCCTCGGAGTATTCGGGCGACTTCAAGCCGAGACCGTGGACGGTGAAAATCGAGGGCGCAGTGAAGAAACCGGCCGTCTATCATCTGGAAGACCTCGTGAGGCTTCACAAGCTCGAGGACCGGATCTATCGCATGAGATGCGTCGAGGGATGGTCCATGGTCATCCCGTGGCGCGGCTTCCCTCTGGCTGATCTGATCAAAAGGGTGGAGCCGACTTCAAAAGCGAAGTTCGTCGCGTTCGAAACCGTCTACAGGCCGTCGGAGATGCCCGGCCAGCGGCGATCGGTCCTGCAATGGCCCTACGTCGAAGGCTTGCGTCTGGACGAGGCGATGCATCCCCTGACGTTGCTCGTTGTCGGATTGTACGGCAAGGATCTTCTGAACCAGAACGGTGCCCCGATCCGCCTGGTGATACCATGGAAGTACGGTTTCAAGGGGATCAAGTCCATCGTCAGAATCTCGTTCATCGAGCAGCAGCCGCCCACGGCGTGGAATATTTACGCTCCCAATGAATACGGCTTCTACTCCAACGTCAACCCGGAGGTCGACCATCCGAGATGGAGCCAGAAGACCGAGCGCCGCATCGGTGAGTTCTTCAAGCGCAAGACGCTCATGTTCAACGGCTACGCCGATCAGGTTGCTCATCTCTACGCCGGCATGGATCTTCGGAAGCACTTCTAACCGCAGGATGGTATGACGCAAGCTCAATGGATGAAGCGAGTGATCAAGCCTCTGGCCTTTGTCGCCGCGCTGGTCCCGCTCGGTTTGCTTGCGTGGCACGGGTTCAACGGGGAGCTCAGCGCGAACCCGATCAGCGATATCACGCACGAGACCGGGACGTGGACCCTGAGATTTCTGATGATTACGCTGGCGGTGACCCCGTTGCGGAGGCTGACCGGTTGGACCGGCATCCAGCGCCTTCGCAGAATGTTCGGATTGTTTGCATTCTTCTACGCTTCGCTTCATTTCATGACCTACCTCTATCTCGATCAGTTTTTTGACTTCGACTCGATCCTGCATGACATCCCCAAGCGGCCGTTCATTGCGGTCGGCTTCACTGCGTTCGTGCTCATGATCCCCCTCGCTGCGACTTCGATGGACAGGATCGCGAAATGGATGGGTGGGAAGAGATGGCGGCAGCTGCATCGGCTCGTCTATGTGACGGCGATCGCCGGGGTGATTCATTATCTCTGGCTGGTGAAAGCGGACACACGGCCGCCGCTCGTGTATGCGGCAATCCTTGCCGTACTCCTCGGCTACCGGCTCTGGGTCTTCATGCGGCCGCGTCTCGCTCAACTCCCTCTACCTTCACGGAAGGAGGTGGAGCGTGCATGATCCCGAACACAACCTGCACGGCAGAGTTCATGCTATGACCGTGGAGCAGTCACGACAATACTTTTCCCGAGAGAGAGACATGGCCGCGGGCAAACCCGCGCTCTTGCCGGATGCTAGGCCCACGCGTCTCAACCTCATCATCCTGTGGATCCCGTTGTTTTGGCTGTCATTTGTAGGTCTTTGCTTCGGGCAAGACAACATCGGAGACCTTGAAGCGAGGCTCAAGGCAAATCCGAACGATGAGACCACGCTGATGGAGCTCGGCCGGATCTATCACGATCGGGCTGCGGAGGGAGATGATGGGATGGTGGAGAAGGCCTTCGAGTGCTTCAACAGGGTCCTCGAGATCGATTCGTCGAACGCGGTCGCGCTCGCGTATCGTGGAAGTCTCTGGACCTATCGCGCTCTGGACGCGTGGTGGCCGCCGTCGAAGCTGAATTACGTGCGGAAAAGCGGAGAGGACCTGGACAAGGCGATCGAGATGGAGCCGTACAATATGATGGTGAGATTGCTGCGGGGGATCAACAGCCTCAGCTTGCCCGGACGGTACGGCCGATTGCCCGTCGCTCTTGAGGACTTCATCGTCTTGCTCAGACATCCGGAATTCCCCGAGCAGACGCCTCAACTGAAGGCTACGATCTACTACTATGGCGGAGTGGCATACAAGAGGGCCGATGACTACGATACGGCGCGCCAGCTCTTGCAGAAGGCGATTTCGGTTCTCCCCGGTTCCGACTTTGCCAAGCGGGCACAGAAGGAACTGGACGATATGGATTCCTAGACGATCGCCTGCTTACGGCATGGCATCGACGACCCGCTGAAGCTTCCTCTTCACTTCCTCAGCAACCGGCTTGATACTCTCGTTGTCCACCAACTTCGTCATCGACATCGGATCGAAGGCCGCCACAACCGTCCTTCCCGATTTTTCATACACGATCACGTTGCAGGGCAGCAGCAGTCCTACCTGTTCCTCGGCCTGCAGAGCCTTGTACGCGAACGGCGAATTGCACGCCCCGAGGATCATGTACTTGTCAAAATCCACGTTCAGTTTCTTCTTCAACGTCTCTCGAACGTCGATCGTCGTCAACACACCGAACCCTTCCTTCTTCAACTCTTCGGTCACCTTCTCGATCGCTTCTTCATAGGGGAGCGCCGAAGTTTTCGAAAATCCATATCCCATCAATTGCTCTCCTTTTATTAGGTCTTTCTTGATTTCGATCCAGCCCCGAAAGCCAGTATCGCACCCACGAGGGCTCCATAACCCGTGCTGATCCACGGATTGCTTGTGATCGGGCAGGAGCCGGTCGTGCAGCCGATGAAATAGTAGTACGCAAAGCCTCCGGCGGCGCCGAGGAGCAGTGGCAGCAGGCGCCTGAGCCGCCGCACGCCTATCGAAAACCCTGAAAATTCCACTCGCCGATGCCTCCTCTCATATTTGCAGCGGTGAAACCGTACCTTCTCAACCTGACTGCTGCAGAGAGGCTTCTGTTTCCCGATTGACAATAGCAGATGACCTCCCTGCCCTTGAATCTCTCCAGCTCATCGATTCTGCGTTGCAACTCGTGCAGCGGGATGTGAACTGCACCTTTGATGTGCCCAGCCGACCACTCTCGGTTTGACCGCACGTCGAGCAACACGACGTTCCCGTTGCTGTGACTCTTCTCCTGTACCTCGTTGGGGGTGTACTGCGTGATGGATCGGGCTAGAAGCGTCTTGCGAAGGAAGAGCAGAAGAAGGAGACCGATGAGGAGATAGAGTGCGATCTGCTCCGTCATTGATCGCCTTCTTTGACAACCGGTAGGCCCTCAGCATTCCATTTCATTATACCGCCCTCCATGCTGAGAGCCCGGTAGCCCTTGTCTGCCAGAATCTTGGCCGCCCTCTGGCTTCGTTTGCCTGTCCGACAGTAGACGATGATGCTTTTCTTCTTGTAAGGTGTCAGGTCACTGATTTGAGTTTCCAGATCCTGAAGCGGGATGAGAAGGGCTCCCTTCAGATGGCCTGTCTCACTCTTCCATTCTTCGGGCGTTCGAACGTCGAGCAAGAACACGGTCGTATCACTCTCCAGAAGTCGCGCTACCTGCGGAACGGAGACGGAGTTGACGGAACTCTCCCGTTCGTGAAACAAGCTGCAGCCGCCCACAACGAACAAGCTGAGCAGAATGCCAACGAAGATGGTTCTTTGTGCCATCGTGTTATTGCTCTCTCGCCTAGTTCAATTCGCACGATCCGCCGCAACATCCTCCTCCCACACCACACGATGAACCGCTCTCGAAATCCGAACTCGATTTCCCGGCGATCGCAACCGATGGAACGGACATAAGTCGCTTGTGGTTCGGCGATCCACACTGAGGGCACACGACGTCATCAATAACCTCGCGCACCTTGTGAAACACATCGTACGTTTTCCCGCAGTCGTTGCACTTGTAGTCGAAAATCGGCATGGCGGACTTCTCCTTCGTGGTTTGATCTTGGAAAAAGGAACAAGGCTACTTTGTGTACGATGCGAGATATTCGGAAAAGGTTCAAGCGGATCGACAGGGAACGGGCAATTCCGTCGTGAGTATCCTTCGATACTACGAGCTCTGTTTGACAGATTGACCTGACAGTGATGCATCCGATTCTGATTTCCCGTGACAGAAAGTCCCATATCTGTCAAAGTGACGAAAGAGGGCTTAGCGGAATCGCGGAGATTGGAGGCAGTTTAGCGGACCGAGATGGCACGTTGTTTGACCTTAGTCTGAGAGGTGGAGAGTCTAAAGGACGATGACTTCGGACAAGGTGGGAGGAACGGAAAGGTCGTTCACGGAAGAAGTTGCCTCTCCAGCGAGTGTTCACTAGAGGAAGTGGTCATTATTTTCGAGGAGAAGTGTCATGGCACGAAAGAAGAATGTTGAGGGGAGGGAAAAAGATGTACAGGAGCCTGAGGAGAATCAAGGGCGAACAGTCGTCAACTTGCCCGAATCCATCCCGGTCATCCCGGTGCGAAACTCCGTTTTTTTCCCGAAGCAGATCTTCCCGTTGGCGGTTGGGCGGGAGGGAAGCCTCCTCGTCGTCCAAGAGGCTCAGCGGGAGAATACAAACATCTTGATCCTTGCACAAAAGGAGAGCACGGTTGAGACTCCGAAGCAAGAGGATCTCTACCTGGTGGGGACGGTGGCACGCGTTCTCAAGACATTCAACCTGCCCGATGGGTCGAAAAACGTAGTACTCCAGGGTCTCTACCGCGCGCGCGTCCTGACGTTCCTTCAAGTTGAACCGGTGATCCGAGCCGCGACGCAACGTCTTGACGACGAGAAGGCAACGGGGATCGAGGTCGATGCGTTGGCCACAACCGTCAAATCCGTGTTCCAGCGACTCGTTGAGCTCACCAACGAACTGACCGACGAGCATCTCTCCATCGTTTTGAATATGGAGGACGGGGGAGCCGTCGCTGATGCGGCGTCGTCGCTCGTCACTCTGCCTGTGGCCGAGAAGCAGAAGATTCTCGAACTCCTGAATGTCAAGGAACGTCTGAACAAGGTTCATTTTCTGCTGAGCGAGATCGTTCAGAGGCTGGAGCTCGGGGCAAAGATCAAGACTGACGTACAGGACGAGATCAACAAAACGCAGCGCGAGTATTATCTTCGCGAGCAGCTGAAGGCAATCCAGAAGGAGCTGGGCGAGAGGTCGGACAACGTCGAAGTAAATGAATTCCGGAGGCGGATGGAGACGGTGAAGTTGCCGGACGAGGTGCGGAAGGCAGCAGGGAAGGAGTTGGAGCGGCTTTCGAAGATGAATGCCGCGGCTGCGGAATACATGGTTTCACGGACATATCTTGAATGGCTTCTTGAGCTCCCATGGCTCGTCTCCACGGAGGACAACCTCGACATTTCCAAGGCGCGCGGAGTCCTGGAGCACGATCACTACGGCCTCACCAAAGTGAAGAATCGAATCCTTGAATACCTCGCGGTCAGGAAGTTGAAGCAAAAGGAAGGCATGCGCGGTCCGATCCTTTGCTTCGTGGGCCCTCCGGGTGTCGGCAAAACGTCCCTCGGCCGTTCCATTGCGAACGCCCTCGGGCGAAAGTTCGTGAGGATGTCGTTGGGCGGCGTGCACGACGAGGCGGAGATCCGGGGACACCGTCGCACGTACATCGGCGCGCTGCCGGGACGCATTATCCAGGGCATCAAGAGAGCGGGGTCGAACAATCCTGTGTTCATGCTCGACGAGGTGGACAAGATTGGAATGGACTTCCGGGGCGACCCTGCATCGGCGCTCCTGGAAGTTCTGGACCCCGAGCAGAACTCGACCTTCAGCGATCACTACATCGAGCTCCAGTTTGATCTGTCGAACGTGCTCTTCATCGCCACGGCCAATATGCTGGATGCCATTCCTCCCGCGCTGCGCGACCGGATGGAGATCATCGAGATGCCGAGCTACGTCGAGGAGGAAAAGCTGCAGATTGCGAAGGACTTCCTGATCCCGAAACAACGGAAGGAGCACGGTCTGACGGAGGCGTTGGTCCAATTCGACGACGATGCGGTGAGAAAGATCATTACCGGGTACACGCGGGAGGCCGGCGTCCGTTCGCTGGAACGCCGCATTGCCGACGTGTGCCGCGGCGTGGCCCGCGAAGTTGTGGAAGGAAGGACAGGAGGGACGAACGTGACCCTCGATCTTCTCTCGAACTATCTCGGTCAGCAGAAGTACTTCTCGGATGTGGCCGAGCGCCTGAACAAGCCGGGCATCGCAACCGGTTTGGCGTGGACGCCGGTCGGAGGAGAAATTCTCTTCATCGAGGCGACGAAGATGAAAGGGAAGGGAAACCTGATCCTCACCGGCCAATTGGGCGATGTGATGAAGGAGTCCGCCCAGGCGGCGCTCAGCTACATCTCGTCGCAAGCCGAGAGGCTCGGGATCGACGAGTCGTTCCGCTCACGCTACGATATTCACATCCACGTTCCGGCTGGGGCGACGCCGAAGGATGGACCGTCCGCCGGCGTCACCATGCTGACGGCCCTTACCTCGCTGTTGACGGGCCGGCTCGTTCGCAACGACCTGGCGATGACCGGTGAGATCACGCTGCGCGGCGCTGTCCTGCCGATCGGCGGCGTCAAAGAGAAGGTTCTTGCAGCGCATCGGGCGGGGCTGAAGTCCGTTCTGCTGCCTGAGAGAAATCGAAACGACTTGGAGGAAATCCCCCAGCGCGTGCGGGAGAGTCTGCAGTTCTATTTTGTGAAGGAGATGGACGAAGTTCTTCAGATCGCTCTTCAGCGGCGGGAGCTGACGAAAGGCGATCGGCAGGTGGACCCCGTCGGCGATCTCGCGATAACGAACTGACCGTGCGCGCCACGAGTCTCCCCAGCCGTTTTCGGCGACGGGGAGGCTCGCGGCACAGCAACAACTACCCCTTCAATAACGAGCGCAGCACGAACGACAGGATGCCGTCGTTCTTGTAGTAGTCGACTTCGTTTGGCGTATCGATGCGGGACAGGACCGTGAAGGTCTTCGTCGCGCCGCTTGCGTCCGTCGCCTTCACGCTCATCTTCTGCCGGGGCTGGAGTCCCTTCGAAATTCCTTCAATTGTGTACGTTTCGAATCCCGTCAGGCCGAGGGTCTTCGCGGACTGGCCCTCTTCAAACTGCAGCGGCAGAACGCCCATTCCGACGAGGTTGCTCCGGTGGATTCTCTCGAAGCTCTCCGCAATCACCGCACCGACACCGAGAAGCCGCGGGCCTTTTGCGGCCCAATCCCTCGATGAGCCGGATCCGTATTCCTTCCCGGCGATGATGATGAGGGGAGTTCCCTCCTCCCGGTATTTCATCGCCGCGTCGTAGATCGAGATCGGCTCTTTCGATGACGGATGAACGGTAACGCCCCCCTCTGTTCCCGGAGCGAGCAGGTTCCTCAGCCGGATGTTGGCGAAGGTTCCGCGCATCATGACTTCATGATTTCCACGGCGCGAGCCATAAGAATTGAACTCGAGGGGCTGGACGCTGTGTCCGATCAAATACTTCCCCGCGGGACCCTTGGTCGAGATGGAGCCGGCTGGCGAGATGTGGTCCGTCGTCACCGAATCGCCGAGGAGCGCGAGGGCCCTGGCACCGACGATGTCCTGCCGGGGCTTCGGTTCTTTGGGAAAATCCTCGAAGAATGGAGCGGCTTTGATGTACGTCGACGCGGGATCCCACTCGTAGCGCGCCCCCGTGGGGACGGGTAGGGACTTCCATTCGCTGCTCCCCTCAAACACATTCGAATACTGATGACGGAACATCTCCGATTTCACACACGAGCGGATCGTCGATTCGACCTCCTCGGGCGTCGGCCAGATGTCTCTGAGGTGCACCGGCTTCCCGTCTTTTCCCGTTCCGATCGGCTCATTCTGAATGTCCATGTTCATCGTGCCGGCGAGTGCATAGGCGACGACGAGCGGCGGGGAAGCGAGGTAGTTTGCTCGAACCTGCGAGTGTACGCGCCCTTCAAAGTTCCGGTTGCCTGAAAGCACCGATACGGCGACGAGATCGTTGTCCTGAACAGCCTTCGCGATCGGCTCCGGGAGCGGGCCGCTATTGCCGATGCACGTGGTGCACCCGTAGCCGACGAGATTGAATCCCAACTGATTCAGGTAATTGTCGAGCCCGGCCTCCCGCAGGTAGTCCGTCACGACCTTCGAACCGGGGGCGAGGCTTGTCTTCACCCACGGCTTGGATCCCAATCCTCGCTCGACAGCTTTTTTCGCCAGAAGTCCTGCTGCCACCATGACGGAGGGGTTCGACGTGTTCGTGCAGCTTGTGATTGCCGCAATTACCACCGACCCGTTGCTGAGTTCGAACTGAGAGCCGTTCTTCCGAACAGGCACCGTCTTAAGGACGCTGTCGGGAAGAGATTGCTTGGCCGGCTGAATCTTCGAGTCATTTGACTGATTGATCCAGGCGGTTGCGGCTTGTTTGTCGATCGAGATTCCCTTCGCTTCGAGCATCTCCACCAATGCCTTTCGATACGCGCCCTTTGCCTGCGAAAGCGGTACGCGGTCCTGCGGGCGCTTCGGTCCGGCCAGGCTGGGATCGACCGTGCCGAGGTCGAGCTCGAGAAGATCGCTGAACTCAGGCTCGGGAGCGTTGTGTGAATGGAAGAGCCCCTGCTCCCGAGTGTAGGCCTCGACGAGCGTAACGAGCTCGTTGCTGCGCCCGGTGAAGCGAAGAAAGTCGAGCGTCCCCTCGTCGACAGGGAAGAATCCCATCGTCGCTCCGTACTCCGGAGACATGTTTGCGATGGTCGCCCGGTCGGCGAGCGAGAGCGATGAGAGTCCCGGCCCGAAGTACTCCACGAACTTCCCGACGACCCCTTTCTTGCGAAGCACCTGGGTCGCGACGAGCACGAGGTCGGTCGCCGTCGCACCGGGCCTCAGCTTGCCGGTAAGCTTGAAGCCGACAACCTGCGGGATCAGCATGGAAATCGGTTGACCGAGCATCGCCGCCTCCGCCTCGATGCCGCCGACCCCCCAGCCAAGCACTCCTAAGCCGTTGATCATCGTGGTGTGCGAGTCCGTGCCCACGAGGGTGTCCGGATAAGCCCACGTCTCCCCATTCAACTGTGCCGTGAAGACCGTCCGGGCGAGGTATTCAAGGTTGATCTGGTGAACGATGCCAGTTCCCGGAGGGACGACGCGGAAATTCTTGAAAGCCTGCTGTCCCCAGCGGAGGAACGCGTACCGTTCTTTGTTCCGCTTGAATTCCGCTTCGACGTTCAGCGCAAACGCAGAGGGGGACCCGAAGTAGTCAACCTGCACAGAGTGGTCGATCACAAGGTCGACAGGCTGGAGCGGGTTGATCTTGTTTGGATCCCCACCGAGCTTCACGATTGCGTCGCGCATGACGGCGAGGTCGACGATACACGGTACGCCCGTGAAATCCTGCAGCAGGACGCGGGCCGGCATAAAGGCGATTTCCTTGGCTGGCGTCGCCTTCGGATCCCAACGCAGGAGTGCTTCAATGTCCTCGCGTCGAACAGCCCTGCCATCCTCGTGGCGGAGGAGGTTTTCCAGCAGGATTTTCAGCGAAATCGGCAGCCGGTCGAGAGATTTTGGGAAAGCTTTTTCGAGACGCTTTAATGAAAACATCGAATAACTCTTGCCGTCGGCCGTAATGCTTGATTTGGTTTGAAAACTATCTTTCTGTTGCATGATCTCCTCCAGAATTGCGGGCGATGCCTCTGATAGTGTGTTGGAAAGCCGCTGAGTGCCTCCGTTGAAGTAAAACCGCTAGAATATATGAAAAAATTCCGGTGAATCGCCAGAATGAGCAAGGAGAATGTCCAAGGAACCCGCGAACGGCTGACTTTCAGGTTTCTTCTCTGTATATTTTCCCCAAAACTATGAAAGATATCTCGAACAAAACGAACACGCTCCGTACGGCGCTTGCGCGGGCGGTGCTGAGAGTAAGTCCAGAGACGATTCAACTTATCCGGGAGAACAAGATCCCAAAAGGCGACCCTCTCCCTGTCGCAAAGGTGGCTGCCGTCCAGGCGGCGAAGAACACCAGCCACATGATCCCGTACTGTCACCCCATCCCGATCGACTACGTCGACTGCAGATTCGAACTGGGCGCAAACTCGATCGAAATAACGACCGAAGTCAAGGCCGTTTACAAGACGGGGGTCGAAATGGAAGCGTTGACGGCCGCGTCCGCCGCGGCCCTCACCATCTACGATATGGCGAAAGCGGTCGATGAGTCGATGGAGATCGCCGAGGTCCGCTTGCTGAGCAAAAAGGGGGGCAAGTCGGACTATGCGGAGTCGTCACAGAAGCCGCTGCGCGCGGCGGTGCTTGTGATGTCGGATTCCATAGCCTCCGGCAAAAAGGAGGATTTCTCCGGCCGGCACATCGCGGAGAGGTTGAAGGAAAAAGGTGTCGAGGTCGTCGAGCAGAAGATCATTCCGGACGACGCTGGTCAGGTCGAACAAAATCTCATTCGGTACGCCGACAGCATGAAGCTGGATCTGGTGTTCACGACAGGAGGGACGGGACTGAGCTCCAGGGATGTGACTCCCGAAGCGACGGCGAAGGTTCTCGAGAAGGAGATACCGGGAATTGTGGAAGCCGCGCGGGCGTACGGGCAGGGGCGAACTCCCTTGGCGATGCTGTCGCGCGCGAAAGCCGGTGTTCGCGGCAAGACCATCATCGTCAACCTCCCCGGCTCGAAGAGAGGCGCGGAGGAATCTCTCGACGCGTTGCTGCCGGGGTTGCTGCATGCTTTCAAGATGCTCTGGGGTGGTGGACACTAGCGGGGATTCTTCGATGAGCGAGAGGGTGAGTTGAAAAGACTGTCTCTGTGCTTTGCGTGTTTCTGTCTCGCCCTCCAGGTTTCGCACGCTCAGGAATCGGAGGAGTACCAACTCAAGCAGCTCAGGAGGGGAGAGGCTCGGCGGTACGCGGCGCTTGCTGAACTGTCTCGGCGAGTCACTCCGGGTCAAGAGGGCTATGACGTAACCTACTACAAGCTTGACCTGCACATTTGGGCCGATCCTTCAAACCTCATCGGCTCAGTTACGATGGTCGCGACCTGCACCGTCGACAATCTCTCTTCGATCTCGCTCGACCTTATGAATTCCATGGCGGTGGATTCCGTCTTCGCCGGTGGCCTCCGCGTGAACGCGACGCAACAGCCGTCATATTTTTCGATCACCCTGGATCGAACCTACGGGCGGGGCGAGCTGATCACGACGACGATTTTCTATCACGGCGTACCGGGGAGCTCCGGCTTCGGCAGCTTCTCCTTCGCCACGGACCCAAGCGGGGCCCCGTGGATCTGGTCGCTCAGCGAGCCGTACGGCGCCAAGGATTGGTGGCCCTGCAAGGATCATCCGAGCGATAAGGCCGACTCCGTGGATGTCTGGATCACCTGCGATTCGACTTTCAAAGTCGGTTCGGAGGGAACGCTGACCGCGATCGTCGATAACGGTGACGGAACCAGAACTCACAAGTGGAAGCACCGATATCCGATCGCGACGTATCTTGTCTCCGTCGCCATTGCACGCTACTCGCAGTCCATTTCCTGGTTCAAGTACTCGTCGGTCGATTCGATGTTGATCCTGGACTACGCGCTTCCCGGCAGCATCAATTCTGCGACGAGCTCCCTTCCCCAAACGGTCGACATGCTGCACATTTATTCGGATCTCTTTGGTCTCTATCCATTCTATACGGAGAAATACGGTCACTCTCAATTCGGATGGGGGGGCGGTATGGAGCACCAGACCATGACGTCATTGGGCAGTTTCGCGGAAAACCTGATTGCTCACGAGCTGGCGCACCAGTGGTTCGGCGACATGATTACCATGAGCACCTGGCCGGATATCTGGCTCAACGAGGGTTTTGCGACCTACTGTGTGGCATTGTATAGGGAGAAGCGATACGGTCAAGCCGACTACCGGTCTTACATGGACGGTGAAATGAATGCGGCCCGGTCGGCTGTCGGATCGGTCCACGTTCAGGATACTTCGACGGTGTCCAGTCTGTTCAATAGCGATCTGGTTTATGCGAAGGGAGCGACGGTCCTGCATATGCTCAGGCATGTGATGGGCGATTCGCTGTTCTTCCAGGCGATGAAACAATACGCCGGCGATGCCCGTTTCAGATTCAAGACGGCTTCAACGGCGGACTTCGAGTCAGTTTGTGAAAGCGTGTCTGGCCGCCGCTTGGACTACTTCTTCAATGAATGGGTTTCCGGAGAGGGCTATCCGAGGTATCTCTACGATTGGGAATCCCAACGGAGCGGTCCATCCTATGTCGTCAGCGTTACGATCGATCAGACCGGAGCGTTGGGTAGCCCCCTCTTTTTCACCATGCCGCTCGACCTGAGGTTCTCCGGCGCAGGACTCGACACGACCGTCACAGTCTTCAACGATGCTCAGAATCAGACCTTTTTCATCAATCTCCCAAAACCGCCGACCTCGGTTGAGCTCGATCCCGACAACTGGATCCTCAAGGATGCCTTCCTTTCTCCTCCGAAAGATTTCGACCTTCTGCAGAACTATCCCAACCCCTTCAGCTCGACAACGACGATTAGCTTCGACCTCCCCGCCGCCTCCAGAGTCCGGATCGATGTCTACAATACGTTGGGCGAGGTCGTGCGTTCGATCAGGCTCGCTGGAATCTATGACCTAGGCCGATACTCCATCCGGTTCTCTCCGGTCGCGGCGGACGGTACCCGGTTGGCATCAGGCGTGTACTACTACCGCCTCTCCATCTCGGGGAAGCCCATACGCGTACGCAAGATGATCTATCTGCGATGACCCCCTTGGGTGAAAACCTGAGTGCCTTCGTCCCTTCTTGATTCATAGAGCGCTCGTCGACTCCGGGAAAGCTGCCGTTGGAACTTCTTCTGTGCGAGTTTCTGTTGATTAAGTTGTTCGTTCTTGCTACATTAAAAGCCGACATGAATCCAGCTTTGCAGAAACCCCCCGCCTGAAAGGCCAACTTGCCTCGACGCAGCGATATCAAGTCGATCCTCATCATCGGTTCCGGTCCCATTGTTATTGGTCAAGCGTGTGAATTTGATTACTCCGGCACGCAAGCGTGCAAAGTGCTGCGTGAGGAGGGGTTCCGCGTCATCCTCATCAACAGCAATCCGGCCACGATCATGACCGATCCGGACCTTGCCGATGCAACGTACGTGGAGCCGATCACGCCGGCGATCGTCGAAAAGATCATTGCGAAGGAACGGCCGGAGGCCATCCTGCCGACGATGGGCGGACAGACCGCACTGAACATTGCCGTGGCACTGGCCGAGGGCGGCGTGCTGAGGAAGTACGGCGTCGAGTTGATCGGGGCAAAGCTCGAGGCGATCAAGAAAGCCGAGGATCGCGAGCTCTTCCAGCAAGCGATGCGGAACGCAGGGCTCGGGACGCCGCGGGGCGCGTTCGTTCACTCGCTGGAAGAAGCCCTGAGAGTCGTCGAGGAGATCGGACTACCGATCATCATTCGGCCTTCCTACACGCTCGGAGGAACCGGAGGGGGAACGGCGTACAACATGGAGGAGTTTCGAGAGAAGGTCGACCACGGGCTCGGAAGCAGCCCGATTCACCAAGTACTGGTGGAACAGTCGGTCATCGGGTGGAAAGAGTATGAGCTGGAGGTGATGCGCGACCTCAAGGATAACGTCGTTATCATCTGTTCGATTGAGAATTTCGATCCGATGGGTGTGCACACCGGTGACTCGATCACCGTCGCCCCGGCACAGACGCTGACGGACAAAGAGTATCAGGTGATGCGTGACGGTGCCAAGAGGATCATCCGGGAGATCGGCGTCGAGACCGGTGGATCGAACATTCAGTTCGCCGTGCACCCGGAGACCGGAAAGATGATCGTGATCGAAATGAACCCTCGCGTTTCACGCTCCTCAGCCCTGGCGTCGAAAGCGACGGGTTTCCCGATCGCGAAGATCGCGGCGAAACTCGCTGTCGGGTATACGCTGGACGAGATCCCGAACGACATCACGAAAGAGACACCGGCCTCTTTCGAGCCCACCATCGACTACTGCGTCGTGAAGATCCCGCGCTGGGATTTCGAGAAGTTCAAAGGTGTCGATGACACGCTGGGAGTGCAGATGAAGTCGGTCGGCGAGGCGATGGCGATCGGACGCACCTTCAAAGAAGCGTTCCAGAAGGCGCTGCGATCGCTGGAGCAGGGCCGGCACGGTCTTGGAGCTGACGGAAAGGATGTGCTCGATGTGCGCGGGATGCCGGCTGAGAAGCGCGAGGAGTTGAAGAAGAAGGTCCTCGATCGCCTGAAAATGCCGAAGCCGGACAACGCTTTCTTCGTTCGCTATGCCTTCCAGCTCGGTTCGACGATCGACGAAATCTATCAGATCACCAGGATCGACCCCTGGTTCCTCTATAACGTGAAGCAGATCGTCGACTTTGAGGAAGAGTTGTCCAGCTACAGCGCGTGAGACACGCGGACGCATTGGAGGAGGATGTTATGAGACTGCCGAGTTGTCTGTACCAAACAAGCCTGGCATTTCTTCTCGGGGCCGGCCTCGTTTCATTGATGCCTGCCCAGAGCGGATTGGCCCAGGCGGTCATTCCTTCCGACCGCGAAGAGCTGCTCAAAGGCCTGGGGATGGGGCTGGCTTCTTATGCCGAAGAGAACGGCTATCCCGGACCAAGACACGTGCTCGACCTCAAGGATGAACTCGGACTCTCACGCGATCAGCTGATGAGGACCGAAGCGCTTGAGAAGGTCATCAGCAGCTCCACTGTCGTGAAAGGAGAGGAGATCGTCCAGGCCGAGGAGGAGTTGAACAAGCTCTTCGCATCGGGGAGCGTGAGTGAGAAGGTGCTTCGCGTGAAGCTGGAGGAGATCGGAAAGCTCCGTGCCGACCTGCGCTTCATTCATCTCCAGGCTCATCTGCGAACGAAGCAGATCCTGACGGCGGAGCAGTTGAAACGATATAACGAATTAAGAGGACATGAAAGCAAGCGTCAAGACTAAGGGCATACCGAGTCGCGTCACGAGGGAGACTCTTCTCAAGGCCAAGCAGTACGGATTTTCCGACCGACAGCTCGCCCACCTCTGGGGTACGACCGAGAACGCCGTCCGACAGCTGAGGCACCAGCTCGGTGTCATTCCCGTCTACAAGACGGTGGATACGTGTGCGGCCGAGTTCGAGGCCCATACGCCGTACCACTACTCGACCTATGACCAGGAGAACGAGTCGATCCGTAGCGAGAGGAAGAAGGTGATCATTCTCGGGGGTGGACCCAACCGGATCGGCCAGGGCATCGAGTTCGACTACTGCTGTGTCCACGGCGTCTATGCGCTCGCTGAAGAGGGGATCGAGACGATCATGATCAACTGCAATCCGGAGACCGTTTCGACGGATTACGATACGACCGATAAGCTGTACTTTGAACCTCTCACACTCGAAGATGTGCTGAACATCTGCGAGCACGAAGAGCCGTATGGTGTCATCGTGAGTTTCGGCGGACAGACCCCGCTCAAAATCGCCATGGCGCTGGAGGATCACGGGGTTCGTATCCTTGGCACCTCGCCGGAGGGGATCGACCTTGCTGAGGACCGCGAGCGATTCGGCGCGCTTCTCCGGAAACTCAAGATCCCCCACCCGATGTACGGCACTGCGTACTCGGTGAGCAACGCCGTCCTCGTCGGCGAACAGATCGGTTTCCCCGTGCTGATCCGACCGTCGTACGTCCTCGGCGGACGCGCGATGGAGATTTGCTACACGAGCGATGCTGTCCGCGAGTACATGAAGAAGGCAGTGGACGTTTCGCCCGAGCATCCCGTCCTCATCGACAAATTCCTCGAGGATGCGTTCGAGTTCGACGTGGACGCGGTCGCCGACGGAAAAGACGTACTGATCGGCGGGGTCATGGAGCACATCGAGGAGGCCGGCATCCACTCCGGCGACAGCTCGTGCGTCATCCCTCCGTATATGATCTCGAAGAAGAGCCTTGAGGAGATCAAGGGCTACACCGTGAGGCTTGCCAAAGCGTTGAAAGTGGTCGGGCTGCTCAACGTGCAATACGCCATGCGGGATGATGTGGTCTATGTCCTGGAGGTCAATCCCCGCGCATCGCGGACCGTTCCGTTCGTCAGCAAGGCCACCGGACTGCCTCTTGCCAAAATCGCGGCGAAAGTCATGGTCGGGCGAACGCTCGAAGATCTCGGTGTGAGGGATTTCGACTTCGAGAAGTTGAAACATATCTCTGTCAAGGAAGCCGTTTTCCCCTTCTCGAAGTTCCCCCGCGTTCCTATCTTCCTCGGTCCGGAAATGCGATCGACAGGAGAGGTCATGGGGATCTCGTCGGGCTTCGGCGATGCTATTGCGAAGGCACAGATGGGAGCGGGAAACACGTTGCCCATTGAAGGAACGGTTTTCATCAGTGTCAACGACAGCGACAAGAACGATATCACCCTGAACATCGTCCGCGACTACGTGAGGCTTGGGTTTTCCTTCGTTGCCACCGAGGGGACGGCTGAGTTTCTGAAGGCCCACGGCATTGAGTGCGCAAAAGTCTACAAGGTGAACGAAGGTCGTCCTAACGTCGTCGACCTGATCAAGAACGGCGGCATTCAGTTGATCATCAATACCCCCCTCGGTGAAGTTTCGCGGTACGATGAATATGCGATCGGCTGGGCTGCCCTCGAACACAAAATCTCCTTCTTCACCACCCTCTCCGCCGCGGCCACCGCGGTAAAAGGAATCGAAACGCAAAAGCTCCACGATTTCGAGGTCAAGAGCCTACAGGAGTACCAGCGCGGCATCGAAGCCTGACCCGTTCTCGCCTTCACCACAGATTTTCTTCCCCCTTTCGGTTAGCCAATTCGAGCCCCAACATCGTCTAAATGTAGTAAGCCTGAGATGAGGTTTTTCTCGCACCAAGAACTCCCGGACCGTGCCAAGGCGGGTTTTTTTGCTTTCGCACGGGAATGCAGCGAAAATTGCACGAAATCTATATCTGGCAGGGGAGTCCTTGACTTAGAAAGAGCATTGCGTTAAATTGCAACGTTAAGTGGATCTTCTGAAATTATACTTTAAGCCTGGAGGCTTAGGTGTTTGGAATACTGATAGGGGCTGAAGGGAAGAGACTGAGGCCGAGGACGCGGCTCCTCGCAGGGGTGATCGTTTTGGTCTGCCTGGCTCTTCAGTTGATGAATCAGGAGACCTTCGCTCAAGTTACGTCTCCTCCTTCCGCTCCCTCCATCGCCGAGGAGCAGGACTACGCATTCGCCTACGGCCTCTATAAGGATGGTATGTTTCAGCTGGCGGAACAGCAGTTTGGAAGATTCATTCAGCATTATCCGAGCAGTGTCAAGCTTCCCGATGCACTTTTCCTGAAGGCCGAATGCGTTTTCCAGGAAGGTCAGTACGATGTTGCGGTGAAGGAATTGTCTTCTTTCGTCAGTCGATATTCTTCGTCGAACCTTGCAGACGATGCTTCGCTCCGTCTCGGAGATACCTATCTCAAACTGAACAAGAGTGACGACGCCATCGCCGCGTACAAGGCGGTGCTGGACAGCTACGGTAAGAGCGACATCGCCGGAGAAGCGGCATACTGGATTGGTGAGGCGTACCTCAAGAAGGGGGAGTACGACAACGCGATCAAGTACTACAGCCTGTCGTACGAAAACTACCCAGAGAGCCGGCTGCGGGACTATGCGCTTTATTCTATCGCATGGACCTATCAACAGCAAAAGGACTATGCGAAGGCGGCCGAGTGGTATTGGACCTTGGCGACCCAGTATCCACAAAGCGGCCTCGCGAGCGCATCCAGGCTGGCGAACGCCGAGTGCTCCTACTACTTGAAGGACTACACGAAGGCGATCGACAAACTGCTTGCCGCGAGGCAAGGGATAGACTCACTGGACCAGAAGGCTGAAGCCGACTACCTGTTAGGTGAATCGTACTACCATCTCGATCAATTCAGCAGTGCTCAAAAGTACTACGAGGAGTTTCTGGCGAGCTATCCCGGGAACAAGCTGGCGCGGGAGGTCACATATGCGCTAGGGTGGGCGCTCCTGAAGCAGAAAAAGTTCGGCGCGGCCGCGGAGACCTTCTCCAAGCTTACCAGTGGAAACGATGCTTTCGCCCTTGCGGCGATGTATCGCAAAGGCGTCGCGGAGAAACTGGAAGGGAAACGGGATGAAGCGGCCCGGACGTTCAACTCCCTCTACACTATCGATGCGAAGAGTGACTATGCGGACAACGCATTGTACGACCTCGGTTTGATGAGGTATGAGGATAAGAAGATTCCGGAGGCAAAGCAGTATTTCGAGAAGGTCACAGCGGAATACCCGACGAGCGATGTCCTTGCCGACGGCTACGAAATGCTCGGTGAATGCTTCTTCGCTGAGGAGAACTACGACGCCGCCCGCACGGCGTACGGGCAGGCGCTGAAGCAAGCAGACGCTTCGGCTGAAGTTAAGGCGACCGCCACCTTTCAGATCGCCTGGTGCCTGTACAGGACGAACCGATTCAAGGAAGCGTCGAGCCAGTTCTCGATATTCTCGTCTGAATATCCTGGAGATTCCCGTGCGGCTGAGGCATCCTATTGGATGGCGGAAGCAGAGTATGAGGCCGGCGACTATCAATCCGCCTTGACCCATTACCAAAGCCTTCTGGGAAAGGCGGGAACCGCGCGGCGCGAGGAAGCGATGTACGGGCTTGGGTGGTCGTATTTCAAATTGAAGGATTTCCCCAAGGCAATCGAGGCATTCGAACGCCTCATCGTGGCCTATCCGACCGGCAAGTTCTCGTTTGACGCCCGGGTGCGTCTTGGGGACTGCTATTTTCAGCAGAAAGATTATGGCAAGGCCTCCGGCGATTACCGTGCGGTCATTCGGCTTTTTCCCAAGAAAGACGGCGTGGACTACGCCTCCTACCAACTCGCACAGACCTATTTCCGTTCGGGGGATCGCGACCAGGCCGCCCAGCAATTCTCTGCTCTGATCAAGGCGTTTCCCGACTCACCGCTTGCAGATGATGCACAATATGCCCTCGGCTGGATCAAGTTCCAACAAAAGGACTATGTCGGGGCGATCAAAGAGTTCCAGAAGGTTACGGCGAACTACCCCGTGGGGGATGTGACACCTCGGGCGCACTACAGCATCGGCGACGCGTACTACAACCTCCAGCAGTACGAAGCCGCGGAGAGAGCCTATCGGGATGTCATCCGCCTGTTCCCGAAAAGCAGTTATGCAATGGACGCTCTGACGGGCATCCAGTATTGTCTCTCCGCGCAGGGCAAGTCCCAGGAAGCGCTGGGGGTGATCGATTCCTATCAACGCGAGAATCCCGACTCTTCCGCTTCCGAACAGCTTTCGTTGAAGAAGGGGGAGCTGTTGTTCAGCCAAAAACAGTACGATTCCGCTGCCAACGAATACCAGTCGTTCACCCAGCGCTATCCGAATTCCCCTCAGCGCGCCGCAGCGTTTTACTGGCTCGGAAGAAGCCTGGCGGAATCGGGGAAGCTTGCGGAAGCCGCCGCTGCCTATTCTCAGGCGGCGGGGGTGAAGAGCGCACCCGACCAGATTGTGTCGAGCTCTCTCCTGGAAGCGATCGCCATCTACCGCAAACAGAAACAATATGACCAGGCATTTGCTCTCCTCATGACGGCTGAAAAAGAGCTCGCAAATACGCCTTCCGCGGCTGAAGTAAGCTATGTCAAAGGGATGCTGTTCTATGAGAATGGAGCCTCGGACGAAGCGAGGAATCAGTTTGAGTTTGTCATCTCCAAGTATCCCGGAACTGATCAGGCTGACAGGGCCCGCATGGGCTTGGCGATGATTTCATTGGACTCCCACAACTTCTCTGCCGCGCAATCGCTTGCCCAACAGGTCGCGACGTCCCGCACCGACCAGGTGGGGGCCGAGGCGCAATACCTCAGCGGTGAGTCGTACCTGCAGAGCAAGGAATGGCAGAATGCCGTCACGTCGTTTTTGAGGGTCCGTTACGTTTTCCCGTCCTACGAGACGTGGGTGGCGAAGGCCTTGCTCGGGCTCGGTCAGGCATATGAGGGGCTTGGGAATCGTCTGAAGGCGAAAGAGGCGTACCAAAGCGCGCTCAAGATGCAGAAGGAAGGTGAGGTTGCCTCGGCGGCATCGCAGCGGCTCAAGGCACTCGAGTGAAGGCATCTCTCATGGGCAGGATCCTGAATACGGCCGTATTCCTCTCAGTGCTCCTGTGCGGTCTCACCGCGCAAGAGAAGCCGACTGCCCCTGTGAAGCCGGAACCCGGAACACGCCGCCCCGAAGTGGCGCGACCGCGCGTTGAAGCCAGATCGCAGCAGTCGGGCGGCGAAGGACGTCAGGCGGCCGAGCTGCCGAAGATCGACTTGCCGGAGTTTGTGATCACGGGAACGGCGACGATCGACTTGCCGAAAACAGAGAAGGTGCAGCCGGACTCGCACATGGGTGACACGCCGCCGCCTCTCGCGGATCCCCTGGCGGCCGAACGGGATCGCGGCACAGTCGAGTTTGCCGCCGGTGGAAAAGTCGACGTGCAAGGCGTGGGTCCGGTGGCTCAATACGGAAAGATTCTCGCGAGCATAGGAACGCATTTCACGCCGGTGGTTTCGTTCTGGATCGGTCAGCGACGTCCGGAGTACTTCTACCTTGGCGATGCGCACTACGAGTCGAGCAAGGGCTATGCTCCCTACACAAACCGCTCTGAAGGTGCTGTCGAGGCAAAGGGTGGTGTTCTGATTCACGCGCCCTCCCCGTGGCTGGATCAGACGACAGGGACGGGCACGGCCGGCTACGGAAGCCAGACGTACCGTTTCTTCGGTTCGAGCACGCCGTCGCTCACGCGAACCATCTCGCGGTTCGCCCTTGGAGGGGGGCTGAGCTCCTTCACGGAAAGCCCGCTTCCGTACGATCTCGGGCTCCGGTTTTCCAGCGACGTCATTGCCGACTCATCTGCGGATGTAACAGACCTTCGCTTCGACTTGACTGCGGAAACGTCAATCCCACTATGGTCGACCTCGGTGCTCGGTCGGATTCAGTTTACAGCATCCTCGCTCACCGGATCGTCGTCGGCATCGCTTCCATTCCTGGAGGTGACGGTCGGCAGCAGGCGGCTGTCGTGGAATCGATTCTTCGCTCAGGTGTCGGCGAATGCGTATCTCGCCAAAGGGATGTTGGATCAGAACTTGACGAAAGTCTATCCGAACGCGACGGTCGGCTATCAGTTCCCGGCATCGACGGTCCTCAGCGTTTCGTACGCGGGAGGAGTGCGTTACAACGCGCTCGCCGATTTCATCCGCGCTCATCCGTATCTGTCCGGTGCTTCCTTGATCCGCCATTCGGACGTCCCTGTGGATGTTTCAGGCGCCTTGGAAACGGACTGGGATGAGGTGTGGAGGACACGGTTGTCCGCACGCTATCAATCGGTTCGGGACTATCCTCTGTACACCGAGGGGGGGATGGGTGGCATCTGGTCGACGGTGTATCAAGGGACCAGCTCGTTGATGAACTATCAGGCCGACCTGTTTGCGAACTTCGATTCTAATAGTTATTTTGCATTGACTGCGGCCTGGAATGTAACGAAAAATTCGACGACGCAGCTCAAGATTCCGTACATCCCGGAGTTCCAAACAACCGGCATGTACACGCGGACAATTCTTCCGGGATTGAGCGTCTCACCGTGGTTGAGTTTCGTCGGCCGGCGAGCAGCTGATCTCTCGGGAGGGCGGAGATTGCCTTCCTATCTGCTCATGGGATTGAAGGCCGACTATGCAGGGCTCGGTTCACTGCATCTGTTTGTCGACGTGCAGAATGTGACCGACAAGAAGTATGAGGAGTGGCGGGGGTATCGAGCGGCGCCTTTTCTGGTTTCCGTTGGGACGAGTTATCACTGGTAAAGAATCTCGGGTCGAAATAAAGGCACCATACATTCTCCATCATACGAGGAGGAACCATCAATGCCAGATCTAAACCTGCAAGACGAAGAGGGATCGTTGGAAAACCTTGAAAACCTGGGGGAGGGGGAAACGGAAGCCCCGGTTGAAGAAGTGGAGGAGAGGGGCAAGGGGAAAGGTGCAACGATTCTGATAGCGGTGCTCGCGATCCTGATTGTCGGCGCTGGCGCAGTGTATCTCTTGAATAGATTTGGGATTATCAAGGTGTTCGGAAAGAAGGCGCCTCCTCAGGTTGTCCAGCTTCAGCAGGAGCCGACCCCCGCTGAAACTCCGGGTGTGGGGGCTGCCGACACGACGGCGGCGAAGATGATCGAGACGCCACCGCTGCGAGGCGCAAAGGCCGGGGCTGCCCCACCCGCAGGGAAGCCCACCGCCGCCGCTCCGAAGAAGGAGATGCCGACCTCGACTGCTGCTCCAAAACTTGGAGAGATGAGGGGGGAATACACCATTCAGGTGTCGGCATGGCGCGATAAATCCATCGCGGAAGAAATGGTGAAGAGGCTTGCTGAAGCTGGCTATCCCTCCTATGTGGAAGAACGCCCGTACAAGGACGGAAGCTGGTACACGGTGCGTATCGGGAAATACTCGTCCCGAAAGGATGCTCAGGAAGCCGTTCAGAGTTTTGCGGAAGAGATCAAATCCAATTTTTGGATCGACCGGGTTCCAACAAGGTAAAGCCAAGCACAGGCTTCTGACGTAGCGACGAACTTTGAGCTTCACGCGGTTTTGGGCGTTTGGCAGCGACAGTCAGAACCGAGGGATGAAGGAAGGGATGTACCTGGAACTCCTCTGAGTCTGAGAGGAGGGAGACAGCATGATAGAATCGATCTATTTCTCCGGCAAACGCCGTCTCTACGGCGGGATTGAGCTCGTCCGTAGCTACCGCCAGAACCTGCGGCGTGGACTCGAGCTCGCGATTGCGCTTCATCTCCTCATCTTCGCCAGTTATTGGGGGGTGAGGTTCGTCCAGCATGAGGAAGGCCCGACGTCGACCTCGCGCATCTCGCGCTATGAAGAGCTCCCGACGCTGCCGGGGATCGGGCAGAGAGAGTTCGGGCTGAAGTCGTATCCGATCGTCCTGACTGCTGACAACCTGCGGAACGAGAAAGCTTCTTCCACCGTCCCGTCCCGCGGCGCCATCACCAGGAGAGAGCGCTCTCAGCCGCGTGCCATGGGTTTGGGAATCGGGGATCTCCCGTCCGTCAGGCCGAATGACAAGATCAACGCAAATAGCCTTGCGCCCGAGACCCCAGCGGACTACACACGCAACGATCCGGTCGGCGGCCGTCTCGCTGACGACCTGAATACCATTCGAGGGGGAACAGTGATCCCCGCGCGCGAGGGCGATTCGCCCAGCGGCTCAGGAGCTTCGGGGGTTGGATCTGCCGCCAAGCCGGCGCCCGGTCTGTATGGAGTCGGTGGCAGGGGAGGATCTGATCTGTACGGAAATGGGGAGGGGGGCGGAGTGGGATTTTCGATGAAGTGGCTTCAGGGTGGTATGCGAAAGAAGATCTTTGGGGACCTGCCTCAGTACCCTGAAGGAGTGAAGGTAGAGGCTGAAATCAAGCTTCTCGCTGTGGTCTCGCCGAATGGCTCCGTCCAGGCGCTGCAGCCGGCACAGAAAGGGAATACAAGACTCGAGGAGGCAGCGATGAAGGAGGTGCGCTACTGGAAGTTTGAGGCACTGAAATCGTCTCAACCTCAAGTCTCTCAAAGGTGTGAGATTGTCTTCCTTTTTACCTTGAAATAGACGCAATAAGCTCAGTGTCGTAAGGGATTAGCCTCGCCTCAATTCTGCAGTACTTAAGGTCTTTTTTTGCCTTCCTCCGGTGCATGACGCCCTTGTTTTTCCGATCGTAAGTAGAAGTAGTAGAATGCTACCTCGCCGAAAGTCAATAAGAGCAGAGAAATCGTATCCCGATTGATCTCCTTTCTCAGTATCTGAAGGAAGTGAGAACTGGTCTGGCCGTAGTACCACCGTACGAAAAACTCCGGCGTGAAGAGGAGATTCGTCAGCATCGTAGCGATCGTCCAGCCGACAGCGAAAACGATCACGACAAACGCGACGGCGAGCAGTCCCTCCCCCAGCCCCCCCTCTTTCTTCCATCTGACGAAGGCGTAGAGCGCAGCGATAAGATGAAGGGCGAAGAGGAAACCAGAGATCATGACGGCGGATTAAGGGATTGAAGGACTACGTTTGAAGTGGTGTTCCCAGCTACGACAGCGGCTCCCGGGTGATCCTGTTGTTCATCCACTCGTTCCTTCACCGCGTGATGGAGCGGATGAATCGAAGCGGACGCTCAAGTCTTCCCTTCATCCGCTGTTTAGTAAGCGTCTTTTCCAAACACAACCGCGCGGAGGGTCTTCAGTATGATTTTCAAATCGAAGACGAGGGACCAATTTTCCACGTAGTAGACGTCGTATTTGGTCCGTTCTTCAATGGGTGCGTTCCCGCGGAGGCCGTTCACCTGCGCCCATCCCGTCATTCCCGTCTTCACGCGGTGCCGATCGAGGTAATGAGGGATTTCTTTCCTGAACTGCTCGACGAAGTGCTGTCGCTCGGGCCTCGGGCCGACGATGCTCATCTCACCCTTGAAAACGTTGATGAGCTGCGGTAGCTCGTCGATGCTGAACCGCCGCAGAAATGCTCCGACCGATGTTCTGCGCGGATCATCTTTTCTTGCCCACACCGGTCCTGTCTCTTTCTCGGCGTCCGCCCTCATCGTCCTGAACTTGATCAGCTTGAAAGGCCTGCCGTCCAGGCCGACACGCTCCTGGACGAAGTACACGGGACCTTTCGAGCTGAGTTTAACGAGGAGCGCAACGATGGCAAAGAGAGGGCTGGTGAGGAGCAAGACGAGGCTCGAAAAGAGAATGTCGAATCCTCTTTTCAGGATCATGTTCCAGGCGGTCAGGGGGATCCCCTTGAGTTTGATGAACGGGATCCCCTCAAGTTCCTTCACTCGCACGCCGCTGGTCATGAGCTCCAGTGTGTCCGGGACCATCATGATCTCCGTGTTGAGGCCCTCGCAGTCACGCACCAACTCATAGAGCAGCGGATGCTCTTGGTATGTCAGGGAGATCAAGACGATGTCGGCGCCGTGGCTCTTGACATAGTCCGGGACCTGACCGATAGCACCGAGCCGTTTTGCACTGCTCTGAGCCATCTCGCCGTCGCCATTCGGTGCGAAGTAGCCGGCGATCTGATATCCGAGGGACGGATTGGCGATGATGGAGGAGTAGACCCGAATTGCGGTCAGGTTTGTGCCGACGATGATTACCTGTTTAAGGTCCTTGCCCCGGGCATACCACCGCTGCTCGAACTTGAGCATGAGGAATCGTCCGAGGGCGATAAAGATGACGGCAGAGATGCCGAGCAGCGCGAAGACAAGCCGGGAGTATGAAAAGGCTCGATAGAAGAACGCCGCGGCCATCACGACCAGCATGCCGATGAAGACGAGCCGTACGATCGCAAAGAACTCATCGGAGAAATAGATGTTGCGTCGCGCCGCGTACATCTTTCTCGAATTGAACAAGAACAACCAGACAGGGATGACCACCAGTGACCCTTCGATATATGCCCCTAAGGGGGGAACGCCGAGCGTCACCGGAGCAAACGATGTGAGCGGGGAATAGAATCGAAGCCAGTAGGAGAAGAGAAAAGCAGCTTCGATCGTGAAAACATCCGAACAGACGGTCAGAAGAGGGATGAGGAAATCTTTTCGATGTTGTGAAGGCATAGGGGGGTTCTGTGCGACGACGGCAGAAGGGTTAGCGTGTCTCGGGATGGGCCCTTCCGAAGGCGAATCTGGAAACTAGAAACTGGAAACTCTGGACCGCCAACTCGAAACTCAGGGTGGCTATCCAAACATCTCCTGCTCCACCTCTTGAAAGATGATGTGGCCGATAGTGATGTGACCTTCCTGGATTCTCTGTGTGTCGTTCGACGGGACGATGATAGCGAGATCGACCAAATCCTTGGCTTTGCCCCCATCTTTCCCGAGCAAGCCGATGGTCGTCATCCTCTTCTCCCGGGCCTTTTGAAACGCTCGGTTCACGCTCTCAGACGTTCCGCTGGTGCTGATGCCGATCAACACGTCACCTTCGGTTCCGAGCGCCTCAACGGACCGCGCGAAGACGTTTTCGTACCCGAGGTCGTTTGCCCCTGCGGTGAGGTTGGAGGAGTCGGTGGACAGGGCGATCGCAGGGATTCCGGGACGCTGGATCGTCGGACTGAGGCGAATGACGCACTCTGTGGCAAGGTGCTGGGCGTCTGCCGCGCTGCCCCCGTTGCCGCAGAGCAGGATCTTCTTCTTTTTGTTGAGCGCCTCAATGAGCAGATCGACTGCCTTCATGATCTGCGGAACGCACTGCTCGGCAATGCGCTGCTTTGTCTCAGAGCTTTCCTTCAACGAATCCAGAATGAACTTCTGTCGGTAGACCAGCGTGAGGGGGAGGTGAGCCATGGGGAGAGTTGTCGATTTTCGATTGACGATGGTCGTTTAGCGAACTGGCTTCGCAGTCGAGCGAGAGTGCACGGCGTCGGCGAATTCCTTCATAAAGGAACGGTGGCTCCGTTCCTCGATGATGGTGCCGGTCACGACGAACGATGCACCCGCCTCGGCTTTCTTCTGTGCCTCCTCCGGAGTCCGGATGCCGCCGCCCACGATGATCGGCAGGGAGCAGTGCTCGGTGATCCGGCGGATCATGTCGTCTGGGACGGACAATTCGCCTCCGCTGCCGGCGTCCAGGTAGAGGATCTTCATTCCGATGAGTTCGGCGGCGAGCGCGTGGGCCAGGGCGATCTCCGGCTTGTTCCGCGGGATCGGTTTCGTGTTGCTCATGAACTCGGCTGATGTTGTTTTTCCCGCTTCGATGAGCATGTACCCTGTCGAGATTGCCTCGAGGCCGCTCCGTTTGATAATCGGTGCAGCGACGACCTGGTTGCCGATGAGATGCTCCGGATTGCGTCCGCTGATAAGGATGAGGAACAGGATCGCGTCCGCAATCGATGAGACCTGAAAGAGGCTCCCCGGGAAAATAAGGACCGGAAGCGTCGTGTTGCGCTTGATCGTCTGGAGCTGAGACTCAAATTCGTTGGTGAGCATCAGGCTTCCGCCGACGAGGAAGCCGTCGGCACCGGCCTCCGTCGCTTCGCGGACGAAGGAGGGGAGCCTGCCTTTGTCGTTCTTATCGGGATCGATCAGGATGAGATATCCGCTGCCGTGATCGTCGCGGATTTTGAACAGCCGCTCAAGCGTCGTCATGAGGGATGGTGGCTTTCAGCTTTTGAGTATTGATCGAACGATTGACTCCGTCGCCCGAAGGGCTTCGTCAAGCTTCGAGACATCCTTGCCGCCGGCTGTCGCCAGGTGCGCTTTCCCGCCCCCGCCCCCGCCGACGATCTTCGCGACGGCGCCGACCACCTTGCCTGCCGCGATCCGCTTGCTGGCGACGAGGTCGTCCGTTACGACGCAGACGAGCGAGACTTTGTCGTCCAGCACCGAGCCGAGGAGCCCGACACCGCTTCCGAGCTTCGCCCGCAACGTGTCCCCAAGCGTTTTCAGCTCCTCAACCGTATTGGCCTCAACTCGAGCCGAGACGAGCTTAAAGCCGTTCACATGTCCAGCGCTCTGAACCAGGCCGTCGATCAGACCGGCGAGGGACTGGACGCGGAATTTCGACAGCTCCTTCTCCAACGATCTTCGCTTTTCGGCGATATCGAGAACGAGGCTCTCAATCTCGAAGCCGCGCCGGGCGCGTTCATCAAACTGGGCTCCCAGCTGGCGCGAGTCTTGTGATGCCGTTGTTGGGGCTTTCTTGAGATTCTCCAAGCGTTTCTGGAGATCCATGATCGCCTGATCGGTAGCCTTCGTTGGGCCACTGTTTCTCGACGCGAGCTCATTTTGAAGCTCCCACAGCTGTTGCAGCTGTTCGGATGCGTAGTCCAGTCGTTCGGTCGCGTTCCGATCCTGGAGCCGGAGGAGCTCGAGGGCATGGTCGGACGTGACGGCCTCGATGCGCCGAACGCCGCTCGCGATGCTTCCCTCGGAACGGAACTTGAAATATCCAATCTCACCGGTCGTGTGGACGTGGGTCCCGCCGCAGAATTCCATGCTGAAGTTGCCGAACTGAACCACGTTGACCCGCTCCCCATACTTGTCGCCAAAGAACATCAACGCACCCATCTTCTTCGCTTCTTCAAAGGGGATGTTGCGATGGTGCGTGAGCTTGATGTCCTCCTTGATCTTCTCGTTCACGAGGGTCTCGATGTCGGCGAGCTCCTCATCGCCCACCTTTGAGAAGTGCGCGAAGTCGAATCTGAAGTAGTCCGGCGCAACGAGGGAGCCGGCCTGGTGGACGTGCGTTCCCAGGGTCCTGCGCAAGGCAGCGTGAAGAAGGTGCGTTGCTGAGTGGTTGCGCATGATGGATGCACGCCGGGCAGCATCAACTTTGGCGTGAACTTCACCGCCGAGGGATAGGCCCGCGTTCTCGGCCAGGCGGTGCCCGACGATCTGGCCATCTCGCTGAGTGTCGACGACCCGTAGCAACTTCCCCTGGCTGGTCAACTCGCCGGTATCTCCGACCTGACCGCCGGCTTCCCCATAGAATGGGGTGCGGTCCAGGATCGCGTATCCGTCCTGCACGCTGACGATCTTTGCGTCGGATTCGAGTGCATCATACCCTACGAATTCAGAGGGCGCGGCCCCCGGGCTTTCGGCGCTGAACTTCAGAACCGCCGGGGCGCCAAACTCCTTCACCGATTCTTTTGACCGGGCTCTTTGTCGCTCCATCAGCTCGGTGAAAGTTGCCACATCAACCCTGAGCCCTCGTTCTGCCGCCATCAGTTCTGTGAGGTCTAAGGGAAAACCGTACGTGTCGTACAACTTGAACGCGTCTTCACCCGGGAAAGTTTTCGAATGCCCGATCCGCTCGACTACCTCCTCGAACTTGGCGATTCCACGATCGAGTGTCTCGTTGAATCCTTCCTCCTCGCCCTTGATGATCTTCTGAATGTGGTCTTGTTTTTCGCGAATCTCTGGGAATACGTCCCCCATCGTCTCTGCGAGCGTCGGGACCAGCTGGTAGATAAACGGTTGGTGCATTTCGAGATTTCGGCCAAACCGGGCCGCCCGGCGCAAGAGCCTCCTCAGAACGTACCCGCGACCTTCATTGGAAGGGACGGCACCATCGCCGATGGCGAACGTCAGCGCCCGGCTGTGATCGGCGATGACGCGGATCGCTGTGTCGATTTCGAGTTGTTTGGCGTCAGTTGATGCTGTGCCGCCGACATAGCTCTTGCCCGTCAGGTCGCAGATGCGTCGTATGAGGGGCGTGAAGACGTCCGTGTCGTAGTTTGATTCTTTGCTCTGGAGCACGGCACAGATCCGCTCGAAACCCATCCCGGTGTCGACATGCTTCGCGGGCAGGGGGGTAAGCTTCCCCTCAGCGTCCCGGTTGTACTGAATGAAGACGAGGTTCCAGATTTCGATGACGTCGGGGGTCCCGGCATTGACCATCGTTGCCGTTGCTGTTCCTCCCGGCGTTCGATCGATGTGGATTTCGGAACAAGGGCCGCACGGACCGGTTTCCCCCATTTCCCAAAAATTGTCCTTCTCGCCGAACCTAAGAACATGATTGGGGTCGATGTCCGTTACCGTCTTCCACAGGCCTTCGGCCTCACCGTCCTCCTTGTAAACTGTCGCCCACAGTCGGTTCTTTGGCAGCCCCCACACTTTTGTCAGAAGATCCCACGCCCATTCGATGGCTTCCTTTTTGTAGTAGTCGCCGAACGACCAGTTCCCCAACATTTCGAAGAATGTGTGGTGGTAGGTGTCACGCCCGACCTCCTCGAGATCGTTGTGCTTGCCGCTGACCCGGATGCACTTTTGTGTATCGGCCGCTCGGGTGTAAGGTCGCCTGCCGGCTCCGAGAAACACGTCCTTAAACTGGTTCATCCCGGCGTTGGCAAAGAGGAGCGTGGGGTCGTCGTAGGGAACCACCGGCGCACTCGGGACGATCGTGTGGCCGCGATCCTC
>CAYZRX010000003.1:58615-113944 GCA_964480945.1 uncultured Ignavibacteriaceae bacterium | reverse complement strand
GATCTTGATGTGTACCCACCCTTTGACGGATTCCCGGCAGATGGAATCCGATTCCTCAAACGACTGAAACGCAACAACACCCGGCCTTGGTTTGAGGAACACAAGGGTGAGTATGAATCGTTCGTCAAGTTGCCGATGCAATCTCTCGTTGCTGCCCTTAAGCCGCACTTCGAGAAGTTCGCGCCGGAATTTGACATCAATCCCAAAAGATCGATGTTCCGCGTGTATCGCGACGTTCGATTCAGCAGAGACAAAACCCCGTACAAGACGCATGTTGCCGCGCATTTTGTTCTCCGCGGGAAGCCAAAGGGAATTGAGGGATCCGGTTACTACCTTCACATCGAGCCGGGAGAGGTGTTCATAGGTGGAGGTATCTATATGCCCGATGGTGATCAGATCAAGAGAATCCGGCGGGCAATCGTCGATCAGCCGGACCGATTCCTCTCCATCATCAGGGACAGAAGGTTCAGGAAGAGATTTGGTGAGCTCGAGGGTGACAAGCTGAAACGCGTCCCGCCCGGGTATGACCCAGACCATCCCCTTGCGGAATGGCTCAAGCTGAAGCAGTTCTTTGTGGGGGCCGACTGGCCCGAGTCAGCCTGTTACAAGAGGTCGTTTGTTGACGAGGTGGCGAGGGCTTTTGAAGAGACAACCCCCCTTGTGCGGTTCTTGAACGAGGCCATGAGCTAAAGCGGCCTTATTTCGATTCCCTCCTTCGGTAGAACATGTCGCAGTGAGTGGGCAATCTCGATGGCGCCCTCGGTGTCGCTGTGTATGCAGATCGTCTGAGCCTCCGCTTTCAGCGTGCCTCCATCCGCGGTCACTACCAAGCCGCGCTTCACGATTCCAAGTACTTGCTCAACAGCCTCAGATGGGTTGCTGATCACGGCGTCGGGCAGTTTGCGGGAGCGAAGCGATCCGTCGGGTTCATATCGCCGGTCCGCAAACGCTTCGGCTGCGACGCTCAGGCCCGCATTCTCCCAAGTGTTCAACATCGGCGACCCTGCTAATCCCAATAAAATCAACCTGTTATCTACCCGCTTGACCCCTTCAGCAATCGCCTTTGCGACCCGGGCATTTTTTGCTGCGACATTGTAGAGGGCGCCGTGTGGCTTCACATGCCGCACGCCACAATGAAGTTTGTCTGCAAGTTCCACCAACGTCGCGATCTGGCTTCGCATGCATTCTTCGATTTCAGCGGAGGAAAGGTCCATCTCGACGCGGCCGAAATTTGCCCGGTCCGGGTAGCTTGGATGGGCGCCGATGTTGACACCGTACCTCGCGCAGAGTCGAATAACCCGTTCCATTGTTGATGGATCGCCGGCGTGCACACCGCAAGCGATATTTGCCGAACTGACGAGAGCGAGAAGTTGCTCCTCCCGCCCGTCAACGAGCGCCTCGGGTCGCTCCCCAACATCCGCATTAATATCAATGAAGTTTGCCATGTGTTATTACCGTCAGAATGTGCTAGGAAGATTTTTCTATCGTAGCTGTTTACCTCGGGTTTCAGGGAGAAGGAAGATCAGGCCCGCGCCGGCAAGGAAGAACGCAGAGGTAATTGCCAACGCGCTTCCGACGCCGTACTGGTCTGCGAGCACCCCTATGGTATATGGCGCTACCGCGCTGAAAGCGCGGCCGACATTATAGACGAACCCCTGCGCGAAGCCGCGAACATGCGTTGGAAACAACTCGGATAACATCGCGCCAAAGAGACTGAAATACCCGTGGCCGAAGAAACCAATCAGGGGTCCCAACGCAAGCAATAAAAGCTCGTGCCTCGCAAGCTGACCGTACATCGGAACGAGGATCGCCGCGGAAACAAGGAAGAGCATGAACACCGGTCGGCGCCCGAACCTATCTGCGAAAACGCCAAATGATGTGTACCCCAGAAATGCGCCGACCTGCATGGGAATGATCCATGCCGAGCTCCTGACAATGCCGAGCGCGGCACCGCCCTGCTCGAGAGGGCGGGCGAGAAAGGAGGGCATCCAGGTAAAAAGCCCCCAGTAAGCGAAGAGGACGGACAGCGTAATGATTGATCCAAGAACAGTCTTGCGAACGAGGGGAGGCCGGAAGATTTCCCATGCAAACATCGGTTGATGAGCTAACCCAGACCCCGACTGTCTCATCCAGATCTCCGGCTCGCGTACGCGCCGTCGGATCCACAAAGTGAAGAAGGCAGGAAGAAGGCCTAGCAGGAACAAAACCCGCCATCCGTACACGGGCAGAACGGCTGCTGCGAGGATGGCCGCGAGAATGTATCCGATAGCCCACCCCGACTGCATTAACCCGATTGCTTTGCCTCGATGCTCCGGGGGCCAGGTCTCCGAGACCAGAACCGAACCAGCGGACCATTCGCCACCCATCCCGAGGCCGACGAGCGATCGCCACAGGACAAGCTCAAAGATCGTCCCTGCAGTTGCGGTGAGTGCTGTGAAGGTCGAATAGACAAGAATGGAGAACATCAGCGATCGTGCGCGCCCGATCCGATCAGACAGCGCCCCAAAGAGAATTCCCCCAAACGCAGAGGAAATGAGCGTCACAGATGCAAGCGCCCCGGCTTGGCCCGAGGAGAGTTCAAACTCTTGCTGGATGGCGGTAAGGGCGAAAGCGTACAGCATCACATCCATCGCATCCAGCATCCAGCCTAACTGAGCTGCGATAAGGGCTCGCCACTGCTCGCGGCTCACCGATCGAAGCCACGAAAAAGAGTCCAATGTCATGCCGCGTCAAGCGATCCGGTTGTTATCAGACCTTCCAGTTGAGCCAACAAGCTGACCGCCCGCTCGATGGAGACAAGCTCGAATGTAACGATGTCACGCGGCCTGAGTTGACCAACGCTGTGAATGTCTGCTGAGACGACGGTGGCAATCTTCGGATATCCGCCGGTCGTCTGATGTTCGACGAAGAGTATAATCGGCTGGCCGTCTCGCGGGACCTGTATAGCGCCAAGGGGGGCACCCTCTGTGATAATATCGTGGACGCCATGCTGCTTCAGTGGTGGACCGGAGAGGCGAAGGCCCATGCGGTTCGCCTCCTCGGTTACGTGATACCGAGAAGAGGTGAAAAGGGAGCGCACTTCATCTGGAAAGAGGTCGATCTGCGGCCCGGCGGTTACGCGAATAGATTTCCTGAAAGCGATCCGATTGAGAACATCATGCTTGACTCGTTGAGGCTGGTTTAAAGGCTCCTCGGGAAACCGCCTGAAGGAGAGGATGTCGCCCGCCCTCAAGGCTCTCCCGTGGAAGCCGCCGAGCGAAGTGCCAACGTGCGTCGAAGCACTCCTGAGCACCGCGGGAACATCGATCCCCCCACGGATACTAAGATAGCATCGTGCACCCGCCCTCGTCGACCCGCACCGGAGAATCTGTCCCGTGGCAACAGGCATCGAGCGCCAAAAAGGGGCGCTGTGGCCATCCAGCTCAGCCCCAAAGTCTGAGCCAGTAAGGGCTATTGTGCAGGGCGAGTCGAACTCAAAGGTCCCGCCGACCAGTGTCATCTCCAGCGCTGCACCCTCTGCCGGGTTGCCGACAAGCAAATTTCCCAAGCGAAGCGAAACCGGGTCGGCCGCACCGGACGCGGAAACACCAATGTGTGCATAGCCGTACCGGCCGGCGTCCTGAACCGTCGTGAGAAACCCCGGGGATATGACCTTGATGGAAGGCATTCTCTTGATCAAGACGTCGAGGTGGGAACCTCACCCCCCAGAAGATCGTCAAACTCCGCTCTTGTGATAGGCCTGAAACGGACGACATCTCCCATCTGTAACAAGACCGGGGGTTCACGGTCTGGTTGAAACAATGCGAGCGGAGTCCTACCGATGATGTGCCACCCTCCCGGCGTTGAAACAGGGTAGATGCCGGTCTGGTTGCCCCCGATTGCGACACTGCCAGTGGGAACCTTGACACGGGGCGTCAGAAGTCGGGGCGTAATCAGCTGTTCCGGTAGATCCCCTAGGTACGGAAAGCCAGGAGCAAACCCAAGAAAGTACACTAGATACTCTGGCAAGCTGTGAAGTTGAATTGCCTGATCTACACTCATGTTACCATGTCTCGCAACGAACTCGAGATCCGGGCCCAAGGCGCTTTCATAGCAGACGGGAATCTCGACCATCCGCAAAGGCAAAGGCTCTACGGTATCAATCCGGTCAACGAGGCCCCGAACGAACGCTTCAAATTCTGCCGGACCGACAAGAAGAGGATCAAACGAAACGAGGAGCGAGCTATACGCTGGGTGAATGTTACGGACGGCAGCGTTCTGGTCAGATCCGAGGAGTTTGAACAAGTGTACGACGTCGGAATGGTGCTTGCGCGAGATCCCACCGCCGAACGTGATAAGTAGCGAGTGATCGCTCGCAAGCTGGAATCGTGGGTACGAGAGTTCTTGAGAAAGCATCGTGAGAAGGTCGGTTTCACGATAACCATTTTTGGAGGATGAATCAACTGGCGTCAAGCAGTTCGGTTGTCTGCCACCAGCACCATGCGTTACCTTGCTTCTGCTGGCATTTGTGGGTATATTGATTACAAAGTCCAAGTAGATGGGCCGACCTACGTCGCGCCCTCTTTTTGTTTTAGCGGCTCCTCAAAGAGCGTTTGTCCCCGACCATGAGTGAGACTCCAATCAAGCTGGGCAAATCCACCGTCGAAACGATAGACAGCATTCCTGCAACCCTGCCGATCCTACCCCTGCGTGACGTCGTTGTCTTTCCATACATGATCTTTCCAGTGCTGGTGGGGCGGGAAAGTTCGCTTCGCGCAGCCAACGAAGCGCTGGAGAGAGGCAAGAACATCTTTCTCGTCGCGCAGAAGAACGCGGCGGTTGAGGAACCCACCCCTGAGGATGTCTACCAACATGGGACCGTTGCGAAAATCATTCAAATGGTGAAGCTCCCGAATGGCCTGATGAAGATCCTGGTGGATGGGGTTGTCCAGGCGAGCATCAAACGGATGGTCCCCAATACGAACTTTCTTCAAGCGGAGATCACCATCACCAGGGCAGAGGCGAGCGCGGGCCATGAGGTGGATGCACTCGTCCGCCACACGTCGACCCTCTTCCAGGAATACGTCAAATTGAACCGCAACATCCCCCCCGAAGTTGTGCTAGCATTTGAGGGGATCAAGGAGCCGCACCGCAAGCTGTTCTATATGGCGGCTAACCTGATCCAAAATGTCGACGTCAAGCAACGTATGCTTCAAATCCAGCATCTGCGGGAGCAACTCTACGAGTTGTCGAAGATCCTGACGACTGAGATAGACATTCTGAAAATCGAGCGCGAGATCGACACGAAAGTTCAGGACAACATTCAGAGATCTCAGCGGAAGTTCTTCATCCAGGAACAAATTCGGATCCTGCAGGACGAATTGGGTGAGGATGAAGCATCACCGGAGTTGGCGAAGCTCAAAGAGGAGATTCATCGAGCGAAGATGCCGAAGGAAGTTGAAGAGAAAGCCATGGAGGAGTTCAACAAGCTGAAGAAGACTCCGACCATGTCGCCCGAGTTCGGCGTGACGCGAAACTACCTTGACTGGCTTATCGCCGCCCCCTGGCACAAGCGCACGAAGGACAACCTGGACGTTGCGCATGTAAAGAGAATCTTGGATGAAGATCACTTTGGCCTGGAGAAACCGAAGGAGCGAATTCTGGAGCACATCGCCGTCTTGAACCTGGTGAAAGAAATGAAGGGGCAGATCCTCTGTTTCGTCGGGCCACCCGGGGTCGGGAAAACATCCCTGGCGAAGTCCATCGCTCGCGCTCTCGGGAGGAAATTTGTGCGGATCTCCCTCGGCGGTATGCGTGACGAGGCGGAGATCCGGGGGCACCGCCGCACCTACATTGGCTCCATGCCCGGCAAGATCATACAATCCATGAAGCGCGCCGGCGTGATCAATCCGGTGATGTTGATGGATGAGGTGGATAAGATGAGCATGGATTTCCGCGGTGACCCCTCGGCGGCACTTCTTGAAGTGCTCGATCCAGAGCAGAACAACACGTTCAGCGATCACTACCTTGATGTCGATTATGATCTCTCCAAGACGATGTTCATTACAACGGCCAACATTCGCTACGCGATTCCACCACCCCTGCAAGATCGCATGGAGATCATCGAGCTGCCGGGGTATCTGGATTATGATAAGCGGGAGATCGCGAAACGCCACATCGTACCAAAACAGCTGAAGGCTCATGGCCTCAATGCGCAGCAAATCAAATTCGAAGACGCGTCAATTGATAGAATCATTCATGAGTACACGCGGGAGGCGGGTGTCCGCAACCTGGAACGAGAGCTCGCATCGATCTGCCGGAAGGCTGCCAAAGAGATCGTCTTGGGCAAGCGCAAGAATGGATCATCGAAGAAGCACAAAGCGCGTGGAGTGATCAGGGTTACTCATGAAAAGGTGGAGCACTATCTGGGAGTTCCGAAGTTTCGCACGAAGGAAGCGGAACGAGGACGGCGGGTCGGCTCCGTGACGGGCTTGGCGTGGACAAGCGTGGGCGGCGACATTCTGAACGTGGACGTTACGATCATGAGAGGCGCGGAGAAACTAACGCTGACTGGACAGCTGGGCGAAGTTATGAAGGAGTCGGCTCAGGCAGCCTTGAGCTACATCCGGTCCAACGCGAGAAAGTTCAAAATCGATCCCGACTTCAGTAAGGGAAAGGAGATCCATATTCACCTGCCGGAAGGTGCAATCCCCAAAGATGGTCCGTCAGCAGGCATCACAATGGCTCTGGCGATTATCTCTGCGGCAAGCAACCGCCCCGCCCGGAACAACGTCGCGCTGACGGGAGAGATTACACTGCGCGGCAACGTGCTGCCCATCGGAGGTCTTAACGAGAAACTTCTGGCGGCTCAACGAAGCGGCATCAAGACCGTTATCATTCCGAAGGAGAACCTGAAGGACCTCAGTGAGATTCCGGACAAGGTGAAGGAAGGACTCAAGATTATTGCTGTTGAGACGGTCGAAGAGGCGGTCCATCACGTGTTTGGCGGCGAGGGTGCCAAAGCAGCCCGAAAGAAGGAAGAACGAGAAGGAAGTAACAAGGCGAACCAATAAATTGAGACGGGTTTCCGCCGGCATCTGTTTTTCCCATTTCTAACGACAAGCCCTGAGTTCACGCATTTTGCTTTTTGATCTTTAATTTTTACTTTTTCACCGTATGTCTTACCAGGTAACCGCACGCAAGTGGCGGCCGATGGTATTTGAAGATGTCGTCGGCCAATCCCACATCACCAGCACGCTCCGCAACGCGATTGCGTCGAATCGCTTGGCGCACGCGTACATTTTCAGCGGCGTACGCGGGACCGGCAAGACGACCACAGCCCGGATTCTGGCGAAGGCAATAAACTGTCGTTCTCCGAAGGACAGCAACCCGGATAACATGTGCGATATCTGCCAGGAAATCACAGCCGGGAAGAGCCTTGATGTCGTCGAGATCGATGGGGCGTCCAACCGGGGCGTTGAAGAGATCCGCAACCTCCGTGACTCGGTCCGCTATCCCCCCACCCATGGCACGTACAAGGTGTACATCATTGATGAAGTACACATGCTCACAAAGGAGGCCTTCAACGCGTTGCTGAAGACGCTTGAAGAGCCGCCGGCGCATGTCATCTTCGTCTTTGCGACGACGGAAGTGCATAAGGTACCGCCGACCATCCTCTCGCGCTGCCAGCGGTTCGACTTTCGTAGAATCTCGATCGATGAGATCATGGCGAACCTGCGGTTCATTTCTCACGAAGAGCACGTTGCTATCGATGATGAAGCACTCGTGATGATCGCGAAAAAGGCAGACGGCTCGCTGCGGGATGCGCAAAGCATATTCGACCAGATTCGTTCCTTTTGTGGAGGTGAGATCGCGTCGGCAGACGTGCTGAAAGTTCTCAACGTCGTTGATCAGGAACTCTATTTCCGCCTCACGGATCTCGTGAGAACACGGGACGTTCGAGGCGGGATTGAGCTTGTCGATGAGATTGTCCGGAAGGGCTATGATCTGCGTGAGTTCGTCGGCGGATTGTCCGAACACCTCAGAAATCTGCTTGTGGTTCTGACGACGGAATCGACGGAGTTGGTCGAAACCTCGGAACTCTACAGGAAGCGGTACCAGGAGGAGGCGAAGCATTTCAACCAGAACGACATCCTCCGGTTGATAAAGCTGACAAACGAGCTGGAGCAGTCCATTCGGTGGGCACCGCAGCCGCGCTTCAAGCTGGAAGCGGGCTTGCTGCAGATGATCAAGCTGGAGCGTTCAGTCCAGATTGACAGCCTGTTGCGACAAATCGACGAATTGAAAAAAAAACTTGATTCGCGAACCGGCGGGGGAAATGGACGAACAAACGGCATCCAGCTCGAACACGCCCAACCAGCTATAAGTCCTCGGACAGTCGAACCCGGGCCGCTGGAAGTCCGGGTTGTCGGCCAAGTGCAAGCGGGCAGATTGAAGAACGCCGCAGCCTCCCCAGCGATCTCCAAGATTGAGAGGCAGGCCCCAGCGGTACTAAAATCCCCCGTTGAGAGCTCCGGATCGGCGGCACGAGAGGCCCCCCAAGCCTACCAGACGGAAGTCTCACCTTTGGTGCCTAGTGCTACCTCGTTCGGGCCCCTCCGGAAGATAACACTTGAGGAAGCCTACGCCCAATGGCAGCAATGGGTAGGTGAGGTACGGAGAGTCAAAATTGGTGTCGGTACCGTCCTGGGAGAAAGCCGCATCCTCGAGGTCATGGATGATGCGCTCTGCATCGGCTGCCCGGATGACTACCATCTCTCATCTCTCAAGCGGCACAAAGATTTCCTTGCCGATTCCTTCCTGAAAGTCACCGGCCTCAAATTGCGCATCGAGCCCGTCCTGCACGACGGGCCAAGGAGCGTCCAGTCTACTTCAATTCCGCTTGCGGCGGCTCACCCGGCAAACAACTCCCCTGTTTTCCACGCACCGAAATCGGGTAACGGGTTCGCGCACGACCACCCCGTGATCCAAGCATTGAAGCGCGAGCTTGGCGCGGAACCCGTGGAATAAAGCAACATACACCCGCCCGGAAATTTCTCAGGCCAACACCAAAACGCGATCAAGGCAATCCACCGCAAGGAGCGCGTTCCTGTTCGCCAACAATCGTATCAGACCGATACAGTTGGAATCAAGACGAGACGCGCTCGTGTATCAGAATCATTGATGTTGACTTCAAGAGGTGTCAGTGGTGTACCATATCGAAACGATGACAATCGCGTGGGAAAAGAAATCTTCGCGCCGGTACCTCGAGAAGAAAATCAAAACTTGACCTTCCATCGCGAAATGCTTAGCATGGGTATGTCCGCGTGACGAGAGTTTTTTTGAATCAGCTGGAAAGTGCGAAGACGATGTCAGAGCAAAAGCGGGATGCTTCTGAGATCCCTGGCGTAAAGGAGTACTATCGCATCGGAGACACAATTCTCCGTGAGGGTGATCAGAGCGATGGATGGTACGTGCTCCATTCCGGACGAGTTGGTGTTTACAAGAGGGATTTCAGCCTTGCGTTGATCTCGAAACCCGGCACGGTGATTGGCGAGCTTGGCTTCCTTCTCAACATCCCGCGGACAGCCACGCTGATAGCGCAAGAACCAACTCTCGTGCGGCACGTCAAGATGGATCTTGACACGCTCATCGCTCAGTATCCTGACATGGCAAAACGGATGCTGATGAATCTGGCCGAGCGTCTTGTGAAAACGACGGAAGATTGGAGAGAAGCCGTCGAGAACCCCGAGGTGGTTTGAGCAGGTGTTGACACCCCCCGCGGACTACCTTCCGAACCCTTTCCACAGTTCACCCGGCGCCACAGTGCTGCCCGCTTGAGCGGGTGTTCCGTCAGCGACCAATTCGTCGCGAACCCCCTCCCGTGTTATCCCGCTAGCACCCCACAACCACCCGATCAACGTCAGAAGCTTCTCGGTGACGGGTAGTGAAATCGCTGTTCTTGTGGTACCCACCAGCTTTCCCTTTCTCATGTCATATATTCTATGGTAATCAGCCACGGATCCGTTCTACAGATTTTCATGTGAAAGCATTGTTCGCTACGTTATGCCGGCGGTAGGCGTCAAGGAGTCTGCGGCAAAGGGGGACTCCCAGAGCTCTGCCGACGCGAATGCGAGGCGTTCTTCACCTTGCGTTCTAACGCCCGACAACGCTGCAATAAACACCATGGAGACTAACGAGGAGGCAAAGATGCGAGTAGCGACCGTTCAGACGAACCCCGTCTTCGGCCAGGCTCGCGCGAATGTGCGCGCGGTGACAGAACTGATGGAAGGCACGCCAGCGGATCTCTATGTCTTGCCTGAATTGTGTGCTACCGGATACAACTTTCTTGACGCCGCGGAGGTTCGTGTGCTAGCAGAAAGTCCCACAGGCCCTACATTCGAGACGATGGCGAAGTTCGCGGTTCGAAAATCATGCTACATCGTTTACGGTTTTGCCGAAAAAGCGGAAGGCGTTTACAATTCATCGGCGTTGGTGGGCCCGGCGGGCCTTGTCGGTCTCTACCGGAAGATACATTTGTTCGACCGGGAAAATCTCTTCTTCAGGCCCGGCGATGTTGGATTCGCCGTCTACGATCTGCCGATTGGGAGAATTGGGATGATGATCTGTTTCGATTGGATTTATCCCGAAGCGGCGCGCACGCTTACTCTTAAGGGAGTTCAACTCATCGCGCACCCCTCCAATCTTGTCCTCCCCTACTGCCCGGACGCGATGATCACGCGCTGTCTAGAGAATCACGTCTTTGCCGCCACCGCAGATAGAGTGGGGCGAGAAAACCGGGGTGGCCATGACCTCCGATTCATTGGAAGGAGCGAGATTGTTTCACCCCGCGGAGAGATCCTAGCTCGGCTGGGACCAGACGAGGAAGGAGTCTGCGTCGCCAGCGTCGATGTTCAGGAGGCGGACGACAAAGAAATCAACAGGTACAACGATCTGCTTGTCCAACGGCGACCCCGCGAGTATGCACTCTAGAGAAACCTGAAGGCATTACGATTCCTCGGGGGTGAGAATCGGATCGAATCATGCCCCCAGCGCGCTATTCCTCGAGCGTAAATCCAACCTTCAGCGTCACCTGCCACTGGGAAACTCTGCCGTCTTCGATGTGGCCCCGGGTTTCCAGCACCTGCATCCAGCGCATATTACGCACGCTCTTGGACGCCCGGGCAAGCGCATTCTGAATCGCGTCTTCAATTGATGCTCCGGAAGTTCCAACCAGTTCGATGTGCTTGTAGACGTGGTCAGGCATAGACTAGTCTCCTTTTTGAGAATCGACGGACAAATCTAATGATCGGCAAGAGCCCGAAAGGGGTTGAAAAGCGTTACTTCGTCTTCAGAATCCAGTCGTGAGGATTGAACTTCGTGATCTCGATCTCAGGAACAATCGTTCGGGGCATCAGATTGGCATCTTCAATGATCCGAAGGTGGGTGGGCTGAACGTCCTCCGAGCAGCTGTCGCAGTGGAGCGGCAGAGCGCTTATCAAGCCGTTGACAGTAAGATCGTGCGACCAGGCGACGAGATCGTCTTTCGTCATCACACGGAAGTCGGCGCGCTCGAGGTAGTGACCGCAGCGCGCGTGATGAGCCGAATAGAGAACGAAGAAGTGGGATTGGTGGGGTCCGTTCATAGCGAGCCCCCCTGGATTTCAGGGGTAGAAGAACCCTAACAATTTTTGGGGATAAAATCAAGCGTGTTCTTTGCGAAGATACGCTCGACGTCACACAAGGGGTGCGTCTTGACAATTAGCTTCATTTCCATTACTTTGTGGGAGCAAGAAGGGACATTTCGTATAGACAATTGTTAGAGCTTCTCCATCACGCTTTGTTTTGTAGATAGGTCACTCTAACATTGTCATGGAGCCGAATTCAACATGCTAGAGTGAATTCGGTTTTTTTGTTTTAGGTCCACAGGATCATTGGGTGGGCAAGGAGCGCCAGTGCGGAGCATTTTCGTCATAGCATGTTCGATGGCCCTAGTCTATTCTGCGCAAGCGCAGACCGTCGCGAAATACGCGGGGGAATTCATGGCGATCGGTGTCGGCGGTAGGGCCTTGGGCCTGGGGGGCTCGTACGTTGCCCTCGCCAGCGATGCGACAGCCGGTTACTGGAATCCCGGAGCGCTCGCGCGGATCGAGTACCCCGAGGCGGTCCTGATGCACGACGAGCGCTTTGGGAGCCTCGTCAACTACGACTTTGTTAGCGTCGCTCTCCCGTACGGCAAAGACGCGAGCCTGGGTCTGAGCATTCTTCGGCTCGGCGTTGACGGCATCCCAGACACGCGAAACGCGTGGATTGACAACAACAGCAACGGCCTTTTTGACTACGGCGATCGATTAGATTACGACAAGATCACGTATTTCAACGCGGCCGATTGGGCAATCTACTTCACATATGCCAAACGGGCGTCTGAGAATCTCTTCTACGGGGCAAACGTGAAAGTCATACGACGCGACCTCGCGGACCAGTCCGCGACGGGTATCGGGTTCGACGTCGGAGTTCTGTACTCGCCGGTGGCGAATCTCTATCTCGGGGCCAACGCCCAGGACATTACAACGACGCTTGTCGCGTGGAGCACCGGTCGCAACGAACTCATCTCGCCGACACTCAAGGTCGGCTCGACGTACTTCCTTAACTTACTTGGCGGAAGGTTTGCTCCCACCGTTGATGTGGACATCCGATTCGAGAACAGGCAGTTCGCGTCGATCGCGCACCTCGGACCCGTCAGCTTTGATCCTCATGCCGGCTTGGAGTTCGAGTATAAAAGCACTTTAGCACTGCGGGTCGGGTACAGCGATGTGAAGCAGATTACTCTGGGGGCTGGCGTACACTTCCGGATGTTGGATGTCGATTATTCGTTCGCGAAGTTCAGCGCCGATGATAACCTCGGCAACACGCACCGCATCTCGTTGAGATTCATTCTGGAGAGCGATCGTTTCAAGCGAGAGTCGATCAAGGATTGACGAAGGCTCGGCGTTGGACGACTCGTTCGAGCACCGTCCTACACACACATTCCCGCGTTTTGAAGGGCCCCTTCTAGGACAACTACCGCACGGCTTGTCGCGGGTGGGGACAGCGGTAAGAAAGCAAGAGGCCGGAAATCATGCGATTCCCGGCCTCGAGAGATCAGGGCGTTCTGAAGCGAGCAACAGTTATTTTGTTGTCATGATGAAGACGCCGTTCCAGTCGGGGGGTGGCGGATTAAGCTGGTAGAGATTGGCTCGCTGCTCATAGATCTCCGCAACATGGCACGTCGCATCGAGCCGCCTTGCCTGTTGGAAGTACGCGATCGCTTCCTCCCACTTTCGGGCACGGTAGAGTTTGAGGCCCTCATGGTACAACTCAAGGGATTGCCTCTGATCGTCGGTCATGGCCATATCTGCCATGCCCATGAGTTCCCACACCTTGACCGGCTCCGATTTTCCTTTCACCTGAATGAGGTCAAGCTCGCGCACGGTGACGCTTGATTTCACATGCTGGTAGGTGAAGTCGCTGATCATGATGCTGGAGCCGTACTGCTTGTTTGCTCCTTCCAGCCGGGAGGCCAGGTTCACGCTGTCACCGATGACGGTGTAATCAAACCGGTCCTTGCCTCCCATGTTTCCGACGATCATGATCCCCGTGTTGACGCCGATGCGCACCTCAAGGCCCGGTCTGCCCGTCTTCTTCCACTGCGGCCGGAGCTGTGCGAGCCGTTTTTGCATTTCCAGGGAGGCGAGGCAGGTGCGAAGGGCATGATCCTTTTGAGGGATCGGGGCCCCCCAGAATGCCATGATTGCGTCACCCTCGTACTTGTCCAAGGTTCCCCCATGCTTCAGGATGATCGCAGTCATCTCGTCCAGGTATTCATTCAGGAGCTCAACAAGCCCCTCGGGTTTGTTCGTGAACTGCTCTGAGATGGTTGTGAAGCTTGCGATGTCAGAGAAAAACACCGTAAGCTCGCGCCGGTCTCCGCCGAGCTTTGCCTTTTCGGGGTTTGCTACTAACTCATTCACCACCGCCGAACTGATATAGTGGCTGAAAACGTTCTTGATGAGCGCCTTCTGCTGACGCTCGGCAAGGTATTGATAGACGGCGGCGCCGAGGTAGGCGAAGACGACGGCGAGGCCCGGATAGACCACGTTGAGCTCCGAATTCCCGTTGATGAACGAAAGGAAAGCAAACTCGGCGATGCCGAAGATCAGCAGGGCGACGATAATAACACCACCGAGTTCAAGCAGAGCGGCGTATTTCAGCTTCATCCGTCGGATTGCCTGGAAAATCACGAACGAGATCACGGAGAGCAAGAGGGTGAGGACGATTTCGGCAGACTGGTCGGCCCTGATGATATAGTCGTTGTCGAGAATATTCTGAATGGCGGTCGCGTGGATCTCCACCCCGTTCATGGTTGCAACCTTGTTCGTGGCCCCCGGGTCATAGATGGGTACGCTATGGATGTCCTGGTCCTCGGCCATCGTCGAGCCGACGAGGACGATCTTGTCTTTGAAAAGCCCCATCGTCCCCGCGTCAAACTCGTTCAACTGCTCTTCAATGTCCTTTTCGTCTTTTGTCTCGAATGCCGAATCATCAATGGCTTGCGTAAACGAGATGTAACGAAACGTCTGGTTCGGTCCGTAATAATTCAGCAGGAACGACCGCTCATCGAATCTCGGGATGACGTGATCGCCGAGGACAAACGATTTTTCTTGCAGGTCAGAAACGACGTAGGGACCGAGATTCAGATATCGATTGAGGGCAGCAAACGCAAATGTGGGCGTGGGGTAATCACCGATCATCATGAAGGGCAAATACCGCCGGACCACCTTGTCTCTGTCCTCTCCAGCGATACTGACAATGCCAATCCGCCGATCAGGCTTATAGAAAACGTTGTTATAAGTACGCTCGGCCGACCGGAGATAAAACTTCCCGGCGCCGAGGTCTGATTCGATCTTGTCGGCAAGAATGACGTTGTCATATTTAGAGAGGACTGCGTCAAACGCCGAGTCACTCGTGGGATTGTTGACGTCGGGGCTGGCAAGGGTGATATCGAACGCGATCGCGCGTGCACCCGCCCGGTTGAGATTTTCCACGAGATGAGCATAGTACCACCGGGGGAACGGAAAGCGGTCGGGCATCGCCTTCAGATCATCGTCGGAGATTCCGACAATGACTACGTTCGACCGCTGCCAGAAGGCGTCTTTGTAGGCTTTGTAATCACCGATTCGGTCGTAGCGATTCTGGAACCGGTAATCGATCGTCATGTAGTCGATCTTCTTGAGAAAATCGGGATCCCAGAGCGAGATCAAGACCACAAGCACACCGATCCCCAGCCCGACCCCGATCCTTACAAGGATTGGCAGGACAGTCTTTTTAAACGTGCTCGAAGCCATGTCGTATCCTTCGAGAAGGTTGCCTAGAGACTGAAGCGATAAATCAGGCTAATGATCGTGTCGTCTTTGGAGCCGGAGTTCTGGATGTAGTCACCCTGTAAGACGAGGCCATGGTACTCGTTAATCGAGTAATCAACGCCGGCCTGAACAAGCGTACGGTAAAGATCCCCCGTGGTCGTGCTGACGGTGGAGGCAAGACGAAGCTTGTCGCCAAGGAGCCGGTACTGCGCGTTCAAAGAGTATGCAGCCAGCTTGAACTGCGTCGTCGTCAACGCAGAGAGCGGGAATGTGCCCAGCTGCGTATTCTCCGTCATATTGGAGTTGAAGGAGAGCGTTGTCTGAAGAGGGAAGTCAAATACCGTTGTGAGCGATCCCATGAAGCTGTTGTTTTTCTGATTCCGCTGGTAGAATGTGTTGTCCTTTTTGTTCGAAAGGTTGGTGCCCAGGGTCAGGCTGTGCCGCGCGCCCGCAGTAAAGTCGTAGTTAACCTGGAGAGAAAACCTGCCAGTATTGTCGTCAGCGACGAAGAGGCTCTGCAGCGAATCCGTAGGGCTCGCATCGCTCTTTCTTGTGATGATACCGTAGCCGATTGTGAATGACGGCAAGTCGGCGGCCGGGAACAGCGTGAGAGAGCCGTTCATGTTGCCGTATTTCGTTGTGGCGGGCTTCAGGTCCGCCGTGTTGTCCTGCCGGTGCTCGTAGGAGAGGCTCAGCAGGGCCCGGTTCTCAAACATCCGGATGCGATCCGAAAGCAGGTACCCCTGAATGTCGGATTGAAGGAACTCGTTGCCAAAGGAGAGATAGGCAGCACCGCGTTGGTAGAGCTGGGCTCGCACGAAGTTGTTGAAATAGTTCAGGCTCAGGGTTCCCTGATACGCGACGCCAGGCAACCCCGTGCCGACGGGGTTCAACGGAAAGAGGTATTCGTTGATCGTGATAAGATTGCCGCCAACGTCAGCCAACTTCTTGATGTCATCGGCCTGTTTCTGGCGATCGGCCTGTTGCTCCGGGGTAAGAGTCGAGTCATTTTTCCCCGCCAGGAGGTCATAGTCGGCGTCGGTGAACGATCCCTTCGAGATATTTGTATTGGTAAGGCTCAACGATGCCTGGGCATCGAGTCTGAAACGCTGGTTGTCGAATGCAACCAGGAGATCCGGGCCAACCACCATGTTCTCCTGTGGGCTTGTGCCGTACTGAATCGATCCCACATTGTCCTTGGATTTCATGTAGGTGAGCCCGAACTGGAAGTTTTCGCCCGATCCGAAGCTTGGACGGACCGCAAGAAAACTTCTGCCGTAGGTGCCGGGCTGAAAGAGGGTGTAGGTGAGCCCAGACCTCAGTATGCTGTTCTCGGGCCGGGCGGCTGCAGCGTCCGTGCCCGCGAATGTCGTGTCTCGGAGAGCAATCCCATCAATACTGCGAACGTCTTCTCCGTAGGAAAAATCGAGGTTGAAGAACTTCAGAAAGAGATTTGCCGTAATGCCACGCACGCGCTTCCCGCTCACAATATTGCTCGGAAAGTTCGGGTAGGCATCACCGAGTTGCACTTTCAGGAAATCCATGTTCCCGTATGCAAGGAAACGATCCTGAGGCTGACGGTCAGACTTTTCCTCGTTGGTGAGAAAGATGTTGGATCCGAAGCCGAGCGACCGATAAGCGCCATTGGCGCGAAGCTGTCCGCGGATGAAGGTGTTTTTGGAATCGCCGATGTTTTCGTTCCGGACCTCAAGGTTTCCGTCGACGCCCATCCGGAACCGAGATTCCTCCGCCGCAATCGCCGTCGATGTCGAAAGATTGAAATTCGATTCAACAGTTGTATAGAGCTTTCCCGCGGTATCGTACAGCTGAACGCGCAGGAATTGAACACCGAGGTTGAGAGGTCGCGGGAAGTTGGCTGGTGAATACAGTAACATATCATCGGTGAAGACCGCCTGCGGCGTGACGTCAACACCGTTCAGATAGAGCTTCGTTGCTTTACGATTCACAGCGTCGGAAGCATAGAAAAGCGACACTGCGATGACCAAGTCCTCGCTCGAAACGGTCTCGCCTTGCTCAGGACTGAGAATGCGTACCTCAAGACTCCTGGGATCAAGGGGTCTGATCGTTGCCTTGAGCGGGGCGACTTCGGGGTTCTCGATGGGGTAGGTCTCAACCCGCCCGCCGGACATCTCGACGCGTATGTAATACTCGATATACGGAGGGAGAATATACTCGGCAGGAATGGTGAGCGTTGCGGTCGTTCCCGCCAACAACATCTCCTGCTGCCGGTACTCCGTCTCGCCGAAGCTGCGATATCTGACGAGGACGCGCTCGACGTTCGCGGACGGGGTCATTTCCACGCTGATTGGCAGCGGCTGGTTCTGGCTGACCATTGGCACGTTGACGCGCACAATGACAGTGCTCACCTGGGCTTGCATTGTGGCGCATAGGCAGGTGAGAAGGCCGAGAACGATCGCGAGAGAAACGAGAGGGCGCTTCATAGGTATTCTCCCATGCATATAGAGGTTGAGATAGGAAAAGCTGGCGCGACGAGTTCGAGTGGACGAATAAAAAACGGCAGGTTGTTAGCCCTGCCGTTAATGTATGAAAACCAACCATGAGAAGCAACAACCGGCACTAGACCGCCGTTACTCCCCGCTATTCCTCATAGGAAATATCCAGGAACCTCTGCGTGCCGTTCGGATCCGTTATTGGGATCTTGATATGAATGATCCGAGAAGTGATCGGCAGCGAGTAGGGGTGTTCCGCCGGATCGGCTTCTGGGAACGTGTAGGTCGTGCCGTTCGAGCCCAGCATCGAGAAGTAGTATTCAAACGTGCGGTTGGGGCCGACATAAACATCGGATGCAGGAATGGTGCCCGACACGTTCGGACCGTCGACCGTCATCGCAAGCTGCTTGTAGGAAGCGTCTCCTTGAACTCTGTAGTAAAGCGTCACCTGCGTCATGTCGACCGGCGCGTTGACAAGAGCGATGCGCATTGTAGCCCCCTGACCTGACCGCAGCGCGGCAGAGGGAGTATTGAGAGCAAAACGGTTTGGTTGCCCGCCACCGGTCGTGTCCGCCTTCTCACCGCCACCCTCGCCACCCTGATTGACATTCGAATTCGGGTCGTTGTTGTTCAGGTCGCCCTGCGATGCGGCCCCCGAGCTGCACTGGCCGGAAGTATCGGTTCGAGCGGTTTGCCCTGAAGCGACCGTCCTTTCGCAGTTTGACTGGGTATTTCTGAACAGAGCCTCTCCAATGATGATTGTAAGGTCGGCTTCGCCCTGAGCAGGTTCGAACCCCGTGCCGCCCTGGGTTCCGCGAATCGATGCAACGGAGATCGGAGAACTGAACCGGAACTGCTCCGTCTGCTGCTTCTTGATATCGAACACCGCGCGGCCGCGCTCAATGTACACATCCCGGTTGAGAATGCGCCTTCCCTCAACCTCTCCTTGAACCGTCAAGAGAGACTTCTCGCGGACGATGACCTTGGATTCATCCGAGAACTTGATCAACGCGAGCGACTTGTCCATTGTGCGGACCTCATGTCCGGCTTTGAGTTCTGAGAGCAACAACGCCTTGGTCCATGCAGTCGTAGGAGTCCGTTTCTCAACGTCGTTCTTGACCTTGATGATAATCGCTGTGATGGACTTCTTATCTTGCTGGAAGTTCCAGGCTGGTGCCAGCAGGAGTGCGGCCACGGCGATGATTGCTACGAGAGAAAAAGATCTTTTCTTCATCGGAAAAATCCTCCGTTAAAGAGTTATTCGTTTACAATCTGCGCATTGACTCGCACGTTCCGTCGCCCGAGATCACCCAAAAGTGTAAGCACCTGGGTAATGTCGATGGGTCGGAGCGGCCCGTTTCCCTCCTGGATTCGAATTGGATTCGAAGTCGAAAATGACAACATATACCCCATGTTCACCATGTTCTCATATGTCGAGCCGATCGGATCCGGCGCGCTGCTGAGCGCCATCACTAAGCTGTTGTAATTCGGGTCGTTCGACATGACAGTAAAGGACCAGATTGGGCTGCTCCGGGTGTCCGTCACGCCGCCCCCGGCGCTGGTGCTTCCCAGAAACAGCCAGGAGTACTTCTTGCCGGCCATCCATGGGCGGGTAGAAATCCCGGGATACGTAGCAGAAATCTGGTTAGTTCCTCGTGAGCTCACCGCGTAGTCAACGCATTTCAACGGTGAGTTGAGATCACGGGTAGCATCTTGAGGTGACTGGTTCAGCGTAGAGTGCTCAAAGCAAAGGAGCCGCCCCGGAATGGATGTGTCAAATATGAAAACCACCTGTGGAGACTGTGGTATCCGCTCGTCGTTTGAGGGGGAACCGAGGTTGATGACCGCCTCGGTTGTTGATGAACCGGAGACCGTAATCGTATGAGTTGCGGTCTGACCAAGTTGCGCACGAGTTTCAGCGTCGTACAACTTAGCGGTGACCATGTATATCCCCGCAGGAAGCGACGCTACACCCTTCTGGATCTTATCCGCGAGGGCATCAATGCACCGCTGGTTCTGAGAAGAGTTCGAGATGCCAATAGTCGATGAACGCGAGAAATCATTGGTAGAAAGCGTTCGTCCCGATCCGGTGATTGTGAAGGCCTGCGTGACTGCAGATCCGACGAGCCCCGAGCACTCAGGAACTCCGACAACGCTTTGGGCGATCACCGTGGCTTCCAAATATACCTGTCGCGCAGTCGTGAGCGGTGGAACCACGCTGATATCCAGGCTTTGGCCGGGAGCTGCTTTCAGCTTTCTGTCCAGACCAATATAGGTCGAGAGGGGAACATTATCTACCGGGAGATTATTGAAGGACATGGTGAAGGTTTGTGCAAGTGCTGGCGCCGGGGTCGCGACGAGCAACCCGAACGCGAGGACAAACAGCGAGCCTGCAAAAACCATCCCGCCGGCTATCGCAGCCTTTTTCATAATGGGTCCCTCCTGAACGTATGGTGAGTTTATTAAAAACCTACGGCGCGCCCCATTGTATAGGGGTGACTTTAATCACACAGGTGCGGTTAGAATCGGATGATGTCATTATACAGAACGAAGGCCATAAAAACAAGCAGGAGGACGAACCCCACTTGTTGCAGCGCGATTTTCACTTTGTTCGGAATTTCGCGCCGGAAGATACCTTCATAGACCAAAAAAACTGCGTGACCACCATCGAGGGCTGGGAAAGGGAAGAGGTTCAGAAGAGCGAGGTTCATGCTCAACAGCGCCATAAATCCGAGGAAGCTCACGATCCCTGATTCCGCAGACCGAGTTGCGAACTTCGCGATCGTGATGGGCCCCGCGACCGATTTGGAAAACGAGACGTTTCCAACGATAATCTGGTAGATGCCTTTCAAATTGAGCCAGTTCATCACCCATGCATCTTTGAGTCCCTCGGGTAGCGCTGAAAAGATAGAGTAGTGAATAGTTTCCACCGGGCCGTCATAGTAAGGAGTGAAGCCAACGCCAATCCTCCCTTCTGTTGTTGGAGTTATGCTTGCCTCCTTAATCTCTCCCGCATGGCTCCACGTCAACAAAATTTTCCTTCCGGCAGAACGTTTCACGGCATCCTGAAGCTGTTGATATGCAATTGACTCCCCATCGATCTTGAGGATGAGATCCCCAGGCTCGATCCCGGCTTGAGCGGCGGGCATTTCGGCGTCCACCGTGGAAACGTAGGCGACAAGTCCCTTTGGGAAAATTCCGAATGGACCTTCAAGAACCTCTGCCGCCAGTGCCCGCGGGACGGTAATGACGGTCGGCTGGCCGCGGCGCAGGATGTTGAACGAAAGACTGCCGGACAGCGCGTCCGTGTAAACGAGGCTCTCAATCTCCTCCCAGTGGGTGACCGGCTGACCGTTGACACTCTGGATTACGTCTCCCACGCGCAGCCCCGTCTTCGTCGCGGGGCTTTCCGGCAAAAGATATCCGATCTCCGTCACTGGTTTCACGGACTTTCCCTGATAAACGATGAGCCCCCAGAAAATCAGAACCGCCAGGAGGATGTTCATCGCGACACCGGCGCAGATCACAATGAGACGTTGCCAGATCGGCTTCGCCCGGAATTCCCACGGCTTCGGCTCTTCGCTGAGATACTCGGTGTCCAAACTTTCGTCAATCATGCCGGCGATCTTGACGTACCCGCCGATGGGAATCCACGAGACGCAGTAGTCTGTCTCTCCAATTTTCTTGCCGAACGCGCGGGGAGGAAACCCGATACTGAACCGATCCACCCGCATGCCGAAAAACTTGGCTGCCAGGAAATGCCCGAGTTCGTGAACCAGCACCAGAATGCCGATCGTGATCAAGAAATAGAATATAGTCGGAAGTACCTGCATACGTCGGTCAGTTGTCTATGGAAAGGTCCGAATCACCGCCCTCAATCGCACCACATTCACAGAAGGGCTCCGACAAAGGCCCGCGCCTTTTGGTCGGCTTCCACGATGTCCTGGAATTCCGGCGAGCGCCGAACTTCGTGTTTCGTAAGCGCTTGCTCGATCAGGAGGGGGATTTTCTCAAATGAAATTCTTCCGTTCAAAAAGGCACTGACGGCGGTTTCGTTGGCGGCATTCAACACAGCGGGGGCAGTCCCGCCGAGGGAAAGCGCCTCAAACGCAAGCTGGAGGCATCTAAACTTCTCTCGATCTGGATGGAAGAACGTCATGGATTGCAGTTTCGGAAAATCAATCCGCGCACCGTTCAGATGCGAGCGGCCCGGATAGGTGAGGGCATAGTGAATTGGGAGCTTCATATCGGGCAATCCCAGCTGAGCCTTCACCGATCCGTCGATGAACTCCACCATTGAATGGATAATCGATTGAGGATGGATCACCACGTCGATCCGTTCCGGAGGTAAGCCGAAAAGCCAATGCGCCTCGATAACCTCAAGCCCCTTGTTCATCAGCGTCGCGGAGTCGATCGTAATCTTGTTCCCCATCTTCCAGTTTGGGTGGTTCAACGCCTCCTCAAGCGTGATGGACGAAAAATCTTCCATCGGCCTATTGAGAAAGGGCCCGCCGGAGGCTGTCAGGATCAATCTCGCGATTGTCGCCCGATCCTCGCCCACAAGGCATTGAAATATGGCGCTGTGCTCGCTGTCGACGGGAATGAGCTGGGCCCCATATTCTTTAGCGAGCGCCGTCAACAGGTCCCCGGCAGCGACCAGCGTTTCCTTATTTGCCAGGGCAATCGTCTTACCGAGTCTGACAGCCGCCATAGTAGGTCTGAGCCCCGCAAAGCCGACCAGCGCGCTTACGATAACGTCTACATCATCTCGGATCGCGATTTTCTCCAGCCCCTGCTCACCGCAGAGCACCTCCACCGAGCTGCCAACCTGGGACCGTACGGTTGAGGCTCCCCTCTCGTCGAGGACGGCGACCGCCGTCGGCTGAAACTCTGCGATCTGCTTCAGAAGAAGATCGACATTCTTGTTCGTGGTCAGATACGCTGCCCGAAATCGATCCGGCGCGGACCTAACGACCTCGAGAGTGTTTTGTCCGATCGATCCGGTCGAACCGAGGATGGCGATATTTTTCGGCGCGGAACTCATCAACTTTCACAAAAAAAAGGTAAGCAATTAAGCCAGGCAAGTCAAGGAACGCAGGAAGCGTTGCTCATTGTTGAACGGGGTACCGGGACGGATTGTTTCATTCGGCTACGCTTTTTGATATATTCATGAAATTGTAATCACCTGTGATCCCGATCGCATGCGTCGGAACAACAATTATCACGGTGCAGTGTCGATGAAGCTTCTGCTCGCCCTCGTGTTTCTGTTCGTCTTGCAGGCAGCCGCGCAGAATGTGGATGTCTTGACAAAACTCCGGCTCGCGCAAAGCTTCGAACAGGCAGGTGAGTGGGAGCGGGCGGTCTCGATCTATGAGGCACTCCATGAAGCCGATTCGTTGAACTACGTGTTCTTCGACGGGCTTCGTCGCGGTTACACGCAACTGAAGGAGTACAGTAAAGCAATTGAATTGGTCCAGCGGCGGATGAGGATCCAACCAGCCGATCAAAACCTTCTTTCGACGATCGGCGGATTGTACTTTCAAATGGGGGACGAGCCGAGAGCAGACTCCCTATGGCATGCCGTTGTCAACAAGGATCCGAAGAATTCAAATCTCTATCGCCTTGTAGCGTCGCAGATGATCGAACATCGGCAATATGACCGGGCCATCCAGTTCTACCTGAACGGGAGGAAGGTGATAGGAGATGCGGGACTGTTTGGAGAGGACCTTGCTTCCCTTTACATGGTGCTCCAACAGTACGGTCCAGCGACCGAGGAACTCGTCAGCCTCCTCCATGTCCGGCCCCTGCAGCTTGCCGTTGTTGAGGCCCGCCTGAGTTCGTTTACGGGGCGCGACGTCGGGCGGCGTGCCGCGCTGAGCGTTGTGCAAGCCAAAGTGAAGCGCACTCCGAACGATCTCCAGATGCAGCGGCTTCTTGCCTGGCTCTATATGGAGGGGAAGGAGTACGACTCGGCGCTCGGCCAGGAACAGATCATCGACAGGTTAAGCAGAGCAGGGGGAATGGAGCTGTACCAGTTTGCCCAGCGGGCGATGCAGGAGAAAGCATACTCTTCCGCAGCCCAGGCGTTCCGCGAGGTGATAGATCAATCCCCGACGCTGGGGATTGTCCTCTCCGCGCGGTTTGGATACGCTCGAGCCATTGAAGAGCTGAGCCAGGAGAGCGATACCCTTGCTGATGCTGCCGGCGTTTCCGCCCACAAGGAAGAGGGCGTACCAGCGGGACGCGTTTCAGAGACGCTGCCAAGCTCTCAGGGAGCCATCCGACTCTATGAATCCATTGTCGCCGGCGGGCCGAATTCGGAGCTTGCAACGCAGTCGCTGTACCGCATCGGCCTGATTCGATTCCATCGGTTTTTCGACCTCAACGGAGCGCTGGCAGCCCTGGAGCAAGCCCGCGACGTGCGCTCCAACGCGAACCTTTCGAACGAAGTAGTAGCAACCATCGCGGAAGTGCGGATCGCAATGGGTGATCTTGGTCGGGCTAGGGGGGAATATGAGAACCTGATACACCGCCCGCCGGGCCAGCAACGCGACGAGGCGCTCTTCCATCTAGCCGAGTTGGACTATTTTGAAGCAAATTTCGATTCAGCAACAACGAAGCTCCAGAGCATTACGGCAAACGTGAATACCGATCTTGCGAACGACGCGCTCCAGCTTCTCTATTTCATTCAGGAGAACAAAACAACGGCCCCTGCCGCCCTGGCAGCGTTCGCCAAAGCGGAGTTGCTCACACGAGAACGGAAGTACTCGGAGGCGCTTGCTCAATTCGAAGAGGTGCTGAAACAATATCCAACAGCACCTCTGGTCGACGCTGGGATGATGAAGACTGGAGAGCTCCAGCTTCTGCTGAATCACGACCAGGAGGCGCTCGCCCTCTTTCGAAAGATCGTCGACGATATGCCGACAAGCATTCTCCGCGACCGCGCCCAGATGCAGATCGGGGAGATCTACGAGAACAGGCTGAAGGACAAGCCGAAGGCGATCGAGGCCTATGAGCAGGTCTTGATACACTACCCGACGTCGTTGTACTTGGAGGAGGCTCGAAAGAAGATCAGGTTGTTGCGCGGCGACGTGCTGTGAGGATAGAGGAAGAGGAGATCGGCTATGAAGATGTTCACAAGAATCGTGATAATGATAACGCTCTTGGTTGCCGCGGGTACGGCCGCGGTTCAAGCGCAAACAAAGCTCCTGATCCCAATGGACCTGAAGCAAACAGATCATCTCAAAGCGTATGGGATTGCATATTGGATCCTCCAGCATAGCGGTGAGGTGGACTGGCTGTTGAATTACCGCGGCGGATCATTCATGATGGACTACGGCGACGTCGTTGCCCGCGAGTGCAGGATCCGGGGCGTGCTCTTCGAGCCGCTCAACGCCGGCGACGCAACATCGATCTATGCCGAAGTTCAACGGGAGGACAACAATATGGACGTTGTCCGGCTCGAAAAGGCGCCGAAGATCGCCGTCTATGTGCCCCCGGCGTTCAAGCCGTGGGACGACGCCGTGACGCTCGCGCTCGAGTACGCGGAGATTCCTTACACCAAAATCTGGGACGACGAGGTGCTCGCGGGGAGGCTTTCGGAGTTCGACTGGCTTCACCTTCATCATGAGGACTTCACCGGCCAGTACGGGAAATTCTATGCGAATTACCGGTATGCCCCGTGGTACGTCGAGCAGCAGCTTCTCTACGAGAAAGAGGCGAGGAAGCTGGGGTTCAAGAAGGTTTCTGACGAGAAGAAAGCCGTTGCCCGCACGATCAAGGACTACGTTGGGAACGGCGGCTTCATGTTTGCGATGTGTTCGGCGACCGATAGCTATGATATCGCACTTGCGGCGGAGAACGTGGACATTTGTGATGTGATGTACGACGGCGATCCGCCGGACCCGGACGCGCAAAAGAAGCTCGATTTCAGCAAGACGCTCGCATTCGAGAACTTCAAGCTCGACATGAACCCCCTGCGGTACGAATACTCCGACATCGATATCCCGCCGAGTGACCCGCCGCCCTTCCGGGATCCAAACACCGACTACTTCACGCTGTTCGAGTTCTCAGCAAAGTACGATCCCGTGCCGACGATGCTCACGCAGGATCACGTCTCGATCATCAAGGGGTTCATGGGTCAGACGACGGCGTTCCGCAAGAGCTTGATCAAACGCAACGTCGTGATCCTGGCGCAGCGTGAGGGAACGGAGGAGGTGAAGTACATCCACGGCAACTACGGTCGTGGAACGTTTACATGGTACGCAGGGCACGATCCGGAGGACTATCAGCACGCGGTCGGCGATCCCCCGACGGATCTCTCGCTTCACAAGAACTCGCCCGGTTACCGGCTCATCCTCAATAACGTTCTCTTCCCGGCGGCGAAGAAGAAGCAGCAGAAGACGTGACAGCGGATGAAGGGATGAACAGCGGAGAAAAGGATGAAGGGATGAAATGGGATATGCTTCGTTAGTTGCCGCTCTGCTCATCCTGTGAGGTGAAGACCACCCGCCCTACATCGCACTCCGCGCATCGCTCTTCCCGGCAATAAAACTTGTAGAGCTGAATCACTCCCTGTTGTGCAGCCACAGAAGCGAGTTTCAGCTTGCCCCTCAGAAGCTGTCTTACCATAAGCCGCGTGAGAGAGTTTTCCATCGACGGTGGAAGCACATCGTAGAGTGCAAGCGCCTGTTCTCGCACCCTCAGATCCTTGAACGTACGAGCGTAGAGAAGAGTGAGAGGAATAATCGCGTTCACAATCATGTCGTTGACGCGCTCCGGACCCAACGATCGAACCTGTTTTGCCGAACTGTGATCGAAATGATAGTGAGTAGACCAGAATTCAAGGGGGCCGATGGAAAGCAAGTCCCCCAAGGAAATGAGTTTGTCCTCTTGCGCGAGAGGTGATTTCAAAATTTGAACTATCTTGCGGAAAAGGTCCTCACGGAGCAGTCTTTGAACAAGAACGCTCGCGGCCGCCAGACGAGCCGTCGGGAAGTTTGTCGGTCGGGTCGGAAAGAACTGCCAATCGGCCGGGTGGAGCACAGTCGATCGGTACAAGGGTTTCAACGCCCTCCATTCCCGGGAAAGCATTCTGACGTAGTTCTGAGATTCCTTTTCTCTCAGCGAGCGAATCTTCGGCAGGAGGCCCGCCGCGCCAAAGAGAAAAGCCTGGATCTTCTCTCTCTCGCCCTCCAGGTGACGATCCCTGATCCGCCGGAGCGTCACCGCTCGTGCCAATCGAGTAAACGGGTCCTGGTTCTTGCTGTATCCGAGGCACTCCATCAACCCCTCATACAAGACCTGCTCCCAAAGGTCTCTTCTGGACAAATCCTTTTGCGACAGTTCTCTGGTTGGTGGAGGAATATCGTCGGGGTTGCCTTGCACTCTCGTGGAGGCGTACCTGTGCGGCCGTTCGCGCAGGGTAAGAACGTGTAGGTGGGCGAGTTCCCTCAACCGTTCATCAAAACGGCGGAGTTTCAGTTCGAGGCGTTCGATGGAAAGCTTGCGGATCCAATTCACCAGGAGGGTCCCATCGACGTGGCTGTTAACATGAAAGCACTTGATTGTCTCGCTTGTTCGCGCACGCTCGTCAAGGATCGTCTTCTGCCAGATGGATCGAATGGACTCAGACAGGAACGGCTCCAGAACGATAACCGGTACGCGCCGCCCGCTCGACACGAGGGTCGGGAGCCCTTCCGCGGCAGCTTCGAGCACGACGTGGAGCACAACCTTGTTGTAGCGAGGATCCCTCTGATGACGGTGCCGCAGCCACTCGACCGGTGTGCGATGAATTTCAACGTCGCCACAGAATGTTGTGCCCCCAAGCTTGATGGTTGCGTCACGAAAATCCGGCCCTCCCTCCGTATTGAGTCTGCCGACCCGGAGGACCAGCAGTGTTCTGCCATCGACAGTCCTCAGCGCGGAATGCTGGAGGTACTGTTGGCTCCAGATATGGCGAAGAAAGCGCTCGTGGATGTTGCGTGTGCGCAGGACCATGGCTTGAGGCGCGGGTCGCTCACTCAGGGTGCCGACCCGTGACGGTGCAGTTGGTTGATTTCTAGTCGAAAAACTGCTCTTGGTACCTCACTATCTTGTTACGCAGCCTTGTTGCTTCTTTCCGCGCTGCGGTCGCGAAGTCCTTTCCGCTTGAGGCATAAAGAATGCTTCGGCTCGCATTGATGATCGCGAGCAGCCCCTTCTTGTTGCAACCGTACCGGACTGCCGACTCCAGATCGCCGCCCTGCTTCCCAATGCCGGGGATGAGGATCGGCATTTCGGCAGCCAGCTTTCGAATCGGCTGGAGTTCTTCAGGATGCGTGGCGCCGACAACAAGGCCGACGTTCTTGCGCGTATTCCATCGCACGGCAGCGTGAACGACCTTCTGATAAAAGGGCTTGCCGCCGAAGGTGATTCGCTGGAAATCACTCGATCCCTCATTCGAGGTCAGCACCAAGAGAAACGTGCCCCGGTCTTCGTACCGGAGGAACGGCTCGATTGAGTCATATCCCATATAGGGATGCACCGTTGTAGCATCGAAGCCAAAGCCGTTGAAGATCGCCTTGGCGTACCGCTCGGAGGAGTTGCCGATGTCACCGCGTTTTCCATCGCCAATGGTGATGATTCCAGCCGGCACGTATGCGAGCGTCTGTTGAAGACTTTGCCAGCCCCGCTCCCCCAACGCCTCATAGAAAGAAAGATTCAACTTGTAGGCACAGGCGAGATCGTACGTTGCTTCGATCAGGCGGCGGTTGAACTGCACGACGGAGTTGCTCATCGAGCGCAGGTGTTGCGGGAGACGAGCGGGATCGACGTCAAGGCCCACGCAAAGGAGCGAGTTGTTGTTGAGCTGTGCCTTCTGGAGTTTTTGAATGAATTTCATCTGATTGGGTTTATTCGAGATTGTAGGGGCCGGAGCCCGAAGCTTCGCGTCGCGACATTTATCAATTCGCCGCTTTCCTGCCTTTTCCTCCAAAGCCCGCACGCCTGACGTTCTGCCGCCTCAAATTCTACCGCCAGAATATCTACCGGAAATTCTTCCACATCATCGATTCGACCGGCTTCTCCGTCTGCCTCTTGTATTTCGCTGTCTTCTTCTTGGTGTAAGGCACTTCAACATCACCGGAGATTTCAAAATAGATCAGCTGGCCGATCGGCATACCGGCATAGATTCTGACCGGCTGTTTGACGGAGATCTCAAGGGTCCACGTGTTGGAAAATCCCACATCACCCTTTCCCGCTGTTGCATGAATATCAATGCCGAGCCGACCGATGCTGCTCTTCCCCTCAAGAAACGGTACGTGCGCGTGGGTTTCGGTGTACTCTTTCGTCACACCGAGGTACAACTTGCCCGGTGCGAGGATGATTCCCTCTTTTCGTATCTTGAAGTCATGAACCTTGTTGTGTTTCCTGCAATCGAGGGTCTCCTCGTTATACATTGCCAGCCAATCGCCGAGATGGACGTCATAGCTGTTGGATCCCAGATACTTTCGATTGAACGGTCTGATCACAATCGTTCCGCGTTTCATTTCCTCTACGATCCTCTTGTCCGAGAGAATCATCCCGTCCTCTTACGATATGGAGTCTATGCCGCCAGGTGCAACGAGAAAAAAAACTCTGCCAGCAGCATCACAAGCACAACCAGCGAGACAACGACGAATCTCCTGTCTCTCTCAACCGAAAAGCCGACGACGGATGTCAGAACACGCAGGACCGGCGTGAGCATCAACAGGAGCAGTCCGGCGTACATCAGAGTAACGTCGTCCACGGATGTGGAGAATAGTCTGCGCAGGACCTCTCCCGGAGCAGGATTCTCGGTCGGTGCCGGTGCAACGGTTCGTGAGAGCCAATGAACCAAAAGTCCGGCGACCATCAGAGCTGCGCTGCTCCAGACCCCGAACCGAAGGACGTGGCTTATCCAGCGGTTAATGACGTGCTGCGGGCCAGGAGATTCTGTGGACTTCATTTCGAGCGTCATCAGGAGATCGTCTAGCGCCAGAACATTTTGACGGAGACCAAAAGCAGCACAACGACAAATGCCCAGGTCAGGGCCGTGCCTTTGATTCTCCGGTTGATACTGATACCGAGGAAGGATCCCCCCAAAACACCGAGCACCGCCGGGGACGCGATAAAGGGGTTGAGGTGTCCGTGTGCAAAATAAATAAATGCGCTGGCCGCCGCTGTTACGCCGATCATAAAGTTGCTTGTGGCAGCCGCAGCCTTCATTGGAACGCCGGAAATCATATGCATCGCAGGGACCTTGAAGATTCCGCCCCCAATTCCCAGGAGACCAGAAATATTGCCTGCCACAATCGAAACGAGCATGACCAGGGGCACCCGGCGAACGGTATACGATACGACAGTCCCGGTTGCCTCATCCCTGAAACTTGAAGGGAATGTACCATTCTGAGAAGTGGCTCCATCCTCGGATTTCAACCGGCGAGTTCTCCAGATCATCATAAACGCAACCGAGAGCAGAAGAACAGCAAAGATGCGGGCAAGGGTTGGCCCGCTCAAGAGATTCGCCGTTACGCCGCCGAGGATAGCACCGCAGACCGTGGCTATTTCAAGAAGCATGCCGAATCGAAGGTTGACGACCCGACGTTCGACGTTCATTGCCGCGCCGGCGCTGGAGGTGGCAATCACGGCGACGATGCTTGTGGCGATTGCCTGGTGCATCGGGAGCCCGAACGCGAGCGCGAGGAAGGGGACCAGGAAGACTCCGCCGCCGAGGCCGAGCATGGCACCGAACGTACCGGTGACGATGCCGCCGAAAAAGAGAAGAAGAAAGGATGAGAGAGACACGTTCGCTGATTGATCTGAATCTTACTTGTTTCAGAATAAGGAAAAGAGTGGTGAGTTTCAATAAAACCAGAAGGAAGTCAAGTGAGCCTTGAACGCTTCACGCGTCTGAAACACTCAATGCTCTTTCCGGTGTGCGTAGAAGTTCATCAAGAGCCCCACCGATACCATGTTGGCTACCAAAGCGGAGCCGCCGTAACTCAAAAACGGGAGAGGGATGCCGATGACAGGCGTAAGCCCCATAGACATACCGATGTTGATCAACACATGGACGGCGAATATGCTCACAATGCCGATGGCCGCCGCGCTGCCAAATTTGTTGCTCGAGAGGCTAGCAATCTTGATTCCGTGGAGAAGTAAAGAAGTGAAAAGGATGACGATGACGGACGCGCCAAGGAATCCGAACTCCTCACCCGGAACACAGAAGATGAAATCGGTCCATTGTTCGGGGATGAAGTTGAGCTGTGTCTGCGTTCCCTGGAGGTAGCCCTTACCGAGAAACCCGCCGGAGCCAATGGCGACCTTGGATTGAAGAACGTTGTAGCCAGCCCCCTTGGGGTCAAGATCCGGACTGAGGAAGGTTGAGATTCGTTTCTGCTGATACGGTTGGAGTCTCTCGTACGCCGACTGAACGGTAAGGCCGACCGCGAGCGTCAAGGCAAACGCGACCGCTGCCGCGAACCGATTCTCCCGCGTAAAATAAAGGAGCGCGCCACCAACGAGCAGCGTGAAAAGGAATGTCAAGGTTCCCAGCAACGCGCCCGTCGCCGCGATGATGGGTGCAAGGATGGCGGCGAGCACGAAGTTCGATGCACCCGCCCAGTAGAGCACGGGAAGCATCATGGCGAAGAACACCACCGCGGTGCCGAGATCGGGCTCGGCGATGACGAGGATCATCGGGGCCAACACAATCCCGATTGCGGTGAGGAGGTGCTTGCCGTTTGAAAGCGAAGTTGTCGTCCGCGCGAGAAACGCTGCTAAGGCCAGGGCGGTCGCGACCTTGGCAAACTCTGACGGCTGGCCGCCGAGTCCGGCAACGCCAAACCAACTTTTTGAGCCGGAGATTGTTTTTCCGATCACAAGAACCACAAGCAGGATGACAATCGTCACGATATACAGGGGAATAGCGATACGCTGCAGAGCCCGGAGGGGAAAGTACGCCGCAGCCAGCAGCGCAAGAACGCCGACGCCGGTCCAGATGACCTGCTTTTCGAACGACGCGGCAGCGCCAACATCATAGGTTGCGCTGTAGACCGAAAGCAAGCCTATGCCCACGAGCGCGAGACAGATGAGGAGCCCCTTGAAATCGAAATATTCCTTCAGGTATTCTAGCATGTTCCCTAATGAACCGCCTGACTGATCGTTTTCACAGCTGCCGCCTGTGTTGGAGCCGGCCCAGGGTGGTTGCTGGGGAGGCCGCCAAAGAGATAGCGCTGCATGATTAAGCGCGCCAGGGGGGCGGCCTTCGATCCGCCATAGCCCGAATTCTCCAGCATCACAGCCACGGCAATTCTCGGGTTGTCGAACGGAGCGAACCCAATGTACCAGGCGTGAGCTTCCCCGTGGGGATTCTCTGCGGTCCCCGTTTTTCCCGCCGAGACGATGCCCGGAATGCGCGCAAGACCGCCGGTCCCGCCGGGTTCCTGGACGACGCGGCGCATTCCTTCCCGGAGCATAGCCATTACGCGTGGCGAGAGCCCAACGAGACTGGAATCGTAGTGGACCCTCTCCATCCTGTCGGTCGATTTATTATGAATGAATTCGACCGCATGGGGTTGGTACACGATCCCGCCGTTCGCGAGCGCCGCAGCGAACCGGGCCATCTGCAGCGGGGAGACGCCAAGCTCGCCTTGACCGATCGCAAGGCTGATGAGATATCCCTGCGTCCATTTTCCCTTCCCGTAGCGTGCATCATAGTAGGCATCCGACGGGAGCAGCCCCGCCGTCTCGTCGCCGGTATCGGTGCCAGTAAGTTGACCGAATCCGAACCTTCGGCCGTACTCCGTCCACTTTTCGAATCCGACCTTCAACATCAACTGGTAGAAAAACACGTTGCACGATCTCTGGATCGCCTCGATGATATTGACCGAGCCGTGGACATGGAGATCCTTGAAGACCCGGTTGCCGAACCGAAAGCTGCCGGTGCAGCGGATGCGATAGTTCTCATCGATGACCCCCTCCTCCAAGGCGGCTGCGGCGAGCACCATTTTGAACGTCGAACCCGGCGGATAGCGAGTAAGCGTCGCTCGGTTGAACAGCGGTTTTGTTGTGTCCGACTGAAGCTCCGACCAGAGGTCCGGCGGTGTCACGCCGCTCATGATCGACGGATCGTAGTCGGGCTTGCTCACGAGAACGAGGATACCTCCGTCAGAGGGATCCAGCGCAACGATCGCACCGCTGTGGTCTGTCATCAGCGACTCAGCGTACGCCTGCAGGCCGAAATCGGCGCTCAGGAAGAGATCGTACCCCTCTCTTGCAGAGACGTTCTTTTTCCCATCTTCAAAGGTGCCGATGATCTGGCCTTTGGAGTTCACGGATACGAACTCGAATCCCTTTTCTCCACGCAGCAGAGGCTCATATCGCGCTTCCAGGCCGGCGACACCAACCAGGTCGCCTTGACGGTAATCCTCACCGGCCTGCGCGAGCTGTGCATCCGAGATTTCCCGCCGGTATCCGAGAAGGTGAGACGCGTGTGCTTTCGTGCGGTAGACGCGCTTCGACTCAATTTGGTAGGAGATACCTCGTAGATTTGTGAGATGCTCCTCGATCGCTGCGAGCGTCCTCGTGTCCACGTCGCGCTTAATGCGTGACGGCAAAAAGGGTGAATAGGCACGTGCGCGTGCGATGCGGTCTTTCAGCGTTGCGGGATCGATCTGGAGCAGCGCGGAGAGCAAATCAAGGTTCTTCATGTCAAAATCGACCGGCACCAGCGTGATCGCATACGAAGGGCCGACATCGACCACGAGCTGGCCGTTGCGGTCGAACATATAGCCGCGGATCGGATCCTGAACGATTGCTCGAACGCTGTTCTCCTCGGACTTCTTGTTCATCTCTCCGTGATACAGAAGCTGCAGCTCATAGAGCCGGAGCATCAGGATCCCGAAGATCAAGAAAACAACGATCATCAGCACCCTGCGCCGCCTTGCGGATCCGAATTGTCCGTCACCCGTCATAGTGATTGCGAGATCCTGTATTTTCTTACAAACGTGAACATTGGCAGTACACTGACGATTCCGGTGTACAGGCTTGTGGCCAGACTGAACTCCAGCATGGAAGCGAAAACCGAATCCCGGACCCCCTGGAAGAAAATACCGTAGTAGATGAAGTTATGAATGAGCGAGCAAAGGAGGACGATCAAAATGAAGCGGTACGATCCAAGTGTATGCTCGGTGTTGTTCTCATTGTAGAAAAAGCCGGCGGTGAATCCACAGACCGTCTTGCTGAGTGCGGCAAGCCCGAAGAATTGGATCGAGACAGCATCCTGCAGCAGCCCGACCGCGAACCCGGCGATCGTTGCCTCCATCTGGCCGCGCCGGAGCGCAACATAGACCACCCAAATGACAAACAGGTCGGGAAGAAATCCCCCGACTGACAGGAAGGGGATGAACGTCGTTTGAAGGATCAGGAGGCCAAGTGCAATGACCGCGGAACGAAGATAGTATTCCATTCAACTCTCGGACATTTCCGAAAAAAACATAGAGAGAAATGGAGAGAGAAGCAAGAATGAGAACGTGACCGCTGTCAATGGAACTACCCCATTTGCAGGACTCTGTCGAACACGACGTCGAACCGAAAGCTCTTTGCAGTACAGCGGGACTCGATATATTCAGCGACCTTCTCGAGGCGCGCCGGGATAGCCAAGATCTTGTCCTGAGCCTTTCGTCCGAGCTCATCGAGATGCTCCATTACCTCGATCTTCCAGCTGGAGATCAGATGTTCGACAATCTGCTTGTATTCCCTGGGTCCATAGATACCCGATCGGCGGACAACGTCTGCATATTCATTGAAGTTGAGAATGGAGATCCCCGGCATGTCGATGCTCGGCAGGATCGAGCAGGCGGAGAGGAGGGCTTGATTTGGATCTCGCTGGAGGATCTCCCTGAAGATGTTCATATAGAACGCGAAGTGTCGGGCCTCATCCTGGGAGATTTTCTGCGTGATGGAGTAGAGCAACGGTTCCTCCCGTGCCACAAGCTTCCCCGTGTTGAGGTGCGAGATCTGCGTTGCCTTTTCCTGGCACGATGTATAGACGAAAAGCTTATAGGGGTCGCCGTGCCAGTCCGGGTTGAATCCCGACCGGATGTACTCAAACTGTAGTCGTTCCAGCGCGGAAAAATTCAGCAACCTGGAATCGCGCACATAATCGCGCAGCACGTTCCCGTGGCGGTCTTCCTCGGCGGTCCAGAGATTATTCCACGTACTCCAAAAGGTTCTGTTGCCGAGTTGTTCTGCGATGAGCCGATGAAAATGCGGTAAGCCTTCCTCGGTCAGGATATTGAGCGCAACAGCGACTCGAGCGCTGTCAGAAATATCATGCGCCCGTTCGCGTAACTCCCGCAGCGGTTCTTCGGCGACATGGCCCTGATCGGCGGGGAGAAAATCGGATGGATACCAGAGCTCGCGCTTCGCTTTGTGATTCTGAATGAGGCTGGCGACGACTGGCTCGAGATCTGCGAGGACCTCGAGCTTTGACGCGAATAAATGTGAGGCCATTTCTACAATGTCTCCTGTGTGAAAGGGAAGTCCTCTGAAAAAAGAAAAACCTGTCGGCTATCGACAGGTGGAAGGCGTTACAGGGTTGTCCGCGGCAGCTTCTTGCACCAAAATCCTTCCATTAATGGTAGGAAGTTTCGGGACAAGTGTCAACAGAAATCAGATCACAGGGTGTCGCGGCAACGAAAATCCGGCATCAAGACCCCGCGGCACCTCGCGGTCCCTATGACCGTAACAGCAAAGCAAAATCTTGGTACGTAGCTGGAATCCGAGTGCTTTGCTTCGGCAGTCTGAGAGCTTCCTGCAACGAAGGGGGCAATTCAAATCGTACTCCCAGGGCTCGTTCAGTAACCTCCGGAAATTTACCCGCGTGAGCTGTGGCCGCGACGATGAAGGATGCCGACGCGCCGCCGGCCCCCATGCTTCTGCGTGCTGCTGCCACACCGACCGCAGTATGCGGATCGAGGACGTAACCGCTCGCCTTATGAGTGCGCCGGATCTCGTTCAATGTCTCCTCGTCGGAAATGCTCATAGCGTCGAGGTCCTGACGCATGCGATCGAGCTTGAACCCATACAGCGCCTGAACGCGCGCGAAGTTGCTTGGGTTCCCGACGTCCATTGCGTTCGAATATGTTTTCAGGGAAGGCCGCGCCTCAAGCGTGCCGGATCGAAAGTATTCCGGAACGACGTCGTTGGCGTTGGTCGCTGCAACACATCGCGCGATGGGGATCCCCATCCACTTTGCATAGACGGCGGCCGTAAGGTTGCCGAAATTTCCGCTCGGCACGACAAAAATTGGGCTCTTCTGCCGACCGGTGTCCGCGTCTTCTTTCATCAACTGGGCGATTGCCCATGGGTAGTAGGTAATCTGCGGGATCAAACGGCCGACGTTGATAGAATTTGCCGTGGTGAGGTTCCTCTCAAGGACGAGCTCTTTATCGGCGAGCGCTCGCTTGACCATCCGCTGGCAGTCATCGAACGTGCCTTCGACCTCTATGGCGTGCACGTTTCCTCCGAGCGTTGTCATCTGTTGTTCCTGAAGCCTGCTGATCTTGCCGGCAGGGTAAAGGATGTACACCTGCACGTGGGGGACGTTGAAGAAGCCGTGAGCGACCGCGCCGCCAGTGTCGCCTGACGTGGCAACAAGGATAGAGACAGTACGCTCTTCCTTGCCAAGAAAGTACGACAGCAGATGAGCCATGAAACGGGCGCCGATGTCTTTGAACGCTAGAGTTGGACCGTGGAACAGCTCAAGAAGATAGAGGGAGTCTTCGAGTCGGACAAGGGGGATCGGGAAGGTCCAGGACTTTCGTATGACTTCCAGCAAATCTCCTGGCGGCACCGCGTCGATGTACGGCAAGATGATCTCTTGCCCAATCTGGTCGAGAGGGAGGCTGCCAAGCCGATCAAGAGTGTGGGCGGGCAGAAGTGGGATACTGTCGGGAACATAGAGGCTGCCGTCGGGGGCCATCCCGCGCAGAAGAGCCTCCCGGAACCCAACAGCCGAGCACCGGCCGAGGATGGATCGATAGTTCATCCGTTCTTCGCCCTCAGGACCTGTACGCCGTCGATATTCACACGAGAGACGTACACATCGCTCGTGAGGTTGGCTACGCGCAGCAAGGTCCTTGCCATCACCGCGCCAACGGATTTCGCGCTGGCAATCGAGGAAGCAACGGCAAACATCGATGGGCCGGAACCGGAAATGGAGCATCCCATCGCTCCGGCCTTGAGGGCAGAATTCTTGACTTCGTAGAACCCAGGGATGAGTTCTGCCCGCACAGGTTCCACGATAACATCCTCAGTGCACATCCCCACCAGCCGGGCATTGCCCGTCACGAGCCCGAGCGTCAGGCCCCCTACATTTCCCCATTGACGGACTGCAGCAGAAAGCGGGATTGTCGCGGGAAGGATCCTGCGCGCCTCTTGCGTTCGAATTGCGATATGAGGATGAACGATCGTCCATACGATCGAATCTACGACTGGAATCGGGACGACATGGAGAGGATCGTAGCTGCGGATAAGGCATGCGCCGCCGAGCAGACAGGGGGCAACATTGTCAGCATGGGGTGCGCCAGAGGCCATCCGTTCACCTTCAAGCGCAAAAGGCAGAAGATCGATTTTTTTCAACGGTTTTGGAAGCAAGGCGTTCACCGCGGCAGCGGCGGCGACGCAACTGGCAGCGGAGCTTCCAAGGCCGGATCCGATCGGCATGAGCTTTCGCAGAATCATCCTGATGCCGAACGGTGGCCTGAATTCTTCGAGCATCAGAGAGGCAACCCGGGCGGCTACATTACTCTCTGCATCCCTCGGCACGTCCGGTTGCGATGTCTCGACGGAAAAATCCAGACCGCGAGCCGTCTGACGCTTCGCAAGAATCTCATCCCCGGGTTTGTGAACTGCGATCCCAACGACGTCGAAGCCAGCGCCGAGGTTGGAGATTGTCGCCGGCGCAAACACCCTAATTGCTCGCGGCCTCATCGTTCTTCGTGTCTTCTGATGAAACATTCGTAGAGGGAGCCGCTGAGGGAAGGGGCTACGCTCATCTCGTTCGGGGAGGGGAAGGGTGCTCCAGCTCCAGCCGCTCAGCACCCGGAAGATAGGACACCACAAAGACCTCTTCGAGCTTCACAAAGTTCACGCCCGGGGTCACGATAACTCTTTTGAAAAGAGTCCCTCGCTGCTCGGTCACTTCGCTGACGATGCCAATGCGGATGCTCGGGGGGTAGGTGCTGCTGTACTCGGAGGTGATGACGACATCACCCGCCTGGACATCGAGGGTCTTTGACACATTGGTGAGCAGCAGCGATGTCCCATCCCATGCGACAATACCGTCGACGCGGCTCCGCTGTATCTTCGCGCTCGCGCGGACGTCAACATTCAGCAAGATTCTTACGACCGCGTAATGGTCGCTCACGCTTGCCACGACCCCCACCAAGCCGCCATCGCTGACGACGGGCATGGAAGCCCGAACACTATCAAGCCTTCCCACATCCAACGTCACCGTATTGCGGAGGAGTGTAAGATCCTTTCCGACCACCTTTGCGCCAATAAGTTTGTAGGGAAGCGTCTGCTTCAGGCCGAGGAGCTCTCGCAGTCGGATGTTCTCTAGCCGCGCTTCGCGAAGCTGGTTCACCTCATCGGCGAGATCGATATTCATCCTGCGGAGAAGATCGTTCTCGCTGCGCAGTCCGAAGTAGCGCGGAATGAACGCGAGCTGCTCCTGCACAATCCCAAGCGCAACCGTGGCTACGCCGCGGATGTGCTTGATTTGAACATTGTCGGTGAGCGCCATCAGGACCAGCGAGACGATGAGGAGTCCCGTGAGGACGGCGTACTCCTTGAACAGGAGGATGACGTCGTAAACGCGCTTGAACATAAAATTCACTTCACGTGGGGAAAGCACTCCGTTCTTGGAGGATCACGATATCGGACCATCACAGTGAGAGAACCGCTGGCGGCAGGGGTGACATCTTTGGAGGGATGATGAATGATCCCGAAGCATTCAAAAGATCTTGCGCGCTCATCCCGGGAACCGTTAACCTTCTTCGATGAAGCACAACGAAGCGAGCCGGCCCCAGAACTCTCACTTCCTCAATAGCGCTTGCTCTTGATCAACACTTTCGAATAATGCCTCAGGTCCTCAAGTACCTTGCCCGAGCCGCGTACCACACACGTCAGCGGATCTTCTGCGACATGGACGGGAAGGTTGGTCTCGAGTCGGATGCGTTCGTCGAGCCCCTTGAGAAGCGCGCCGCCTCCGGTGAGCATGATGCCGCGATCGAGAATGTCCGCGGAGAGCTCAGGTGGCGTCCGCTCGAGCGTCACCTTTACCGCCTCAACAATTTGTGCGATCGGTTCGTTGAGCGCTTCACGGATTTCAACAGAGCTTACTTCTGTAGTCTTCGGAACACCGTTGACGAGGTCACGGCCCTTGACTTGAATCGTGATCTCCTCTTTCAACGGCATTGCCGATCCCACTTCACACTTGATTGCTTCGGCAGTCCGCTCGCCGATCAGAATGTTATGGTTTCGTTTGAAGAACTGAACGATGGCGTTGTTCTTCTCATCCCCCGCGACGCGGATCGACTCCTCTGTCACGATACCGGAGAGGGCAATGACGGCAATTTCGGTCGTTCCGCCGCCGATGTCGACGACCATGTTGCCGACGGGTGCATCGACATCCAAGCCGACACCGATGGCGGCAGCCATGGGCTCAGCGAGGAGATGGACCTCCTTCGCTCCGGCATGTTCGGCTGCATCGCGGACGGCCCGCTTCTCGACCTCGGTGATACCCGACGGAACGGAGACGACGATTCTCCGGCTCGGCACCCAGCCGACGCTGGTCTTCTTGATGAACTCGCGCAGCATGCCTTCGGCGATTTCAAAATCAGCGATGACGCCGTCCTTCATTGGGCGGATCGTCCGGATGTCTCGATGGGTTCGGCCCAGCATCTCGCGAGCCTCGTTGCCGAGAGCGATAATTTTCTTGGTGTTTCGGTCGAAGGCAACAATGGAGGGCTCGTTGAGGACGATTCCCTTGCCTTTCATCCAGATGACGCTGTTGGCTGTGCCGAGGTCGACCGCAATATCGGCGGAGAACAACGAGAAAAGTCCCATCAGATCAACCGAGGATTGAACATTGTGGATGGACGAGTGTTAATGCCTGAAATGCCGAATGCCTGTGAAGACCATGGCGACGTTGTGTTCGTTTGCAGCCTTGATGACCTCCTCGTCCCGCACGGAGCCGCCCGGTTGAATGACTGCGGTCGCGCCCCCCTTGACGGCTTCGAGCAATCCGTCCGCAAACGGGAAGAAGGCATCCGAGGCGACCGCACAACCGGCCAGTTCTAGGCCGGCCTCGGCAGCCTTCATCACGGCGATCTTGGCTGAGTCTACGCGGGACATTTGCCCAGCTCCAACCCCCAGCGTGCGATTCCTTCGCGCGTACACGATGGCGTTCGACCTCACGTGCTTTGCGACGCGCCAGGCGAAGATCATCGCTTCATATTCTTCTTCCGTCGGCTTCCGTTTTGTGACGACCCTCAAGTCCTCGCGTGTAATCCGATGCCGATCTTGCTCCTGAAGAAGCATGCCGGCGACAACTCCGCGCACATCAAATTCCTTGGCTGAGCGAACATCGATCATTTGCTGAATCAACCGACGATCCCTCTTTTTCATCAGGAAATCGAGAACACCACTCGCGTAGGTTGGAGTTACAACAACCTCGGTGAAGATGTCATTGAGAGCCTCTGCCGTGCCCATGTCCAAGGGGCGGTTCACGGTGACGATGCCGCCGAATGCCGACTTCGAATCGGTGGCCAGGGCATATTTGTACGCTTCGAGGAGCGTCTCAGCGGATCCGACGCCACAGGGATTGTTGTGCTTGATGATCACGGCGGTCGGGCGCTCGAACTCTGCGCTCAGGAGCGCGGCGGCGTTGATGTCAAGGATGTTGTTGTACGAGAGCTCCTTCCCGTGGAGCTTCTTGAAATACCTATTGAACTTTCCGTACAGTGCAGCCGCCTGGTGAGGATTCTCGCCGTACCGAAGCGCGTCCGATTTCTTCATGGAAATCGTTACGACATCGGGAAGTCTGCCGGGAGATTGGATGGCGGCCAGGTAGGTCGCGATGACGGTGTCGTAAGTTGCGGTATGTTGAAACGCTTCGCGGGCAAGCTCGAAACGGGTTTGAGACGTCACGGCCCCGTCGTTTTTCAACATCTCCTCAAGAAGGGGCTGATAGCGCCCGGGGTTGACCAAGACGGCGGTGTGGCGATAGTTCTTGGCGGCCGCCCGGACCATTGTTGGGCCGCCGATGTCGATCTGCTCGATCGCCTGCTCGAGTGTTACCTTCTCTTGTGAGATCGTTTGCTCGAAGGGATAGAGATTGACCACGACGAGGTCGATCGGCTCGATGTGATGCTCGTGAAGCTGCTTGAGATGAAGGGGATTATCAGGGGCGGCGAGAATGCCTGCGTGAATGTTGGGGTGGAGCGTTTTGACTCGACCATCGAGGAGCTCGGGAAATCCGGTCACATCAGACACCGACGTGACGGCAAGACCGGCGTCTTTCAATGTCTGATAGGTGCCCCCGGTCGAGATAATCTCAACTCCGAATTGGCGAAGTGTCTTCACGAGCTCGATAATCCCACGCTTGTCAGACACACTGACCAGCGCGCGGCGAATTTTCAGCAAGGATTCCTCCTTGGTTGCACTGAGCGTGCGATCTCCAAATGTCGGTACCTTCAATTGTGTTAGCGTATCCACACAGTTCCTTCCTTCATCAAGATCCTATTCTCGGCAAACGCTTTCAACGCTTCCGGGTAGATCTCGTGTTCAATCCTCAAAACCTTTGCTGCCAGCGTTTCCGTCGTATCATCCTTGTCGACGGGAACCGCCCGCTGGATGACGATCGGTCCCCGATCGTACTCTTCGTCCACAAGGTGCACGCTCGCTCCGCTCAGCTTGGCGCCGGAGGCGAGAACGGCTTCGTGTACATGATGACCATACATGCCTGCTCCTCCGAACGAAGGGAGGAGCGCGGGGTGAATATTCAGAATTCTATTTCGATATGAGCGGACGACAGATGCCGGCACTTTCTTCAGGTAGCCGGCGAGAGCGATCAGATGAACGTCGTGCTCCTTCAGCACTTCAAGCATCCGCGCGGCGAACGACGCTTCGTCGGAAAACTTCTTTTGACTGAGATGAATGGTCGGAATGCCGTTCGAGCGAGCGACGTCGAGCGCGCCCGCATCAGATTTGTTGCTGAGCAAAAGCGTCACGCGTGCTGGAAGAATGCCTCGCTGGATTGCGATGAGGATTGCCTGGAAATTCGACCCCCGTCCGGAAGCGAAAACGCCAATGTTCATCAAAACAGCATCACGCTTGACGTTTGAAATGCGTCAAAATGTAAGGAGAAGTTGAGGGATAGTCAATAAACGGAAAGTCGTTTTGGGACGAAATCTCGGAAACCTAGCTGACGGCACCTTCGAGAACCTCCAGCCTCTCCCGCCGCGTGTCGAGCAGCGCCCGGACACCAACGGGGATGGTAAGCTTCCGGGGGATGTGGCCGTATTGAAGGTTTGTCAGAACGGGACACCGGACGCTTTGAACGGCTTCCTGCAGCACTTGCTCAACGGTAAGATGCGGTGCCGAAGGATCGCTGGGAATGCAATCGGTGAACCTGCCGAGTATCAGACCCGCGACCTTCTTCAGGATGCCGGCGTGGAGCAGCTGCATGAACATGCGATCAACCCGGTGCGGTGCCTCGTCGACATCTTCGAGGACCAAGAGGGACTTTCGAAGGTCTGGTAGGTACTGAGTGCCCATCAACGCCATGACAAGCGCAAAGTTGCCGCCGAGGATTCTCCCGCGCGCGCTGCCTTTGTTGAAGAAGGAAAAAGGTGTCTCGGGCGGGTGGGCCAAGGGTCCGACAGGGGCTTTCGAGGTAATCACGCGCCAGAAATGCTCTTCCGTGAACGGGTCGATACCGTTCCACATCTCAACGCCAACCATGGGGCCGGAGAACGTCACAAGTCCGGTTCTCTTGAAGAGCGCTAACTGCAGAGCCGTGAGATCGCTGTACCCGACGAGGATCTTCGGGTTGCGGCGCATCGACCGGTAGTCGATCAGGTGAAGGAGTCGGGGCGTTCCGTATCCACCACGAACGGCGAAGATCGCTTTGACCTTCTTGTCTCGAACCATGTCGTTGAAGTCGTGAGCGCGCTGCTCGTCGGTTCCGGCAAGGTAGCCATGCTGTGCCATGACGTACTGTCCGACCTTCACACGGTATCCCAAGTGCTCGAGATACTGCACCCCCTTGTCGATCTTCTCCTGTGCCGATGGAGGGCTTGCCGGCGAGATGACCCCGATGAGATCTCCCTTTCGGAGGCGGGGGGCTTTCAGTATATTCATGCGGGATCTCCTTGAAAAGGGCAGCGGGTTTGGTGTTGGAAAGATAGAAAGAAACAGTAGGAAAGCAACAGAGAGACCCTCGCTGACGAAGGAACCTTTGGAGGCTGCATGTAGGTTGCTTTACTATGAGTTTTTTTGTTCCCACACGCCGCTTCGATCCCGCGGTGCCGGAGATGACGGATCGCCGCGATGCAGAGCCGACGATGTTGCGCGATGACCTGCAGAATCTTCGTACCATCAATAGACTTTTCGGTGGATGGAAGGCGGTCCGAAGGAGCGTTCTTCCGCTGCTTGGTAAGATAGAAAATGGCAGGGAAGTTCGCATCCTTGACCTTGAGACCGGCTCAGCGGATCATCCGCTCGAGCTGATAAAACTTGCCCGGCGACACCGGCGGAGCGTCCACATCACCGCCGTTGACAGAAACCCGCTGATGCTCCAAATTTCACGCGAGCGGACGGCGCACCATCCGAATATCGCGGTTGAGGAGAAAGACCTCCGCCGGTTGGACTATGACTCCGCGAGTTTCGACATCGTCATCTGCTCGCTGGCAATTCACCACTTTTCAAGAGATGATGCGGTTCGCATCTTGCGCTCGATGCATCGTCTGAGTCGCATCGGGTTCATCGTGAATGATCTCAACAGGAGCCGGATTGCTGCTTGGTCCGCAAACCTGTATACACGCCGTACAACCAGAGACCCCATGCGTGGATCGGCAGAAGCGTGGAGATGTACTTATTCAAAACGGGTTGTGGCGGAATTGTTAATATTGACGGGGACCGCGCGACGGTGGCAATGGTGACGACTCCAGAAGTCGCTCATACAGCTCAGATCGACTTTCACGCTTTTCTGAACAGTACCTTTTTATCGAACCCGACGGCAAGAACGAGGTTCGACATGCCTCGCCCGGTGGGCGAGATCTCAAGCGCCTTCCCCATCAACCCGGCCGTTCATCACCACAACCACCATGCTGCATTTCTAGTCGGTGACGCGCAGCGAACTGTCGAGCCATTCTCGGGCGAAGGAGTTTTCTTCGCACTTCAAGATGGCCTTTCGATTGCTGAGCGACTTCTCGCTCTGATACAGTGTTCATCCAGCGTTAGGTTACATGACCGACGTAGTCGATTCTGGATCAACCAAGTAGTCTCACCCGTCCTCCAACGGAGCAATATCTTCGATCGGCTTATTGTTATTGGCAGGCAATTACCGACGCTTGTCTCGCTTGCTGCGAAGTCCATCTTGGACAGAATTGAGGTCTCACAGTGAGAAAAGACTGTGAGCGGGATCAAGAATCGCAAATTGTCCTATTGACAATCAGCCGGCTTTTCGTTAACTAGAGTCCGAACTTACACATCGGACGACGGGATCTCATCGAGCGCTCACGCGTAAGCGCGGCGGTGTCTGCTCCCAACCTTAGGCAGATAATAAATGAGATCCACTAACAATCCTACGGAGACACCCATGAAACGATTAACAGCATGGTCAGTGCCTGCCCTGCTGCTTCTGATCGTTGTCGGTTGCAGCAAAGATGATACGAATGTGACAGGCCCAGTCGCCAATGACCAGCAGCAGAAGGTAGTCCAGGCTTCTCCAAAGATCTACTGGGAGCCATGGCAATATCCTGATGCGGCACACATGAAGCCATATGTGAAGAGCTATCCCGCTCCGGCGAGCAAGAGTGCGCTGAAGAGTGTAGCAGCCACGCCGCCGATCGTCGCCAATGGTGATTTCGAGACGGGGAGTTTCTCACCGTGGACGACCTATCTGAATAATGCTGGCATGGTCGACTACACCACGGCCACATACCATACAGAGTGGGCTTGGATCGTGGACGACTTTGATCCTCGGGGGACCAACACGGCTATCTACCCGTTTGGCATGCTCCATCCGGAGCCGCTTGCGCACTCTGGAGATTATGGCGCAAGTGCAGTTGAGAATATAGGAGGGGTCGATCATCGGATGTACCAGACCGACACACTTCCGCTCGGCGGAACTCTGACGCTGGAGTTCTGGGTTCGATGGAAGAATCTGTACCCGGGGAGCCCGAAGTGGTTCAACAACGCCCAGGACCTCGTTGTGACTTTGAGAAACCCAGCGACCGATGCAATTTTGGCTACGCTTTTCAAAGCTTCTACTATCCAACCGCCACCATTCTCAGGCGGAGGGAACGTCACTACAGCAAATTACGAGCAAAGGACCGCCGATGTGACAGCATTTGCGGGACAAACGGTTCGACTTGATTTTGCCACGTATGCTCACGCTACCGCTCTCTTCGTCGACTTCGATGACATCGCGATCGTGCAGGTGCTCACGAATCAACCTCCCGTTGCCAATGCGGGTCCTGATCAAACAGTAGAGTGCACAAGCCACTCTGGCGCATCTGTCACGCTCGATGGCTCCGGTTCAAGCGATCCGGATAACGATCCTTTGACCTATGCCTGGACGTGGACGGGCGGAACGGCGAGCGGCGCGACACCGACTGTTACTCTGCCCCTCGGCTCGCACGAGGTTACCCTCACCGTCGATGACGGGAAGGGTGGAACAGCAACGGATGTGGTGGTGGTGAACGTCGTTGACACGACACCGCCTGTCGTAACGTTGAATGGGGCAAGCGAGGTAACGTTGGAGTGCCCGGCTCCGTATGTGGAGTTAGAAGCGGTTGTGACCGATGTTTGTGATCCGACCCCATCACTTGAGATCACGGGAAGCGTTGACTCTCACACCGTGGGTGAATACACGATTACCTACACAGGGAAAGATGCGAGCGGCAACACCACGGTCGTGACGAGGACGGTGAAGGTCGTCGATACCACTCCTCCCGTCATCAGCAGCGTGACGGCGACGCCAAACAGTCTCTGGCCGCCCAATCATAAACTGGTCGCGGTCACCATCGGTGTTAATGCCAGCGATAATTGTGGCAGCGTGACAAGCGCGATCGTTGGCGTCACAAGCAGTGAGGCGGACAACGGAATCGGTGATGGCAACACCACCAACGATATCCAGAATATCAACGGCCTATCGGTCGACCTGAGGGCCGAACGTTCCGGTAAAGGTGGTGGACGGATTTACACCATCACGGTGCGCTGCACCGACCCCAGTGGCAACTACGCTGAAAAGACAATGGAGGTTATCGTACCAGGCGATAACGGCAAGAAACGTTGAGCCCCACGCGAACGGGGAGCCGCAACAAGGCTCCCCGTTTTTATTTCTACCCCACCCCAGCAAACCCCTGCAATCATCCTTGATTTTCGGATGGGATTTGAATAACCTTTGAGAGGCCCTCTGCCCTGGCAGCCTCGAAGCCCCCGATTGGCAATCATTACACATGCTCATCGACCGCGAATCCCGCAAAGGGCGGAATTCTATATTCATTTGCATTGTGAAGACTATCCCCTCTATCCCCCTATTTCCATCGAGAGTCCACCATTCCAAGGAGGAACCCGTGAAAGCCTCAACTCTCTTCCGCGCGATTGGTTTCGTATTGCTCACACAATGCCTGGGGATGCAAGCCTTCGCCCAGCTGGACACCGCGCTTTTTTCCGGCATGAAGGCCCGCAGCATCGGTCCAGCCGGCATGAGCGGCCGCATCGGTGACATTGATGCAGTCGCATCAGATCCGGAGACGATCTATGTGGGCGCGGCCACCGGTGGACTGTGGAAATCCACCGATGGCGGCACGACGTGGAAGCCGATGTTCGACAACGAGCCGGTGGCAGCCGTCGGTGCCGTCTCGGTCTTCCAAGCCAACCCGTCGGTCGTGTGGATCGGAACGGGGGAAGGGAATGTGCGCAACAGCGCGAGCGTTGGGAACGGAGTATACAAAAGCCTCGACGGCGGTCAATCGTGGTCCCATGTGGGGCTTGAACGCACCGAACGGATTCCCAGGATCGTGCTTGATCCAAGCGACCAGAACGTAGCCTACGTGGCCGCAATGGGACAAATGTGGGGAGAAAATCCTGACCGAGGTGTCTTCAAGACGACCGACGGCGGAAAGACATGGAGGAAGGTTCTTTCTGTGAATGAAAAAACCGGCTGTGCCGATCTGGTGATGGACCCTTCGAACCCGAACAAGCTTTTCGCAGCAATGTGGGAGTATCGCCGCTGGCCATGGTTCTTTAAATCGGGTGGACCCGGGAGCGGTCTGTACGTTACCTACGACGGCGGCGAAAGCTGGAAGCGGATCACCGATAAGGAGGGCTTGCCCAAAGGGGATCTCGGCCGCATCGGTATCGCCGTCGCACGGAACAACCCCGATGTTGTCTACGCACTAGTGGAAGCGAAACGCAATGCCCTGTATCGATCGGAGGATGGCGGCCGAACCTGGAAGATGGTCAACAACTCACGCACGGTCAACCCGCGGCCTTTTTACTTTGCAGAGATTTACGTCGATCCGCAGAATGAGGACCGGATCTACACTCTTCACACCAACCTCACGGTAAGCAACGACGCGGGAAAGACCTTCAAGAACATCACACCCGGTTCGCGGGTCCACTCTGATCACCACGCACTCTGGATCCATCCAACGGATGGCAGTTACCTGATCGACGGCAACGATGGCGGCATCGCCATCAGCCACGACCGCGGGAAGACGTGGCGCTTCGTGGAAAACCTGCCGCTCGGCCAGTACTACCATATCAACGTGGATATGGAGATCCCCTTCAACGTGTACGGAGGTATGCAGGACAACGGGTCCTGGCGCGGACCGAGCGATGTCTGGGAGAACGGAGGCATCCGCAACTGGCACTGGAACGAGGTCGGATTCGGTGATGGGTTCGCCACATTGGTCGATGCCTCCGATCCGGACTATGGATACGCCATGTCGCAGAGCGGAGGCCTAATCCGGTTCAACCTGAAGACCGGGGAGCGGAAAGACATCCGGCCGTGGGGACCCGACGGGGTTGAGCTTCGATTCAATTGGAACGCGGGCATCTCAAGCGATCCATTCGATCCGAAGACGATTTACTATGGCAGCCAGTTCCTTCACAAGAGTACTGATCGCGGGGAAAGCTGGACGATCATAAGCCCCGATCTTACCACCAACGACACCACAAAACAGAAGCAGGAGGAGAGCGGGGGCCTGACAAAAGATGTCACGGGAGCGGAGAACTACACCACGATTCTGACCATTGCTCCAAGCCCGGTTCAGCGGGACGTGATCTGGGTCGGTACGGACGACGGCAACGTTCAGGTCACGCAAGACGGGGGAAAGACCTGGAGCAACGTGGTTGATCGAATTCCTGATGTGCCGAAGAACACGTGGGTGCCTCACATCGAAGCATCGAAATTCGACGCCGGCGCGGCCTACGTTATGTTTGATGATCATCGACGCAGCAACTGGAAAACGTATGTCTACAAGACGGAAAACTTCGGAAGGAACTGGACGAGCCTGTCGAAGAACGATCCTACCGCCGGATCGAAATCGATGTGGGGGTATGCGCTGGTTCTCGAGCAGGATCCCGTAAAGAAAGATCTCCTGTACCTCGGCACGGAATTCGGGCTCTGGGTCAGCTTTAACGATGGCACGAGCTGGATGAAGTGGACGCATGGGATTCCGACGGTCTCCGTGATGGCACTGATGGTCCATCCGCGGGACAATGATCTCGTCATCGGAACGCATGGGCGGTCGGCCTACATCCTCGATGACATTCGCCCCCTGCGAACCGTCACAACAGAGCTCCTGCAAAAGCCGCTCCACATTTTTGATGTCCCGCCGGTATATCAACACCGGGTCAAGCAAATGGATGGCTATCATTTTCCCGGCGACGCGATGTTCAGGGGCGCGACGCGACCCTACGGCGCACTCATTACCTATATCGTAAACCCTCCTCAGGAAGCGAGGGGAGCAAAGGAAGAGGGGGTGTCAGATGAAGGGATGAAAGATGAAACGGCGGAATCTGATCAGGAGGAGCGCACGAGCGGCGGGGACAAGAAGAAAGTGAAGATCGAGATTCTCGATGCCGAGGGTAAGGTGATACGCAAGGTGGACGGACCGATGGAGAAGGGGATCAATCGATTCTCGTGGAACTTGCGGCGCGACGCGTTCAAGATGCCGCGATTACAGCCGTCGGCGAGGCGTGGATTCAGCCCGCAGGGACCTGAAGTGCCGCCGGGTCAATACACCGTGAGGATCAAAGTCGGCAAGACGGAGACAACACAGAGAGTCGACGTCCTTCCGGATCCGCGGGTCAAGGTTCCTCCGGATGCGCAGCGCCAAAACTATGAGACAACCCTGAACGTGGGTGCGCACATCGAGGTTGCGGCTGAAGCGGTGGACCGGATTCAGAAGACGAGAAAGGCGATCGATTTTGTGATGGGGCAGGTCAAGGACCGCAAGGACGATGAAGCGAAAGCTCTCAAGAAAGCCTCCGACGATCTGAAGAAAGCGCTGTCGAACGTCGCGGACGAATTCATCGATGATCCGGACCGCGTTCAGGGAATAGCCCGGAGCCCCAATACCGTGTCGGTGAAGCTCGGCTCTGTCCTGCGCTCCCTGGGTTCATCCTGGGATGCGCCGACAACGACGCAGTTGATGTACCTTCACCAGGCAGAAGCTACGCTGGAGAACGCTCTGAAGGATTTCAACAAGGTGTTTACGGAAGACGTGGCAATATACCAGGCAAAGGTGCAAGCCGCCAAGCTCTCTCCTTTCCCGCCTAACGAACCGCTGAACATCGACTGGAGACCAAAAAAGAACGATTGACCTGGAACGCATTGCTCTCCGGTGAGATTGAGCCCCGGTCGGTGAGAACCACTGGCCGGGGCTTTCATTTGCCAAGCAAATCAGGTGCAACTTTATGGCCCTTCCCTACGTCTTCTTAAGAGCTACGGGGAGTCACGGAAGAACCATGCGAGTTTCTCGTCCTGATGGCGGTCAAATCGCTCGGAGCCGAGGTAAGCGTCCACCCCGATCATCACAGGTACACAGAGACGGGCAACCAACTGTAGTGCGATTCCGAGCTCAAGGGAGGGCTGAACCGGAAGCGATTGAAAAAGGTCTGACGATGTCCAAATCAGGACGTCTGCGCGCAATCATTGTCGACGAAGAGCCTCAGGCACGGCAGAAGATCAGGCAGATGCTTGAGGGTGATCCAGATGTAGCGGTCGTTGCCGAATGCGCGAGCAGTCGGGATGCCATAGAGGCAATTCGAGCAAGTACCCCCCACCTGGTTTTCCTTGATGTCCAGATTCCCGAGCTGGACGGCTTTGGGATTCTGGAGGCGATCGGCGAGAATCATACCCCGGCCGTGGTTTTCCTCACTCAATACGACGAGTACGCAATCCACGCGTTCGAAGTGAATACGATCGATTACCTCCTGAAACCGTTCGATGAGCAGCGCTTCGAACACGCGCTGCGTCGTGCGAAGGATCGCATCAAGCAGGGGAACGGCGGTAATGTCCGCCAGCGCCTGCTGTCGATGCTGGCCAACCCGAGAACGACCGGGAAATACCCGAACCGCTTGATCGTACGATCGGGCGGCCACGTGCACTTTCTGAGGACAGACGAAGTGGACTGGATCGAGGCCGCAGGGAACTACGTGCGGCTGCACATCGGGAAGGAAACGCACCTGCTTCGCGAGACAATGAGCGATATCCAAGAGAAACTCGACCCGGATCAATTCATACGGATCCATCGCTCAACGTTCGTCAGCGTCGACAAGATCAAGGAACTTCAGCCATGGTTTCACGGCGAGTATGTCGTCATCCTGCGCGATGGCACGCAGCTCACGATGAGTCGCAGCTATAAGAACAATCTACCGGAGTTGCTTGGGAAGCCCCTCTGAGACGACCCTCTATCGTCACGTTCGATTCGCAGCCCCGATTTGTTCTGCCCGGTAGTTCATTTTTGTCTCCGAATGTTGCTCGTTCCTCTCGGCACCTCTCTTTCAATCCTTCCCATCGTTCTTCGAATCGAAGGTCTAACGATCTGGACACCGAGCGTGACAGGTGTGTGCTGATAGATGAGGGAGAGAGAATCTCGTTGGGACATTGCGGTTCTTTGCTTTCGTCCACAATAAATCCAATATTTTGGCAGATGTTCCTGTGGAGATATTCACCATTGCTGTGCGTTGTGGAGACCAATGAAGGCGGACGCCGCCCGGTCGTCAGACCTCGGGTACACCTATGGCAGTTATGAAACGCGGGGGAAGGACGCAGCAGCGATCATGGAAAAAGGATACTACGTGAGGGTGTGGAAGCGTGCCGCAGAGGATCGGTGGGTAATTGTTTTTGACGTGGCGCTTCCATTGCCACCGAACGAATCGGAGTCGAAGTAAAGGGAAAAGAGTGCAACCCCGGGGAAACCAGCAGAGAGCAATCATCCAGAAGGTCAAACTATGAGTCAAACATCCAACCAGCCGAATTCCAACGTAACGATCGGTGATATGCCGGCTGAACAATTCCGAACGTATGGCCATCGAGCGATCGACTGGGTAGTCGATTACATGCAGAAGGTCGATCGTTATCCCGTGCTTCCCGCCGTTCAACCGGGAGACATTCGGCGTAAGCTTCCGGCGGCGCCGCCGCAGGACGGCGAGCCGATGGACCGGATCCTCGGGGACGTTGACCGGCTCATCATGCCGGGCATCACGCACTGGAGCCATCCGAAGTTCTTTGCATACTTCAACTCTTCAACGAGCGGCCCGGGCATTCTTGGTGAGCTTCTGGGAAGCGCGCTCAACGTCAATGGAATGGTGTGGGAATCCTCCCCATCAGCCAGCGAGCTGGAGCAGGTAACGCTGGACTGGCTTCGGCAAATGCTTGGGTTGCCGTCGGACAATTGGGGGATCATCTACGATACAGCATCGACGAGCACGCTCCATGCCATCGCTGCCGCCCGTGAGGCCCTCAGCGATTTGAACATCCGCGAACAAGGAATGGCGGGCCGGCGCGATCTGCCAAGGCTCTGCGTCTATATGTCAGAGCTGGCTCACTCCTCGGTTGACAAAGCGGTCATCACACTGGGCTTCGGGACGGCGGGTATCCGGAAGATACCCGTCGATGCAGAGTTCCGCATGCAGCCCCAGGCCCTCGCCGACGCCATCGCCGAGGACCGCAAAAACGGCATCAGACCGTTCTGTGTGGTGGCGACGATCGGAACGACGTCGTGCACCAGCATCGATCCCGTTCCACAGATTGCTGATATCTGCGAGCGCGAGAGATTGTGGTTGCACGTCGATGCAGCCTATGGAGGAGCGGCGGCGATTGCACCGGAAATGCGCGGCCTCTTCGACGGTTGGGATCGCGCGGATTCCGTTGTTGTCAATCCCCACAAATGGATGTTCGTCCCCGTCGATCTAAGCGTTCTCTACACGCGGCGGCCGGCAGTCCTTCGACACGCGTTCAGCCTGGTCCCCGAGTACCTTCGCACCGAACACGATGAGGAGGTGCAGAACCTCATGGATTACGGGGTCCCACTCGGCCGGAGATTCCGGGCGCTCAAGCTCTGGTTCGTGCTTCGATATTTCGGGTGGAAGGGTATGGCGGATCGGATCCGCGAGCACCTTCGTGTTGCCAAGACCTTGACCGGATGGGTTGATGCCCACCCGGACTTTGAACGCCTCGCACCGGTGCCGCTGAGCACCGTCTGTTTCCGCGCTCACCCGCGCGGTATGGACGACGAGATGGAGCTGACCAGGTTGAATGAGAAGCTGGTGTTGAATATCAATCGAAGCGGTAGCATGTTCCTCTCCCACACTAAACTTGGCGAACGCTACACCATCCGGTTTGTCGTAAGTAACTTGCGCGTACGAGAGAGCGACGTCCAGCAAGCGTGGAGAATTTTTCAAGATCAGCTTCAAGCCCTCCTGACGAACAAAGGCTCAACGTAGGAACGAGAGGATTATCAATCTCGCGACGGGCTTCGCGGTGCGGATGGTGAGGTGGGTCACTGTTTTCGCTCGTTTTTCTGAAGAAGGTCGCCGCGCGCGGACCGCGACTCGTGGTTAAAGTCGCGATTTTTTGTTATCATAAGAAAGAAGACCACGGGTCTTCGTCTCCGGCGCGAACGGAACTAACGGCAGCGTCAAGCCGTTGACGTACAGGGTCCAATTTCAATCTAACATCAAGGTTGTGTTATGAAAAAGAGGTTTTCTGTGTGGACGGTTGCCGCGATGATGGTTATCGGGCTCATCGTTGGTTTCCAGGGAAAAGATCTGGTCTCGGCTGACAACATCTACGATCAGCTCAACAAGTTCAAGGATGTCCTGGTTCTTGCGGAGAAGTACTACGTTGACCCGGTCGATACGCGAAAGCTCACCCAGGGCGCCATCGAGGGGATGCTGGATCAGCTCGATCCTCACTCGATTTACTTCCCTCCGAAGGATTTTCAGAAAGCCGCAGAGGAAATGCGGGGGAACTACCAGGGAGTCGGGTTGATGATCCGGGCCCTCAACGACACGATTATCGTGAGCGAACCCATGGGCGGAGGTCCGGCGGCGATGCTCGGAATCCTCTCGAACGACAGGATCGTTAAGATCAATGACAGTTCGGCCGTCGGCTTCACGGCAGATCAGGCATCGCGACGACTCCGGGGACCCAAAGGGACACGGGTGAAAGTGACTATCATGCGTCCGGGTGAAAAGGAACTCCTCGTCTACGACATCACCCGAAGTGAGATTTCGATCAACAGTCTCGATGTAGCGATGATGGTGAACAATGAGGTCGGCTACGTCCATGTGAACAAGTTCGCCGAGAACACCGACGAGGAGATGAACAACGCTCTTCAGAAACTGCGAACTCAAGGGATGAAGGAATTGATCCTTGACCTTCGGTACAACCCGGGCGGCATCTTGGAAGAGGCGGTGCGGATGGCCGATCTCTTCCTCGATGGCGGCACAAAGGACAGGCCGAAGACGATCGTTTATACCAAGGCCCGAGCTTCAGAGCTGGAAGAGAAATATGTCGCGGCGACGGGTAGCAAATATGAGAAACTCCCTCTCATCATCCTTATTAACGCCGGGTCCGCGAGCGCGAGCGAGATTGTGTCCGGTGCTATTCAGGATTGGGACCGGGGGCTGATCGTGGGCGAAACGAGTTTCGGCAAGGGGCTTGTGCAGCGCCAGTGGACGTTTGCCGATGGCTCGGCGCTCCGGATGACGATCGCCCGGTACTATACTCCGAGCGGACGATTGATCCAGCGATCCTATGAGGGAAAAGACAAAGCTGAGTATGAACGTGAGGCTTTTCAGCGGAGGGAGCAGGAGGGTGACAATCTTGAACATCAGAAGGACATCGAGACTAAGGCCGATTCAGGCCGACCCGTTTTCCACACGAACAGCGGCCGCATTGTCTATGGCGGCGGCGGCATCACACCGGATTACATCGTAAAACCGGCCAACATCACCGAATCCACGCAGAACCTCGGCAGACGCGACATGTTCTACCAGTTCATTACATCATACCTCGATGGCGAGGGAAGAGGTCTGCGGTCGACATACGACAAAGACTTGAAAGGCTTCCTCGGCAGCTTCAACGTATCGGAAAAGATGCTGGGGGAATTTCAGGAATTTGTCAAGAACAAGGGCGTCACCGTCGAGGCAAAGGACTTTCAAAAGGACGTCATTGTCATTAAGGCGCTCCTGAAAGCCCAGATTGCGAGAGCGTTTTGGGGGAATTATGGATGGTATCCCGTGACGCTGGCTGTTGATGCTCAATTCCAGAAGGCGCTTCAGCTCCTGCCGGAAGCAGTAAAAATTGCCAAGCTAGACTGAGGAGATGCGCCCCCCCCGTTGTAATACACCCGGTTCTTGGTTCAAATGAAGATCCACCGGCGTTCCGGTGGATCTTCATCTTTCCTCTCTCGGATTGCCTGCCTGCTCACTTTCAGAAATGGTAAACCTATGCATGGGGCGAGCGCATGAATGTCATTCCCGCCTCTTACAATTAGGTTCTCATTTATTGTGTTTAGAAAAAGTCTGCCCACCAGGAGATTAGCCGCTGCCACTATTCTTTCACATGTTCCATCGGCGAAGATGGCACAAAACTTGACGACTGGATCTCAGTGAGAGATACCTGTTGTTGCCCGTGAAGTAAGCGCGAGGTTACTCTTCGA
>CAYZRX010000003.1:7680-58605 GCA_964480945.1 uncultured Ignavibacteriaceae bacterium | reverse complement strand
CATCCTACGTGTCAACGGTCATCGGGCAGCAACAGGTTTATTATTTCTAAGAGTGAGGACCGAGGATCCTCCGGTCGTGTCCGCAGTCTTGGGTAGCGGCTCACCGAGAGGCCCGATGAGCCTGAAGCACTAAGCCGCCCTCCAATCTTTTCCCCCTAGCGGCTGCTCTCTCCAGCAAGCGTGATCGTGACGCCCCAATTGGCCGGATCGTCGGGCGGGTCATCGTTCCAGTCGTTGAACGCGTGAGAGCCGTCCGTTTCGTAATAGAGGATGTACTCGCCCTGGGGAAGGGTGATCGTGCCGTCGAAAACCCGGTTCTTTCTGGCACCGCCGGCATACTCGGTCAGGCGATAGGTCATTTCCCACACCACCCTCCGTGAATCAGCGTCTTCAATCCACGCATAATCCGCCATCTCGCGACCCCGCCCCTCACCGAGAGCATAGATATGAATGTCGCTTTTCTTCGACAAGGTGAAATGTTGCCGTCTCCGCTCATCGTTTCCAACTCGAACGATCTGAGCCAGAGCCGACTTCACCGGTCGTTCCTCGTAGGAACTCACGTCCTTTGCGTTGAATCCCTCCCCCACAGCACTGAGGGAGATTCCCCAATGTTCGGGATCAAACGGAGGAGCGGCGTTCCAATTCCTAAACGAATGCGAGCCGTCGGTGGCGAAATAGACGATGTAGCTGCCCTTGTCAAGGTGCATGACCTTATTGACCATCCGGTTCTTCTGATCGCCGCCGGCATTCTCCGTTTCATCGTATTCCATCGTCCAGATCTTCTTATGCGCATCGGCATCCAGGATCCATCCATAATCGTACATTCTGTCATCGCGACCCTCGCCGATCGCGTAAACCCGCACATCGGTCGGTTTCTCAAGCGTAAATCCTTTTGACACGAACTCATCGTCGCCGAGGCGCGTAAGGTTTACGATCGAGTTCTTCTCCTCAATCCCCTTGAAGTCGAAGGTCTTAGCGTGCTTTTTGTCGGACGCGTTCTTCACGCTGATCGTGATGCCCCAGAAGGCGGGGTCGTAGGGGGGAGGAGCGTTCCAATTTCGGCATGAATGGGATCCGTCAGTGACGAAATAGACCGCGTAGCTGCCGGGAGGGAGCGTGATCGTTTCCGAAACCAACCGGTTCTTCTCTGCGCCCCCGGCACGTTGCGTGTTGAAATCCGACATCCGCCACACCCGCTCGCCGGACTTCGTATTGATAATCCATCCGTAATCGTCCGTCGCATCGTCGGTGATCTCACCGAGAGCGTAGAGGGTAACCTGCATCGGTTTTTCGAGAATGAAACCCTGGCGCACATATTCATTATCCCATAAAGCGCTCAGGGAGACAAGTGACTCCTTCCGGATCTGGTCGTGCCATTGTTCCACTCCCTCTTGACCGACACGGCGACCGGCGCCATGGATCGTCAGCCTTAAATCTCGAAACTCGCGCCTCCGAGTGTCTGAGCGAAAAATCCTGTCGGCAAGATAATCAAGCAATTCGCCGAAGCCCTGGACATCGTGCGACCAATCAGGGGAAGCAGCGTAGTACACCTCGTACTCTCCTCGCGGAAGCTTCACGAGATCGGTATACTCATCCAGGCCGCGACCGTAGCGGCTCCGGCTTGCGCTGCGCATCTTCCAAACGACTTCACGCGTCCCTTTGTTCAGAATCCAGGCCGATGTAGAGGCGTCCCATTCGCGGTCGGCCGAGCCAATGCCTCGGATCGAGATCTCTTGGTCATTGTCAAGTACAAATCCATCCGTTTTTACATCGTATGGGGCGAGATTCTGGATCTCGGCCAGCAACTGGTCCTGCGCGCGAGTCGGGGTGATGACGAGGATACACAACCCGAAGAGAGCGAGAAGTGATTGTTTCATGAAGTCTGCCTCCTTTGAAGTGATCCTTCGAATTCCCTTATCATCCTTTCTTACGAAACGAAGGAGCCTTTTGTTTCCTCATAACTGGAAATGGGATGACCCCGTATTCATCAATGCCACACCGATGTATCCCGTTCAAAATACGGGAATCTCCGGGCGGCCTCTCGCCAGCCCGTGCTCCGGCAGCCCAGTTTCTCCTTGAGGTTCCTTCCAAAAAGCTTTATACTCGACCAAGCAAAACAGAGTCCCGGCAATCAAACCCGGCGGATATCACGCTCCGTTTCGCCTGCTGCAGCACAATCGGCTTTGGATCATTCGTGCACTGCGCTGGATATCCTTCGTGCCGTCGCTTCCGCTCTCTCTCGGTCGGCATCCAATCGACGTTGTGGATCGATCGTCGCAGACATAGAGGGCTGTCCCATGGAACGGGCTAATCTCTTCTTCTGGGCGCCCCCAAGGCGGGGGAGCACCCGAGTGCGGTTACCCCATCTATTTACGGAATAGAGGATTTCGTCTCTTGCCAGACTATAGAGTCGACATGCAATATCCCGAGAGTGAGATGGTGAAGAGCAGAAGCAGGCTCGAACGTGCGTACAACTTTGCCCCCGTTGACAGAGTGCCGGTATTGCTGGGGATCGAGGCACGCTATATATTGCACGAGCGTAGGGTGGCGTTCGCGGAATACTTCTCCGATCCAAGAACGCAGCTCATCCATCAACTTGAGAACTCCAAGTGGCGCATTGAGAACATTCCCGATAACTGGTTTACCAAGCCGGTTATCACTGTTTCTCCTGACTTCCAGAATGTCACCAATGCGAGCGGCTGTGGGTGCGAGATCCACTGGCAGGAGAATGAAACGCCCCGTTCCGTTCCGCGCCTCTCGAGCATCGATGAGTTAGTCCACTACCAACTACCAGACTGGTCCACCACACTTTGGGGAAAACGGCTCGAGTGGTATATTGAAATGAAGAGGATGGCAGAGGAGATCGAGGTCAGGCTGAACGGCGAGATAATTCCGGTGGAAGTGACGATCGGGATCAATGCCGACAGCCCCTTCATGTCGGCGGTGGACTTGGCAGGCAGTGATTTTTACCAATGGTTGCTCGGAGCTCCGGACGAAAGCCGCGCGCTTCTGGACACGATTACCGATCGCTACATCGAGGTTGAGACAGAGTACCGGAGGATCTTGGAACGGCCGATGTTCGACGGCCTCAGCTACTCCGATGATTCCGCCCAGGTCCTCTCGCTGGAACAGTACCAGCAGTTCTGTGTCCCCGTCGGAAAGCGATTGTATGGCATTTTCGGCTGCGAGAGGTACGATGGGAGGATGATGCACCTCTGCGGACGTAACGTGCATCTTCACCCGGCGTTATTGAATGATCTGCACATTACCATGCTGAGCGGCTACGGCCCGGGGAACGCGCCGGCAGAGATGCTCGCGCTCGCGGGTAAGGTCATTCTCCATGGCAACATCAACCCCATGCTCCTCTCCCAGGGGCCCAGGCATGAGATCGAGCAAGAAACAGCGAAGATCCTCGAGACTCTTGCGCCGTACGGTGGGATCATTTTGGGGGACGGATACAACATTGTCCCGGGGACGCCGATTTCATATCTTGAGGTACTGGAACGGACGAGCGAGAATTTTGGAGCTCCACCGCTTAGAAGCACCATCCCCAACGCACTCTTTACATCCCTTTTCTGATGACAGAGACGACTCTTCACTGTGGTGGTCGGCAACTCGACCCATTGCATTCTTGCATCAACGAATTCCTGATTGTCCTCGCGGCTGAGGAGAGAGGGGACGCCCCATGAAGCGAAAAGAGTTCTTCCGAACCATTGCAGGAACACTTGCCGCGTACAGCCTGCTGCCGAACCTTGGACATGCTTCCGTGTTCGGGCAACCGTCGATCCAACCGTGGCCTAAAGTGAACGCAGATGACGAACGGTTCTGGAGATTCATACGCTTGCAGTTTCCGCTGACAGACAAGCGCATTTATCTTAACACGGGCGGACTTGGCGCCTCTCCCTACGTCGTCATTGATGCTGTGAAGTCGAAGATGGACGAGCTTGAAAAGATCTCGGAGACGGGGCACTCGGAGCAGCTCTGGCAGGAGATCAAATCGTCGGCTGCGCAGCTTCTCGGATGCGACGCCGAGGAGATCGCTTTCACGAGAAACGCGACTGAAGGCATCAACATCGTCTGTAATGGCCTGCCGATGAAAAGCGGGGACGAGATGATTACATCCACCCACGAGCATGTCGGGAACGCCGTGCCGTGGCTTGCGAAACTCCAACGCAACGGGATTGTGATCAGGCTCTTTGAGCCGTCGACGCGGACCGCTCAGGAGGATGTCGATCGGATCGAGAAGCTGATCACAACGAAGACGCGGCTCATCAGCATCCCGCACGCAACGACGACCACAGGCCAGATCCTTCCCGTGAAAGAAATTTCGGCGCTCGCGAGGAGCAGGAACATCTGGCTCTTCGTCGACGGCGCTCAGACAGCCGGCATGTTCCCCTTCAACCTGCACGAGCTCGGCTGCGATGCATACGCGACGAGCGGCCACAAGTGGCTCCTGGGGCCGAAGGAGACCGGATTGTTGTACGTCAGCAAGGAAATGCTGGACGTCGTTCAGGCAAAGTTCGTGGGAGCATATTCCGACAACGGGTTCGACCTCGCAAAGGGAACGCTGAAGTTACATCCGACAGCCCAGCGATACGAGTACGGAACGGTGAGCATACCACTCAGGGTTGGCCTGGGGGCTGCCATTGCGTTTCTGCAGCGAATTGGGATGGAAAACATCTGGAAGCGAGATCAGGCTCTCTCCACGAGCCTGTTCAACGGGCTGAAAGAGATCCCCCTTGTCGAGGTTCTGTCTCCGGCGAATGACGCCGACCGAAGTGCGATGGTGACGTTCAAGCATGAAAAACTTCCGTTTCTCGAGCTTCAGCGCCACCTCGATACCTATAAGCTGCGCACGCGGGCGGTGAGCGAGGGCGGTGTGGACGGCCTGCGCATCTCGACGCACATCTACAATACGTTCGAAGAAGTAGAACGCGTGCTTGAAGCTGTGAAGACGGCCTGGAAAGGATAAAACAATAAAGAAGTCGGACTTCTACAAGGAGATGAAGCAATGTACACCATTGGCTATGATGTAGGAAGCTCGTTCGTTAAGGCTTCTATTCTCGATGTGGAACGAGGGGAAGTCGTCGCGGCGGCCTCGTATCCGAACACGGAGATGGAGATCCTCTCGCCTGCTCGAGGGTGGGCTGAGCAACACCCCGAGACATGGTGGGAGGCCGTAAAACAGGTGACGGCACAAGCCGCATCGCAGGCATCCATTGCGCTGGGGGAGATCCGGGCCATCGGCATCTCGTACCAAATGCACGGACTCGTGCTGGTCGACAAGGATGGTATCCCGCTACGCCCGTCGATTATCTGGTGCGACAGCCGAGCGACGGAGATCGGAAGGAAGGCTTTCAACGAGATCGGGCAGAACGTCTGTCTCGAAGAGTTGCTCAACTCTCCCGGCAACTTCACTGCCTCCAAACTTCGATGGGTAAAGGAGAACGAATCCTCGATCTATGAAAAAGCGTTCAAGGCGCTCCTTCCCGGCGACTATATCGCTCTGCGACTGACTGGTGAATTCAAGACGACCCTCTCCGGGCTGTCGGAGGGAATACTCTGGAACTTTCGCGCCCATACGTTGGCTGACAGGCTGATGCAGTACTACGGACTACGAAGGGAGTTGATCGCCGACCTTGTTCCATCGATAGGCATTCAGGGATCCTTGACCGGTTCGGCAGCGAGGGAGCTCGGTCTGAAACCCGGGATCCCGGTCTCCTATCGGGCCGGGGACCAGCCGAATAACGCGCTCTCGCTGAACGTACTGGAGCCGGGGGAAATTGCCGCCACCGCAGGGACATCGGGCGTCGTGTACGCCGTCAGCGGCTCGTTGAACTGTGACCCGCAGTCACGCATCAATGGGTTCGCGCATATTAACCATCATCAGGAGGCGCCACACATCGGAATTCTCCTCTGCATCAACGGCACCGGGATTTCAAACAGCTGGATCAGGAAGCTCGTTGGAGATTCTTCGCTCACGTACGACGAGATGAACCGGCTCGCCTCGTCTGTTCCGATCGGATCGAGAGGGTTGACCATCCTGCCGTTCGGCAACGGCGCTGAACGAATGTTCTGCGACAAGGACATCAGTGCGCTTGTCTTCCGCCTCAATTTCAATGTCCATTCGAAGCCCGAGGTCCTCAGGGCGATCCAGGAAGGTGTGGCGTTTGCATTCATGTATGGACTCGAGATCATGCGATCGCTTGGCATCAAACCGAGGGTTCTCAGAGCAGGAGCGGCAAACATGTTTCTAAGCCCCGTCTTTTGTCGCACGCTTGCGTCGGTTGCAGGTGTAGGCATCGAGTTGTATAACACAGATGGCGCTCAAGGAGCCGCGCGGGCGGCGGCAGTGGGAGCTCAGCTGGTACCTTCGATGAAAGAAGCGTTCAAAGGTCTCCAGCGCATCACAACCATCGATCCCGATAAAAACAGCGACGAATATGCCCAAGCGTATCGACTCTGGCTGGAGCCGCTGAAGATGGTTTTGAGTTCAACCAAGTGAGGAGGGCGCTCAGGGAAGATTGTAGGAACAGTTCTACGGAACCATGAGCGACGCGGCAGATATTGTAGAATTCCGAAGAATTACGAAGCGATTCGGCGGAACGATTGCACTGGATGACGTGAGTTTCTCCGTTCGCGATGGGGAGATCCACGCGGTGATAGGGGAGAACGGTGCGGGCAAATCGACGCTCATGCGGATTCTCTCGGGTGTCGTCCGGAGGGATTCTGGCGCCGTACTCCTTGCGGGAACGCAAAAGAACTTCCGAACACCTGTTGACGCTCAGGACGAAGGCATCAGCACGGTTTACCAGGAACCGTATCTCGTCCCTCATATGTCGGTCGCAGAGAATGTCTTTCTCGGTCACGAACGGACGAAACGATTCGGCTTTGTCGACTTCGCTTACCTGAATTCAGAGACTGAGAAAATCCTTGCCCGCCTCGATCTGAAGATCCCTCCTACCGAGCTGCTCCTGCGTCTCAGTCCCGCCGAGATCCAGCTTGTGCAGATCGCGCGAGCCATCGCGTTTTCGACGAAAATTCTCATCCTTGATGAACCGACCGCGTCCATCACGGAACATGAAACAGAAATCCTTTTCGATCTTCTGAAAAAGCTCAACAAAGACGGGCTCACCATTCTCTACGTCTCCCACAGGATCAAGGAGATCTTCGAGCTCACCCACCGGGCGACGGTCCTGCGGGATGGCAGGTATGTCGGGACGGTTGAAGTGCCGAAAACGAATGAGAAGGAGATCATCGGGATGATGGTTGGTCGGGAGATCAAGGAAGCGAAGCTTGTTTCTCGGTCGGGGTCGCCCGCAGATGTGCGGCTGGAAGTCAAAGGACTGACCGTATCGGACGCGCCGGTGCGAGTGGACAATATTTCTTTCTTTGTGAGGCCGGGTGAGATCGTCGCACTCGCCGGATTGGTGGGGGCGGGCCGCAGCGAGGTGGCGAGAGCGATCTTTGGGATCAACAGGATCGATTCCGGCGAGATTCTCCTTGAGGGCGAGCGCGTAATCATCAAAAATCCCGAGGATGCCATCCGGCGCGGCATGGCGCTGGTTCCAGAGGACAGGAAGGGGGAGGGGCTGATCGCGACGCAATCGGTGATGCGCAATATCTCGATGACGGGCTTGCGGCTCCTCTCGAAATTTGGCTTCGTCAGTGATTCGACCGAACGCAGAATTGCCCGGGAGGGCACACAGCAGCTCTCCATCAAGTCTTCGTCTGAGGAGGCTGAGGTGTCGACGCTGAGCGGCGGGAACCAGCAGAAGGTCGTTCTGGCGAAGTGGCTTTGGCTGAAACCGTCCATTCTGATGTTGGATGAGCCGACGCGAGGGATCGATGTCGGCGCGAAGGCTGAGATTCACGATCTTATTTTTGAGCTTGCGAGAAGCGGCGTTGCGGTTCTTCTTATCTCCTCCGAGCTGCCCGAGGTGCTCAAGCTTGCAGACCGGATTTACGTAATGAGGGATGGAGTGGTTGTGGGTGAGCTTGGGCGCGCGCAGGCTAGCCAGGAAGCGATCATGACGCTTGCAGCGATCGGAAGCTGAAACTCGCCGATGCAGAGGCATTATGAAGTCCGTCAACATCTATGATTACGCCGTTGTTGGAGGCTACTTCCTCTTCATGCTTGGCATCGGGGTGTACTTCATGCGTTTCAACAAGGGCGCAAGGGAGTACTTCGCCGGCGGCAATATGATCCCCTGGTGGGCGTCGGGGATGACGCTCTATATGGCGAACTTCAGCGCATGGACGTTCTCCGGCGCGGCCGGCTTTACCTACAGCACGGGGTCGTTCATGCTGATCTGGTTCTCACTGGGTTCTATCGCCTACTTCCTCGGCTCCTTCCTGACGGCGAAACGATGGCGCCGGACACGCTCCATCTCTCCCGTAGAGTACACTCAGACGCGGTACAATATTACGACGCAGCAATTTCTCAGCTGGGTTATCGGCATCAACTACACGCTCTCCGCTGGGGTGCAGCTTGCTGCGACGTCGAAACTTCTCTCGCCGGTGATGAATCTGGACGTCACAACGATGACCCTCGTTACCGGTGCCGTAATTTTGATCTACACCTTCCTCGGGGGCCTGTGGGCGGTTTCGATCACCGACGTCGTCCAAGGGGTCATCCTGCTTGGCACAACGTTCATCGTGGCGCCGATGAGCCTCTCGCTGGTGGGCGGCCTCAAGAATCTCTTCGCTGCCCTTCCTCCGCTCTCGTTCGACCATATGTACAATGGCGTCCATTACGATGTCCACTGGCTGATTTCAATCCTTCTCATCATGACGATCGGATTTGCAGCTGGATCGGGGCAACGGTTCTATTCCGTCAAGGATGAAAAATCGGCGATACGGGTTGCATGGTTCGCGGCATTCCTCGGGCTTGCCGGCCCGCTGACGTTCGGGATCCCCCCGCTCGTCGGACGAGTTCTCTGGCCCGACCTTTCGCAAGTCGATTTCTTCAGGCCGTACATCGGGAGCAACCCGCAGGATCTGGTCTACATCGCTCTCTGTGTCAAGCTCCTTCCGAACGGCCTCATCGGCGTGTTCATCGCGGCGATGTTGGCCGCAACCATGAGCACGCTGAGCTATGTCTACAACCTGGTCTCTTCGATCGTGGCGCGGGACATGGTCCAAGGCGTGTTTCGTCCGGAGACAAGGGATGATGAGCTGCTGAGGATCGGTCGGCGGGCGTCGGTTGCCATCGGGTTGATTGTGACCATCCTAGCCATTGTCTTCGTGAACAGTCAGTTCGGCATCTTCAATATGATGCAGGTGTTCTTCACGCTGTTCAACATCCCTGTGACAGTACCGCTCTGTTTCGGCCTGATCTTTCGCCGCATTCCGAAATGGTCCGCTGTCGCCGGCATCGGTTGGGGACTGTTGGCCGGCGTTGCAGGCCGTTACCTTCTCGGCTGGGACATCGGCCCCCAGGTCTATCTCGCACTCGTCATGACGTTCGGAATCTTTGCGACCTCGTACTGGACGGGCGATCTCTACAAATCCAACAAACCGCTTCTGATCCTTCTCAGCGCTCTCGTAACTCTCGGCACAGGCGTTCTGTTCACGCGAACGATCGTCGGCCCGACGACAGACCTTATCGTGACGTGTGCCTGGTTGTGCGCCCTCGCTTTCGGTGGGAGCCTCTACGGCTTTGCGAAGATGTTCGCCCTCGACAGCGAAGAAGACCGGCGGGTGGTACGAGAGTTCTTCCGGAAGCTCGACACGCCTGTCGACGTTGCGAAGGAAGTCTTCGGCGCGGGGAAGAAGCAGATCTCCGCATTCCCGCTGGTGGGCGCGACGATGATCGTGATGGGCGGCCTGCTGAGCCTGATCTTCTTCACGGGTCTTCATGGCAACGACGCGGTCATCGTCGGAGCCTTGGTTTCATTCATGATTATCTTCGGCGCGGCGATGTGGTACCTGGGGAAGAGGTCGGAGATACGCGGGCCGGAACTCCCGCCACCTGGCGGCGAGAGTGCCTAACTCACCACAAGAACCGAGAATACCAGATTCCGCAGGCCCGGCTGGGATGCTGGACCGCAATCGCATTTGGGGTTTATCATGACGTTCGGTATCTTTGTTACGTCGTACTGGAAGGCTCAACTCTGCAAAGTTGAAAGAAGCCGCAATGCGGGGTACCGCGCGGCTCAACCAGGGAACAACCCGACGAAGAAGCATAAGTGCCGATGAAAATCCACCTCGCGTATGGCAAAGAGGGACTGGATATTGAAGTTCCGGAAAGGAATCTCGCCAAGGTTCTCTCCATTGATGCCAGACACTCCCTGAAGGATCCCGGGGAAGTTGTCCGGCAATCGCTCAGGGAAACCTGCGGCGGCCTGCCCTTGGCTGAGCTTGCCCAGCGTGCTCGAACGGCGTGCATCGTCGTCTGTGATATCACACGTCCCGCACCCAACAAGATCGTGCTCCCCCCCATGTTGAAGACACTTGAGGAGCACGGCATCCCGCCGAAGAATATCACGATCTTGATCGCGACGGGCCTCCATCGGCCAAGCACACCAGATGAACTGGACCTGATCCTCGGTGAGCCGATCCTGCAGCGGTACACGATCGCGCAGCATCACGCACGCAACCGCGATGAACACGCCTATCTCGGGGAAACAGCCAAGAGGACGCCCGTCTACATTGACAAACGGTACTGTGAATCCGATCTCAAGATCACTGTTGGATTCATCGAGCCGCATCTGATGGCGGGGTTCTCCGGCGGCCGCAAAATGATCGCTCCCGGGTGTGCGGGAGAGGATACGATCAAAGCGCTCCACAGCCCGCTGTTTCTCGACGATCCCCGGTGCTGTGAAGGATCCCTGGATCAAAATTCCCTGCATCACGAGCTCCTGGAGATCGCCCGCCTGGCCGGCCACGACTTCATAACCGACGTCTGTCTCGATGCGGACCGAAACATCACGGGTGTCTTCTCAGGCGACCCGCGACAGGCGCATGCAGACGGGGTTGAAGCTGTCCGAGGATTCGTCCGGGCGACGATCGAACGTCCCGCGGATATTGTGATAACGACCTGCGCGGGGTTTCCGCTCGATCTCACCTATTACCAGGCGATCAAGGGGATGACTGCTGCTCTGCCAGTCGTCAAGAAGGGTGGTACTCTCATCCTTGCCGCAGAATGTGCGGAGGGCTTGGGGAGCAACTCGTTCAAGAGTATGGCAACGGCATTTTCTTCCGCCGATGCGTTTCACGACTGGGTTCACCAGCATCCGGTGGAGATCGACCAGTGGCAGCTTCAGGAATGTGCAAAGGCTGCCCGGCACGCTGATGTTGTCCTGGTTTCCCGTGGAATCAAGGAGGAGGAGAGAAAAGGACTATTCGTCAATTCGGCGCAGAATGTTGAAGAAGCGATCCAGAAGGCTCTACGAAAGTCTGGATCGGACGCTACCATCGCCGTGATTCCAAAGGGACCGTATACGCTGGTCGAGGTTGAACTGCCCGGAGAGTCCCACTAAGCCGCGTTCAACTCCATATAGAGAAACCTTTAGAATCGGCAAGCATCCCCAATCATTGCCAAGATATGCATCACCTCTCTCTTGCATTTGTCAGCGATGAGATCTCTCCCGATTTCCGCGAAGCGGTTCGACATGGAAGAGAATGGGGAATCTCCATCTTTGAGCTTCGGGTACTGAAAACGGGCCGGATCCCCAATGTTAAACGATCTGAGTTGGAGGACGTGAAAGCAGCTGTGAAGCAAAACGGACTCCGGATCTCCGCACTGTCACCGGGAATGTTCAAGCACCCATTGTCCGAATCGTCGGAAATCGAGAATGAGCTCCTGAATGTCATGCCACGGACGCTGGCGTTAGCACGAGAGTTTGAAGCCCCGTTGGTGATCCTCTTTGGCTTCCAGCGGGAACCGAACGAACCCCCCGATAACCTCCGGCGGGCAGTCGATTGGATGCGACGCGCTGCGGAACAGGCGAGCCGTGAGGGCGTTACGCTCGCCGTCGAGAACGAGCCTGGTTTCTGGTGCGATTCGGGGCGAAATACGTCGGATTTCATCGAGGCCGTTAACTCTCCGGAGCTTGGAGCAAATTGGGATCCCTGCAATGCCTACGGAACAGGCGAGAACCCCTTTCCGGACGGCTACGATGCCATCAGGAAGTCGGTCGTCAACGTTCATGTTAAAGACACGCAGGAAGGAGCGCTGGTCCGGTGCGTGCCGGTCGGTGAGGGTGTGATCGATTGGAAAAATCAGCTGAAGGCCTTGATGCGCGACCGGGTCGTGGAGCACGTAACCATTGAGACTCATTGCCTCCCTTCGATTGAGAAGTCGAAGCAGAACGTCGAGATGCTCAGAAGGTACTTGGCTGAAATCGAGCGCCAGCAGGAGACACCGGCATGACCATCGAGCGCCGTGAGTTCCTGAAATACGTCGGTGCGGGAGCCATCGCAACGACGGTTCGCCCCTCCCTTGGGTCTCTGGGGGAGGCCTCTCTCCAGCAGGAACAGAAGATCCATCCGGATTATCAATCCAACAATCCCGGCGTCGAGTACTATTTTCTGGGCAACGGCCAGATTCTCACCGCCCTTCAAACTTCGCCGAGGCCGGAAGAGGGAACCCACTGCGGCCTCCTGCTGATGTCCTCGGATCACTTCGGCCGCAAGATGAGCACTTATCTTTATCATCCGGAGCGCGGGCTGCAGAATTCCCGGGTGACAGTTGTCGTCAACGGAAAGGGATATCTGCCGGAGTACGCCACATCGGCAGTGGTCTGGAGGTACCCGGACGACATCCCAACGATCACCATCGATTGGGAAGCTGGCGGCTGCGCAGTCACGGAGGAGCTCATGTGCCCGGTCAACGATTCCGCTCTTCTGCGGACGGTGACGATCCGGAACAACAGCTCGGCTCCCCTCGCTGCTTCAGCTGTTGCTCTCCTCTACCCGAACCTGATGTTCTTCGACGAGTTTCGCGTCGATCGGAAGAACATATCATTGATGGCCTTGGGGTATGAGACACTCCGGCTCTTCTCGCTCCATGCGGCGACGGTTGGTGATCGCCACATGACTATCGAGCTCGGAGAGATTCCTGCCAGAGGAACGAAATCGTTCACGCTCGTGCTGACCCTGAATCTGCCGCGTGAGAAGTTCCTGAAGAAGGGCCTTCGGGCGATGATGGACGAGTCGAAACGTTACTGGCGGAAGCGCGCCAAATTCTCTGCCGATCATCAGGGACTCAACCATCTTTTCGATTGCTCGAGAACAGCGTTGCGTGCGGCCGTCGCCCGAACAGGCAAGATGGACGGCGGAATCTGGCAATACAACATGGAATGGGTGCGGGATCAGAGCATGGTCGCCATCGGTAGCATCTTGTGCGGTCACCCGGATGTCTCGGGGGCGCTGCTCCGCCGCATGCTTGAGCGCTCGGTCGACGAAGAGGGGCGAGCCGTGGACGCGAGTCGACACAGGCCCCCGGAGACGATCGAGCTCGATCAGAACGGCGCGCTACTCTACGCATTGTGGACGCACTGGGTCTGGACGGGGGACGATTCGATCCTTCGGAAATACTGGCCGAAGGTGAAGGCTGTGGCGAACTACGTGCTGAGACCGGAGTTTCTCGATCTTGGTGTCGGACTTGTAAAGAATTCGCGTGAGTTCTGGGAGCGCGACCCGGCCTTCGGCGTCAAAGAAGGATATGAGAATGCCTACCAGGCCTGGAACATCATCGGTCTGGGCGCTGCGGCGGATATCGCACGCCATGTGGACGAGCGGGCCTCGGTCGCAAAGTGGACTAAGGCAAGCAGTCGAATGAAGGATTCATTCCTCCATCATCCCAAATTCTCGTTGGTGGATGACGGGAAGTTCATCAAGCGTCGCCTGGCAAATGGGGAAGCGCAGAAGACCTTCGAGCCGCCGAATCGAGCAGGCATGCCGCCAGGGATGCCACTGAACGTTGAGAAGGTGTCGTACTGCGATCCGGATACAGCAAGCGTCATCGCCCTGATGTTCAATATTGTCGATCCGAAGAGCGCCCTTGCCCTCAGGACGCTGGACTCCATGGAGCACCTCTGGAATCAACGATGGACGACGGGAGGCTATGCGCGCTACAATGTTACTTCCGAGCCCGATTCTCCCGGCCCCTGGCCTTTCGCGACGATGTTCGTTGCACGTTCCTATTTGGAAGCGGGGGATGATGAAAAGGTTTGGCGGGCGCTTGACTGGATGCTGAATGTTCCAACCGGCGGGAAGGGAGGATCGTGGCTGGAGTGTTATGTCGATCGGCCCGTTCCGCCGCTGCCACCGGTGGGAATAGTGGTCTGGACGTGGGCGGAGATCATCATGTTCTTCGTCCATCACCTCCTCGGCGTGCGCCCGACACCGCAGAATCTCATAATCCGTCCACGACTGCTCAATGGCCTCAAAGAAGTGGACGCAAAGGTTGTGATCCACGGGCACGACGTCCGCTTGAGACTGAAACGCGCAATACAAGAACCGTCTGCGGTTCTGGATGGCAAACAACTATCAATGACGGACGGCTCAGTGACGCTGCCGCTTCCAAAGAAGAATATCTCTCTTGAGATGAACATCTAACGTGACACTATGGCCTTATTGTACGGAGTAAACTTGAATCGCAAGGAGCTGCTGAAGCGGGTCGGGGATCTTTCTCAGGTTGCCGGCGTGCGCATGATGGAGCTGAAGCAGGGGGCAGAAGCCGGGGTGCGTGTTGCTGATGTGAGGACCGGCTCCGGCCTTCGGTTCCAAGTCTCGCTTGATCGCGGAATGGATATTTCAATCGCGGAACACGGTGGTACTCCACTGGCCTGGCGATCTCCGAACGGCGACGTGCATCCGAGCTATTTTGACGACCGGGGGCTCGGTTGGTCCCGATCCTTCCCGGGCGGACTTCTTACTGGCTGCGGCTTGACATACGCTGGGGCGCCATGCGTCGACGAGGGCGAAGAGCTCGGGCTCCACGGGCGGCTCTCCAATACCCCCGCAACAAACGTGAGGGCTGAAACGGAATGGCGCGACGACCGCTGCATCTTCCAGGTGACCGGCGATGTGCGTGAAAGCTCGCTCTTCAAAGAAAATCTCCTCCTCCGCCGGACGATTGAAACAGAACTGGGGGAATCGACCGTCACCCTTCTCGACACCGTAACGAATGAAGGATTTCGACGCTCGCCGTTGATGATGTTGTACCACATCAACCTCGGCTGGCCTCTGCTCGATGACGCGGCCGAGCTGCTGCTGAATGCGAGCCTGACGATGGCTCGAGACCCGGAGGCCGCGAAGGGGGTGGACGCCTCGACCAAAATGGCATCACCGACTCCGGAGTACAAAGAGCAGGTCTTCTTCCACGATCTTCGTGCGAACAAGGTCGGCTTCGCCTCTGCACTCCTCGTGAACAGGAGACTCGGCCTTGGGCTGTTTGTGCGGTACCGCCAGAAGGAATTGCCGCGATTCATCGAATGGAAGATGATGGGGGAAGGGACGTACGTGTTGGGCTTGGAACCGGCCAACTGCTGGGTTCAAGGACGCGCGAACGAGCGGGAGAGGGGGACACTTCAGTTTCTGGAACCCGGCGAGGAGCGTCAGTTCTACCTGCAAATTGGGGTGCTTGAAGGAAACGAGGCGACCGACCAGTTCGCACAAGAAAGCAACCTGCAATGAACGTGCGGATAGCACAAGCCGGGATTGCCGGCCATGGTCGGACGATTCTGAATGCCGTACGGGACGCGGGGAATCTCCAGCTGGTTTCCTGTTTCGATGTCAATGCCGATGCGAACCAGGCGGCTGCGAGAGAGTTTGGCGCCCGGGCAGCGGCAAACTTCGAGGAAATATTGGAGGACCCAACCGTTGCCGCCGTGGTTCTCGCGACGCCGAATCACCTTCATTTTGAGCAGGCTCGGAAAGCATTTGCCGCACACAAGCACGTCTTCGTCGAGAAGCCGATGGCAGCCGCGGTTGCGGATGCCAGAAGAATAATCGATCTGGCAAAAGGGACCGGATTGACGCTCATGGTCGGTCATAACACTCGCCGCCGACAGGTCTTTCGTCGCGCAAAGGCCTTGCTCGACGAAGGTCGGATCGGCAGAGTTGTGGCGGCGGAAGCAAACCTCTCCCGGCCAGCCGGTCTCCAACCCGGATTGCCGGCATGGAAGGCTGACCCCAGGACGTGCGGACTGCTGCCGATGATGCAACTGGGCATCCATTTTGTCGATACAGTTCAGTATCTGCTCGGTCCGGTTGAGAGGGTAAGTTGCTTCGCGATGAACGCCGCCATGCCGAACAACGTTCTCGACTCGGCGGCAGCGATAGTCCAGCTCGCCTCAGGGATTCCTGTCGCTCTCACATCCTCGTATGTTTCGGCCGATGCATATTTCCTCCGGATCTACGGGACGCAAGGGACCATTCACTGCTATCCCCTGAAATTGCGACTTGAGCTCCTCGAGGGGGGTGAATACAAGGAGGTTCAGGAGGAGGACTTCGGCAGAGAGGGGGCAGAGAGTTACATTCTTCAAATGCGAGAGTTCGGCGAGTGTGTGCTGAAGGGATCGAAGCCCGAAACCGGCGGTGAAGAGGGCCTCCTGGCACTCGCTGTCGTTGAGGCAATGGCACGATCGGTTGAGACGCATTCTGTCGTCGACTTGAGATCTGTTCTGGAGTAGATAGATACCAACAGGCCACATGAAAGCAACTCTCCTCTTGCTCGTTCTGGTTCTCAGTTGTAGGCTTGGTACGACCGAAGCGCTGGCTCAGCACTCGACCGTCTACGCTTCCGTCGTTTCCACCAAGGTTTTCGTCGTCGGCGGAGCGAATGCGGAGACGGGTCTCTTCTATCAACACTTCTCGGACGACACAACGTGGGAACATACCGGTGCAAATAACATTCGAGCGTTCGGCGTCGCCGTCTTTACTCCATCCCGCGGTCAGGTGATCTGCATCGCCTCCGGCAACGGCATTCATAGGACGACGGATGGCGGGAAGAGTTGGAAGATCACCACGGGGTGGCAGATCACGGAAGCGCTGTGGGTGACGATCGATCCAAAAGACCCCGCAATCATCTTCTGCGCAACGCCGTACGGAGTGTACCGAACGACGGATGGTGGCGCCGGTTGGGAGGAAAAGAGCCGCGGCTTGAAGGCGAAATTCACTTCATCGATCGTTATTGACCATGCAAATTCGAAGATCCTCTATTGCTCAACAGAAGATGGGGTTTACCGAAGCGATGACGGCGCTGACATGTGGAAGCGCACCGGCCTGAGCGCCGGAGGTGTTCGAATCGTTGCCCAGCACCCGAAGGACGCAAGCATCCTTTTTGCCGGCACGGACGACTTCGGTATCTACAGGACGCGGAACGGAGGCAAGTACTGGGAAAAGTGTGAAGCGGGACTCGATCAATCGACCTTCTACACCATCACATTTGACCCGAACAACCCGCAGACGATGTATGCCGGAGGCTATGTCACGGGAGTCTACAAGTCGATCGACGGAGGGGAAAGCTGGCGACGCGTGAACGAAGGGCTCACGACGTTGAACGTGCACTCCATTGCGGTCGATCCAACGAACAGCAACCGCGTGTATGCGGGGACCATGTGGGGTGGCATCTATCGGTCGGATGATGGTGGTGCGACGTGGCATCACGCCGGCCTGAGCGGCTCGCAGGTTTGGAGGATCATTGTTCAACCGTTCTGAAGAGAGTTTGTGATGAAACGGTACTTCGGTTACCTCTTCCTTATGCTCGGTCTCGCTACGAGCACTGCTCGGGCGCAGGCGGTGAACCGCGAGACCTACCTAAGGGAATTCGAGAGACGCGCAAGCTTCGTTACCTCGATCTATGACACGATGCAGGCACCCGGTTACGCTCAGATTGCCGTGCGCTATGCCTATAGACATGACATCGCTCAAGCGGACAGCATGTTCATCGCTCTGTTGGAGGCGCCACGCGGGGATATGTTCTGGATGATCCCGGTCATCGGTGCCTACCTTCATGGCAAGGATAAAATGTCTCCCGCGACGGCTGCAACTGTTCGACACGCGTGGAAGACGTACGCGCCGTACCGTGGCGATACGGAGAACCATTGGTGTATGTACTACTCGGCTCTCTTTCTTGCAGCCGAGCAGTGGCCGAACCTGCCGGCCTCGGAGTGGTACAACGGGAAGAGCTCCCACGAGAACCTCCAGGATGCAAAAGGATACCTGATCCACTGGATGAAGATTACGACGACCATCGGGCAAGGGGAATTCGATTCCCCGGACTACTTCCCGGAGTATGTCATACCGATGATCCTGATCTCGCAGTATGCGCAAGATCCTGATATGAAGCTCCGGGGGCAGATGATGGCGGACTATCTCTTTGCCGATTTTGCCGCTGAGCACCTTGATGGACAATACATCGGCGGCTTCAGCCGCATCTATCAACCTGCTGTCTATGAGCCGCTGCTGTCAGGCGCGTCGGCGTTCGCTTATCTTTACTTCGGGACTGGCAAGCCCACGAACTCCGGGTGGGCCGTTCTGCCGGCCCTCTCGGACTATCGGCTTCCGGACATCATCTACCGGATAGCGGTGGATCGGAGCATGAGCTACGTTGAGAAAGAACATAAACGTGTCCGGAACGTCATCCGTTACGGGAAAGAGATGAACCCGCCAGTCTACAAGTATTCGTACATCACGAAGGACTATGGCCTCGGCTCCCTCCAAGGAGGAATCCTTCAGCCAATCCAGCAGCACACCTGGGGCGTCCGTTACACCTACGGCCGGCCGTACACGACGATTTTCGGCCTGCATCCGTACTGGTCGGGACTGGAGCTTGGGATGTTCTTCCCCGAGGAGGTCAAAACGCTGATTGCCGACGTCGTTGCATCGAAGGGGACCTATAACAATCCCGACAAGTGGACGAGCAGCTCACCGTATGAACGCACGTTCCAGTACAAAAATACGCTCATTGTCTTGTACGACATCGCGCCTGGCACAACGACCGAGCATATCGATGGGTTCTTTCCCCGCAATCTTCAGGAGCGGATCGTCGATCCGTCGGGTTGGATACTCTGCAAGGCCGGGGAGACTTACGTCGGGTGGTATCCCTTACAGGAATATGAATGGAAGGAAGAACCCGGCGAGCGTGGACGCCCTCCAAGCGTTGGCAGTCAGTTGGATAATGAGCGTATTAAGGAAACAGGCTGCTGGCGTTTGCGAAGCCATCAGTTGCAGAACGGATATGTGGTCGAGGTGCGCTCGAAAGACGAGGTCGGCTCATTTGATCAATTTTGCGCTCAGCTTCGCACTCACATTCCGCAATCGTCGCTGAAGCCCGGAAATGTTTCGGTGCAGTACAGAACGCTTGGAGGTGATACGATGGCCTTCACATTTCCGGAGAACCGAACGCTGAACGGCAGAACGATCGACCTCTCGGAGACCAAGCTCTTCGACGGGCCGTACCTGCACGCGGAGGTCGGCAGTGAAAAGCTCACGATCACCTACAAGAACGAGCGAAGGATTCTCGACTTCAAATCTGTAAAGATCACTCAGTAGAGGCTGGACCATTGCAGCCATGAACTCCCTGCACGACTTGCTGAAGCCCGGAGCGAGACAGCAAACGAGGCTCTTGACCAAATGATACTCGGTTTGGATATTGGTGGAACGAAGAGTGCGGTCGTTTTGGGAACTGCACAGGGAGAGATTCGCTGGCGGACGCAGTTTGCCACTGCGCCCGAGCGAGGTTTCCGACCGGTTTTTGACGATCTTGTGCAGGCGGCGCAGGAAGGAATGCAGCATTCAGCGGATAGGATCGAGGCGATCAGCGTCTCGATCGGCGGCCCCCTGGATGCTCTCAAGGGTGTGATCAAGTCGCCACCCAACCTGCCGTGGTGGAACGATATCCCACTGAAACAACTGCTAGGAGACAGGTTTTCCCTCCCCGTGTTTGTCGAACACGACGGAAATGCCGGCGCCCTTGCGGAATTCTTCTTCGGTGCAGGGAGAGGGTTTCGCAACATCATTTTCCTCACGATGGGGACCGGCTTCGGCGCGGGTCTGATCCTGAACGGAAAACTCTACCGGGGCACCACGGACACTGCTGGGGAGGTTGGACACATTCGAGTTGCAGAGGATGGTCCGCTGTCTTTCGGCAAAAAAGGGTCCCTTGAAGGGTTCGGAAGTGGAACAGGCATGGCGAAGCTCGCCCGGGCGATGTTCCCCGCGGTGTGGAATGAATCAGCGACGGTCATCGAGGTCTACGCTGCCTGGAAAGAGGGTTCTGAAGAAGCTCGTCAGGTATTCGAACGGGCAGGAGCTTATCTGGGACGTGGCTTTGCGATGCTTGCCGATCTCTTGAATCCGGAGCGGATTATTCTCGGCGGCATAGGCATGCGGATCGGCGACACTTTTCTCCCAACGGCAGAGAGGGTGTTTCGCGAGGAAGCGCTCCCCCAGGCGGTCGAAGCATGCAGGATCGTTCCAGCGGCCCTCGGCGAGAGAATTGGGGACGTTGCTTCCCTCTGTGCGGCCCTCGATCAAGGTGGCTTGAGAGCGGAGGGATGAAATGACGGCGCTCCGCAATCTCTTTCTTCCGGAATGAGAAGGTTACGGCCGCCAGAGGGGAGTGATCACCAGGGCAATGGAGAAGATGGAATGAACACTCGACTAGAGAAGGCTCTCAATTTGGAGCCGTCGGACAGGGTCCCTTTTCTGCCGGCGATCTATGAACACAAGGCGTGGTTTGTCGGTGAGACGCCCTCGAAGGTCTGCCGTGACATCAATCTGTTCACGACAGCAGTGCTCGCAGAGTACGAGCGGGTCCAACCCGACGCGCTGACCGTGGGGATCGATGTGTACAACGTGGAAGCGGAGGCGGTAGGATGCAAGGTGACGTACTACCCGGGAAATGACATTTCCACGCCAGCCATCGGCCCGGAAGGAACAATCTTCCAGGGAGCGGACGATGTCGCTTCCTTGAAGATGCCGGATCCCAAAAAAGATGGCAGGATGCCGTTGAATCTCGAAGTTGCGCGACGTGTGGTGAAGGTGCTCGGCCGCGACGTTCCGATTCGGGGCGCCGTCTCGGGTCCTTTTTCGATGGCGTCCAGTCTCGTTGGGTCGGAACACCTGTTGATGCTCACGGTCACCCATCCCGGACTTGTGAAGGACCTGATTGCCTTTTCAGCAGAAGTCATCAAGAGGTACGGCAGCGCCTTCAGAGAGGCAGGATGCGGGGTCATCATCTTCGATTCGCAGGCGTCGCCGGAGTTGCTGTCGCCCGCAATGTACCGAGACTTTGTTCTCGGGCCGACGCAGGGGATCATCAAATACTTCAAGCAATTGGGCGTTCAGCATGTTCCGCTCATTATTGGAGGCAACACGACTCTGATGCTCGACGCATATCTCGAGACGGGTGCAAACAACATTCTCTGCGACGCCAAAGCGGACATCGGACAATTTCTAGTGAAGTGCTCGAAGGCTCGTCGGGCGTTTCGCCGGAACCTGGACACGTCCGACTTTCTAGAGCTGACTGTGAAGGAGCTGCTCCGACGTGCGCTCAAGATGGTCAAGGAGTCGAAGGGTTATCCGGGATTCATTCTTGGCACCGGCGTGGTGCCGTACGGAACACCCCTGGCCAACTTGATCGCCATTCGAGAGGTGGCTCAGGAGGTTCGGAGCGTAAAGAAGTAGTGCCGGGAAGTGACCGATGACGAAGGCAATGAAGGAACTGCAGGAGATCGCACAGTCCCTGGAACAAGGAAAAACCCAGCGCGTCGCGGCGTTGACGCTGGAGCTCCTGGAAGCCGGGGTCTCACCGCAGGCGATCTTGAACGAAGGGCTGATCGCCGGCATGACTGTAGTGGGAGAGAAGATGCGGAGCGGGGAGCTGTACCTGCCGGAGGTTCTTCAATCGGCGAGTGCCATGCAGGCATCACTGAAGATTTTGAAACCCCACCTCGCAAGGGAAGGCGCGAGGCCGCTCGGGAGGATCCTCTTGGGGACAGTGAAGGGAGATATGCACGACATCGGGAAGAACCTTGTGGGGATCATGCTTCAGGGGGCTGGATTTGAGATTGTCGATCTCGGATTGAACGTTCCGCCGGAGAGATTCGTCGAAGGCATCAATACCCATCATCCCGCCATCGTTGGAATGTCGGCGATGCTGACGACGACCATGCTGAATATGAAAGCGATTATCGACACCATCGCTGCCGCCGGCTTGAGGTCCACGGTGAAGATCATCATCGGCGGAGCGCCCGCAAGTCAACGGTTTGCTGATGAGATTGGGGCCGATGGATACGCGCGTGATGCCGTCCTGGCCGTCGGCAAAGTCAAACAGCTCCTCGGCCTCACAGTATAGGTGAAGAATGCGAACGAAGATCGCAGTAATAGTCAACGTCTGTCCCTAAACTCGGAAAGAGTGAACGTCAACTATGCCCTCAATTGCTGACGCACTTACGCAGGTCAAGGCGATACACTATACATCCCAGACGCTGAAGGTGGAGCAGACCGTCGCACATGAGTTATCGACGATCGTCGGGGGACGGGCAGTTGTGAAGCATCTGCACGGGCTTGGCGCGCCCGCCGGCACCGTTCGGGTTGCCGTTGTTAGTGACAAAAACAAATGGAAGGCAGTGCATCCCTCGCTTGATGGAAAACGCGACTGGATGATGGTCAGGGTGCGCCACGCCGGAGGTATCGAGCTCCTCGCCTCGCGGCCGCATTTGTTGTATCATCTCTTTACTCTGCTGACGGACGACTGGAAGGGGCAACAGGTCGAGGAGTTCTTGTCGGGCACGATCCGTCATCCGTCCTTCACGAACCTGCGCCCGGTCTACGATTTGTTTCTGACGCAGCATGCACGCACGCTGCGGGATTTCAATCGAGAAGATCATATCCGCAATCTCGCTCGCCTGGGGTTTTCCCACGTGGAGGTGAACGGCCTTGCCTTTGCTGTTCCATTTGAGCGCGGGCCGCAGGGGGAGGTGCTGCACCGCTTCTACACGTACTGCCCGTCGCTTGATCAGTTTGTCGCAAGCCGGCTGAACAAGGGCATTTACGATGAGGACTATCTTGAGGCAAATCTCAATTTCCTTAGAACGAACGCCGAGATCGCCGAACGGTACGGACTCACCCCGGGCATTGTGTGTTTTGAACCGCGGTCCGTGCCGGACGCCCTTCTCGAGCGGTATCCGATGCTGCGGGGCGCGCGCGTGGACCATCCGATCCGAAGCTGGCATCCTCGATTCAACCTCTCAGTCGCCCATCCCGTGGTGCAGGAGCATTATGCCGAGATGATGGAGAACCTCCTAAGGGAGGTTCCCTCACTCGATTACATTTCCATTTGGTCGAACGATAGCGGTGCCGGCTTCGAATACACGAATTCGCTGTACGTGGGTCGGAACGGTGGAGGGTATGTCATTCGCGAATGGAAGGGGGATACCGAGATCGCGGAGGCGGCGGCGAACAATCTTGTGCGATTCATGAAGATCTTGCGCGACGCGGGAAGGCGGATCAACCCGAAGTTCCGGACCCTGATACGCCTTGAGCCGTTCTGGACGGAGCACGAATACATCTGGAAGCAATTGGGTGATGGACTGGACGTTGAGGTCTCGTCGCTGTTGACGAAAGGATGGGACCTGGCGTACAAGCATCCGAGGCAGGAAGAGGCGCGTGAGGTTCATGGGACGGCCCTGCACAACCGTTTTGTCGATGCCGAGCGGCCGGTGATCGAAGAGCTGCGGAAGAAGAAGTCCAACGCGGACGTGTACTTCAACCCGGGCATCCTCTCGAATCACGAACCCCTCATCGGCATTCCGTTTCCCTACCTGGTTTATGAAAAACTGAAGGATATGCACCGGCAGGGAGTGGCGACGGCGTGCTGCAACGGAAGCGCGACACCGCCATCCCTGGCACCCTACAACATCAACCAGGAGCTTGTTCGAGCGTTTCAGGCTGACGCTCATCTTGACCTCGATGCCTTCCTCCGGCGCCAAGCAGCCGAGTGGATCGGCGAAGCGCTGAGCGGCGATCTCGTGAAAGTCTGGGAGTACTCCGACGAAGCCTACCGCTGCTTCCCCGTGCCCATCTGGATCTACTCATCCTGGGGGGTCTGGTATCGTCTCTGGATACGCCCGATCGTTCCGAACATCGAAGCGATCGCTGAGCAGGATCGAGCGTATTATGAGCAGTTCTTGCTTGCTACTCCTCACAATCGCTGCCGCGTTGACTTTCGTTATGACGTCGGATTCGATCTGCTCGATCCCGCTCACGCCCAAGCGTGTCTGAAGCTGATCGACCGTGATCTCTTTCCTCAAATGACCGCGGCGCTCGAGCTGCTGAAGAAGATGAAGATTCGGGCGACGAGCGATGCGGCTCAAGCGTGCGTCGACGATCTCACGGATCGGATGCAAGCACTCTCCTGTTGGTACCGGACCCAACGGAACGTCACAGCGTGGGTTGCAGGGGCCCACTCGTATCTCGAGAGCAAGGACAAGAAAGTAAGGAAGGAATCCCGTCGCTTGCTGAAGCAGATGGTGCTCGATGAGATCGAGAACACAAAGAATCTGCTCCACCTCTGGGAAAGATCGAAAACGAACTGGATGATCGTTTCCGGCGTCGGTGAGACGACGTTCATCTACTACAAGAATTTTGGTGAACTGCTGAAGAGAAAGATCGAGTTCATGAGAGGTCACGAAAACGACGAGCCGTACGTCGATCCCAACTTCCAGTGGCGTGTGCCGGGGTTTACAGTTCTCGAGAAGAAGGAGGTCAGGCGCCAAGCTTTTTCGAGATCTTCGAAAAGGTTGCGTACGTGAAGACCATCCTGATTGCGCCGGACTCGTTCAAGGGTTCACTGACCGCTCGGGATGCGGCAGCCGCGATCGAGCGAGGCGTGAAGGAAGTCCTTCCCGATTCAATTGCCATCCAGCATCCGATTTCAGATGGGGGGGAGGGACTGGTGGACATCTTGACGACGGCACTTCAGGGGACGTTCGTCACCTCAGAAGTCCAAGGACCGCTGCCGGGCCAGTGGGTGAAGGCCCGTTGGGGACTGTCGGAAGATCGATCAACTGCAATCATCGAAATGGCGGAGGCGGCGGGGTTGGGACTTGTTCCGGAAGACAAACGCGATCCGAAAATCACCACAACGTATGGCGTCGGTGAACTCATACGGGCTGCGCTTGATGCGGGTGCTTCATCGTTGGTGATCGGGATCGGGGGGAGTGCAACGAATGACGGCGGCGCTGGAATGGCGCAAGCGCTTGGTGTGCGATTCCTCGACGGAAACGGCAAGCCGCTGGCGGGAGGCGGTGCCGCGTTGGCAAAGCTTGAGACGATTGATGTTCAGAAGAAAGATCCCCGGCTTGGCGCGACAGAGGTCATCGTCGCCTCGGACGTGCAAAACATCTTGTGTGGCGAACAAGGGGCATCGGCTGTCTTCGGACCCCAGAAGGGTGCGACCTCCGCCGATGTAAAAATTCTCGACGCTGCGTTGCTTCAATATGGTCAGCTCGTTCGATCGACCCTGGGCATCGATGTGCTTCACATTCGAGGAAGTGGGGCGGCAGGGGGCTTGGGTGCAGGCCTGGTCGCTTTTTGCGATGCCGTACTGAAGCGCGGCATCGATGTGGTGCTCGAAGCGACGAAATTCGATGATCATCTCCGCGCAGCGGATGTTGTCATCACGGGTGAGGGGAGGATCGACGAACAAGTCCGGTTCGGGAAGGCGCTTTCGGGTGTCATCGAGCGAGCGAATCGGGCAGGTGTACCTGTGCTTGCAATCGTTGGTTCACTGGAAGGGGATCGGTCCGCATTCGTCAGCCCTGCTTTCCTTCTTGACCTGGAATCGCTTGTCGATTCCCATACGACGCCCGAGATGGCGATGCGCAACGCTTCGACGCTGTTGTCGAAGAAGACCGGCGTCCTACTCCGGCGTTACTTGAATCCTGTCCAATAACCCAGACAACGTTATCTTCAACAGGGGAGAGCAATTGATACCGCCGTTGGTGAAATCCCCATCTCGTCTTCTCGACTATGGAACGGTCGCCTTTCTCGCCGTCGTCTGGGGGCTTTCATGGCCGTTTACGGTCGTGGCACTGCGCGACAGCGATCCGCTGATGATTGCAAGCCTTCGCTCAATCATTGGAGGAGTCGGCCTCTGGGCATGGAGGATGCGAAGCCCCTCAAAAGAACCATTCACCGGCCGGTTGTTCTGGGTAACGTTCGTGGCGGGGACGTGCTGGGTTGGGATCCCGCTGGCACTGACGGCGTGGGCGCTGCAATACGTCTCGGGCGGGATGGGCTCCATCTTTCAAAGCACGACGCCGTTCTTTGTTGCGATCTTCGCATACCTCATGCTGCGAGAACAACAGCTTTCCGCGGCCAAGATTTTTGGATTGATCATTAGCTTCATTGGAATCATTCTCTTATTTTCGGACGAGCCACTGGGGATCACGGGAGGGTCCGCATTTGTGGGAAGCGCAGCGGTGCTCTTGACATCGGTGCTCATCGGCTTTGCCCAAGTGTACTCGAGAAAGTATTTCAAGGGCCGTGATCTACTCGGCTTCAACATGTACGTTCTCCTTGTCGCGGGGCTCGAGACGCTCCCGTTCTGTTTCGTGGGCGGGGTACCGCGCTTCTCGTTGACGACAGAGCTGGCACTCTCCGTCCTCTACCTTGGCATTATGGCGACCGCGATACCATTTGTCCTGTATTTCGAGCTGTTTCAGCGAGTGAACATCGTAGTTCTGTCGATGGTTTCGTACATCATTCCTGTCGTTGCTGTTGTCAGCGGGATCGTATGGCTTGGAGAGCGCATGACCGCAACCGATGTCATCGGCGCTTGTCTCGTGCTGTTCGGTGTCCTCCTTGCGACGCAGTACAATCTCATTAGATCAAAACTCCATTCCCGATTAGTCTCGAAAAGGATAACACCATGATTCGGATCGGTTTAGTCGACCTCGACACGTCTCACCCCAAAGCGTTCACGAAGATCCTCAATGCGATCCCGGGCGTGGCGGTCAACGCGTTGTGGGATGGAGGGGATGTGTGGCCGGAGGGGTACGACATGCAGTTTGCTCAAGAGAACAACATTCCCCACGTGTGCAAACGACTGGACGACATGGTCGATCTTGTTGATGCGGTCATGATTCACAGCGTGAACTGGGACAAGCATCTTGACCGCGCCTTTCCGTTCATCGAGGCCAAGAAGCCCTTGCTGATCGACAAGCCGATCGTCGGGAAGGTGCGGGACATCTATGAACTGCTTGAACTCCACGCGACGCACAAAACGCCCATCTACGGCGGATCGGCGGTTCGCTATGCACAGGAGATTGCCACGCTCAGCTCCCAGGCCAGCCGCATCGGGGAGATTTCCTCGGCTGTTGCGACCGGCCCCGGGGATTTCTTCAGCTATGGAATTCACACGACCGAGATGGCGCAAGGGCTCGTCGGCACGGGCGCCAACTACGTCGAATACGTTGCCGAGAACAAATCGTGCTTCATCTCAGTGACGTATCACAGCGGGTTTGTTCTCATCCTTCAGCTCCAGCAGCCGTTCCACGAATGGTCGATGTGCTTGTATTCTGCAACAGGCATGCACACGATGAGGGTCGACCCCTCGCGGCTGTATGAGCGCTACCTCCAGAATTTTGTCGAGCTTCTGAAGGGAACCGAGATCCCCTTTTCTCTTGAGGCGCCGCTCGAAGCGGTGAAAATCCACATAGCAGCTAAACTCTCGCGCCAGCACGGAGGTAAGATCTACCTGGCTGAGGTTCCGTCGGAAGAAGGTTTTGACGGTGCAGCATACGCCGCGGAGTATGCTGCAGCAAAACGTCGGGGTTTATGACAGATGGCAAAGGGGGATAGACGGATCGTCATTCTAGCAGGCGGGATCTCGTCCCGTATGAAGCTGCCTGGCACCTTGGATCTCGACCCAGACCTTCTCCAGCAAGCTGAAGAGCGCAGCAAAGGGATGATCGGCGTTGGGGCTGGGGGGCGCCCCTTTCTCGACTACCTCCTCTACAACATTCGCCAGGCCGGCATCAGCGATGTCCTCATCGTCATCGGTGAGCATGATGAGAACCTAAAGTCGTACTACGGCCCCCGCGATTGCGGGAATGAATTTCACTCTCTCCGCATCTCCTACGCGCTGCAGAAAATACCTCCCGGCCGACGCAAACCACTCGGTACAGCGGACGCCTTGCTCCAAGCGCTCCTGGCACAGCCCGATTGGGAGCAGGGTGATTTCATCGTCTGTAATAGCGACAATCTGTATTCCGTCAAGGCGTTCACGTTGCTGTTGGACTGTGAGATTCCCAACTCGCTCATCGACTATGACCGCGCCGGTTTGGAGTTTGAGGAACGACGCATTGCCCGATTCGGGATCACGCGCAAGGACGAAGCTGGATATCTCGTCGAGATCGTTGAGAAACCAGCCCTCGATCAGCTTGAAGAGCTGCGCGGGAGGGATGGCGGACTGCGAGTAAGCATGAATATCTTTCGGTTGGACTACAAGATGATCCTCCCATTTTTGATGTCCTGTCCGGAGCATCCCGTCAGGCAGGAGAAAGAACTTGTCAGTGCTGTGACGAACATGGTGAAAGCATATCCCCGGTCTTTGAAAGCCCTCCCGCTGAAAGAACATGTTCCGGATCTCACGTTTAAGGACGACATCAGCTTGGTGCAGGAGTATCTGAAGACGCGCTACGGCGAGCTCAGCTGGTAGCCGGCCCATCTTCCTCATTCTTCCTCGACCCAGCTTTGAAAAAGTCTCTTCCACAACATCTTATTCAGAAGATACGTCAGGCTTACAATTGTTCGGCCGACGAGCTGCCTCTCTATTCCGGCCGATGTGAACGCCTCCTCGAGTTGTTTGCGTCAGCATTTCCGGACACCACTCCCGTGCACCTCGTACGAGCTCCCGGCAGGGTCAATCTCATCGGCGAGCACACCGACTACAACGGTTATCCAGTCCTACCGATGGCGATCGACCGCGATTTCGTTTTCGTGATCGCCCCCTCGACAGATGCAACCGTCGAGCTTGTCAACGAAGATCCTCGTTTTGAGCCCCGAACCTTCGGTGTCACGCGACCCCTGACCCCCTATGGTCAGGGAGACTGGGGAAACTACGTCAAGGCGGCGGTTAACGGCATTCTTCAGGAAGGCAAAGTGGCAAGGCAGAAGGCTGTGGGATTTCGGGCCGCAGTCGGCGGCAACATCCCCGAGTCAGCCGGTCTCTCCTCTTCTTCTGCGCTCGTCGTTGCATCCGCGCTGGCGTTTCTTGCGGTGAATCGCGTACCTTTCGAAAACCATTCACTCGCTGAACTGCTTGCACACGGTGAGCGGTATGTGGGAAGTGAGGGAGGAGGTATGGATCAAGCTGTTTCGCTGCTCGCCAAAGCGGGTGCGGCCTTGAAGATCGATTTCTTTCCCCTTCGGACGGAGGCTGTCCCCATCCCCAAGAGATTCTCGTTCGTTGTCTGCAACAGCCTGATCCGCGCGCCCAAGAGCGAAGAGATCCGCTACGCTTACAATCGGCGAGTTGTCGAATGCCGTCTGGCGGCGGCCCTGCTCTCGAAGGCCGTAGCGCAGCGAACCGGCACAAAAATCGATACATCCCTTCTCGCCGATCTTTCGCCTGAGAAGCTCGCGCTTGATCCGCGTGATATCAATCGCATTGCCTTAAAGGTGATTGGGAGGGAATCCCTGTCTCTGGCGGATGTTTCGCGCAGGCTGGAGCGAAGCGTTGAATCGTTGAGAAATGACTACTGCAAGCTGAAAGGGGGGACCATCCTCGACGAACCGGGCGATAGTTTTCAGCTCTGGAAGCGCTATCGGCACGTTGTTTCGGAGGCTCGGAGAGTAGGCCAGGCTGTGGATGCTCTGCGTCGTGGAGACATCTCGGAACTTGGACGTCTTATGAATGAATCCCACGCAAGCTGCCGTGATGACTACGAGATCAGTTCTCCAGAGCTTGAGGTCCTGGTCTCTCTTGCTCGGAAGCTGGGAGCGCTGGGTGCGCGATTGACGGGGGCGGGGTTCGGCGGATGCACGGTCAACGCCATCGCCGGGGAGCACACGGGCGATTTCATAAGCAAGATGCAGCAGGGATACTACCACGGTTTCACCAAGCGAAATGCCAATCGAGATTTCATCGAAGTGGAAAATCTTGATAGTCTCATCTTCCGGTGCCGTCCGTCGGGTGGCGCCGGCGTTCTTTCCCTTCGGTAATTCCATTCATTTCCCCCCTATCCGGCTCTACACTGTAATTGTCATTTGGCTGGAGGCCGGGTCGCGCGGTGACGGATCAATGGAGGGAGGCGCTGAAGTGTGGGAGTTGAATGGGAAAAAAAACGAATCGTGGACATCAGGCGAGTTGCAGCGCGCCTCACACGTTGAAGCGAACGAACATAATATCTCCATTCTCCATCGCATACTCTCGTCCCTGCACGTGGAGAAGTCCGTGTTCCTTGACGGCGGCTTCGGAACCGAGGCGATCCAGGTCGGAATACTTGATGATTTCCGCACGGATGAACCCGCGTTCGAAATCGCTGTGGATCACACCCGCCGCTTTGACTGCCGTCGCGCCTTTTCGGACGGTCCAGGCATGTGCCTCGTTCGGGTTCACGCTGAAGAAAGTTATGAGCTGCAGTAAGTCGTAGCCTTCGCGGATGATCTGATTCAAGCCCGATTCCTTCAGGCCGAGTTCCAGGAGAAACGGTGGCCGCTCTCCTTCGGGAAGCTCGGCGACCTCTGCCTCCACGGCTGCGCTGATCACCACGACTTTGGCTGATTCCTTGGCAGCGAGCTCACGCACTTGGGAGATGTAATCGATCTCTGTGGCGAGGTGCTTCTCATGAACGTTGCAGACGTACGTCACCGGCTTGTTCGTAAGTAAATGCAGGTCGCGTAGCCACCCCTGCTGATCATCTGTACGGACCGCGAGATATCGGGCGAGGCGGCCGGCTCCCAGATGCTCGCGGGCATGCGCATAGAAATCGATCTCTTCCTTCGCCTTCTTCTCACCTGACTTCACTCGCTTTTCTGCTTCGATCAGTCGGCGGTCGAGGGTCTCAAGATCTTTCAGGATCAGCTCCGTCTCGACGGCTTCAATATCTCGCCGGGGGTTGACGGATCCGTCGACGTGCGCGATGTCAGGATCGTCGAAGCAGCGGACGATATGAACGATCGCATCGACATTGCGGATCTGAGCGAGGAACTGGTTCCCCAATCCCTCCCCCTTGCTGGCCCCCCTGACGAGGCCGGCGATGTCCAGAAACTCTAGGGTGGTGGGTACTGTCTTGGCGGGTTTATAGATTTCTGTTAATCGATCCAGGCGAGGGTCGGGAACCGGGACGATGCCGACGTTCGGATCGATGGTGCTAAAGGGGTAGTTCGCCACCTGTGCTTGGGTCGCCGTAAGTGCGTTGAAGAGCGTTGACTTGCCGACGTTCGGTAGACCGACGATGCCGCACGTGAAGCCCATAAACCGGTCACTCTCCTTTCTCCGGCCAATATACAAAACAAAAGCTCTTTGCCCGCCGCCCCTGTGGTTACATAATGTTCCAGGAGCGCATTAAAAAGTCCTAACAGGTGAGAAGCGATTTGCATATTTATCCGCATTATAGTATATTTATCCATCCTCAATACTGAGAAAAGAAAGCTGAGTTGCGACAAATCAACGTTTCTGTCGTCGGGGCGTCAGGCTATTCGGGAATTGAGTTGGTGAAGATCCTCACTCGACACAAGCACGCGAGGATCGACAAGCTTTTTGCCAACACCTCCGCCGGGAAGCGCGTTGCAGAGATCTATCCTTGGTTTGAGCGCTGTGTGGATTCGGTGTATGAGCAATATTCTGCTGAGGCGGCTTGCGGGAGCGAGGTAGTGTTTGTCGCGCTTCCTTCCGGAGAGGCGATGAACATCGTGCCTGATCTGCTCGACCGAGGGAAGAAGGTGGTTGATCTTGGCGGTGACTTCAGACTCAAGGATGTATCACTCTATGAGAAATTCTACAAACGCGACCATACTGCAAAGGAGAGACTCGCCGATGTTGTCTTTGGACTTCCGGAGTGGAACCGCTCACAGATTAGATCGGCGACGCTGGTCGCAAATCCAGGATGCTATCCGACAAGCGCCATCCTTCCTCTGGTCCCGGTCCTGAAGGAAGGGTTGATCGAAAGAAAGGGAATTGCCATCAGTTCTCTCTCGGGCATTTCGGGCGCGGGAAGAAGCTCCAGCGTGGATCTCTCGTTCACGGAAGTCAATGAATCAGTGAAAGCATACAAGGTTGGCGTGCATCAGCATACACCTGAAATCAAAATGGCACTCGAGGCTTTTGCGGGAACACCCGTTTCCATTACCTTCGTGCCGCATCTTCTTCCGATCACGCGCGGCATCTATACGAGTATCTACGCGCCCCTCCAGCCGAGCGCAACCCATGGAGACATCGCCGCAGCGTTTCGCACGTACTACGAACGCGAACCGTTCGTGCGTTGGTCCGAGACTGTAATACCGGAGATCAAGAACGTGAACCACACAAACTATATCGACATTGGCTTTCGGATCGATGCCGACAACAACCAGTTGATCCTGCTCTCGGCTATCGATAATCTCGTGAAGGGGGCGGCAGGTCAAGCAGTACAGAATATGAATCTCATGTTCGATTTTGATGAAACGGAGGGGTTGGTTGCATGACGGACATTCCTGTTGATGAATGCCAGGGCGGGGTGACGGCGCCCGAGGGTTTTCTGGCGGCAGCGAAATTCTGCGCTATCCGTAAGACAAAAAAGGATCTTGCATTGATCGTGTCGGCGGTGCCGGCGACGGTCGCGGGCGTGTTTACACTGAACAGGACACAGGCGGCGCCGATCATTGTGGACAAAATGCAGTTGAGCAGATCTTCGGTGTGTTCTGCTATCGTCGTTAACAGCGGAAACGCAAATGCCTGTACGGGGGAGCGAGGACTGAACGACGCTTGGGATACCGTCAAAGCAGCTGCTGACGCGTTGAAGCTGCCAGTCGAACAGGTCATGGTGTCGTCAACCGGCGTTATCGGTCAATATCTTCCGATGGAGAAGGTTCTTCCAGGGGTAAAGGATCTGGCAGGGAAGCTGAGCCGCTCCGGGAACAAGGATGTAGCGGAAGCGATCATGACAACGGATACGCGGCCGAAGGAAGTTGCAGTGAAGTTTACACTCGGACACAACATGGTGTCGATCGGCGGCGTCGCGAAGGGCTCCGGCATGATCGCCCCCAACATGGCCACGATGCTTGCATTCATAACGACGGATATTGTCATCTCGCAGCCGCTGCTCAGCAAAGCGCTGAAGGCTGCGACGAACAGGTCGTTCAACCGCATTACGGTTGACGGTGACATGAGCACGAACGACCAGGCGCTTGTGCTGGCGAACGGACTAGCGAAGAACAGAGCGTTCGGCGAGAATTCCGAGGAGTACCGCCTGTTTTCGGCTGCGCTTGAGTACGTGATGGTCAAGCTAGCGAAGATGATCGCACGCGACGGCGAGGGGGCAACCAAGCTCATCGAGGTTCTCGTGAAGGGTGCCAGGAGCGAGGAGGAGGCGGTTCAGGCAGGTCGGGCGGTTGCGAACTCCAATTTGGTGAAAACCGCGATCCACGGGGCTGATGCAAACTGGGGGCGGGTCCTGGCCGCTGTGGGGTATTCGGGGATAGAATTCAATCCCGATGAGGTAGAGATCTCGTTCAACGACCTGCCGATCCTGAAGAGAAATTACGACGTCGTTTTCGATGAGGAGGCTGCGAAGGCAACTCTTTCGCAGGACACCGTCGTCATCAGCATTGATCTGAACCAGGGCAACCAGGCTGCACGCTTCTGGACATGCGATCTCACAAAAGAGTACGTCCACATCAATGCGAGCTACAGGTCATGAGGGATGGACTGAAGAAAGAAGAAGTCCTGATCGAGGCGCTCCCCTATATCCAGACGTACGAGGGGAAGACGTTCGTCATTAAATACGGCGGCGCGGTCATGACGGATGAGCGGCTGAAGGAGACGTTCGCCAAGGATGTAACGATTCTGCGGAAGATCGGCATTAATATTGTCATCGTGCATGGCGGCGGCAAGGAAATTACGGAAACGGCGAACGCATTGGGGATCCAGACAAAGTTCGTCGACGGTCAGCGGTATACCGATCAGAAGATGATCGACGTGGTGCTGATGGTGCTCGCCGGCATGATCAACAAGGAGATCGTGAATTCGATCAACACGAACGGCGGGAATGCGACCGGTCTCTGCGGCGTGGACAACATGCTGTTGAGGGCGCGGAAGCTCTCGTCCAACGGCACGGACCTGGGGTTGGTTGGCGAGATTGTCTCGGTCAATGTCCCCTATCTGAACCTGCTGCTGCAGAACGGAATGATGCCGGTGATCGCCCCGATCGGCGTAGGAGAGAACGGCCAACTGTACAACATCAATGCCGATCTCGCTGCGGGGTCGATCGCCGCGGCCCTCAAGGCGGAGAAGCTGGTCTACTTGAGCGACACGGAGGGGGTTCTCGTAAACAACAAGCTCGTTTCCACGCTCACAAAGCGAGAGTCTGAGAGGTTGATGGACAAAGGTGCGATCTTTGGAGGGATGATTCCGAAAGTAACGTCAGGGTTCAATACGCTTGAGGCCGGTGTGAAGAAGGTTCACATCATCGACGGGCGAATCAAACATTCGCTGTTGCTTGAGATTTTTACGGATGAGGGTGTCGGGACACAGATGGTACTGGAGAGAGAAGCGCTGTCTGGCGGGAAGCGCAATGGCACGACGAACAGATTTGTGCAGGACAACGCGCTCCGTTCGAATCAATAGCGAAGCGATCAACTCGCGCGAGGAACTGATCATGGACAAACAACGTCGCCAACTCGCAATCAAACAGATCATTACCCACCAGGCGGTAGCAAGCCAGGAGGAGCTCTGTCAGGCTCTTCGGAAGGCCGGGTTTGAGGTTGCGCAAGCCACGCTGTCTCGCGACATGAAGGAGCTCGGCATTGCCCGGGTCAATACGGCTGACGGCGTCCGCTATGTTCTCCACGTTGAGAGTGAAGAGCGACGGCTGAAGTCCTTCATCGGCTACGAGATCGAGAGCGTGGATGCCAACGAGAATCTGATTGTTGTAAAGACCCTGCCCGGTAGGGCTCAAGGTGTCGCAGAGATCATTGACAGTATGCATCATCCTGCCATCCTCGGTACGCTGGCGGGCGATAACACGATTTTCGTCACGCCGACGTCGGTGTCGAGGATCGAGGAGGTTCTCGGGCTTCTCCGCACTCTGCCGGCGGGCAACCGCCTGCAGGTTGCGTAAGTAGTGCTTGGGGATCTCGAGGCTTCGTTCATCATTTCACATCCTGTTCGAAGGAGATAACGGTGAAGAAACAACGAATTGCGGTAGCCTATTCCGGGGGACTTGACACGTCGGTCATCGTGAAATGGCTTCAGGAACATTACAACGCCGACGTCATTACCGTCACGGGAAATCTGGGACAGAAGAAGGAGCTGAGCGGCGTTCCGGAGAAAGCGTACAAGACGGGAGCGAAGAAGGTATACGTCCAAGACCTGCGCGATGAGTTTGTCGAGCGGTATATTTTCCCTGCGCTCAAGGCGGGGGCTTTGTACGAGTACACCTATCCTATGGCAACCTCACTTGGCCGGCCGCTTCTTGCGAAGGCGCTCGTCGAGGTCGCCCGGCGGGAGCGCTGCACGGCGGTAGCTCACGGATGTACGGGGAAAGGAAACGACCAGGTGCGATTCGAAGCCTCGATTGCGGCGTTGGCGCCCGAGTTGAAAGTCCTCGCGCCGCTGCGGGAATGGGAGTTCAAGTCACGGGAAGAGGAGATCGCATACTGCGAACAACACGGCATACCGGTCTCTGCGACGAAGAAAAACCCATACTCCATTGATGAAAACATCTGGGGCACGGCGGTCGAGTGTGGGGTTCTGGAAGACCCGATGGTCGAGCCGCCGGCCGATGCGTTCCAGCGCACGGTATCGCCCCAAGAGGCCCCCGACGAACCCACCCTCGTTACGATCGAGTTCGAGCGGGGAGTCCCCGCCGAGCTGAATGGAAAGAGGAAAACGGGTTTCGAGATCATCGATGAGCTCAACGAGATCGGTGGCGCCAACGGTGTCGGCCGAATCGATTTGATCGAAAACAGGCTCGTCGGAATCAAATCACGGGAGGTGTACGAGGCTCCCGCGGCGGTCATCCTGCATTTTGCACATCGTGAGCTCGAGCGCTTGACGCTTGAAAAAGAGATAGCACATTACAAGGCGAAGATCGCACAGGACTACGCGAACCTGATTTACAACGGGTTATGGTTCACGCCGCTGCGGTCGGCCCTTGAGGCCTTTGTAAACGAAACCCAGAAGACCGTGAATGGAACGGTGAAGGTCAGACTCTACAAGGGGAACGTGGAGATCGCCGGGAGGTCTTCGCCGAATTCTCTGTACGACACGAAGCTCGCAACCTACACGCAAGAAGACACCTTCGACCACAAGGCAAGTGAAGGGTACATCAAGATCTTCAGTTTGCCGATGAAGACGTTCTACCAGATCAACCCGAACGGTTTCGCCAAGAAACAAGTAAAGATCAAGCGCAGGCTCAAGAAGACCGCTGCAGGGGTTTAGGCAAGCTTGCGCAACATTCGATAGCTTTGCGAAGGCCGATGGGATTGCTCATCGGCCTTAGCGTTTCAAGCGGTGCCGGGCGCTTGAATCTCTTGGCAATTCTAGGTTCATTGCACATCCGCAGCCCTCACATCCACTCATGGAGAGACGAATGTTGCGAATTACGGTTGGAATGCTTTTCCTGAGCTCCGTCGCGTGGTCTCAGATACCGGTCGCCCCGGCTCCGACCCCCCCGGTGAACGATACGCTCTACCTGCGAGTCGTGCTCCCCGATCGTGACACGGTCCAGACACCCTTTTCCCGTTACCGGATCGCAGCCAGCACGAATCCAAGCGCCCGGGCATTCGTCAATGACAAAGAGTTAAGAGTGTATCCCAGCGGCGCGTTTGTTGCGTTGTTACCTCTTGCAGTAGGCGAAAATCCCGTAAGGTTTCTGGTACGATCGGCATCAGGAGATTCGATCGTGCATGACTGTCTCTTCGTTCGGCCGGAGCCGCCGAAACCGCTGACGCATGAACCGGCCGTTATCGACACGGCATCGATCGAGCCCTCACGAGATCTCTGGCTTGGGAGAGATGACGTATTGGAGGTGCGGTTCAGGGGAAGCCCGGGGTACACAGCCTCCTTTGACATCGAGGATGTAGAATCGGGAATTGCCATGACAGAGCTTGCCAGCCAGGATGGGAACGGGAGCGGGATCTACGTTGGCCGATACAAGGTGAGAGAGTCTGATGAGACACGGGAGACGCCTATCAGGGTACGGCTGAAGAAGAGCTTCTGGAGCAGCGAGAAGGCCTTCTCGAGGGGAAGGGTCTCGATTCTGCCCCGGGATCTCCCTCGTGTTGCTGTCGTAACGGGTCGCAAACCGTACTTGAACGTTGGCCTCGGCGAGGATCGCCTCGGAGGCGCAAAGCTCGGCTACATCCAGAGCGGCATACGATTGCAGGTGACGGGAAAGGTCGGCCGCCAGTTCCGCGTCAGGCTCTCGGAAGATATGAACGGCTGGCTTCCGGAGGGGTTCGCGCAGCTGCAGCCGCCTAATACTCCTCAACCGCATTCGCTCGTCGGGTCAATTGCGGTGACAGGAAACGCCGTGGACGATGTCGTCAGCGTTTCGCTGAGCCAACGGCTTCCTTTTCTTACCGATCAGCTTGTCAATCCGATCGCGATCGTCGTCGATATCTTCGGTGCAACGTCGAACACGAACTGGATTACGCAGCAGCTCTCCGCGAAGGGGATCAAGAGCGTAAGCTGGGATCAGGTTTCAACCGGACACTATCGGCTGACCATCGCGTTGAGCTATAATCAACATTGGGGCTATGACGTGGGATATGACCACGGCTCCAATCTTCGCATCCGTATTCGCCGTCCGCCGAAGATCACCCGTCCGGATTCGGTTCTTGCCGGCCTGACGATCGCGGTCGACGCGGGGCACGGGGGCGATAACAATGGCGCGCTTGGGGCAACCGGCGTCTTGGAGAAAGACCTTAATCTCATCATGGCGACGCGCCTTGATTCTCTGTTGACGTTGAAAGGTGCAAGAGTCGTCATGACGCGGACGGGAGACACTGCTGTCTCGATGCTCGATCGTTGGGATACCGTTGTGAACTCCGGAGCGCAGATGCTGGTCAGCATTCACTGCAACTCGACGGGAGAAACCTCAGATCCGGAAGCCGTGAAGGGGGCGAGCACGTACTATCGTTATCTCGGCTATCAGACGCTGGCGAATGTGATGTATGAGAAAATGCTCCAACTGGGTCTCTCGCAATTCGGGGTCACAGGGAGTTTCAATTTTTCCCTCAGCGGACCCACGCAGCTTCCGAATGTTCTTGTGGAAACAGCGTTCCTGTCGAATCCGGAGGACGAAATGAAGCTCCTCGATGATGGTTTTCGGACGGCGGTCGCAGCGAAGGTCGTGGAGGGACTTGAGGAGTTCGTGAGCACGTATGGAGCTCAGTGAGAGGTCTGGAATGAACGATAAAAAGGGGAAATGGGGAACAGAACGCGCAATTGCCCCCCTCTTTGCTTTTCCGTATCTTGAAGCAGGCTGGCCGTTAATTGGCATTTTATGATCATCCAGTCGGAAATTTCGCTATGGCTCATCAGGCACTCTGGAGCGGCAGATTCAAGGAGCCCCTCTCCGAGATCGCGTTGAGGTTCTCCTCCTCCATCGATCTCGACAAACAGCTTTTCCGGGAAGATATCGCAGGGAGCATCGCGCATGTCGAGATGCTTGCCGCGACACACATCCTCACGGCGACCGAAGCTCGAAGAATCCGCACCGTTTTGAAACAAATCCAGAAAGAGATAGAGACCGGCAAGTTTCAGCTCACCGGGGAGTTTGAGGACGTCCATCTTGCCATCGAGCAGCGAGTCATCCAAAAGATCGGACCGCTGGGTGGGAAGCTCCATACTGGCCGCAGCCGCAACGACCAGGTTGCGCTCGATGAGCGTCTCTATCTTCGATCCGCGACAAAGGAGATCAACAAGCTCATTGTTCAGCTCCAGCGGGTGCTTCTTTTCAAAGCAGAAAAGTACTTCGGCGAATTGATGCCGGGCTACACGCACCTGCAGCGTGCCCAGCCGGTCATGCTTTCACACCACCTGCTTGCCTACGTCTGGATGCTCGAGCGGGACTACGAGCGATTGCACGACTGCTTGAAGCGGCTCAACAAATCGCCGCTCGGAGCGGCTGCCCTCGCGGGCACGTCGTTTCCCATCGATCGTTCCAGAGTCGCGAAGAAGCTTCACTTCGACTCGATCGTTGAGAATAGCATTGATGCAGTGAGCGATCGTGACTATCTCATCGAGTTCGTTGCGGCTTGCAGCATGATCCTCATGCACCTCAGCCGCTTCGCCGAAGAGCTTGTACTCTGGAGCAGCAAGGAGTTCGGGTTCACCCATATCAGCGATGCCTACACCACCGGAAGCAGCATCATGCCGCAGAAGAAGAATCCCGATATTGCCGAGCTGGTGCGTGGGAAGTCCGGGCGCGTCTATGGAGCCCTTGTCAATCTTCTGACCATTATGAAGGCCCTCCCCCTGTCGTACAACCGTGACATGCAGGAGGACAAACTGCCGATGTTCGACGTTGTGACCACAACACAACAATGCCTCTCCATCTGCTCGCAGATGCTCGTTCATACCGCCTTCGACCGTCACCGGCTGGAGGAGGAGCTCCAGAATGATTTCCTCACGGCGACCGAGATTGCCGATTACCTCGTGCGGAAAGGAATTCCTTTTCGGGAGGCACACACGATCACCGGGAAGATCGTCTCGTATTGTATCGAGCACCGAATGTATTTCGGCAACCTCGACCTCGAGACTCTCCACACCTTCTCGAAGACCTTCACGTCAGACATTTTTGATTACCTGCTGCCGCACAGAAGCGTCGAGCAGAAGAAATCGGCGGGGAGCACATCACCGCACGATGTGAAGCGCCAGATTGTTCACTGGACGAGGGTTTTGAAAAGCAGGCGGGGGTGAGGCTGAGGGGGAAGGCCGGAATGAGAAAGCCGTCTCAGGGAGACCCGAGACGGCTTTCGTGTTTCATGTCGCTAAGAGGCTGCTAGTGCTGGTAACCTGGGCCTCGCAGAACCATTCCGGGCAGGTTTCCGGTGAATTTCCCGTTCTCCCAGACGGGTTGGCCGTTCACCAAAACATGGCTCACTCCCACAGAATACTGGTGGGGATCTTCGAAGGTTGCCTTATCGGTTATGGTTGCAGGGTCGAAGATCGTGATGTCCGCGTAGAAGCCGGGTTTCAACAGGCCGCGCTCTCTCAGTCCGACTCGTTGCGCGGGAAGCGAGGTCATCTTGCGGATCGCGTCCTCAAGCGTGAGGATCTTCTCTTCGCGCACATACTTGCCCAGGATGCGAGGGAAACTGCCGTACGTTCTTGGATGCGGTTTGCCTTCGTTCAATGGACCGTCCGTCGCGCGGGCCGTTGCATCGGTGCAGAAGCTCACCCACGGTTGTGCCATGGCCATCCGTAAGTCCTCCTCCGTCATGCCGAACACGACTCTGCCGGTTTGAGCTGAATCCGCGAGGATGAAGTCGAAGAGAGTCTCCATCGGATCTTTCTTCCACGCAGCGGCGACCTCTGTCAGACGCTTCCCCTCCCACTGTTTCAGATCCGGGTTCCTGACCGATGAGATCATCATGCTCTGGAAATCGGGTCCTCTGTTGCGGTTCTTTGCCTGAAGCTCAGTCTTGATTCGCTTTCGGAGAGCGGGATCTCTCAGGCGCTGCAGAAGCTTCGCGGTTCCCCCCTCTTGGGCCCAACCGGGCATTAAGGCGCTCAGATCGTTGGAGAATGCAGTGTACGGATAGACGTCGGCTGTCATGTCAATCCCTTGGTCCCGGTGTTGATCGATCAACCGGACGATCTCCGGCATCCGTCCCCAGTTTGGTCTCTCATTCACCTTCAGATGCCAGATCTCTACAGGGATCTTGGCGGCTCGGCCGATGTCCGCGGCCTCCAGGATCGCTTCGACGATGCGCTCCTGCTCGTTGCGGCTGTGCGTGATGTAGACACCTCCCGCCTCGGCGGCAACCCTCGCTAGCTCAATCAACTCCGGAGTTTTCGCGTACATCGCCGGCGTGTATTCGAGTGCGCTGCTGAGGCCCAGTGTGCCCTGCTGCATCGCCGTGCGTACGAGTTGCTTCATTTGACCGAGCTCCTCGGCGGTCGGTTCCCGATCGTTGTACCCAATGACGTACTCGCGCACCTGGCTTGCTCCGACGTAGCAACCGAAGTTGATAGCCGACTTGTGCCTCTCGAGACGAGCGAAGTACCCGTTGAAGTCGGTCCAATCGATCGTGAGATTGTATTTCTGAAGGAAGGAAGCGATCCCCCGGAGTGTTTTCTCATTGACGGGCGCGGCGGATTCACCTTCACCGTTCAACTCCGTCGTGATCCCCTGGGAGATCTTACTCATCGCGCGGTTATCGACAAACGTCGACAACCCCGACTGACCCAGCATATCGATGAAGCCCGGCGCGATCACCTGGCCGGAGGCGTCGATGACCTGTTTCGCTCTGCTTGTATCGAGCTTCCCGATCGCAATGATCCTCCCGTCAGAGATTCCAATATCACCCTTGTACCATGGATTGCCCGTCCCATCAACAATCTTGCCATTGCGGATGAGAATATCATAGGGCCCTTCTGCTGAAGGCTGGCATGAGAACGCGAAAAGGAGGCATGCGAAGAGGAAGAAGAATGGTCTCATGATCTACCTCGGAGCGAGAGTTAGGTTGTCGTTGACAAAGAGGAACGGCAAGCTGCGCTGCCGCTCCTAGAAGGCATCCGAAGAAAGCACTTCCAGTGCGGCAAAACCGAAGAAGACAAGCATCGTAATGATAAGCGCCTTGAGCGAGTGCACGCGCTCGGCGTTCTTAAGACCGAAATAACAGAGGATGCCGGGCCAGCCCCAGGCCATGCCTATAAGCGTGACGCCCAATCCGATCTTCGCCATCAGGTTATCGGGATCGTCAGTGAAGGCCACCGCACCCAAGATGGTGAGAACAATGGAAATCAGTGAAGTGAAGATATGTGGAGCTGCAGCGAGGCCCACAAAGCCAACTGCGTTCGGAAACTCTCCCAGACCCCCGAGGAATTCAGCAGCGACATGAAAAATAATTGCGAGAAAGACCCACGTGAGATAAATCAGAAGAAACGATCCGAGAAAGGCAATCAGACCGACGCTCAAGGTCTGAGTCTTGATATAACCAGAAAGAAAAGAATTGAAGGAGGTCAATCCCGCGTAGGTAGAAACCATGAAGAACGCGTCACCCAAGCGAGGGGAGTCGTACAGATCTGCTGTTGCGATCTCGGGGTCGAACAGCAGGAGCGGGATACGCTGGAGGAACTGCATGACGTGACCTCTCCTGCTTGGTAATGAGAACCAGAAAAACGGTACTTCATTTGAGCTGCAAAAGCAAGCGCGTTGATCTGCGACGTCGAAAGATGCTTCCCCGGGCGAAGAGAAGAAGTGTCCGCTGTCACTCCAGGCTCATACGAATGATGACACTCCTCATTCCGGGGCTGCTGCAGCGACGGAAGCTTTCCCCCGTATGAATTCTGTAAGGTGATTCCAGCCTTTGATGAACAAAGGGACGAGTTGAAGAGCGAGGAAGGCAACCGCGATGCCCACGACTGCATCTGTCACGTAATGGTAGCGGCCGTAGAATGTCGAGACGTAGAGCGACAGCACGATCGGCGTGATGACGTAGAACGATGGGCGGTGGTACCGATATGCCATCATCCACATGACGGTTGCAGCAGCAGCGTGGGGGCTGGGGATCGTTCCGCCAATGTAGTGCACGTGTGAGCGCATCAACTCGCCAAGGTAGGTGAAGACAGAGCCTGTGAGTGGCACCGAGTAGAGGTGACCGATAGTCGGGATGGGACCTGCGACAGGGAAGAGGATGAATCCGATATCGCAGAGAACGTTCGTGAGTCCCAGCGTGAAAAAGTAATCCTCCATAGCCAGCTCGCCGCGCAGGTAATAGATAATACCGCTCAGCACGGGATACATCGGAATGTAGATCACGTAGGAAAACATCAGCCACTCGGTCAGCGGGGGCGACATGAAGTGCTGGAGCCAGAGCGTCGGCTGCACACCGAACACGTACTGCTCTGCGTCGAGAACGTACGCATCGAGCCAGTGGCCGTAGAGGATCAATTGGAGCTTGTCCACTGCACCGAAGAGGTAGGCAAACGCAAGCGTTACGGCGGCGACGCGCACCAGGAAGTGCGGAAACTTCCGCGTGACCTTCTGTGACAGGAATATGAAACCGAGATACACGACGCCCACAACAAGGTTCTTCAATGCGAGCCCCCACCATCCCTCGACGCTGGAGTGGAACAGAAGTGCCAGGAGCGTGAAGAGTGCAAGGGCGAACAGGATCAATCCATCCGTTGCGCGAAGCTGAAGTCTGCCGACCTGAAGATACTTTTCCGTCAACCTCTTCATCGCCGAGTCAAGAGATGTGTCGTACGGATGTCCGATGGTGGAAGAAGGTATCGAGGGAGGGTCATCTCACAAAGCAGATGAAGAAATCAAGCGAGACCCCCAACAGCCAGTGGAGGAGAATCACAACGAAGATCGACCGCGCGCGGAAAGCCACGATGCCCCATGCAAGACCGGCAATGATTGAGCCGTAGATCTCGCCGCCAGGCTTGCCGATGTGAACGATACACGAGACGAGGGTCTGCACAAGGATGGCGTTCCAATCCCCAAGCGCTCCTCTCAATCCGAACTGCATAAACCCGCGGAAGTAGGTCTCCCAACCGATGTAGAAAATCAGATAGGAAGCCGCGTGAGCCAGAAACATCTGGGGCGATGCGCCGGCACCTTTGAACAGCGGATACTGTGCCAGGAACTCCGGCTGTTTGGATGACGGGAAGGTGGCTGCAACCATGATCGGCGCCAGCACGAGAAATGCCTTCAGGCCGAATCGCCAGTCCCCGAGCTGCAGCCCATACGAGCTGATCGGCTCTTTGAACAGAAACGTGATGACAAGGAATGGCACGATTCCCAGAAGAAAAAAGGAGCAGAGAAATTCGTAGAGTTCCGCCGTCAGCTGCGGCTCGCCGAAGAAGACGAAGGACGAAGAAAACTGGCTCAGGTAGAATGATCTTGTGCCGAAGTACTTGAGGGTGACCAAAACGAACGGGGAGAGAAGGAGAATGATCGTCGGCTTCTTGTGCTCGCCACTGAACAGGCCTGCAAGCGACATGGAGGATGTGAATCGGCCGACCGGGCCTGGGGCGCTCACTGCTTTCCCTTCGGGTTGTGATTTCTTCGCTGCTGCAGAAGCCATTCGTAGGTTATGCGGATCCCTTCCCGCAGCGGCGTGACAACGTATCCAAGTTCCTTCACTGCTTTTGCTGACGTGTACACCCAGTCCTGCAAAAAAGTCTCAACCCAGCCCGGTGTGATTTGTGGATAGAGGGCGAGCAGCTGTGCCTTCTTTTTCTCAAAACCCGCGTAAAGCGTTCCCAGGCGGGGGGAAAGGTTGATCTGAAAGTGTCTTCTCCCGGAGATTTCATCGACCAAGCGAAAGAAATCTCGCAGTGAGCTATTCTCCCCACCCAGGATGTAACGTTCGCCAACGCGACCTTGTTCCATCGCTGCGATATGGCCGCGAACGAGGTCGTCCACGAAAACGTAGTTACCGACGTTCACGCCGCCGTTGAGCAGGACCGGAACCTTACCGCGGTCGTACATATCGATCATGAGAGTGACGGAATTGCCCTCCGTGAGCTTGCCCGGGCCGTAGACACGCGTCGGGTTGACGATGACAACGGGGAATCCCTCAGCCGTAGAGCGGAGGGCTTCCTGCTCAGCAACTGCCTTGCTTTCCTCGTATTCTGTGTAGTACCGTGGGGTGATCCGAGCCATCATCTCGTTGCCCGTCGCTCCTGGAGCGGTGGGGCCGAACGTCACAATGGTGGAAGTCAGGACGATCCGCTCGATGCCCCCCTCGCGCGCAGCCGCGAAGACATTCTGCATGCCCCCGACGTTCTGTCGATAAAAGACCGATGGATCACGAGACCAATTCTTCGCATACGCGGCGAGGTGATAGACCTGGCTGCATCCGCGCATTCCCTTCTTGAGCGATTCCCGGTCCGAAGTGTCGCCAGCAACCAGCCGGATCTGATCGTGGGAGAGCCCCTCCCTGTTGCTTGTCTGGCGCGTCAGTGCGTGAACGACGTGTCCTCGGCGGACAAGCTCATTGACCAGCTTGGTACCGATAAAACCTGTCGCTCCTGTCACGAAGACGTTACTTGCCTGACCCATTTGTTCTTCTGGCGTAGGGAATGCTTCCGGCGTCGCAGCGAACGCCGCTCAAACTCGTCAAAGGTAGGCAAAAAAGGGGAGAGTCTCAACGAAAATGATCGGATGACCGTCACCTCGCGAAGAAATCATCTCCGGGGAGGTGACGGTCATCTGCCGTAAGTTCACTTCAACACAGGGATGATGATGTGGGAGCTCCACTGCGGCGAGTGATAAACCCGCTCCGTCGCTTTCTGGAAATCCGACTCCTTCGCGTGGAAGATGTCGACAAACTTTTGCGGGTTGCGATCGATCATCGGGAACCACGTGCTCTGGATCTGCACCATCATCCGGTGCCCTTTCTTGAAGGTGTGAAACACGTCGTTCAAGACGAACTCGACTTTTGTCACTTTGTTCGGAACGAAGGGCTCCGGCTTCGACATGCTGTTTCTGAATTTTCCTCTGAAGACGTCCCCCCGCAGCATCATCTGGTACCCCCTCAGTTTCGTCCAGTTGCGATCAAACCTCATTGGGTCGTCTTTCCAGGCCGAGACGCTGTCGGGAAAGACGTCGATGACTTTCACGATCCAGTCGGAGTCTGTGCCGGATGTCGAAACATAGAGGCTGGCTGTGATCGGTCCGGCGACGGTCAAGTTGTCCGCCAGGATTTCAGACTCGTACACCAACACGTCCGGTCGTGTCCAGGCGAACCGCTGGTCCTCGACGGGAAAGGCGGGGTTGTACCAGTGCCGGATCTCGGAAGTATAGGGAACCGGTTTTGCGGGGTCGCTGATATATTCATCAAACTCCTCGTTCTTCTGCACCGGCCCCGGCGCAGCAAAGGAGAGGCGTCCCTTTGTGTTCAGAAAGACATTGATCGGGGTGGCATTTTTTGGCGGCCAGCTATCGAGGAACCGCCACGCGTTCGTCCCGGTTTCGAAAACCATCGCCTTGGCGAGGTGCGGCGTACCTTCCCCCTTGAGATAGTAATTGAAGAATGGAAAGACGATGCTGTCGACATAGAACCTACCGGTCGATGAGCCCCATTTGATGATGCCGAGCGAATCGCCGCTGTCGTACCCCCACTGCCCGTGCGACCACGGACCCATGACAAGCCTGTTCTGGTCCTCCGGGTTTTGCGGATTGAGCTTGTTGATCGCTGCGAACAGATTGAGCGCGCCATAAAGATTCTCGGAGTCAAACCACCCGCCGACGATGAGTGTTGGCGGTTTGATGTTCTTCACGTGCGGAAGGATATTGCGGGCCTCCCAGAAGCTGTCCCACGTTCCGTGCTGCATGATATCGTTCCAGAACGCAACACTGTCCTTGAAGTATTTTGTGTTCGCATTCGGAAGGGGGCCGAGCTCAAGAAAGAATTTGTACCCGTCGGTGATTCCGTGACTGAATGATCGGGCATCCGAAGTCGTTGGTTTGGGCCGCGGCCATCCAAAGAAGGCGTAGAAATCGAACGCGTGCGGCAGGAGAAATGCGCCGTTATGAAAAAAATCATCTCCTCCCATCCACTTCGAAACGGGGGCTTGCGGTGATGTCGCTTTGACGGCCGGATGAGCGCCGATCGTTCCCGTCGTAGTGTAAAACCCGGGGTAGGAGGTGCCATAAATTCCCACCCGGTCGTTATTGTGAGAAATGTTCTTGATCAGCCAGTCGACCGTGTCGTAGGTATCGCTGCTCTCGTCGATATCTTTCGGGCCCTTCTTGTTATCGATCTCCGGTCGTACGTTCACAAACGTTCCTTCCGACATGAAGCGGCCGCGAACATCCTGGCTCACAATGATGTAGCCATCTTCGTAAAAGCGTAAAGCCTGTGATCCCACAAACGGACGGAAAAGGTTTTCACCGTACGGCGCCGAGCTGTACGGCGTCCGCGTTATCAGGATCGGGTAGTCCCTGGTAGTGTCTATTGGCGTATAGACGGCTGTGAAAAGCTTTACGCCGTCGCGCATAGGAATCATGTACTCGTGCTTCTTGTAGTGATCGGGAATGGAGTACGAAGTCTGCGCGAGCAGATTCGGCGAGTTCAGGACGACGAACAGCACCGAGAAGCCGGCGATGCGAGCGAATGCAGAACGCGGTTTGGCAGGCATCATCATTTCTCCCTTTATAGTTTAGATGGTGGAACGAGTGACGGCTCTCTTTTTGAGTGGTGGGCTCTTGAATGAATATAATTACGAGTTGTGACAAGAGCTAGAGGAAGGCAACGTAGCTCATCGAGGAAATTTTCGGAGTTGTTGCCCCCGGCAAGCCTGATTAGACCTAATCTCCGGGAGGAAACCACGTCCTGGCAGCCGCTGCAACTTGGCTCACCTGGAGCGCGCCAGCTCAGGATTCCTTACAACTCCGTCAGCACCTCGTGGATCGTTTTCAGGAGCCTTTCAGCTGTGAAGGGTTTGGAGAGAAATGCCTGAACGTTTGATTTCTGAACCTCGGCGACTTTCATCCGATCTCCCAATCCCGTTGCTGCAATGATGTTCAGGGCGGGGTCGAGTCGGCGAAGAGCCCGAATGAGTGCCGGTCCATCCATGATCGGCATACTGATGTCCGTAATGACGAGCTTGATGTTAGGTCTGTGGGAAAAGTACTGCGTGAGAGCATCCGCCCCGTCTCCGGAGGTCAGAACCCTGTATCCGTTGCTCTCGAGCGTCATCCTCGCGATCTCGCAGATCGCGGTTTCATCATCCACCAGGAGAATCAGCTCACCATTCCCTCGATAACTCCGGATCGCTTCCTCAACGGGTTTCTCGATCTGCTCCGATGGAATGGCAGGAAGGTACACTTTGACGGTCGTTCCCTTATCGACCTCGCTGTACACGTGGATGAACCCGGTGTGGCCTCTGACGATTGCGTAGACGGTGGATAGCCCGAGGCCCGTGCCCTTCCCGACCTCTTTTGTTGTGAAGAAGGGCTCGAAGATCTTGTCCCGGATATCAGCCGGGATTCCGATGCCCGTGTCACTGACCGAGATGACGATATGGGGTCCCATCTTGGCCTCGACGTCGATACGAGTGAAGTTCTCATCCACGATCAGGTTGCTGGCCTCGATGCTGAGCGTGCCGCCGTTGGGCATGGCGTCCCGTGCGTTGACACACAGATTCAGCAGGATCTGGTGAAGTTGTGTGGAGTCGCCGCTGACCGGCCAAAGGTCGGGGGGTGTGTTCGTGGTGATCTCGATTCCCGCAGGAAACGTTTCTTTCACGAACCTCTTGCTCTCTTCGATAAGGTGACGCACCTGCAGAAGCGAGCGGTCGATTTCCATTCCCCGGCTGAAGCTGAGAACCTGTTTGACGAGATCTGCACCCCGCTGAACAGTTGCTTCGAGTCGATCAAGCATCGACCGATCTTCCGGATTGGGAAGCTTCTTGCGAAGAATTTGAAGGGAGATCAGCACCGGCGCCAGCACGTTGTTCAAGTCGTGCGCGATGCCGCCGGCAAGGGTTCCAACGCTCTCCATTCGCTGCGCGCGGAGGAATTGCTTTTCGAGTTTTTTCTTGCCGGTGATGTCCGTGTTGACGACCAGCTTGGAAAGCGGAAGCCCATTCCTGTCGCGGACCAACGTCCAGCGGCTTTCAACGATCACCTCCGTCTGATTCTTGCAGATTTGGGTTAATTCTCCCGACCACTCTCCCTGGTCGAGAACCGCCGCGTTCGCCTCATTTAATCGCGGCGGAAGTTCTTTGAACAAGAGCTCATTCGCATCCTTTCCGATGGCCTCCTCGGCCGACCAACCGTACAAGCGTTGGGCACCCTTGTTCCAGTATACGATCCGGCCGTCCATGGTGCGCACGATGATTGCATCCTGCGCGATGTCGAGAAGTGCTGCCTGCTCGCGAATCTTCTCTTCAACGTTCTTCTGCTCTGTGACGTCGCGCTGGATCGCAAGAAATCCCACGATCTGACCCTGGTCGTCGAGGATGGGATTGACCGAGCTGTGAATCGTGAGCAAACGGCCGTTCTTGGTCTTGTTGGTGAGTTCGCCTATCGCAAGGTCTTTGTTCAGGATTGTTTTCCAAAAGTTCGCATAGTGTTTCTGCTGCATCAGACCGCTCTTTAGGATGCGAGGGGTAGTCCTGCCGACGACCTCCGAGGCTGTGTAGCCATAGACGGATGTAAACGTAGGGTTCACGAAGCTGAAGATTCCATCCCGGTCGGTCATGAAGATCACTTCCCCGGAGGAAACAACAGCCTTGCGAAGCCTGATCAGCTCCTCCTCGGAGCGTTTCCGCTCGGTGATGTCGCGATAATTGATGACCACGCCGCCGACGGTCGGATCGTACAGGTGGTTTGTGCCTGTGGCTTCCAGCCATCTCCACGAACCATCCTTGTGCTTGGCGCGCATTTGGATGGTGATGCTCTTCCCGCTCGTCCGCACGAGATCCTTAAATGTGACCTCGACCGGGGCACGGTCCTCGGGGTGGACCAGTTCGAACGTATTGCGACCGAGCCGCTCCTCTGCCTTGAACCCCAACACTCTTTCAACGGAGGGGCTGAGATACCGGGTTGTTCCAGAGGTATCGACAATCAGGACGACGTCTGAGCTCTTCTCGATCAGAGCTTTGAATCGTCTTTCGCTCTGCTGTAAGGCATCCTCGGCGTGCTTGAGCTCCGTGATATCCTGACCGACGCCGATCAACATGCCTTCAGGTCCGGCAGAATCCTTCCACAAGATGCATCGCATCCCGCCGTCCCGGTGCCGGATGAACGTCTCATATGTCGATTCGATAATCGGGAGTTCTCCGCGCGCGCTTCGGGCGACACGATCCCGCTCCCGAGCCGCGCTCTTTTGATTTTCACCGCTGATCCGCCACCAGTTGTCGCCGAGAAGTTCTTCCGGGTTGTAGCCAAGCACGGTCTTCACGGAAGGGCTTGTGTAGATAATCTCGCCCCCAGAATTCGCAACAAGCACCAGCGAACCGACTCTTTGGAGAATTTGATCCGACAGCTGTAGCCTCTTCTCCATCGCCTTGCGCTCTGAGATGTCAGCGATTACGGCCATGATTCCGCGCGCACCTCCGTGCACGTCCTTGAGGAGGGAAGTTGATACGCTTACGTCGATGAGGCTGCCGTCCTTGCGGGTGCGGCGAACCTCAACGCCGGCTAATGATTCACCTTGGAGTATCCGGGAGAGCAGCTCGTTGTACTCCGATTGCTTTTCCGGCGGCACGATGGGGTTCGGCCGACCGATAACCTCCTGCGCGCTCCAGCCGAAAATCTGCTCGGCCGCTCGGTTCCAGATCTGTACCTTCCCCGCGGGGTCCAGCATAGTGATCGCGAGAGGTGAAGACTGGATAAGAGCCTCCAGGGTCTCGTTGGTTTCCCGCAAGGCTGTTTCGACCCTTCGGCGGTCGGTAATGTCCGTGACGATCCCGAGGATCGTCGGCTCGCCCTCGTAGTCGATGACTTTTGTTGTATGGATCGCCTCGATGCGCTTTCCGTCTGATGTGACGAGCGTATACTCATACGGCGGGACCTCTTCGCCGGCGAGGTGCTTCATAAAGTTCTTCTTCACGACGTCGCGGGATTC
>CAYZRX010000003.1:0-7580 GCA_964480945.1 uncultured Ignavibacteriaceae bacterium | reverse complement strand
CGTGAAAGAGTCCTCGCACCGAACCTGGACCCCTTTGAAACAACGATCCAGATGAAGCTTGATGTTCTTCTTGAATACGTCCTCACCCCAGAGGTCAATCACGCTGCTGCCGACGATCTCTGCCTCCGTCTTCCCCCAGGCTCTGCAGTACGCGTCGTTGGCAGCTTCATAGAGGTAGGCTCTGTTGATGAGAGTCATAAAATCCTGGGATGCGCTTGCGATAAACTTGTACCTGTTCAACGATTCCTCAGCCAGCGTCGTGACGCCAGCGTCCGTTGCAATTTCGTGTTTGCGTTCCAGGAGTCTGAGCTTTCGGCGAAGAGCGGCCAACTCTTTTGCGAGGTCCGCTTTTGTTTTGGATCGGTTCTTCATGTTCTGTTTCGTTTGATCTTGGGGCGCGACAGGCAATCACGAAGATAGCCGCCACCGTGGCAAAGGCCCGTGATGTAGGACAAAAGTCTGGTCCGGCCCTGCCGTGACCTTACTTCCTCTCAGGCTTCAGGATCACGGCCGGAACCTCCTGTTCCCGGACGAACCGGTTGAACGCCGGAAGATCGGTAGAGAGAATCTCTTTGTACTTCTTGAGCTGAACGTTGATTTTCACAGAGAGCTCATTAAAAACATCGTAGTCCTGCCTCGTTGGCCGTGTATCGGCGCTTCCCACGGTGCTTGCAAGAGCCGCAATCTTGTTATTGAGCTTGATCGGGAAGTTGAGCGCATCCTGGCTGCTCTTGATCTTCACCTGGATCAGTTCTTCCTCTACTGCGGAGAGCTTCTGGTTCAGGACTTTGACAGCGTCCTGGATTGTCGACTTCGATGGGAGGTTCTGCGCCCGCTTCGACACGTCATCGGTTTGCTTCCTGACGTCGCGGATGGTGTTGATCGCATCATCCGTCTCTGAAAGCTTATCGCGAATCTTGAGCAGGAAATCAAGCTGTTCCTGCAGCTCGGCCTGCGCGGTCTCAACGCGTGGATCCAGCTTCACATCAAAGGACTGCCGGATCGTGTCGTTCCCCGCGATCAGCTGGACCGTGTAGTTGCCCGGCACGACGACGGGACCTCGCGTGGTGCCTCCCCAGAGAAGGGCGCCGGGCACCGTCGTCGCATCAGCGTACCGCAAATCCCACACAAAACGGTTCATGCCGGAGTCGGCGGAAAGTCGCGCACGACCGCGCCTGCCGCGGAAGGATGATTCCTCTTCATCGGAGTCGCGCTGCTGTTCACCCTCCCCGCGCTCCTGCTTGGTGCTGAACGCTTTGACGAGTCTTCCATCCTTGTCGAGAAACTCCATCTTCACTTCCCCCTTCGGCTTGTCCTTGAAGTAGTAGTAGACGATGGCGCCATTGGGAGGATTTTGACCGACCTTCGAGCCGGGCCGGGTGAAGCCGCCGAAACCGCGCATCCGGTAGGTGAGGCGTGGTTGGTACAGATAGGTGGAGCTTTTCGCCGCATCTGCGAGCTGGTAAAGAGGCGTCAAATCATCGAGCACCCAGAACGCCCGTCCGTGGGTGGCGGCAACGAGATCGTTCTCCCGCGGCTGCACCATCAGGTCGTGCACCGGGACCACGGGAAGGTTGAGCTGCAGCGTCTGCCAGTTTTCTCCGTCGTCGAAGGAAACCCACACGCCGCGCTCCGTGCCCGCATAGAGCAATCCCTTCCGGTTTGGATCCTCTCGGACAGCGTGAACAAATTCGTAATCGGGAATCCCCCTTACAATCTTCTTCCACGTCTTTCCAAAGTCTGAAGTTCTGTAAATAAACGGGCGAAAATCGTCGAGTTCGTACCGCTTTGCGGCCACGTACGCCGTGCCCGCGTCATGCGGCGACGGGTCGATGAGGCTGATGCGCGACCACTCCGGGAGGTCCTTCGGCGTGACATCTTTCCAGCTTGCTCCTCCGTCCGTCGAAACGTGGATCAACCCGTCGTCCGAGCCGGCCCAGAGCACTCCTTTCTGAACAGGCGATTCGTCAAGAGCGAAGATCGTGCAATAGTACTCCACACTTGTATTGTCCTTCGTAATTGGTCCACCTGAGGAGGCTTCTTTGCTCCTGTCATTCCTCGTCAGGTCGGGGCTGATGATGGCCCAGCTCTTTCCTTCATCGGTACTCTTGAACACGACGTTCGCAGCTATGTAGAGGACATTCGGGTCGTGCGGGGATGTGATGATGGGATAGGTCCACTGGAAACGGTACTTGGCAGAGTCCGCGCCGCCCCCCATCGGGTTATCGGGCCAGGCGTTGATGTCCTCTGTTTGATCCGTCCGCTTGTCGTATCGCGTCAGATAGCCGTCGTAACTTCCCGCATAGATGATGTATGGCTTCTTCGGATTGACGGCAATGTAGCCGCTCTCGCCACCCCCGACGTCGAACCAGTCGGTGCGGCTGATGCCGAATCCCGTGGTCCGGCTTGGGATGCCTATCGTGCTATTGTCCTGTTGTGCGCCATAAATGTAATAGGGAAACTGGTCGTCGACGAGGACATGGTAGAACTGTCCTGTCGGGATGTCCTGATCGCTCCACGACTTTCCGCCGTCGTAGGAAACGTTGACGCTGCCGTCGTTGGCCTCGATCATCCGCAACGGGTTCGTTGGGTCGATCCATAGATCGTGGTTGTCCCCGTGCGGTACACCGACGCCGGTAAGGGTCCGCCCGCCGTCGATCGACTTGTAAAAGCCGGTGTTGAGGAGGTACACCGTCTCCGGATTCTTCGGATCGGCGTACACGTGGGAGTAGTACCATGCGCGCTGCCGGATACGCTGGTCCTGATTGACTCTCCGCCAAGTTGCTCCCGCGTTGTCCGACCGGAAGAGACCCCCCTCATGAGCCTCGACCATAGCCCACACGAGATCCTCCTCAGCGCCGGAAGCGGCCACACAGATTTTCCCTTTCACTCCTTTCGGCATGCCACGATTACCGGAAAGATCCGTCCACGTGTCGCCGCCGTCTGTTGATTTCCAGAGGCTGCTACCGGGTCCGCCGCTGATCATGCTCCACGGTGTGCGGCACGCTTCCCACATTCCGGCGTAGAGTACGCGCGGATTGAAAGGATCGAGGGCAATGTCGACGGCCGCAGTCTTGTCGTTCACGTAGAGGATCTTCTCCCAGGTCTTCCCGCCATCCTTCGAACGGTACACGCCGCGCTCCGGATTCGGGCCGAACACATGCCCGAAGGCCGCGACGTACACGAGATCGGCGTCCTTCGGATGGACGGCGATCTCGCTGATCGTCTGAGCCTCCTTCAGACCGATGAACTTCCAGGTCTTCCCCGCGTCGACCGATTTGTACATCCCCTCACCGGGCATGGCATTGCCTCGTATGCACGATTCGCCGGTGCCGGCGTAGATGACGTTCGGGTCCGATTCCGCCACTGCGAGCGCGCCGACGATGCCGACCTTCAGAAATCCATCGGACACATTCGTCCACGTGTGCCCCCCATTCTCGGTTTTCCAAATGCCACCCCCCGTAGCGCCGAAGTAATAGGTGTACAGCTGGTCTCTGTGGCCGGCAGCGGCAACGGATCGGCCGCCGCGGAACGGTCCGATTTCACGCCACTGCATCTTGTTGTAGAGTGTCGTGTCGTACTTCATGCTTGATCGAGAAGGCTGGGCGGCGGCGGGAAGAGCGAGGGCTGCCACAGCTGTCAGGAGCGCGACAATGGGAGCGCATCTGCGGATACTGTTGATCATCGTCATCGAACGATCCTCCGAGGTGTGATTACGTTCTGTGGACATTCAACCATGGCGTCTGAAACAGCTCATCGCACGGCTACTACTCGCTCCTCCTAGGACGCGGCAGAGGGTACCTCTCTGCCGGCCCACGAGTCGGAAGGTGTAAAAAAAACTAGGGAAGCACTCGGCCGAAGAACCGCTCTCTCACTTCTGCTCACATCACACGCTCCCCTCCTCACGGCCTTGCGTCAGGAAACGAGCGACGGCGCCGCCGCCAGCGCGGCTTTATGTTCTTGCGCGGCGAGGTCGCGGTAGAGCGCGGTCTGAGACGCGTAAAAATTGGCCTTCAGCCAGAATCGAGCGATCATATACAGCTGTTGAAGGAGAAACACGGCGACGAGGGGCCAGTAGGAGTCCTGTGGAAGAAGACTTTCCAGGAGTGCGTAGATTGCTATGAGCACGACGCCCAGGAGAGCCAGAACGAAATAAAGGCCGTATGTATTCAGGAAATTGCGGAGCGCGAAGCGTCCGCCCGCGACCGACGCAAGCAGTGCGCTGGTTCGGTCGTCCAGAACGATCCGAATGCGCGCGTAATCGAAGATCATCGTGAAAACAGAGAGCAGGAAAAGGGCAACGATACCCTTGATCATGTAATACAGGTAGGGCGTTTGCTCGGAGGCCGAACTCTGAGTCCAGGCGGGAATGCCGGCGTCAATCCAATCGACAAGGAGGGTGAAAAAAAGGTAGTAGAAGACCAGCGCAAGGAGTGCCAGCCTGAAAAACCGCCCGAAGTACTTACCCCCCTCCATCATGAATTCTGAGAATGAGGACCGATACTCCTTCGAATAGATACCGATGAACCCTCCGGCCAGGAAATTGGCCATGCACACGTACAGCAAACCGAGGAAGACAAGGATCGAGTTGTAGCCGGGAGTGACTTCAAAACGGAAAATAAGATTGGAGAAGAAACTGCCGGTGCTCTTGACGAACGTACCGTCGAGGTACGTCTCCAGGTGGCTGACGAACGGTGCGTAGCCAAAGATGGTATAGTCGACGAAGCGCGTCAGCTCGTTCTTCTCGAAATCATAGCGGAACGTCCCCGACCAGGCAGGGTCCATCCGTTGCAGGAGCTTCTCCTCCATGACTGTGCCGCGGACGTAGTTGTCGAGGGTGCGCAGGAGCGGCAGGGCAAGCACCAACGCAAAGAGGACGTTGACAAACCAGGCAAACAGAATCATCCGTTTGGTATGCGACGTCTGTGCAAGCCCTTGCTTCAATGTAGAAATGATCTTCATGGCAATCTCCTTGTCAAGAGCCCGGGCCTCAAGCGGACTGATGCGGCGTCGAGTCCGATTGAATGCTCGACCCGGCGGCAGATTAGAAGCTTACAAACTCAAAAAGGTTTTGGAGCCAGAACATCCATTTCGAAGCGTACTTCCGCGCGGTGAGCGACCGAAAGTTGCCGTTGCGTATTACCTCGCTGTTGTTATTGTAATTGATGTCCAACGCGAGCTTCATATCCGGATCGACGATGGCATAGCTCACGGGGGAGTCGGATTGGTACGTGAATTTCTTCCAGCGGTACTGCCCGTCCCACTGCTCGTGTTTCTCCTCCCCGTTCTTGAACACGACGAGCACGTCGACCGGGGCAATCGCCTCCCCTTCTCGTTTCACAATTACGTCGCACTGGTACTCTTTGGTGTCGGTCCCCACCTCGGTGCTGTCCATCGGCTTCCCGTTTTCGTTGAACACCCCCTCCGGCTTGGGAACCCTCAGGTTCACGATGCGGTCGATGCTGTAGTCGAACAGGTTGGAACTGAACCAGGTGTTCTCGAAGAACCAGTTCATATTTTTTCCCGTCACCTCGTTGACCGTATTGATGAAATCCTGGGTCGTCGGGTGCTTGAAGCGGTAATGGAAGTGATAGGTCCGCATCACGCGATACATCATCTCTTCGCCCAGGTACCGCTCGAGCATTACCAGTGACAACGCAGGTTTGGTGTACGAGTTGAGGCCGTAAGTCTGGTTGTATTCCCATGCTTTGCGCGCCATGACGTCGTTCTTGCCCATCTGCCGCAAGTAGTTGTCGCCGGGGCCCAGTCGTCCTTGATCGACTTCGTCAAACACGTAGGGAATTCCGACATAGGTTCCCGCGCCCGGCCCACCGAAGAAGTAGCGCACGGCCTTGAAGGGCTTCCACCCCGTATTGATCACGCGGTCGGTCGAGTAGGTGTTGAAGCCCTCGTCGAGCCATGCCTCTTCGAACTCGTTACTGCCCACCAGCGCGTACCACCATTGGTGCCCGCATTCGTGAACGGTCACCCCTTCCGGCGACGACTGTTCCTTGGGGGTGTACATGTTCCCTCCACCGGTGAAGAGCGTCGGATACTCCATGCCTCCGGACCGACTGCCGTTGGCCGGGTCCACGACGGTGATCGCATCGTACGGATATTCGCCGTACCATTCGCCGTAGTAGCGAAGCGCCTTGAAGGTCGCATCGAAATAGCGATCGATCATGTTCTCATGGTGGGGCTGTGTCAGGAGGATGACGGTGACCTCCTTCAGCGGGTGATGTCGATCGGACCGCTCGTCAGGATCCATCTTGTCGTGAACGAACTTCCGGACCGTCGGCACCAGATCCGGCGACGTCACCCACGCAAAGTCGTGGATATCCTCCTGGTAGAAATTGTAGGTGGTGGTGTTGTCCGGATTGTTCTCGATGTGCTTCGCAATTCCGCCGCTGGCACCGACGATGTAGTGGGTAGGGACCGTAATCTTCACATCGTAGACGCCGTAGTCGGCAAAATACTCCGTATTCACATGGAACTGATGGCAATTCCACGCCCCCCGCCACCAGACGCCGATCTTTGGAAACCACTGGCCGACGAAGTGGTAATTGCGGATGGCACCCGTCCGAGCGATCGGCAGCGGCTGCTTTGTCTCAAATTCTATTCTGAATTTTATCGATTGTCCGTTTGGAACGGGCCTCGCGGAGCGGATCTGGAAAACGGTCTGGTCGTCCACATTTCCGTCGTCCGGCTGGATGTACTGGAACGTGTTCGTGATATCCATCTCGCCCCTGGCCTCGAGCACCTTGATACTCTTCACGTTGGTGTATCCATAGTCTTCCTCCCGCATCCCAGGCCTGAAGCGCCCCCCGGCCTCCTTGACGAACGTGCTGCGGTTATTCTTCCAGGCGTTGTGATAGAGGTGGAAGGGGAATTCCTGCTGGGCGTGGCCGGTAGTGTTTCTCCACTCGAGGATTTCCCACCCGCTGATGATGTTGGTCGCGGTGTCGAGCTTGACGTCCATGGTGTAATGGACGATGCGGTCGCTCTGTGTCGGGAGTTTCAAATCCTTATCCCATGGTTCCGTCCCCTGCGCAAACTTTGGGATGGTCCGCGTAAAGGTCTGCTGGATGAAATCTGACTTGGAAGGGGGGAGACCGACGAAAGCAAGGATGAGGACCGCGGCAACCAGGATGAATCCGTACTCAAGAAGCGTGACGACGATCTTTTTCATCGCTCTACTCCAGGCAATGGATTGAGGATGATGTTCAGGACATTGAGAGAACGTAGACGTGCGGCGTGTGCACGTGTTGAACGCTGCGGCGATGACAGAGGCGCCGGGCTGCTCATGCAACGAAAAACTCTGCTGGAAGTCAAGTGGGCTTCTTCATCCGACGTCGCCCCGCTGATCTCTTTCGAGGGTCGGTTGGATGCCTCGTTCCCGGTCCTCTGTCGATGTTTAATGCGTACAGTCTTCTTCAGGACCGGTATCGGGCGTCGACCCTCATTCGGGCCCGAATGAGTCAGTAATGATTGCCTTTTCCTTCGAACTCTACTCCCACTTCGTCCCCAGCCACGATTCGTAGATGGCTTTCTGAAGATCGGTCGGCTTTTCGACCTTGACG
>CAYZRX010000002.1:114697-117305 GCA_964480945.1 uncultured Ignavibacteriaceae bacterium | reverse complement strand
TGAACCAATCCAATTCGACCGCGTCGCGGATCTCTACGACGCCTACGTCAATGTCGATTTCGATATCCCATTCTGGCTCCAGGAGGCGGGGTCGGTTCATGGGAAAGTGCTTGAACTAGCTTGTGGTACCGGACGTGTCTCAATTCCGCTTCTGAACGCGGGCGTTGATCTTTCCTGTGTCGACTACTCTGCCGGCATGCTCGCTCAGTTTCGACGGAAGCTCGAGGCGAGGCAGCTTTCCTGCCCAATGTACTGCCAAAACATGACCGAGCTGACTTTGACCGATCGATTCGACCTTATCTTCATCCCATTTCACTCTTTTTCCGAGATTCTGGACAGACAGAAGCAGCGAGAAGCTCTTATCCGAATTCGCTTACATCTGACACCTCGAGGTACATTCATCTGCACACTCCAAAACCCGACGGTCCGCACGTCCTCGATGGATGGGACTTCGCGCCTTGTCGGTGAGTTTCCAACGCAGGCCGGTGACAAGCTCATCGTCAGATCTACACTGAAATTCAATCCCGTAACGCAGGTGGCCTCGGGCGAGCAACTCTATGAACAACGATCTCGGGACAAGCGGCTCATTGATCAACGCCATCTTGCCGTCAATTTCTATCTGTTCAGCAAATCGGAGTTTGCAGCTCTCATCGGCGATGCCGGGTTTGAGACTGAAGCGTTCTATGGCGACTATGATCGCCGACCATTTGACCAGGGAGCTAGCCCATTCATGATTTGGAAGCTGAAGAGGAGTGCGACGGGCGGGTGAATGGAGCGAAACGGCGCTTCGGCCAAAAGATACAGTCCCGCTGGCAAGCAGCGGAAGGAAGTTCAAGATCGGCCAAATGTCCCCGACTTCGTCGGGGGAAAAAGAGCTCGATCCGCCCCGATGAACAACATCGGGGTAAACGTTTTGCCTGAACGTTAGGCACAAGCACGCGGCCCCTGTTAGACAGAGATCATCATGATTCAATCCTCCCACAATACAGTTCACTCCCATCCCTCCAAAAACTCCGTCGATGGGTCACATCCATCAGGAATTACCAACTTCGATACGAGGCCAAAATGATCGGCGCACTTATTGCAAGAAAAGCCGTAGCTGCTTCCTTTCAGGCCATGAACCGACATGACATAGCCACGTTTATGTCGGCTTGGCGAGATGACGGCGTGTTCATCTACCCTGGTGAAATACCAGCCAGCGGTGCTTTCCGAGGAAAAGCTGCTGTCGAGGGTTGGTTTCGCAATTTCTTTGATCAGTTCCCAAGAATTCAATTCGACATTCAGGACATCTGTGTCCGCAACATCTTTGCTTTTGGCGGTACCAATGTCGTTGCTGCGCATTGGAATATTCAACTCACAAACCGCGAGGGAAGGGTAGGCCAGAACAGTGGTGTGACCGTAATCAGCATCAAGGGCGGCAAGGTATTCCTGGTGAGAGACTTTATCTTTGACCTAGGTGGCAACTTCAAGCTTAATTGGAGCGCGGCTTAGCCTGAATACTCAGCACGCGGCACGACGACCGCTATGGTCAGGGCCGCGCGCCATCGCCTGACAAGACGCAACACCGGCGAATCCGCAATCTCTCGCTCAACTCCCGCCTTCCCCAAAAAATCGATATCTTTGATCGACGGGACACTGCGGGTAGCCGCTCACGTAGGTCGCGATGCGCGGCAACCGGACCACGCTCTACCTGAGACCACAGATGCAACAGATCAGAGAGGCAAAGCATGCCTGTTGACAAAGCTCTCCTGGTTATTGACGGACAGATCGCGTTTTTCCGCTTGAGCAGGCCGCTCCTCAACAGCGACATCGTACTTGGCAATATTCGAACTCTGATTGATCGGGCCAGGACGAGCGGCGTTCCCATCATATACCTGCAACACTCCGGCAGTCACGACAGCGTCTTTGAAAAAAACTCGCCAGGCTGGCATATCCACCCCTCCATATCTCCGATACAAGGTGATATTGTCATTGAGAAGCACACGCCCGATGCATTCCACGGAACCCTGCTCGAACAGAGCCTTCACCAGCTCTCTGTCCAAACACTCGTTGTCTGCGGCTTCGTCTCTGAGGGCTGCGTTGATACGACGGTGCGTCGGGCATCGAGTCTCGGATTCAAGATAGAGCTGGTCGGTGATGCTCATAGTACGACTGACGGCGAGGTCCTTCGGGCAAGCCAGATCGTGGATCACCACAATTCTGTCCTGGCGATTTTTGCCGAAGTCAAGAAGACCAACGAGATCGATTTCGACAAGTGACGCCGGAATGATCGGTGGCTCTAACAGCACCAGCAGGTTGACCGATCCGCGGTCCACAATCTTTCTCCGCTCAGATCTGCCAATGGGCACTAAGGATCCTAAACTCATCGCACTTCAGTTCAACGAGTGTATCAGCAATCAAGACCTGGACGGCCTCGCTCGCCTTATGACGGACGACCACGCCTTTGTCGATAGCGACGGAACCGTCCATCAGCCAAAACAGGTGATGCTCGATAACTGGAAGCAATTCTTCAAAATGTTTCCACATTACAAGAACACTTTTACCCGTATTCGGTCCAAAGACAATCTCGTCATCATGCTCGGCTACGCATTCTGGACTGAAAAACAGA
>CAYZRX010000002.1:0-114597 GCA_964480945.1 uncultured Ignavibacteriaceae bacterium | reverse complement strand
ACATTGGAGTCGGATTCTTCGAAACGGCAGACCATGAGGGCTGCGATCGCTCAGACGTGTCGTGAACAGTACGGGATGAACCTGCAGCTTCAGGATATCACCGACTGCGACGGTTGCCGTTCAGAAACGGGTCGGTTGTTTCCAGGCTGCACGAGTTGCGAGATCAGGAACTGCGCAACTGGCAGAGAACTCACGAGTTGCGCGTTCTGCTCCGACTACGTCTGCGAGAAGCTTCTGAAGCACTTCGAGACGGATCCCTCTGCTCAGGCTCGGCTTGAAAAGCTCAGGAGCGCCAGCTAAATATCAGGCCACGCGTCACGCACCCCGGGTCACCGGCACAGAACACGCAGCACAGCGACGCTCGCAGGCTGATGTATCCAGCTTGATATTGAATCGAGGGATTGTTATGGCTAACTTGAGCTGATTCATTTGGCCACGCCTCGCGGACGACTGAGGCATTCAGAGCTAGGCGTGCACTGCGCATTGCCGCAGACCTGAGGCGCGATGCCGCACGACAACAATCCTTAGACTTCGAGGTATCAATGAGACAATGGTACGAAGAGGTTTTCAGCAATTACGCCGAGCAGTATGACAAGCAAGAGTTTGTCAGAGGGACCTCTGGCGAGGTCGATTTCATCGTGAAGGAGCTCAAGTATGATCGATCATCCAGAGTTCTCGACATTGGCTGCGGCACCGGGCGTCATTCGATCGAGCTCGCACGACGGGGATACGCAACTACGGGCGTGGATCTATCGGGATCGATGCTGGCTATGGCAAGACTGAAAGCTCAGGAAGCAGGAGTCCAGGTCACGTTCATTCAGGCCGACGCACGCTCTCTGCAGTTCCGGAACGACTTCGATCTCGTCATGATGTTGTGCGAAGGTGCGTTCCCGCTGATGGAATCCGACGAAATGAACTACATGATTCTTCAATCCGCCGCACACGCCCTCCGAGACGATGGTAAGCTCATTCTCACAACCCTGAACGGGCTCTTTCCTCTCTTTCATTCTGTGAAGGACTTCATCAACGGCAACAAGACCGCCGGCTCCGCTCCGACTAACAGCTTTGACCTTTTGACGTTCAGAGATTCCTCAACCTTTGACTTCATGGACGATAATGGTAATTCCAAGAGCGTTCAGTGTAATGAAAGATACTATGTGCCATCAGAGATTACTTGGCTTCTCAAGTCTTTGGGCTTCAAAGCAGTGCAAATCTACGGATGCAAGCTGGGTGCATTCAGCCGCGAAGATCCCCTCTCCACGCAAGACTTCGAGATGCTCGTTGTGGCCCAAAAATGAGCTCCTGCGGCGGGGGTTTGCCTTGACGTTTGCCGCCAAGCACGGCGGCAGCCAACGACTAAGCCGCATTTCTCCGACTCGTTCACATCAATGATTCAGCCGTGTCAGAATGAGTGACCTCAAACGCATTGTCAAACGGCGAACCGTCATCTCCAGCGTGCTGTTGCTTGGGGTCCTCTACCTCCTTCTCTCGATTCCGGCATCCTCTCCGTCACTCCCGCAGGTTGAACAGTCAGCCTTGGTGAGACCCTTCCTCTGGAACCAGGACGCGAGGTGGGACTCCCTTGAGTCGAGCTACGCTACGGCGCGTGCCTCGGGATGTAACGCTGTCCGTTCCAGGCTCGACAGCAGCCTGCGAGGTCTTGAGGACCTTCTCACCCACATTGAAACAGAGTCCCTCAGGCCGATCGCTCCGGAGTTCTCCAGGCTTGAGGAGCGGCTCTTCTCGCTTGCCCCGCTCGTCGGTGCCTGCCCGCAAACCGTGCCCTCCTATCTTGCGCTTTCCTCCCGGATACGCTCAGCCCTGAAACACCAGTCGGAGCGCTGGGATATGAATGATCGGACAGCCCGCGAGACGCTCTATCGCCTCCTCTACGGAGGACGCAGCGCAGTCGAGGAGGTAATCCTCCAGGCACCGCAGGATCAACGACCCCCTGCCCTGCTCAAGGGGACGGACGAACCCTCGGCGACACCGTCTGCCATATTGCTCGGCGTGACGATTCACAGCGGCGACATTCTTGTCTCTCGCGGTGGGGCACCGACCTCCGCGCTCATCGCACGCGGCAACGACTTCCCCGGCAACTTCTCGCACATTGCGCTCGCGTACGTCGATTCCAGCTCGGGTCGCCTTTCGATCATCGAGTCGCACATCGAGCGCGGCGTGGCAGTCTCGTCGGCCGAGGAGTACCTACGCGATACGAAGCTTCGCGTCATGGTACTCCGTCTGCGTTCCGATCTCCCTGCAATGCAGCGTGATCCCCTCCTTCCGCACCGAGCCGCGTCCGCGATGCTCCACCGCGCACTCTCTCAGCAGATTCCGTACGATTTCTCCATGGACTATTCCGACACGACCAGGCTTTTCTGCTCCGAAGTCGCCTCTGCGGCCTACCGGCGCTTCGGCGTACGTCTGTGGATGGGAATGTCGCACATCTCCTCCGCGGGACTCCGAACCTGGCTGGCAGACTTCGGCGTCCGTCACTTCGAAACGCAGGAGCCTTCCGATCTTGAATACGATCCGCAACTGCGCATAGTCGCGGAATGGCGCGACCCTGAAACGCTCCGCAAAGATCACATCGACAACGCGGTGACCGAGGCGATGCTCGAGGGAGCCGACCGTGGCGACCGGCTCCACTATGCTTGGTATCTGCTGCCCGTCGCGAGGATCCTGAAAGCTTATTGTGCAGTGCTCAACCTGTTCGGCGCGATTGGACCGATCCCGGAAGGAATGGCAGCCACAGCGGCGCTGAAAAATAAGTCCTACTCGACCCGCCACGAAGCGACCGCTGCCGAGGTGGGAAGGGAGGCGGAGCAGTTTCGGCGTGAACGCGGATTCGAGCCCCCCTACTGGGAGCTGGTGCGGATGGCGCGCAGGGCACTGGAGAAATCGGGTAGACTTTCGGCCGGAGTGGAACGAGAAGACCATCCGGCTGATGCGGCAAGCCAATCGCTTGCGCACGTACAAGATGATCCACGTGCAATTTCACTGAGATGTTTGCGCTGCGGGTTCGGCCGTGCGCTTGCACGCCGGTCAAATGATGGAACGGCGAACAAGCCTGGATCTCGCCGACGGTCCACCGGCATTGAGTGAACTCCATGCCGCCGCGTTTTCAGTGTGATCAACCTTCGAAGGCATTGCAAAGAAGAAAACAGTATATTACAGCCTGGGGCTGGCCTCCGAGCTGTGACCAGAGCCTTTTAACAGGTCTGACTTCCTGTATAGACGACGAGCAGGGGTGCATCATGCAAGATCTGGTACAGAAAATTCATGCGAGCGGGCCCGGCGCGGCGGACGATGACATTCGGGCGGCAGAGGCGGCCCTCAACGGCCTATTCCCCCAACAGTATCGAGAGCTCTTGGCTCTCACGAACGCTCCCAATATCGGCGAGTGGCGTTTCTTCCCGATCAAGGATCCGAAGAGAATCGCAGAAACCCGCAACGACGTGACTCACCAGAACCTCGACCCGCAGTCCCGATGGCTGAGTCTCCCCGAGGATTTTGTTGCTCTTGCGCAAGACACGTCCGGCAATCGTCTCTGTTTCAGACTCGACCAAGGCAGGATGGCGGAGCACGTGTACTTCTGCGAGCAGGAAACGGGGAACATACGTCTCTTCGCCCGAGACCTCAAGGAAGCAATCGAGCTCCTCCTGAAACAGTAGAGAACTGACGACGCGTGCGATCTTGGAAGCCGGGTACTTGCGTGGCGGCAAGAGCCGACGGCCGAACGGGTTTCGGAGAGGTTGGGATACAGAACAAGCTTCGATTTACTTCTGCCCGGCCAGAACAAAACGAAAGAGCTCGAATACTCCCGGGTCGTGTCCGAACCTTCTGACGGCAGCGACGATCTGAGCTCTGGTATGCGTGCCGTGGTTCGCCACATGCAAGAGCAATTGCCAGAGGGGCAGAGCTATGATGAAGCCGCTCGGCGACGTCGCCGACCAGATTTTGGCAAGGTCCTCCTCACTCAGCTCCTCTAGACACTCTGTTGATTGCCTGTCAACCGCTTGCCATCTTTCTCTCAGTTTCTGAGGAGTACTAATCTCGTCTCCGGCCACCTTCAGCGCCATACTCTGCGCCGGCGTCCTTGATCCATCAAACCAAGAGAACCAACCCCACTGAGTCCCGATCAGATGCGCCAGGGTGTCGCGGATCGAGCCGTGTCCGCTGCAGCCGGGTACACAAAGTTCCTCCTCGGAGAGCTGATCGAGTGCGGCGAGCAGCTGTGCTGTGGCCCATGAATTGTACTCGTAGAAGGTCTTGAGAAGTTCGAGCATAGGATCATCAGGATCGATGCTATGAGTGTGCAGGCATTGTGTCAAAGAATCGGCTCTAAGGCAAGAGGGTTCCGCATGCGAGTTCCGCACCCCCGGCCGTGGCGCAGAAATCCAGAGCGGATGACGCCGCGGCATCGAAAACAGTTGAACCTCGCCGCTTAGGATAGTATCTTGTGGCGTACCGGACAGGCCCTGTGGTTCATCCCGTTGCAAAGGAGGGTTCAAGTATGACTGAACTGGATCTGAAGGATTTCGAGAACAAGATCGTCGTAAGGCAGCTCCAGAGTACGGATCACGACGCCGTGGTCGCGTTGCAGCTCAAGAGTTTCCCCGGCATGAAACCGTGGATGAGGGAACAGTTCTCCAGCCAGCTCTCGCTTTTCCCGGAGGGCCAGATCGGTATCGAATACCAGGGGAAGCTCGTGGCCTCGTCGAGCAGCCTCGTGCTGGACTTCGCCCTCTACTCGGAGTGGCACAGTTGGCGGGAGATTGCCGACAACGGTTTCATCCGAAATCACGATCCAAACGGGAACACCCTCTACGGGATCGAGATCATGGTCGACCCGGAGTTTCGGGGCCTGAAGCTCGCCCGTCGGATCTACGATGCGCGCAAGGAGCTCGCCAAGAAGATGAATCTGATGCGAATCATCCTCGGGGGGAGAATCCCCGGGTATGCAAAACGCGCGGATCAGATGTCGGCCCGCGAATATGTCGACAAGGTGACAAACAAGGTCCTCGTCGACCCCGTACTGACGACGCAACTCTCCAACGGATTCGTCCTGAAGCGCCTGTTGCCGAACTACCTCACAAGCGATGCCGATTCCAAAGGCTATGCCACCTTCCTGGAGTGGACGAATCTCGACTACGCCCCCGACGTCAAGCGGATGTTCATTCCGGTTCTGCCGGTGAGAATCTGCGCGGTGCAATACCAGATGCGCATGGTCTCCGATTTCGACGACTTTGCCAGACAGTGCGAGTACTTCGTCGACGTCGCCTCAGATTACCGGAGCGACTTCGTCGTCTTCCCTGAGATTTTCACCACGCAGCTTCTTTCGTTCCTTCCGCCGGAGAGGCCTGCCCTCGCCGTCCGGAGGCTTTCAGAATTTACGCCGAAGTACCTCGACCTCTTCTCGAAGCTCGCCGTGCGGTATAACATCAATATCATCGGAGGTACCCATTTCACGGTCGAGGGGGATGACCTCTTCAATATCTCATACTTGTTCCGGCGAAACGGGACTCTCGGAAAACAGTACAAGCTCCACGTTACGCCCAATGAGCGCCGATGGTGGGGGGTGAAGCCCGGGAACAGGATTGAGGTCTTCGACACCGACAAAGGAAAAATATCGATCCAGATCTGCTACGACATCGAATTTCCCGAGGTCAGCCGCATCGCGGCGGACAAGGGTGCCCAGATTATCTTCGTCCCCTTCTCTACGGACGAGCGCTATGCCTACCTCCGCGTGCGGTACTGTGCACAGGCCCGCTGCGTGGAAAATCACGTCTTCGTGGTCATCGCAGGCTGCGTCGGCAACCTGCCCGCCGTCGAAAACATCGACATCCATTACGGCCAATCCGCAATCTTCTCACCCTCGGACATCCCGTTTTCGCGAGATGCCATTCAATCGGAAAGCACTCCTAATATCGAAGCGGTGATTATCGACGATATCGATCTCGAGCTGCTAAAAAAACACCGGCAGACCGGAAGCGTGTTGAACTGGCTCGATCGGCGGAGCGATCTCTACGACGTTCGCTATTTCGAACTGAAGAATCAGAAACCAACATAAGCAGGGCGTGCCATTTCACTAAAATCATAGCCGATGTTGACTGGGCGCCTCGCAGCCAGGATGGGGTGAACAGGTTTTCGACCGAACTCTTGTCCTGTGACGTGATCAGCCTCGGCTCGGTGGGGTGGAGATCCCGCACCGCAGATTGCAGATCCGGCCAGGCAATGGTTGCTGCTCCGGAAGATGCTCATGTGCTCCCCGAGCAAGCCTGCACGTACTGGGATGACGCAGTGAAATGAGGGCCGTTGGAAGAAGCACAGGAATCGTGGCTCATTCGTGGACCTGGGACGAAACAGTTAGCCCCTGCTGGCCGTATCCTCCAATGAAGTCATAGAACCGGCGCCTGCAGGAATTGACCGTCAGTAAGCTTTCGGAGGTACTCATCTATGGAAAAGCACATCACGATTGTCGCCGCACTCCACATCGGCCTGAGCATTCTGGGCATCCTGTTGGGCGCGTTCGTCTTGCTCCTCCTCGCGGGGATAGGCGTCATTTCAGAGGATGAAGAAGCACTCACCGTCCTGGCAATAGTCGGCGGCGCGGTCAGTCTATTTCTCTTCGTGCTCTCGGCGCCGGGCCTCATCGGTGGAATCGGTCTCTTGAAACGAAAGGAATGGGCGAGGATTCTCATCCTCATCGTCTCGGGCCTTGAGCTTCTCAACATCCCGATCGGCACGGCGGTTGGAGTTTATTCCATTTGGGCCCTCGTGCAGACTGAGACGGTCAAGCTTTTTGCTCGAACGGCCGTTCCGTCCTGACACGCGTTTTGCAGCGTTTCCTCTTCAAGCCCCGGGGATTCTTGAACCAGTTCGCGGATCCCTTGCGCGCGATCGCGGCGGTGCACATTTCGGCTGCCGCTGGCGATAGCATCGTATATTTCCGACATCCGGCATATCCACATAACAGAATGAGATGAACCAATGGAGCCGACCATCGGCAAGACCGAGTCGAACCGCACCGTGCTCATCGTTGTCACCGCATTCGCACTCGCGAAGCTCTTGATACATCTGCTGACCAATGCCTTTGGAAGCTACGGGATCTTCCGTGACGAGTTCTACTATCTTGCATGCGCTCATCACCTCGACCTCGGGTACGTTGATCAGCCTCCGCTTTCGATCTACATCCTCGCCTTCAATCGGCTGCTCTTCGGCGACTCGCTCTTCGCTCTGCGTTTACTTCCGGCGATCGCCGGGGCGTTCACCGTCTTTGTCGTTGGACTGATGGCCCGCCGACTTGGAGGCGGTACGTTCGCTGCGGGGCTTGCGTGCTTGGCAGCGATCGTCTCGCCGATTTTTCTCGGCTACGACACAATCTACTCGATGAACTGCCTTGATCTCCTTCTCTGGGCTCTCGGCTCGTATGTTTTGATCCTGATTATCGAAGAGAGCAGGCCCCGGCTCTGGCTCATCCTGGGAGTGATCATCGGGTTGGGTCTGCTCAACAAGATCAGCATGGGGTGGTTCGGGGCTGGATTGTTCGTCGGTCTGGTCGCGACGAGGCACAGAGCGGAGCTGCGAACACGATGGCCTTACATTGCCGCAGCTTTGGCGTTCCTGGTCTTCCTCCCGTTCATCATCTGGAACGTTCGCCACGACTTCGCGCATTGGGAGTTCATGAGGAATGCCACGATCTACAAGTATTCGGGATTGACACCGATCGATTTCATCCTCGGCCAGCTGACGCTCATTCACCCGTTCGCGTTGCCTGTGTGGCTCGCGGGTCTCTTTTTTTTCTTCTTCAACGAGCGAGGGAAGAAGTACAGAATGCTCGGCATCATCTTCGTCGTCACCCTCCTTGTCCTCGTCGCGAACATTCACACCAAATCGGAGTATCTCGCTGCAGCGTATTCCGCTCTCTTTGCTGCTGGCGGCGTCCAGATTGAAATCCTTTGCGTGCGAAGGCGCTGGAAGTGGGTTCGCTACGCACTTCCGGCGATCTTGCTGATCGGAGGACTCCTTACAGCTCCGCTCGCGCTTCCGTTTCTACCCGTGAAAACGTTCATCGAGTATTCCGAGACTCTCGGTATCAAGCCGGAGTCGACCGAGAGCAAGCAGCTCGCGCAACTGCCACAGTTCTATGCCGACATGTTCGGCTGGGAGAACATGGCAGCGACGATCTCAAAGGTCTATCTTTCGCTCACGCCCGAGGAGAGGGCGAAGACAGTTTTCTGGGGGAGGAACTACGGTCAAGCAGGAGCGATCGAATACTACAGCCGAAAGTATCCGCTCCCGCCGGCGATCTCCCCTCACAACAGCTATTGGATCTGGGGATATGGATCCGGAGACTACGAAGTCCTGATCGTTACGGGCGGAACACGGGAGGATCTGCTGCAATACTTCGATCAGGTGGAGCAGCCTGCGACGATCCATTGTGACTATTGCATGCCCTATGAAAACAACCGCCCGGTTTTTCTCTGCCGGAAACCGAAGGCCAATCTCCGGACAGCTCTCCCGACGATCTGGGCAAGGGACAAGAACTTCGAATAAACCACTAGCATAGGAGGTCTCGATGAAATCCATCCCCAAAGCGGGTGTAACCCTAGGAGTTCTCGTCGTCATCTGGACGCTCATCACGGGCTTGACTGGATGGTACAAAGATCCCGTTCTTTTCAATCTCTTCTGGCTCGTCATCCTCATCCAGATCGGTGTGATGATCTGGGGATTGAGACTGACGGCTCGTGAAGGAAGAACTTACGGAGGTCAGGTCGGGGCCGGAGTGCTGATGTCGCTCATCGGTGGAGTGATCATCTTCCTCGGTTCGCTCCTGTTCACGACCGTCGTGTTTCCAAGCTACTTCACGGAGATTCGACAAATGGGCGAGGAAATCCTGAAAACGCAGGGATTGTCGGAGGAAATGATCAAGGCTCAGCTCGACCGGCAGGCTGCTTTTCAAACACCTTTCATGAGCGCTTTCATGGGATTTGTCGGAACGACGGTTACGGGGCTCCTCCTCTCACTCATCGTGGGCGCGTTCTTCCGCAAGAAGCCAGAAGCGGCGGCGCAGCCGTAGCAGGGGACGAGTTTGGGGGAGATGCGTGGAGAAGCGGCGATACCGAACGCGCTTCAGATGAGGACAATTCCAGGCTAGTCGACGGTAGAGCTTCTTCCTGTCGAAATCGATGCCTTCGCCGCCTGGAGAGTATTCTTGAGGAGCATGGTGATGGTCATCGGACCGACGCCGCCAGGGACAGGCGTGATCGCGCTTGCCACCTGTGAGGCAGAATCGAAATCGACATCCCCGACGAGCCGATAGCCGTTCTTCGCGGTCGGATCATCCACCCTGTTCGTGCCAACGTCGATGACAACAACCCCTTCCTTCAGCATCGCGCCCGTGATGACGCGCGGCTTGCCCATCGCTGCGATGAGGATATCGGCTACCTTGGTGTAGAGCGAGAGGTCCTTGGCCCCCGTGTGAGCGATCGTCACGATAGCGTTTGCGCCTCTCTTCTTTTGCAGCAGGATGTTCGCGATGGGCTTCCCGACAAGATTACTGCGTCCTACGATAACGACATGCTTTCCGGCCGGATCGTGCCCGCTGCGTAAGAGCAGCTCCTGAATTCCAAGCGGCGTACACGGCCTGAGGGACTCCTGACCGATAACCAGCTTGCCGGCGTTCACAGGATGGAGGCCATCGACATCCTTCCGAGGATCGATCCGCTCGATCACTTTCTGTTCGCTGAGGTGCTTCGGCAGCGGGAGCTGGACGAGAATGCCGTGAATCCTCGGATCCCGGTTGAACTCATCCACCTTCCGCAGGAGGTCCTCCTGCGCCGTCTCGGCGGGCATCCGTTCGGTGACGGAATAAAATCCCATTTCCTCACAGGCTTTCCCCTTCATTCTCACATAGACCTGGGAGGCCGGATTGTCTCCAACAAGGATGAACGCCAGGCCGGGAGTGAGACCGGCAGAGGCCTTGAAACGCTCGGTTTCTTCTTTGACCTCGAGCCTGATCGAGTCAGAAATCTTCTTACCGTCGATGATTTGTGCGGGCATAGGAGATGCGCAGGATCTAAGAGAGATTGGAAATCACGGTTGAATGACGATCTGCCGGTTGCGGCCGGGGCATCCGCAGGGGAACCGAACATCAGTCAGAAACCGGGGAAAATCACCTGTTCGATCTTCGTTGACTTGCCTGTCTCGGCATCAACCTGGATATAGACCGCACAGAAGCGGACATCGTGCTGGGCCAGCTCAAATTTGTACGGAAGCTGGTGCTGAAACCGCTTGATGGCGATCTCCTTCCTCATGCCGATCACGGAATCGTACGGCCCCGTCATCCCCACGTCCGTAATATAGGCGGTCCCCTTGGGCAGGATGCGGGCGTCGGCCGTAGGGATGTGCGTGTGCGTTCCGACGAGTGCGCTCACGCGCCCTTCGAGGTGCCAGGCAAGCGCCATCTTCTCCGCCGTCGCTTCGGCGTGCATATCGATGAGGATGACCTTCGTCTCGTTTGCAATCTTGCTGATCGCCCAGTCGGCAGCTTTGAAGGGATCGTCGATCGGCTGCATATACGTCCGCCCCTGAATGTTGATCACCCCTACTTTGCCTTTCTCCTTCAGGTCGTAGATGATGAAGCCGGATCCCGGGTTCTCCTTCGGATAATTCAGAGGGCGCAGGAGGTTGCGCTCGGAGGCAAGCAGCGATCGGGCCTGCCAGCGGTCCCAGACGTGGTTGCCGCTCGTGATGACGTGCACCCCCAGGGCGAAGAGCTCCTTTGTCTCCTCCTCTGTGATGCTTTTCCCCTCGTTGACGTTTTCGCCGTTCGCGACGCAGAAATCGATCTCATACTTCTTGATGTACTGCTTCAAAAGGTTGGAGACGAGCGTCAGTCCCGGCCTGCCGTTGATGTCGCCGACAAAGAATATGTTCAGGAGTTTCGACAAGTGGCTCTCCGCCGCATCAGAAGGAACAGCTCTTCGCTGTAGGTTGTCTCGCTGATTCCCCCTGATGAGATAGAGGCGGCAGCAAGTGGTAGGTCAATATAGAGGAAAATGGCCGGAAAGAAAAGCGCGAAAAATCTGCAGCGAACACCCGAAAACCGAAAGAGGCGTCCGTCTGCCGCGGGCGCCTCCTCGAAACTCCGGACGAAGTTACCGTCACAATTTCGTCCTCATCACCCGACGGATGACGAACTTGTCCAGCGCAGCGAGAGCCAGGAGGGAGATGATCGTTAACGCGACGATCTTCTCACCCTCACGCGACGAGGGAGTCGATCCTTTGCTTTGCAGTTTCGCAGACTCCGTCGTCAGGTACCGGCTTACCTGATCATAGAATCCGGTATAGGTCTTGAACGTCTCCGAGATCACGGAGGGAGCCGCGTCTCCCTTCCAAACCGACGGCGTTGAGAGCGCGTAGACAAAGATGCTCAGTACGACGATCATCGCCAGGAGATTTCCAAGGTTGTTCACGATCTTGCGAAGGAGGGAATTCCCCGTTGCCGGCAGGACCGTCTCCATGATCCGATCAACAAGCCGGCGCGATGGCCTCGTCAGCGGAGCATCTCGTACGCCTTTCGCCAGCGCACGCTGGAGGTCCACTTCCCTTCTGCATCGGGGACATGATTCAAGGTGAGCGACGACCTGCGTCCGCTCTCCGTTGAGGATGGTCCCATCAACATACTCGAGTATCTGCTGAACTGTAAGGTGGTTCATCATCAAGCTCCTGAGCTACGTTCACCTTCTTGATTTTCTTCGAGGACAACTCCCTTTTTCCACCCGAGACGCCTGGCGATCCTCTCGCGAAGCAGCATGCGAGCACGGAAGAGCCGCACTTTCACGGTCCCGAGCGGGAAGTCGGTGACGGTGGCAATTTCCTCATAACTCATCTCCTGAACAAAGAACAGCGTAAGAACTGAGGCGTACGCCTCCGGCATCTTCCCAATTTCTTCCGTCACGATCTCTTGAAATTCCGTCGATTCATACTCAACATCGGGAGTCGGTTCATCCGAAGGGATCTCGATTTCCCCTTGATCTCCATCCTGCAGCGAAACCTCATAGGCCTCTTCCTTCTTGCTCAGCGCCGTAGCGCAAACATTATAGACGATTCGATAGAACCAGGTCGAAAAGCTCGCCTTCCATTCGAAGCGCGGTAGTGCATGGAACGCCCGGACAAAGGCATCCTGGAGCGCCTCCTCGGCATCCTCCTTGTTCTTGAGCATGCGCATCGCGAGGGTCATCGCCTTGTCCTTGTGACGGTTCACGAGGTCGGCAAACGCCTTCTTCTCCCCCGCCAACACACGCCGTATGATTTCCTGGTCAGGTTTGGCCATTAAGATTCCGTGCAAGACCTTGCACTCCTTTAGACCGCCCGGACGCCGTGAAGGTTTCAGAACCGGTGAGAAGCTGAAACCTTTCAGAGAAAATCCTGGTCAAAGATACCAAAGGGCAGAACCAACGTCAATTCACTAGTCAAGCGAAAGGAGCTATGGATATGGAACCAGTGTTGACTGTGCTCATCGTTTTTGGCTCAATCGGATTGATCCTCTGGCGGTGGATCGAGTCGAGGCATGCGGAGCGCATCGCAATGATCGAAAAGGGAGTCACCCCCGCAGATTTCAAAGGCCTGCCGGTCAGGGAAATGCTGAGAGCAAACCCTCTTTCCAGCTTGAAGTGGGGACTTCTGGCGTCCTTCGTCGGCGTCGGGCTGATCGTGGCAAATGTGCTCGATCGAGCATACTATTTCGCGGACTCGATCTACATCGCAAGTATGCTGGTCTTTGGCGGCGTCGCACTGATCGTTTTCTATTTCATCGCTGCCCGCAAGGCAAAACAGGAGTGAGCTGAATTCGGAGTGGAATTGCAGAGAAGGTCGGGTCTTGGATCCGACCTTTTTTTGTTGCCGGCGGAAAAATCTGAATCTTCGACAACGAACCCTCTTTCCGGCAATTCCACCTCCTGACCTGATCACCAATGAGGTAGTCTCCCATGAAAAAGTACGATTTCATTCCGCTCTTCTTTCTCCTGCTCCTCCCGACCGTCCTCCGGGCTCAGCAACCGCTCTCCGGTGACTGGGCCGGCTCGATCCACGTGATGGGGGGAGAGTTGGGCATCATCGTTCATTTCGAAAACGATTCAACCGCAACAATCGACATTCCTCAGCAGAACGCCAAAGCCCTGAAGCTCACGAACGTTCAGCACCAGCCTCCCAATGTGCACTTCGAGCTCCCCGCCGGCCCGGGCCTTGCGACGTTTGACGGGGTGATGAAGGATGGTCACATCGCGGGCGAATTCAAACAAGCCGGAGCTACTGGAACGTTTGAGTTGAGACCAGCCGAGAAGATGAACCCTCAATCTGTCGCGGAGGCACCCGAAGCATTCCGACCCATCCTCGGCGGATGGACCGGCGCGATCGATGTTGGTGGTGAGTCGCTGCGGATAATCGTTCGCTTCGCCAGCGTCGCAAATCAACTGAAGGCGACAATCGACATCCCGGAGCAAAGTGCGAAGGACCTCAGCCTCAAGAATGTCACGCTTGATTCTTCCGCTATACACTTCGAGCTCCCTGGCAGCCTCGGGGTCGCAGTGTTCGAGGGTCAGATGAAAGGAGATTCGATCGCAGGTAGCTTCACGCAGGCGGGCATCGCGGGCAGGTTCTATCTGAAACGAGGGGAGCCACCGAAAGAGGAAAAGCCCGTCGAGCCACGTCCTCCGTACCGGCAGGAGGAGGTTGTCTTCCATGACGACACCCTGACGCTCGCAGGCACCCTCACCTTGCCACCGAAGGAAGGTCGACACCCCGCGGTGATCATGATTACGGGAAGCGGGGCGCAAAACCGTGACGAGGAGCTGTTGGGCTTCAAGCCGTTCAAGATGATTGCGGATTATTTCACACGCCACGGCATCGCAGTGCTGAGGTACGATGACCGCGGTGTCGGGGGCTCGTCCGGGAGCACGAGCGAGTCAACGACAAGCGATTTCGCCAACGACGTCCTCGCGGCACTTCGATATCTCCAGACGCGTCCCGACATCAATGCGGATCAGATCGGTCTCTGCGGGCACAGCGAGGGAGGCATCGTTGCGCCGCTGGCCGCCTCCCGGTCGAGGGATGTCGCCTTCATCATCCTGATGTCCGGCCCGGCGCTTGACGGCGAGCAGATCCTTCTCGCTCAGACGGAGCTCATCATGCGTGCCGACAGCGCGAGCGAGCAGGAGATCAAGGACGCCCTGGCGCTCAACAAGCGGATCTATGATGTCGTGCGGGCGCGGAAGAACCTGGATGAGGATCGCCCCGAACTCGAGAAGTCAGTCCGGCGCGAACTGGAGAAAATGAAGCCCGAGCGGCGAGAGTCGATCAAGGACCCCGAGGCTTACGTCAAAGCCCGTGTGGATGCAATGATGAAGCAAGTTCAGACTCCCTGGTTCCGGTATTTCCTCACCTACGATCCGGAGCCCACACTCGAGCAGGTACACTGTCCGGTCCTCGCCTTGTTCGGGGAGCGCGACCTGCAGGTCCCTGCAGAGATGGACAAGACCGCGATGGAGAAAGCCCTCCGGAAGGGTGGGAACAAAGATTTCACGCTGAAGGTGGTTCCCAAAGCGAACCATCTCTTTCTGACCGCGGTGACCGGTAGTCCGAGCGAATATGCTTCTCTGAAGAAAGAGTTCGTCCCGGGATTCCTCGAAACCATGACAGACTGGATCTTGAAACACGTGACCGTCGTGAAGTGAAGCGTCTTGTAAGCGCTCTCCTTCCAGGCATAGGGAATTTGACCAAGAAGAAAACGTTTTTACGAACAATGGACTTCATGGTGTCTGCCACGTTGGTGATCGCGGCATCGTCTCCAGCGCAAACCCCGTTCGACACGGGAACAACGGACATCCACACTCTCGAAAACGTCCGTTTCGTGATGAAGGATGGGACGGTGTACGTGGGACGGAAGTGAGCTCCTGCCCTTCTCCAACCTATTGAATTTGAATCGGAAGCCGGGTTGCAGGCCCGGCTTTCCTATTTCTGCGATTCAACCTCGCCGGCACATCTTGCGCAGCAGGATCCGAATGATTCGCCGTTTCACGCGACCACGCACTCCATCATGTGACAAATCCTTTCGTTTCTAAAGAAAAAAATTCTCATATTGGGCCCGCTGCCGTTCTTGCTGATAATCCACAGTCATTATCTTCTACCTAAAAGGAGCGCACCAATGTTCCGTCCATTGTCAAAATCACTTCTGCTTCTTCTTTTCGCTGTGGTGATCTCGCAGCTTTTTGCCGGAGGCGAGAAGTTGCGGTATCAGATGGCAAAAGGAAGCGCTTACAGGTACACACTGACGGCTGAAAACAATGCAAAAGCGCAAGCCATGGGTCAGGAGTTTAATTCGAGCAGTGCAAGCACGTTCGGCATCTCGCTTGCGGTCGAGGACGTCGGGAAAGACGGAGAACTGACTTGCATCGCCTCTATCGACAAGAATACTACGAGCATCAACTCCCCGATGATGAAAGACTCCGCTCTGGTCATCAAAGAGATCAACGGCAAGCGAACGCGATTGACGATCAGCCCGCTCGGCAAGACGCTGAGCTCCACGCCCATCGATTCCATCCAGCCGTCACAAACCATGGCAATGCTCGGCAATTTCAACGTGGCCGACCTGCTTCGCCGCCTTCTGCTGGAGCTCCCGGAACAGCCCGTCGGAACCGGCGACACATGGAAAAAGACGACGCCGGAAACCCTTTATGTACAGGGCCTGAAACTGATTATGAAACCGGACATCCAATACAAGATCGAGGGGACTGAGAACGTCGGCGGGTACGATTGTGTCAAGATCGCGTATGAAGGGACAGCTTCTCAGTACGGCACCGGCTCCAGGCAGGGGATCGATCTCGTCCTGGACGGCACCGTCAAGACAAAGGGGTCGGCGTATTTTGCCCAAAAAGAAGGGGTCCTGGTCTCCATCGAATCTACAAGCGGTAATGATATGACCATCTCCGGGACGGGAGAGCAGATGTTCACACAAACGCAATCGGTTTCGTCGAATTCCAAAATGGTACTTGAAAAGTAAGGGAACCCTTCCGCGCATAGACGGCTCGATACTCTCCACTCCTTTTGAGGAAGGTTCATGACCATGCGACACACCACACGGCTTGCCTCGACTCTGTCGAGGCTTGTCATCGTCGGCTGCTTCGTGCTGCTGAGCAGCCTCAGCGCACTCGGACAGCTCGGCAGCAAGCTGGAAGACCAGACCGGCATCAAAGCGCAGGAGTACCGGCAGCGCCGCGCCCTCGTGCTTTCGAAAATGGAGCCCAACTCCATCGCCGTCTTCAGAGCGAACGACCCCCGCAACCGGTCTAACGATGTCAATTACGAGTTCAAGCAGGACGACAACTTCTTCTACCTGACCGGCTGCGATGAGATAAAGAGCTACCTTGTCCTCTGTCCGGACGGCGTTCCGGTCGACGGCGCCGCAACCGCAAAGGAGGTCTTCTTCATTCGCCCAACGCAGCGGAGTGCCGCCGGCACGAGCCTCGGGATCGAGGGGGCAAAATCCATGCTCGAATTCGAGCACGTCCTCCCGAGCAGTGACTTCCTCGACTTCATGAAGCGGGCTTTGGCGGGGAAGAAGATCGTTTATTACTACCCGAGCCTCCCGGACGTCGTGTACGATCCGTTGATGGAGAAGCGGTACATTCTTTCCCGCGAGGTGAAAGGGGAGCTGCAGTCCCAATTCCCCGATCTCGAGGTCAAGAGCCTCGGCGGTGTTCTCGCCGAGATGCGTTCGGTGAAGTCACCGTCGGAGATCGCACTCATCCAGAAAGCCATCGATGCGACGGCCATGAGCGATATCGAGGCGATGAAGAGTTGCGAGCCGGGCATGTACGAATACGAGCTCCAGGCGGTCATCGAGTACTGCTTCGCAAAGAACGGAGCGGAGTATCCGGGCTTCCCGTCGATCGTGGGGTCGGGACCGAATTCCTGCATCCTCCACTATGAGGCGAATCGCCGTCAAATGCAGAGCGGTGACGTGGTCGTCATGGATATCGGAGCGGAATATCACGGCTACACGGCCGACGTGACGCGCACGATTCCCGTGAACGGCAAGTTCTCGCCGGCCCAACGCGAGATCTACGAAATCGTGCTCAAAGCACAGGCGGAAGCGATCAAGGAATTCAAACCGGGCGCGTTTCCCGCCGCGCCAAGCCAAAAGGCGACGGACGTTATCGCCGATGGACTGATCAAGCTGGGCATCATCAAAGACAAGAGCGAGGTCAGGCGGTACTACATGCACGGCCTCAGCCACCACATCGGTCTGGACGTGCACGACGTCGGCCGGTTTGGGGCAGCGTATGCCCCGGGAATGATCCTCACCGCCGAGCCGGGCATCTACATCGCCGAAGGCAGCCCGTGCGACAAGAAATACTGGAACATCGGCGTGCGGATCGAGGATGATGTTCTGATCACGGAGGGCGGCTGCCGCGTGCTTTCCGCCGGTGCCCCGAAGGCCGTCAAAGAGATCGAGTCATTGATGAAAGAGAAGGGGATTGGAAACATCAAGATCGGAACGAAGTAGCCCGGGCGAAGGTTGGATCTTCCACCCGGTCATGAAATGGATACGGAGCGGTTCGATGGATAATCGTCAGGTACAGACCTGCAAGGACATCATTAAGAAGAACAAGATCGAAATCATCGATCTGAAGTGCATCGATCTCACCGGATACCTCCATCACATCTCCCTTCCCGTTCTTCCGAACACGCTGGAGAGGCTGGTGAGCGAAGGCGTCGGATTTGACGGCTCGAGCTACGGCTTCAGCAAGGTCGAGAACAGCGATATGATCCTCATCCCCGACCTCGGCACTGCGGTGATCGACCCGTTCCGCGCCGAGCGGACGCTGAGCTTCTATGCCAACATCCTCCTCACGGATCAACACCGCTCTCCTTTTTCCCAGGACGGCAGGCGGCTGGCGAAGCGGGTGGAGGAGGTGATGAAGAAAACGATTGGCGCCGACAAGTCCTGGTGGGGTCCGGAATTCGAATTCTACATTTTCTCGAAGGTCCGGTTCGACACGCGCACCTCGGCATCGTACTACGAAATCGAACATGGCGAAGAGTTCTTCAAGAACGCCTATCACGCTGCGAACCCGTTCGACGTTTACGACGATTTTCGCGATGAGGCGTGCAAGATCCTGAAGCAGTTCGGCATCAGCGTGAAGTACCATCATCATGAGTCGGGCGAGAGGGGCCAGCAGGAGATCGAAACGTACTTCAGCGACTTGCTGACGACCGCGGACCACATCGTGACCGTCAAGTATGCGCTCTTCAATTTCGCGCGGCAGAAGGACCTCTTCGTGACCTTCATGCCGAAGCCTATGTACCAGCAGTCCGGCAACGGCATGCATCTGCACCTTTACCTCACCAAGAACGGGAAGAACGTCTTCTACAAGAAAGGGGAGTACGGAAACCTCAGCCCGCTCGCCCGCTTCTTCATCGGCGGACTCCTCAAGCATGGGGCGGCGCTTTCCGCCTTTACGAGCCCCAGCACGAATTCGTACAAACGGCTGGTCCCCGGCTTCGAGGCACCGGTCGCCCTCACCTACGGGACGGGCAACAGGTCCTCGGCCATCAGGATCCCGAAGTACATCAACAACACCGAGGAAACCCGCATCGAGTACCGTCCCCCGGACGCCACGGCGAACCCGTACCTCTGCCTGTCCGCGATGCTGCTGGCAGGGATCGACGGCGTCGTGAACGAGGTCGATCCTGTCAAGGAGGGGTTTGGTCCGGTCGACCAGAACGTGGACGAACTTGCCAAGGATCATATGCGCTTCCTTCCCCGCAATCTCGCGGAAGCGCTCGATGCGCTCGCCCTCGACAACGAGTTCCTGAAGAGGGAGAACATCTTCTCCGACGACTTGTTGCGCCAGTGGGTCAAGACCAAGGAACAGGAGATCAAGTCGATCGGCACCATGCCGCACCCGTTCGAATACAAGCTGTATTTCAACCTCTGAAGCCGCGGAGAGGAGCCGCGCAGTCAGTCCAAGTTTCCCCCCTGGGGCGTTCGGTTTGACTCCGCTGGAAGGCCCCCAGCCAAGAATTCCATTCCAGTCCAATCGTGACAGCTCAGTTCCATCTGTTCGGCGTTCCGCATCTCCTCCTGCTCACCTCCATTCCCTTGATCGCGGGCGGTCTTGCCCGCTGGTCGCGGGATAGGGATGTACGGGCGCGGAAGATCCGGATCGGACTAGGCACGGTTATTCTCGTCAACGAGCTCATTTGGTACGGGTACTACCTGTACCAGGGCTGGTTCGCCTTTCCGTACGATCTCCCTCTCCATCTCTGCGATGTCGTCCTCTGGCTGACGATCTTCACCACGTTCACGCTCAAGCCGTGGTCGTATGAACTGATCTTCTACTGGGGACTTGCCGGCACCACGATGGCCGTGCTGACACCGGATGTCTCGACGCCCTTCCTCTCTTATCTCACGATCCGCTTCTTCATCGCGCACGTCGGCAGCGTCACCACAATTCTCTTCCTGACATGGCGCAAGCTCTTGAGACCTCGCAAAGGTTCGCCTTGGAGAGCATTCTTGATTCTTCATCTTTACGCCGCCGCCATCGGGCTCTTTAACTTCGCCTTCAAGACCAACTACTTTTTCCTGTGCGAGAAGCCGGGGGAGCCTTCACTGCTCGACTACATGGGTCCGTGGCCGGTCTACCTCATCGTTGCGGACGCGGTCGGTTTGGGGCTCTTCTGGCTCCTTTGGCTTCCGTTCCGACGCTCCTCAACTCTATGAATCTTGTGAACGTGCATTCATTGGAGACCGCTTTCGACCAAGTAATCGCCCTAGCGGAACTTCCCCTCTCGATATTTCGTCAAAAGGAAAAATCGACCTTCGCACTTCCTACTGAAACCGCCATGAAACGAATCGCAGTATTCTCGATCCTCCTTCTTTCGATGCTCCTCTCCACATCCGCCGCACAGCAGGAGAAGCAACCCACCCTGCCCGCCTCGGAAGCAGGCAGGCACGTCAGCGCGTACCTGAAAGCGTTCAATTCGCCGGATGAGAGCGTAATGCGTGAGTTCTTTCTGAATCATACTGCCAAGAGTGCGCTTCAGCAGGTTCCATTGGAGCAGCGGATGTCCTTCTTCCGGCAGATGAAGCAGCGGCTGGGATCGCTTCAATTGAAGCAGGTGATCCAAACGACCCCGCAGCTCGTCTCCGCCGTTCTGCAGGCGAAGGAGGGAAATACGCTCCAGTTCGATTTCGAATTCGAGCCGCAGGCACCCCACGGGCTGATCGGCATCCGGGTGGAAGATATGGGAGGCAGAAGAGGAGAACAGGTGTCGAGGGCACCGAAGGCCGACGACGTCGAGCTCGTTAAGGCAACTGAGGCCTTCGTCGACAGTCTCGTGAAGGCTGACGAGTTTTCAGGCGTGCTCCTTCTTGCAAAGGACGGGAAGCCGTTCTTCGAGAAAGCGTACGGCTATGCAGACCGCCACCGCAAGATACCCAACCGCATCGACACGAAATTCAACGTCGGCTCGATCAACAAGACGTTTACGACGATTGCGATCCACCAGCTCGCTGCGGCGGGCAAGCTCTCGCTTGAGGATACCATCGGCAAGTATCTGCCCGACTATCCGAACAAAGAGGCGGCGCGCAAGGTGACGGTCCGACAGCTCCTGGACATGAGATCCGGCATCGGGGATTTCTTCGGCGACCGGTACCAGGCGACTCCCAAGGAGAAGATCAGAACGATCCGAGATTATCTCCCCCTCTTCGCGGACAAGCCGCTGGAGTTTGAGCCGGGCGCGAAACAGCGGTACTCAAACGGTGGTTTCATCGTCCTCGGCGCGATCATCGAGCGTGTCTCGGGGACAGACTATTACTCGTACGTCAGAGAGCACATCTTCAAACTGGCGGGCATGCTGGAGACGGAATCGTTCGAAAAGGACAAGGAGGTGCCGAACCGGGCACTCGGCTACACAAGAGGTGCCGGCGGAGCGTGGCAGAGCAACTACGGGACCCTCCCCGCGAGAGGCAGCTCCGCAGGCGGCGGCTACTCGACGGCACAGGATCTCTTGAAGTACACCATTGCATTGAAGAATGGAATCCTGTACCATCCAAGAGGCGGCGGTGGCTTGGGCATTGCGGGAGGTGCGCCCGGCTTGAACGCTGCACTCGATTGGGACCCCCGGAAGGGTTACGCGATCGTCGTTCTCTCGAATTTCGACCCACCCGCGGCAGAGCGAGTCGCCAGACAGATTCGCGCCTGGCTCCCAAACCAGTGAACCTTCCGAAAGTTCTCGGCGCCTTCTTCTAGACTTTCGGAAGGTTTAGACCTTCGGAAGGTCTCAGGCAACAAAAATCCGCACCGCCGAGTCTAAGTTTTTGTAGTTCCATCCCATTTAACATCCTAAGGAGTGAACAATGAGGAAGATCGCTTTGTTGTTTTGCGCCGTGTTGACGGGAATCCTTTTGTTCCCCACCCTTCTCAGCGGCCAGACACTACCGCTCGAACAACGGATGTTCATACTTTCTAAGACGTACGAGTCGCTCCCGCTGCAGTTCGCGCACTGGCGCGATGCTGCAATCAGGCCGGATCAGCTCGATAGCGTTTACAGAGTGTTCCTCAAGCGAGCAATCGAAACGCCGGATCGCAGGGAATTCGGGCTGCTGATGCGGGAGTTCATCTCCCTTCTGAACAACACGCACTGCTGGTACAGCGATAACGCGGTCTTCAGTCACACGCTCCCGATGGGGTTCACGTGGACGAACGTTGACGGACGATGGATCGTCAAACGGAGTGCCGTCGACGGCCTGCAGCCCGGCGACCGGATAGTCCGCATCAACGGAAAGGAGATCAGCCGGTGGCGCGATGAACTGTCCAAGTACCTCAGCGGGAGCGACGAGCGCGGGCGCAACGGTCGGCTCTTCGGCACCCTCGCCGTCATGTTGCCGGAGACATACACGCTGGAGTGCGAGATGCGTGATGGTACGACGAAGGAGATGGCCGTGAACAGGACGTCGCTCAAACGATTGACTGTCGATCTCAAGACGGAAGGACGATGGCTCGTGCCCGGGAAGGTCGCCTACATCAAGGTGCCATCGTTCAACAGACCAGAGTTCCAGAACGATGCGCTGAAGCTCCTGGAGGAATTCAAGACGTCGGCGGCACTGATCGTGGACGTCCGCGGCAACCCTGGAGGGTCGACGCCGGGTCGGTTGACGTCTGCGCTGATGAACAAGCCCTACCGTTGGTGGACCGAGAGCACACCCCTGACGCTCGGGCTTTTCCACTACTATGCCGAGGCCTGGCCGAATAAGGAGCTAAACGAATACTTCAACGATGCACAATTGATCTGGCGGAGCAAAGAGACGCCGCCGGACTCCGGAGCCTATGCCGGAAAGTTGATCATTTTGACGGATGGCATAACGGGATCGGCTGCGGAGGACTTCACCGTGCCATTCAAGGACAACGGGCGAGCCGTCATCATCGGCGAAACGACAAATGGATCGACGGGCCAGCCGTATATGTACAGCTTCGGGGACGGGATCAGCATCGGAATCGGGACGAAGCGGGCGTACATGCCGAACGGGGCAGCCTTCGAGGGCATCGGCATTGAGCCGGACATTGTTGTGCATCCTCAGCGGGAGGATTCTTACGCAGGGAAGGACCGCATTCTGGAGAGGGCGATTTCCGAGGCGCAGGGCAAGTGAGACGGACAGGTTAGCCTTCCGAAGGTTATCGGCGACCCATCAAGACCTTCGGAAGGTTCCATCGTGCGGCGCGCTGGGAGTAACTCAGCGGCGTGGGGACCGATCCGCTTGAGTGGGCTAGAATGTTGCGTCCGATCTGGATCCCCCAGGATTCGGACGAGTATTGCCTTGCCTATTTCGTGACTACACGAAGCAGCTGTTGCCAGTCCCGATCGACTCCGTTGAGAAGGGTTATCCCGCTCTCCTTCTCCCCTTCGAGAGCCTGGATCACCTTCAACAGCAGCATGCGGTACGACGGCTCCTTGAATTCAGGATAGAGATTCAGAAAACGCTTCGTTCCTGTCCAGATCCACGTGCTCTGCCTCTTCTCAGGTAGGTTCTTGTAGTCCGTCCGAAAACTTCCGAGGTACGAATATGCTTCCAGGCTTTGGCCGGCCAGAACCTTGGACGCCATAAGCACAAATCTCATGGCCAGCGCGGTCTCTTTGCCTAGTGCCCTCGCACTACTTGTATCCTCATAGAGAACGTTTTCCGCCAGCGAGAAAGCTTCCTCGAACCGCCCTGCGGTCAACGCAGCTTCGATGCCATTGGCAACGTACGTAATGTTCGACGGTTCCAGTTCGAGCAGTTTCTTGCTGTAAACGTAGGACTTTTCATAATCGATGATGTACTCATGGTAGATCAACTGCAAATTAAAATAAGGCCACGTCCATCCCGGAAACAGATCGCTTGCCTTCACGAAGTTCTCGATGGCTTGGTCCATCAGCCCTGATCCGCTGCTCGAGTCCCCGGTCGAGTAAAGATTGGCTCCTCTCTCATAGAGTATCCTCCCTCTGGTTGCCAAGGCATTGGCTGTGTCATCGGCTGTCCTCGAAGCGTGAAGAGCTTCGTTCACCGTCCGCTCGCTCTTTCTAAAATCCTTCTTTGACAAGTAGGAAAAAGCCAGTTCTCTCAAATACCAAGAGGAAAGTCTGCCCCGAGGAAGTCCTTCGAGGATATTTATTTTCATATCCAGAGCCTTCCCCAAAGAATCGACAAAATAGAGCGAGTCGAGCACGGGCAGCACATCGCCGAGCACCAAATACGTCGATCGTGACAGATCCACACAAAAGAACGAATCATCGAATCTCTTTTGCACTCTTCTCACCGCTGCAAGTCGCGAAAATGCCCAAGCGGAGTCGCGTCGGGATATGCCTTGCTTCAGGAACTGATCCAAAACGGACTCCGTTCCTTCAAGTTTTCGATTCGTCTCGGCAGACTGCATCAGTCTCTGGATCAAAGGTCGAGCGACCTTTCCGCCTGCTGCCCACACGCTATCGAGCGCCGCTCTGGAACTATCGAGGTTCCCATCAGTGATGTAGGCATTTGCCAGTATCGCGTAGGACGCCGTGCTCCTCGACAGGTCCAAGGCTTTGCGGACGCTCTGCAATGCCTCATCAACGTGAGCCGTATCCTCTTGATGGAGATAGGCAAACAAGCGACACGTCCATTCATCATCGGGACGTAGTCGCATGGCAATTCGCGAGAGTGATTTGGCCCTCTCGCCGTCTCCACGCCCGTTTGAAATCAAAGCGAGATAGTTCAGATTCTCCGCGGACAACTCGTTGTCGTCGTGCTTAATCTCGCTCGCCTCGGCGAATTTCTGTTCGGCCAGTCCTCTGAACGACTCGTCGTTCTGCTCTCGATAGGCGTTGTAGTAAACTTTTCCCCAATAGTTTAAGAGGTATGAAGCGTTGCGGGCAAAGCTGGTGTCCGTCGGAAAAACTTTCCTTCCCTCGCGAAAATAGCGCAAGGCGAGCGAAATGTCCGTTGTATCATCGAGCTGCTTCTTGGACTCACTGTAGCGAAGGTAGTACGCATTTCCAAGCCCGAACCATATCAGGGATTCGGTCCTCTGAAGCGCGAGAGCCTGTTCGAATGAAACGATCGCCGCATCATAACTCTTGTGAGCGATATTCAGCTCGCCGAGGCGGCGATACGCAATCAGCAGAATTGTCGTATCGCGTTGATTTTCTCCGAGTCTTGCGGCGGTTCGGTAGTTTTCAAGTGCAAGACTATCACGGAAAGTGTCGGAATAGGCCTCACCAAGGCCCAAGTAGGCGGCAGGATTTGCGGTGTCAATCGTGGCGATCTCCTTGTAGAGGCCGATTGCATCATTGGTCTTCTGATCGTCATGATAGGACTTCGCGACACGCAGAAGGGCGGGAACGTACCGATGATCAAGCTGAACAGATCGTGCATAAAGAACGCTCGCGGCAAGCTTACTCTCCGGATCAGCCTTGTCCCCGTCGTACTGTTCCGCAAGCTCATAATACTGATGTGCAGTTTCCAGGCGGCTGAAGACGTCCCGCAGCTTTGGATAAATCAACACGAAACCCCGAAACGCTTCTACCACTCTTCGGCATACACCGGTCAAGCCGAAAGCATCAGCTCCTGTTGTGAGAGAGTAAAGGACCTTTCCGGAGGTCCCCTCCTCCATCGTCGACACAATCTGAATTGAATCCCTCGAGAGGGAGAATCTTCCATGGAGCGAGAGAACAAGATCCTCATCCGTGAGGTCCTCGTTCGCTCGTTGGGCCCCGACAAACGCTCGGGTGGTTAGCCCCAAGTCCCGGCTCAGCCGGACAACAGTTTTCGCGATATACTCGCCGACGCCTTTGACTGTTGAATCTTGAACGACGCTTTCATAGGGGTACACTACGAGCGTGATCTCTCTGCGACTGGAAACATGGCCCTGGATGGCTGTGGCAAGTTCTTTGGAAAACCTATCGACTTGTACAAGTAGACTGTCTAAGCTTACACTGTACGTCTTGGTCAACACGTCGCTTCTGCCGCCACCCTCCTTGATGAGCTGCAGGCGAACGTTAACCCTAAACCCCTCGGCAAGATCCAGGATTGAACCTGAGACGAGGAACTTCGCCCCCTCCCCCGCGAGAGTCGAGTCGTTCACGACGTTGAGCCAACTGTATTTTCCCGACTGCAAGCTCATCTGAATCAACGTCGGCAAGGATAGAGAAAGGCGTTCACCGGCTTTGGTCTGAAACGTCGTGGCAAACCCCGAAACTATAAGGGTAGCGGCCGATTGATTCGTGCCTCCTTTGCCGCGAGCAGCATCCTGATTCGCTGCGCCTGTAGGGGCGGCCAGCAGGCACTCCATGGCCCCGAAAAGAAGAACGAGCACACAACGAGCGACCGCGAAGGCATCAGTTTTCTTCATTTCACCCTTCTTTCGCTTGAAGCGGAGGTCAACTCTGAGGTTAGTCTAACTGGCTCACGAGCTTGTCGACGATGGCATCAATGGCCTGCTGAAAGGTCACAGCTTCGTTGATTCGGAAGGAACTTTCGGCAGTTGCCAGAATCCTTCGGTCCTTGTTCGCAGTCAGATCCGCCGTAATCTCGTAGACTGAATCATTCAGAAAATCACGCGCGAACTTCACGATGAGGGAGAGGCCGCCGGGAGTCTCCCCGGAGGATTTCTGCAGGATGTACGGTTTTCGCTCAACGAGCTTTGTCAGGATCGAAGTCGGGAAGTCACGAGAAAACCGATCCCGATCTTCTGCTTTGATAAACTGTGGCACCCCCGCAATCGGCTGAGCATAGACGCTCCAGGCTCTGCTGCGGTACGGGACATTGTAATGTTCGTACAACGCCGCGGCGAGTTTTTCGGCAAGAGGGAGCATCGCATCAGGAACAATCTTGACGCGGCCATCAGCGCCGCGCGAATACCTATACCTGTGGGTAAACGTCGAATCTGTTTGGAGCCCCGTGATCTCTCCCTTAGAATTTACACTGGGCCTTTCGATCTTCGACGTAATCAGATACTCCTCCTCGGTTTTCATATACTCCGTAATGATGAAGAAGTCAACGCGTTCGTTCTCCAGCTTGGAAAGAGACATCCCTTTGAGAAAAAACAATCTTGCTTCATCGGCGAGACTCTGGCTCACATAGACGCTACCCCTTTTCTCCAACTTGATATTCTTCTGCGAGCAGAGGTCCTTGCAGATGTCCTCCAGTTGAAAGGCAAGAAGTCCATCTCCCACGGAAGAGAGTGTGTCCGGACGGGAGAGTTGTTCGCGGAACTCCGCAATCCACACTATTTTGATGCTCTCCTGGCACTTGCCCGCAGAGGAGAGAGAGACGAGCATGGTAAGAAAAAGAGCGAAGCGGCGGCGGCTGAAAGAAACGATCACTGTCTCAATATGATGAGTTATTGAATGGGAACTGTTCTGTCCCGATCGACATAAAATGATTTCGGTGTGCGTGAGCCGTCTGGCTTCATGACGCTGAGAGTATGGTTTCCACCGGGGAGCCGGATTTCCTGGGAGCCAACATATACACGCCCCCCTAGCTCCCATCGAATATCTTCAATGGGACACAAGAAAGTGACGTTAAAGAGTTTCCGTAACGGTACTACACCAAGATTCTGCTGAGGGATCGATGCAAGGTTGACGGTCCGTTGATACGGTGCGAACCCTTCCTTTTCGAGCTTCAGCCTGACCTCAGCCTTCTTCAGTCCTCTCAAGGTGTCTGGCGTCTTCCTCGATGTGAAGGAATCATCGATCCAGATTCCGGCTCCGCGTGGGTCGGAATCAACGATGATGGTACCGGAAATCTTCCTGTCTGTGAGGGTGACCACCTTGGCTTCTCCTGATCCAAGTTCGATTGTCCGTGAATCGGTCTCGTACGATGAATCGACAATCCTGAACGTCAGCACCCCAGGTTTCTGGTTCGGCAGAATATCCGGGACCAACAAAGTGTCAAGACGCCCAGGAGTCTCCGACGAAGTGACGAGGACCTTGATCTTGGGCAATTCCTGGCCCGAGAGTAGCTTCACCTCCACTTGCCCAGGCCTCGACGTCAGATACGCGAAATACGAAATGCCCGCGGAAAAGAGGAACAGCTCGACCACGGCAATTTGCAGAAACCCGTTCTCGAGGAACTTCGAAAAGGACTTTGGAGGATTCTTAACAACACCTCCAACCACAAACCCGAAGAACGTGAGCAGTCCGACAATTGTCGGCCAGAAGTAATTCTGTATTCTGATCGCGAGAGCGTCGAAGAGCTCAGGCTTCGCAACACTGAAGATGACAAGGATGAGGATAGAGGAGCATAGGAGTGTGAACGTTCCGTACTTTCGAGTCTTGTGTAGCTTTCTTGGCATACTGGCCTCACTTTGGTTGCGAGCGCAGAAAGGACGGATGTTCAGGCAGGGAAAAAATAAATTCGCCAAAAGTTACTAGACAGGATCAAGAAAGTCAAGCCACCGATGCCACGCGTCCGGCTGTGTTGCCATCGGACAGTCCAACCTTGGCCTTCCGGCAGTACCGTTGCTCCCTTCCCGAGGGTCAGGCTGCCTTGTGCATCCGCGGAGGCCTAGAATCAGTCTGAATCTGCCCAAAAGCGGCTCGCTGGCACAGATTGGCGCATCTCCTTAACGCCCCCCCCGGAACTGCCAGTCTAGACCTTACGAGGCCGCATAGGAAGCCATCCGGCTCGCCTTACCGCACCTTCCATAAGAAATCTTTGTGCTTCATGAAATGCCGTATCTGTTCCACGCTCATCGCGGCCTTTCGCTGGAGGGCTTCTTGCGTATTGAAGGCATTGTGAGGCGTGAGGAGGACGTTTGGACGACTCAGCAATTGGGAGATGAGGGTAACCGAGGGTGCCGGTGAATCGCCAGGATTTCTCAATGCAGCCGCCAGCGTCCCCTCATCCTCGAAGACGTCCAGACCAACCCCGGCAAGATGGCGCTCATCCAGCAGACGCTTCAGTCCCGCCAACGGCGAGTGCTCGCCGCGCGCGACGTTCACGAAGACGCATCCCTTCCGTCCACTTTTCAAGAGATCGTAACTGAAGTACCCTTCATTCTGTTTCGTCAGGTTCATCGCGCAGACGATCACATCCGCCCAGACGATGCCCTCCTCCCTCGGTACGTAGATGACCTCCGGCTTGTTCGGCACGATATCGACGCCCTTGACGGCGAAGCCGAGGCCGCTCGCAATCTTCACGATCTCGCTCCCGATTCTCCCCACGCCGACAACGAGGAGGTTCTTCCCCGAGCATTCCGCTCCCGTCAGGCCGTCCCGGTCGAAGACACCGAATTGCCGCATCTGCTGCGGCAGCTTGCGAAGGAGAGCCATCGTCATCATCATCGCGTGCTCGGCAACGGCACGAGTGGAGTACTCTTCAAGGTAGCCGAGGGGGAGCTGCTTCTTGATCTGTGACTCGTACGCGAGGAGGTGATCGAAACCGGTGCTGCGGCTGAGAACCCCGTCCAGTTCCTCGGCCCAGCTCGGGGGGACGATCGACTGTGTGCGGATGCTGATCAGGCGAGCCAGCGGCTTCTTGTGACGGGTTTCCTGAATTGTCGACGAGGTGAACTCGTATGTGAGTTCTCTGCCCAGAAGCGCTCTGAGCAGATTCATTTCCTCCTCAAATGCCTCGTAGAAGTAGACGTCCATGGGAGGCCGGTGACTTTCTTTCTTTGCGAAAAGGTGAGAAAAGGATGTGTGATCGATCCTTCGGATGAACTATCAAGTCAGCTACAGGTTAAAACACACCACCCGCGTTTCGGTCATCTCCTGCAGCATGCTCCAGATACCCTGCCGCCCCACGCCGCTGAGCTTCGTCCCTCCGAACGGCATCACATCGAGTCGATAGTCGGTCGAATCGTTGACGATCACGGCACCGCAGTGCAGGCCATGCACGGCCTTGAACGCGTTCCCTAAGTGCTCGGTGAAGATCGCGGCATGCAAGCCGTAGTCGGGCCCATTCGCCAGGGCGATGGCTTCGTCCATCGACGTCACGCGGTAGAGGGACACGACCGGGCCATAGACCTCTTCGCAATCGATTCGCACCCCTTGAGGAACGTCCTCGAGGACCGCCGGCCAAACGACAGTTCCCTCGCGCCGTCCTCCCACAAGCACACGAGCTCCCTTCGCGGCGGCTTCGTTGATCCACGATTCCACCCTTCGGGCCTCTCCTTCGGTGATCATCGCGCACACATCGACATCTTCATCCATTGAATAGCCCGCTTTCAGTCCGCGGACGTGGGCCACAAAACGCTTTTTGAAATCATCGTAGATCCGGTCGTGCACGAGGATCCGCTGCACGCCGATGCAGTTTTCACCCGCCTGGGCATACGCGCCCGCTGCGATCGCCGGCACCGCCCGATCGAGATTTGCATCGTCCATCACGAGGACGGGTGAGTTCGAGCCGAGTTCCATCAGTACCTTCTTGATGCCGACCCAGCGGCTCACCTGCAACCCTGTTTCGACCCCACCCGTGAAGGTGACTAACCGGACGCGAGGGTCGCTCACCATCGCTTCGCCGAGCTCGCTCCCGTGTCCCGTAATGACGCTCAGGCGGCCCTTCGGCAGTCCTGCGTCCATCAGGTCTCGAGCCAGCATCAGCACCGAAAGCGGCGTCAGCACACTTGGTTTCAAAATGATCGAATTGCCTGCTGCAATGGCAGGACCGATGTTGTGCGCGGCCATCGCGAGCGGGTCGTTGAACGGCGTAATGGCCGAGACAATGCCGACGGGAAAGCGGAAATAATACCCGACGCGATTCTCCGATCCGACGCGGCTCTCGAATGGAAGCGTCTGGCCCGTCAGCCTGCGCCCTTCTTCGGCCGCCAAACGCAAAAGGTTGGCCACCCGCGGGGGCTCGCGACGAGCCTCGCGGATCATCTTGCTCCCCTCACGAGCAATCGTCTGGGCATATTCCTCCCGTTTGCGGTCGACCAAGGCTGCTGCCTTCATCAGCACGTCATATCGCTCATGCAAGGGAAAGTCTTGTTGGAAGGCGCGGGATGCCTCGTCGAGGGCAATCCTCACGTCCTCGACCGTGGCACACGGAACCTCGGCGACGAGCGCGTTGTCAAACGGATTGCGAACAGCTATGCGCTCCGCTCGATTCACCCACTCCCCGCCGATGAGCATCTTGACCATTCGATCTTCCGTCGTTGAAACCGTTGGCATGTCGTCTCCCCGTTGTTGCGTCGGTAAAAGTGCATTCAAAGTAGGAGAATGAAATCCGATTGTCAATATGAATTGCGGCTTCGGCTGTTCCTAATTCTGAGGAGGTCTTCTTCTGCTCAAACACGGCGTCTGGAGCGAACCGTCCATCCACATCTCACCCTTGTACATATAAAAGGCGTCTCATCGACGCCTTCTGCGCTACAACTCCCCCACCCCCATTCTCAGTTCTTACTTCATATTCCTACTCTTTCCGTCTCACTCCTCACATCCCACATCTCATGACTTCCTCCCCTGTCACCTTCTCGCCCTTCTCTTTGCTCGTCCTCCCGTCCGCGTTGTTCTCTTCTTCCTCGCCGCTGCCTTCCTCCTCGGCTTCGGTTTCCGTTCCGGCAAGCTCTGCGAACCTTTCACCAGCCCAACAGTACATCCATCCGGATCGGAAAAGAGAGCGAAAGTAACCATATCGGGCACGACGGTCACAGGCGCGACTACTTTCGCGCCGAGGCTCACCGCCTTGTCAAGAACCGCTTGAGGATCCTCCACCTGCACATAGAAAGTGACGAATGCAGGATTGCCGGGATCGACTTGCCCCATTCCTCCGTTGATCCCCATCTTCAATTCAGTATCCACCATACCATAGTTCATCGCACCGACATCCTGAATCTTCCAGCCGAAGAGGCCGGAGTAGAATTCCTTTGCACGATTAAGATCCTTGGCGTTGATTTCGAAATGAACCACGGGCGCTCCCATAGGCACCTCCTTGCGTTGAGGTTGGAAAGAGAGTTAGTTAGAGCGAGATGCGACAATTCTAACGCAACAATGCCTCTTTCGCAAGAGGCTCGCGGACCAAGCTTCTCCTGCCTTTTTGTGCGTTCAGACGGAGTGGATCGGTGTGAGAACGAGCCTGATGAAAAGGCTCTCGCCCTTCGCGTATGTCAGCCAAACTGAGGCATATGATGGATGGCGGGTGTGCGCCCAGAGCGCGTGCTACCGACCACTACGGCTCGCCCCACTCGAACGATTCGACCCGGAGGTCTGGGCATTCGCAGGTGAAGGGGTTGGACTCGAAGGTCGCGACACGCCAACATTTGAGCTTGCGGGCGCAGTCCTCTCGGTTTCAGTGGTTCTCGGGGCACTGCTGATCGTGTTGGAGACTCCATTCGAATCTCCCGCCCGCCGGACTCCAGAAGTCCGTTGCGGGGGAGTCGACACGTTTGTTGGGCTGTCCGATCCTGAGAATGGAACAACTACGACGACCGCCGGAACCGGGTCCAGGACATAAACAGGATAGTACACTGGCGGAGGGGCTTCCACTGTACCGACATCCGGTGGATTATCATCTTCGCCTTGGACGGCGAGCTGGGTGTAGCACCCCGCCAAGAGCAGGGAAGCTGCGATTGAAAATGCGGGGAGATAATATCGTATGAGATGTCGTTTCATAATGGCCTCCGGCAAGCCAGAGAACACCAACTGTGCCACTTGGCGGGCCCTTGCATTGGCTTGTTCGCATTGAAAACGCCAACTCTTTAGGGCTCATACGCCCGGCAGACAGCGCGTCGTACTCAAATTTGAGCATCAGCGTAGCAAACAGAAGACACGGCACAATGGAAGCGAGAAGTAATCAAGAAGCCTCCGAAGAGGCAGCCCCTCCGCGACAAGCGATCCCTTGCCTCGTTGTACCTCGAAAACGAAGGAGATATTCGATGAAGCCGCAGGCACGCGTTTGCGACACTCGAGGAGACCGTTGGTTCTCAATAATGAAGAAGGCTGGGAAAATCTTCTTCAAGATTTCAAAAAATCGTCGTACCTTGGAAAGCCAGTCGGCACCGCGTTTCTGCCAGTTTTCGGAATAAGCATGGACTCCCAAACCCACGTCAGAATCAATGATATCCTGCTCGGTCCTCTCGAGCGACGAGCCCTCGCATGGTTTGCCGCGCGCATGCCGGCGTGGGTGACTCCCGATCGCCTGACGATCCTCGGCGTCATCGCCGCCATCCTGATCCTGGTGAGCTATTGGCTGACAAACGAGAGTCCGTCGTACCTCTGGCTGGCGAGCTTCGGGATTCTCCTCCACTGGTTCGCGGACAGCCTCGACGGCACCCTCGCGCGCTACCGTCGCATCGAGCGTCCCAAATACGGCTACTTCATCGACCATACGACGGACGCATTGAGCGAGACGCTGATCGGCGTCGGGGTCGGCTTGAGCCCGTACGTTCGCTTCGACTTTGCCATGGTCGCCCTGACCAGTTACCTCTTGATGTCTGTTTTGGTCTTCATCAAGATGCACCTCACGGGAGTCTTCCAGATCTCCTTCTCGAAGTTCGGGCCCACGGAAGTACGGCTGTTCATCATCCTGTGCAACACGATCATCTTCTTCGTGGGCAATCCGACGTTCGAGACCCCGATCGGGACATCAACCATCTACGACGCGTTCGCGGTCTTCTTCGCCGTCGCCCTGTTCGGGCTCTTCATTGTCATGCTCCTGCTCGAGGCGTCGCACTTGAGATCCATGGAGCGTCCGCATCCATGAAGCCCGCGCTTGCGTTCTCACCGCCGCTCTTCGCCAAGTTCGTTTCAACCAATGCCGTTGGTACGGTGGTCGATACGGTCACGCTCTGGCTGCTGGCCACCTTCCTGCTGGAGTCGCAAACGGAGCAATATGTGCTCGGCCCCATCCTCTCCTTCCAGCTCGCGGTCCTCAATAATTTTTCCCTCTCCTATTTCTGGATCTGGAAGGGGCGCGTCCAGAGAACGCTCCGGGATTTTGCGCGGCGATTCCTTTTCTACAATCTCAACTCCTTCCTGGTCTTCCTCCTCAAGCTTCTCCTGCTCCTCCTCGTGGCGGTTCTGTTCCAGCTCCACGTCGTCTACTGTAATCTCATTGCGCTCTCCATCACAGGACTCGTCAACTTCTTCATTCAGGACAAGCTCATCTTCTCCGCCAGTCCGCCACGAAGTGGTCCGTTTGGCAAAGGACCCCTTCGGGGAGGGGGATAAGCCTCGGGCTGAAGAGCCACTGCGTGCGTCTCCTGTCGTGCCTTCGCAAGAAGAAACAAAAAAAGGTCGGATGAACACACCCGACCTTTTGGCATTACCGTTCTCTGAACGTCTGCGAGACGACCCGGACCCGCTATGGTTTCGAAATCGATTGGATCATTGCATCGAATCCGGGCTCTGCAGCTTCGACGGTCTTCACCGGACCGGTGAACTTGAAGAAGACCGACCCTTCCGGTGCCTCGACGATCGCGCCGAGCAAGCGATAATTGGCCTTCTTGCCTTGCGACTCCATCATCGCCCCGCCCGGCGAGAGGTATGTTCCCGAGATCTGCACGCGCGTGACGTTCATCCCGCTCACCTTCATCGTCGTCTTCTCCGGCTGGCCGGCGCTTTCGAATTGTGCCGCCCATCGATCGATGTTCGAGTTGACATCTCCACCTTGTCCCGGGCCAAAGAAGAAAACCGCACATTCGCCCGTCTCGGTGTCCCCTTCTGTCGCCGGGACTGTGTAGGTCGCGACCCTCATCGGTCGAGCGCCCCCTTTCGTCCAGCCGCTGGGATACGACCAGACGATTCCGGCAGCCGTGCTCTCCGCCGACTCCTTCGTGAGGGCGACCTGTTGGGCGGATTCCTTTTTGCCGCAGCCCTCGAACAGGACCACCGCGACACCAACGACGAGCAACGAGAAAACAAATTTCCTCATAGGGCTTGCACCTTCCTTACCTGAGCTGAAGTGATCGATTTTTGTTCAATATACGATTCATTCCTGAAACTTCCAGGACGAAAATACCATGACTTTCGTCTTGCCTCTGAGTATTCCCTGACATAGATTAAGACTCACCACGAAGAGAGATGACACCTCCCCTTCCGCTGCGGCGAAGGCGCGGTCACCCCTCAATGACCTATCAAGAATCAACTCAAAGGGACACACGATGATGAAGCGAGGAGTCTTCACATTCCAAAGGCCTCTGGGCGGTATGCCCGGAATTCTGCTCGTTGCCTTCGTCCTTCAGGCCCCCTTAACGGGGCAGGCGCAGGAAAGCGGTCGCGGCCTGGACCCGATGAACATCGACCCGAGCGTCAAGCCGTGCCAGGATTTCTATCAATACGCCAACGGCAACTGGATCAAGAACAACCCGATCCCTCCCGCTTACAGCAGCTGGGGGAGCTTCACAGAGCTTGCCGAGAAGAACAACGTCGTGCTGAAGGAGATCGTCGAAGAGGCTGAGATGAACACCGATGCGCCGAAGGGGAGCATCGCGCAGAAGATCGGTGATTTCTATGCGACGGGGATGGATTCCGCCCGCATCGAATCGCTCGGCGCGGAGCCAATCGAAGCCGATCTGAAACACATCGATGCGGTCAAAGACATGAAGGGAGTACAGAAGGAGCTCGCTCGCTTTCACGTCGACGGGGTCGGAGGCGTGTTCGGCTTGTTCGCCAGCCAGGACCAAAAGAACAGCACGCAGGTCATTGCCCAGCTTAGTCAGGGTGGGCTCGGGCTTCCCGATCGCGACTATTACCTCTCCGATGACGCAAAGCTCAAGAAGACTCGGCAGGAATATATCAATCATCTCACCGCGATGTTCAAGCTCATCGGCGATGATGCGGCGACGGCAGAAGCGGAGGCGAAGACCGTGCTCGAGCTCGAAACACGCCTGGCGAAAGCCTCGTTTACCCGAGTCGAGCGGCGCGATCCGGACAAGAACTACAACAAGATGACGCAGGCGCAGCTTGCGGCTCTCACACCGAACTTCAGCTGGCCGGAATTCTTTGCCGGCATTGGTCTTTCGAACCCGGGGGACGTGAACGTCGGTCAACCGCCGTTCTTCAAAGAGGTGAACGCGATGATGAAGGAGGTCCCCGTTAGCGACTGGAAGACGTACTTGCGGTGGCGGGTGGTGCGCGAAGCGGCGAACGCCCTCAGCTCACCGTTTGTGATCGAGAATTTCAATTTCTACGGCACAATCATGACCGGAGCGAAGGAGCTGCAGCCGCGCTGGAAGCGCATCATTCAGATCATCAACAGAACGATGGGCCAAGCCCTCGGCCAGCTGTACGTCAAGAAGGCGTTCAGCCCGGAGGCGAAAGCGCGCGCCAAGGAGATGGTGAACAACCTCGTTGCCGCGATGCGGGAGCATATCAATTCAGTCGACTGGATGGACGCGGCCACGCGCGCCGCAGCCCTGAAGAAACTCGAGTCCTTTGGAGTAAAGATCGGCTACCCGGACAAATGGAGGGACTACTCGAAGCTTGAGGTCGACCGGACGTCATACCTGGAAAACCTCCGCAGAGCCGCCGAGTTCAATTTCGACTTCAATATGGCCAAGATCGGCAAGCCGGTCGATCGTACGGAATGGGGGATGACGCCCCCCACGGTCAACGCCTACTACAGCGCCACGCGGAATGAGATCGTCTTCCCGGCCGGCATCCTGCAGCCGCCCTTCTTCGATCCAGAGGCTGATGACGCGGTGAACTACGGAGGCATGGGCGCCGTGATCGGTCACGAGATCTCCCACGGTTTTGACGACCAGGGGAGCAAGTTCGACGCGAACGGAAATCTCAAGATGTGGTGGACGCCGGAGACGAGGAAGAAGTTCGATGAACGAACGGCGCTTGTCGTGAGGCAATTCGACGGCTATGTCGCAATCGACTCGCTGCACGTGAACGGTAAGCTCACGCTCGGCGAGAACATCGGCGACCTCGCCGGGCTCTCCATTTCCTACACGGCGCTCGAGAAAGCGCTAGCAGGAAAACCGCGGCTGCTGATCGACGGCTTCACGCCAGAGCAGCGGTTCTTTCTCGCCTGGGCCCAGATCTGGCGGAGAAACAGCACACCGGAGGCACTCCGGCTGCAGGTCAGGACCGATCCGCACTCTCCGTCGAAGTTCCGCACGGACGGCCCCCTCTCGAATATGCCGTCGTTCTACAAGGCATTCGGCTGCGCCGATGGGGATGAGATGGTCAGACCGGAAGCCGTGCGCGCTAATGTGTGGTGAGATTGACGGTACGTGACGTACAACGAAAGGCCGGATCCGACGATCCGGCCTTTTGATTTCATGCGAGAAGGGCTTCAACCGACGAGTTTATCGGCCCTGCAGTTTGTCCCTCCGTCCCCCTGGGGACTACCTTTCGAAAATCCACCCAAAAGGTCAGTCATAAAGGACTGACCTACCGATATAACGGCTTCGCACTGCACGGCGGCTCGTTCACGCCACCAACCGACTCACTTGCCTAAGGCTTTGCGGATCGCGGCGACGGCAGCGCTTCCGGCCTGAACCATCATCCCCACCTCGGAGTTGCAGCTGACCATTCGCATGCCTTTGCTCCCCCAGTGTGCGGCGAGCTCAAGATCATTCATGTGAATTGCCGGAATCACGTTGTGCCGTTTGCACGCCTCGATCGTCGATTCGATGGCCGCGACGAGCTTGGGGTTCTTCATCTCTCCCCCGATGCCGAGGGAAACCGAAAGATCGGTCGGTCCGATGAGGGCGACATCCACCCCGGGGACAGCGAGGATCTCGTCCAACTTTTCGACGGCCTGCCGGGTCTCGATCTGCACGACGAGCATCGATTCCTCGTTCGCGGCTTTCATCGCATCGAGGATGGGGCCGGACTTCAAATCGGTGTGCCCGCGGGCAACGACGCTCCCGCGCCTCCCGACCGGCGGGTACTTCATGATCTGAAGGATCTCCCGCACCTGCTGCGCCTCGGTGATCCTCGGCGTCATGATCCCCTGTGCCCCAGAGTCGAGCGGCTGCGTGATGTGAGCGTACGACCATTCAGGCACCCGGACGATCGGCGTGAGCCCCACCTTCCTGGCGTTCCGGCTCAAGTCCGAAATCGTCTCGATGTTGAATGCTCCGTGCTCATTGTCGATGATGACGAAATCGTAGCCGGCGTTCGCCAGCATCTGCATGACAGAGGGCTGGCGGATTTCGATGACCATCAAGCCGACGAGGGATTTGCCCTCCCTGAGGGCTCGCTTGGCGTTATTTGGTGGAATGATGGATTCTGGCATAGTAATCTTCTTGATTTGTCAATGAAAGATTGATCCGGCTCGGTGAGGCTGTCCAAACGGTACCATCAACCATACGCGGAAGTTGGAGAGCTGTCGACAATCAGTGATTCTTGAATCTCAACGTAGTCGAAATGACATTTCGACCTACATTTTGGACAGCCTTTACCGAATTGAAGATGGTGAAGATGGAACCCGAGCTTCCCTCCGAACGAAAAAGCCGGACTCTTCATCCGGCCTGCACAGTTCACCAACGATCAGAGCTCGTATGGGCAAATTGACGCGGGTCGCCTACGTCTCGGGCTGGAATCGATCGACCTCTTCGAGCACGCACTTCACAATATCTTCCTCCTTCACGCGTTTCACGACCTCCCCCTTCCGGTAGAGGATCGCAACCCCCTTCCCCGCCGCGATGCCGATGTCGGCCTCACTGGCCTCGCCGGGACCGTTCACCACGCACCCCAGGACCGCCACCTTCACCGGCTTCTTCACGCCGGCGAGCTTCTCCTCCAGCTGAGCCATGATGCCGAACAGATCGACCTCCAGCCGGCCGCATGTGGGACAGGCGATCAGCTCGATGTTGCGGGATGCCAGGCTGAGCGAGCGAAGGATTTCCTTCCCGACTTCCACTTCCTTGACGGGATCGTCCGTCAGCGAAACACGGATCGTATCGCCGATGCCATCCGCAAGGAGCGACCCGATCCCGACCGCGGATTTGATCGTCCCGACCCGAGTCGTCCCGGCCTCCGTGACGCCGAGGTGCAGCGGAATATCGGTGCGCTGGGCCACGAGGCGGTATGCCTCGATCATCAGCTTCACATCCGTCGACTTGACCGAGACGACGATATCCTTGAAGCCGAACTCGTCGCAGATCTCGACGTGCCGCATGGCGCTCTCGTAGAGCGCCTCCGCCGTCGGGTAGCCGTGCTTCTCGAGGATGTCCTCCTCGAGCGACCCTGAATTCACTCCGATGCGGATCGGTATTCCCTTCTCCTTACATGCCGTGAGCACTTGACGAATCCGATCCTTCGATCCGATGTTGCCAGGATTGATCCGCACCTTCGCGACGCCGGCTTCGACCGCCTTGAGAGCGAAAATGTGGTTGAAGTGAATATCCGCCACAATGGGCACAGGCGACTGGCGGACGATCTCCCCCATCGCTTCAGCCGCCTCTTTGTCGTTCACCGTCACCCGCACGATATCGACCCCGGCCTCGGCTGCCGCGCGGATCTGTCCGAGCGTCCCCGCGATGTCGTCGGTTTTCGTCTTCGTCATGGTCTGAACGGAGATCGGCGCGTCGCCGCCAATTTTCACACCACCAACGGCCACCTGCCGCGTCTTCCGGCGAACGCCGACCTTGTACGTCTGGTGGCGTGCCGGTGGGGTTACTTCAATCTCTGGAATCGTTATTGCCATCGATCGTTTCCCGCCCCTCAGTTCAATTTCTTACTCGCTTCGAAGAGTATCTTCTTCTCTTCTTCGTTCAGACTCTGGTATCCTGCTCGGCTGATCTTGTCAAGTATCTCGTCGATCTTCTTCTGGTGCAGCTCCTGCTCGCTCATCGGGGGTGCTTTAATATCGTGAATCTTTGCCTCTACGACCTCCTCATACTGATCGCTCGTGCGCGGGGTCGTCCGAGCATTGATCCACCATTTCACCCGGTCGACCATCGTCCACGGAAATCGATGTGCAATATAGGAAACGAAGAAGAAGCCCATCACAGCTCCGCCCAGGTGAGCAAGGTTCGCCACCGCGCTGTGCCCGCCGACGGACCAGATTCCTATGGCGATCAGGATTGCGACGAAATACTTGGCTTTAATCGGGACCAGAAAATAGAGAAAGATGTACCGGTCGGGGAACATCATCGCGAACGCCACCAACACGCCGAAGACCGCGCCGGAAGCCCCAATGGTAGGAATCCCCTGGCCGAAGGAAGTCACCACGGAGGACGGTTCCAGGATCGGGGCGAGGATCAATTGCGACACGCCGGCGGCGACCCCACACGTCAGATAGAGGGACAGAAACTTACGCGAGCCCAGAACGTGCTCCACCTCCATCCCGAACATCCACAACCCGAAGAACATGTTGAAGAGGATGTGGAGGATATCGGCATGGATAAATTGATAGGTGATTAACTGCCAGAGGTAGAACCCGTGGCCCAGCGGCATCAGGCCGAAGTAAACGTCGAACAGATAGTCGAGGCGCATCCCATCGAACGTATACATCTGACCGCCCCATCGAAAGATGATAAACACCGCGGCGTTCAGGATGATGAGCCACTTGATGACGGGCGGAAAGAACCGGAATCCCCCGAACATCGACGGGCGGTAGTAGTTTCCCTGATTGTAGGACATATCCGAGCAAAAAAACTAGCGGGTGCCGAGTTCTCCGAAGGACAAAGTCCGGCGAAACAAATTCCGATTGCAGGCAGGGTTGCCCGACCGCAATCGGCTTGCGTTCATCCGTAACGGGAGATCGTGATTTAGTCTTTGTCCGTCAGCGCAGCAACGCCAGGGAGAACCTTCCCCTCAAGGAACTCGAGTGAAGCACCTCCGCCCGTGGAAACGTGCGAGACGTCTTTCTCCAGGCCGGCCTGCGCAATCGCCGAGGCCGAATCGCCGCCCCCGACGATGGTCACAGCCCCGGCTTTCGTCGCGTCGGCCAGCGCTTGGGCGATGGCTGTGGTACCCTTGGCAAAATTCGGCATCTCGAAGACGCCCATCGGACCGTTCCACACGACCGTCTTTCCCTTCTTGATTTCATCCGCAAACGACTTGATCGTCTCCGGACCGATATCGACGCCCGCCCAACCGGCGGGGATCGCGTTCACGGGCACCACCTTCGTTGCCGCGGCGTTGTCGAACTTATCCGCCACGAGAGTGTCGACCGGCAGCAAGAGTCTCAGGTTCTTCGCCTTCGCGGCGGCAAGGATCTTCTTCGCCATCTCAACCCTATCTTCCTCCAACAACGATTTGCCGATTTCCATTCCCTGGGCCTTGTAGAACGTGAACATCATGCCGCCGCCTATGAGCAGCGAGTCGACTTTGCCCATCAGGTTCTGGATGACGTCGATCTTCCCGGAAATCTTCGCACCGCCGAGGACGGCGACGAACGGCTTCGCAGGATTCTCCGTCGCTTTCGCAAGGTAGGTCAGTTCTTTTTCCATCAGGAAGCCCGCCGCTGCCGGCAGGTAGTGGGCAACCGTCTCCGTCGATGCGTGGGGACGATGAGCCGTGCCGAAGGCGTCGTTCACATAAACGTCGCCGTACGCTGCAAGCTCCTTCGCCATCCGCTCACGATCAGCCGCCTCCTTCGAGGTCTCCTCCTTGTGGAATCGAGTGTTCTCCAGCATCAGAACCTCGCCGTCCTTGAGAGCATCCACCATCGCCTTCGTCTCCGGGCCGATGGCGGCCGGGGCAAGCTTCACCGGGCGATTGAGCAGTTGCGCGAGATGCTCGACGACCGGCTTCATCTTATGCTTGCCTTCGATGTACTTCGCCTCATCGAACGGCTTGCCGTCTTTCTCTGCCTTCTCCTTCGCCTTCTGCGTGTCCTTTTTCGGATCGCCCAGATGCGACATGAGAACGAGGTATTTCGGCTTGTGGTCGAGGATATAGGTGATGGTCGGCAGCGCGGCGCGCATACGGATGTCGTCCTGGATGACGCCGTTCTTCAGCGGAACATTGAAATCCACCCGCATCAGAACGCGCTTGCCGTGAAAGTCAATATCACGAACTGTCATTTTGCTCATAGTTCACCTCGCGTGTTGGGATGACCGATCCGGAGGTTACAGCTTGGCCGCCATCATGTTGGCGAGATCGGCCGTCCTGACCGAATACCCCCACTCGTTGTCGTACCACGTCACGACCTTCAGGAAGTCATTCTTCTCCTTCCCCAGCACGTAGGTAAACTGCATATCTACGGAGGAGCTGTGCGGGTCACCCTTGAAATCGACGCTGACCAGGGGCTCGTCAATGGCGGCCAGGATGCCCTTCATCGGGCCGGCCGCGGCATCACGGAAGGCTTGACGGAGCTCGTCCGTCGTGCACGGAACACTGACCTGCGCCGTGAAATCTACGATGGACACGGTGGGGGTCGGCACACGAAGCGCGTAGCCATCGAATTTCCCCTTCAGGTCGGGAATGACAAGCGCTATGGCCTTTGCCGCGCCGGTGGTCGTCGGGATGATGCTCAGCGCCGCCGCCCGGGCACGCCGCAGGTCGCTGTGCGGCAGATCGAGAATCCTCTGATCGTTCGTGTAGGAATGGATGGTCGTCATGAAACCGCGCGTGATCTTGAACTTGTCGTGGACGACCTTGGCCGCCGGGGCGAGGCAGTTCGTGGTACACGACGCATTCGAGACGACGTGGTGAGCAGCGGGGTCGTACTTGTCGTCATTCACCCCCATAACGATGGTCAGGTCCTCGCCTTCGGCCGGGGCGGAGATGATCACCTTCTTCGCACCCCCCCTGGTGATGTGGTTTTCGGCACCTTTGACGGCCTTCCCTTTCTTGTTCACACCATCCTTCTTGATGGTAAAGAGGCCGGTGCTCTCGATGACGATGTCGACGCCCAGATCGCGCCACGGGAGCTTCTCCGGCTCCGTTTCTTTCAAGACCTTGACGGTTTTCCCGTCGATGATGAACGCTCCTTCAGCCACCTCGACCGTGCCGTTGAACCGGCCGTAGTTCGAGTCGTATTTCAGCAGGTGTGCCATCGTCTTCATGTTGCCGATGTCGTTCACAGCGACGACCTCGAGGGTTTTCGGGTAATAATCGCGGATTGCCTTGAGCACCTGTCGTCCAATGCGCCCAAAGCCGTTGATTCCAACTTTGACTGCCATAATAGACCTCCGGGAGGTAGAAAAGTCCGAACGTTCAGTTAAAAAAATGGGCCTTTAGAGGCCCAAAAAATTACCCACAAATCGAGTGAAAGTCAAGGTAACGGGGTCAGACGCTCGGCAACCGCCGTGCCGATTATATTATACCGTTTCGAGATGATGCGTTTTCCGCCTGCACATGTTCGATGAAGATCGGACAGTCGCATCAGATACCCAGTGAACATGCTCGACGGAGGGAGACCGTTAACTCGTCGAGGCGCGAAGCATACCTATTGCGCCAGCGCGGAGGAGGCGGCGATGATGCACGAGGCTCCGGCGCGCCGCAGCTCACGACCGCAAGCCTCTATCGTGGCCCCGGTTGTGATGACGTCGTCAATGAGAACGAAGGTCTTGTCCTTGATTTCCGAGGAGTCGGAAGCCCTCAACTCGAAGGCGTCGTTCACATTCTTCTGCCGTTCCTCCAGCGAAAGGGCTGTTTGTGTCTGTGTGAACCTCTTGCGACCCACAAGCCCGGCGCGCACAGGAATTTTCGTCGCTGCGCTCACGCCGCGGGCGATTAGCTCTGCCTGGTTGTAGCCGCGCTCGCGCAGCTTTCGTTTGTGCAAGGGAATGGGGACGAGCCCATCAGCACGAAGCCCCCAATCATTGATGACCGTGCCTAACCTGCGACCGAGCTCGATGCCGAGAGACTGGACCCCGGAGTATTTCAGCGCGTGCGCAATGTGTTGAAACGATCCCTCCTTCTCGAAAACAAAACTTGCCACCAGGTCATCGATTTGCTTCGAAGCAAGCAGTTTGCCGCGCGTTTCCCGATAGAGCTCCAGCTCCCTGTCCACGCGTCGGATTGAGTTCCAGCATTGCTCACACACACGATCGCGACCGTCTGGAAGGAGACGGTTGCACGAGAGACAGAGTGGAGGATAGAAAAAGTCGAGAAGAGGGAGGAAAACCTTACGAGCAGTTTGGCTTAGCGAAGCGAACATCGGGGGAATTGACTATTAGCGATTGCCAATTGACGATCGGTCTTTATGCACGAACGGTCCTTCCCCCTGTAGGCTCGCCCTTTCCAGCCGATCAACCTAGAACGTACCACTTTCGACCTTTCCCGCCAAAAAAAAAGGCGGGACGCAAAAAACGCGCAACTTACTTTTCTTTCTTCTCCAACCGTTCAATCTCATCCCGCAGCTCCGCAGCACGCTCAAATTCCAAATCCTTCGCAGCCTTCGTCATCTCAGCCCTCAATTCCTCTAAGAGGTCCTTTCGCTGCTCGGGATTCAGGTACCTCACGACGGTGTCGGAGACATGGGCAGCCTTCGCCCGATCCCTCCGCGCCTCCCGCTGCGCCGAGAAGTCTGCAATAGCGGTGGCAGCAAGCACTTCCTCAACGGATTTGTAGATGGTGACGGGCGTGATACCATGTGTTTTGTTGTAGGAAACCTGTTTCCGCCTCCGGCGGTTCGTCTCGTCGATCATTCGCTCCATCGATCCGGTAACGGTATCGGCGTACAGGATCACCTTGCCATTGACGTTCCGCGCCGTTCGTCCCGCCGTCTGGATGAGTGAACGGTCGGACCGAAGGAAGCCCTCCTTGTCGGCATCGATGATCGCAACGAGCGAAACCTCCGGCAAATCGAGCCCCTCACGGAGGAGGTTCACACCAACCAGCACGTCGAAATCGCCGAGCCGCAGATCGCGCAGGATCTCGACCCGTTCGAGGGCGTCGACCTCCGAATGGATATAGCGCACCTTGACACCGATATCCACGAGGTATTCGGTAAGATCCTCCGCCATCCGTTTCGTGAGCGTCGTGACCAGGACGCGCTCCTTCTTCGCCGCACGCGCGCGGATCTCCGCAATGAGATCGTCGATCTGATGCTTGCTCGGCCGGACCTCCACCGCGGGGTCGACGAGCCCGGTCGGACGAATAACTTGTTCAACGAAAACCCCTTTGCTCTTCTCCAGCTCGAAGTCTCCGGGCGTCGCGCTGACGAAGACGATCTGGTTCACCATCTGCTCCCACTCGTCGAACGTGAGGGGACGGTTGTCGAGTGCCGAGGGGAGGCGAAACCCGTACTGCACGAGCGTTTCCTTCCGTGAGCGGTCGCCGTGGTACATTCCGCGAATCTGCGGGACGGTCACGTGCGACTCGTCGATGATCGTGAGGAAGTCCTTGGGGAAATAATCGAGGAGGCAGTACGGCCTCGATCCCGGCGGCCTGCCCGCGAGGTGCCGGGAGTAGTTCTCGATCCCCGAGCAGTAGCCGATCTCCCGCATCATCTCCATGTCGTAGCGCGTCCGCTGCTCCAGCCGTTGGGCCTCCAGGAGTTTTCCCTGCAACCGCAGTTCCGACAGCCGCTCTTTCAATTCGACGTCGATCGTCTTGAGGGCGCGCTCGATGCTCGGGCGCGTCGTCACGAACTGCTTCGCCGGGTAGACGATTTCGAAGTCCGTCTCCCCCAGGATCCTTCCATCGGTCTTTTGAATGTAGGAGATGCGCTCCAGCTCGTCGCCGAAGAACTCGAGGCGCAGCGCCTCCTCGTTCTCGTACCCGGGGATGATCTCCACAACGTCGCCGCGCACGCGAAACGATCCACGCGAAAACTCGTAGTCATTGCGGGCGTAGAGCATGTCGAGCAGCTTCTTCAGAACCTCGTTGCGCCCGATCTTCTGCCCCTTCCTCAACGGCAAGGTCTGCGACATCCATTCCTCCGGCGCGCCGATGCCGTAGATGCAGCTTACGGAGGCTACGACGATGACGTTCGGATCGCCGCTCAAGAGCGCGCTCGTCGCCCTCAGGCGCAGACGATCGATCTCGTCGTTGATGGAGGAATCCTTGGCGATGTAGGTGTCCGTGGCCGGGACGTACGCCTCCGGCTGGTAGTAGTCATAGTAACTGATGAAGAACTCGACGCGGTTTTTCGGAAAGAAGCTCTTGAACTCCCCGTAGAGCTGTGCCGCGAGGGTCTTGTTGTGGGACATCACCAGCACCGGCCTCCCGACGTGCCGGATGACGTTTGAGACGGTGAACGTCTTTCCGCTGCCGGTAACGCCCAGAAGTGTCTGGTAGCGGTCGCCGCGGAGCAGACCCTCGACGAGCTGCTTGATCGCCTCGGGCTGATCGCCGCTCGGACGGTAATCAGAGACCAGAGTATAAGACACGGGAGGTTCGATTTTCGATTTTCAATTGCCGATTTCGGCTGACGATTCTCGAGGTGCGCGGCGCGCGAAAAAACACGTTACTTAAGATACCGGTTTCTCTTCGCCGTGATATGGGAAGCGGAAAAAATCTTCAACAACTGCTCCACCTCATCCATCAAAGGATGAACGTCGTCCTGCTCCACTTTGTTGCATGCAATCAACGTCTCGAACCAGAACGGAGTTTCATCTGCTTCCCCCTCCACGATGCCGAGCTTGTTTGCGAAATCCGCGCGCGAACGTGAGCGACAAGCTGCCCTGTAGTTGGCGGCAACCGAGGTGGCTGACCGTATGAGCTGCTTCCCAATGATGTCGTAGCCTTGCCTCGCTCGAGGTTTTCAACAAATTTCACGACCCGTGCGGCACATTCCTTCGTGCGGTTCTTTAACTCATCAGCATTCATCAACCACTTTTTCTCTCAATCGAAAATCGACAATAGAAAATCGTCGATTTCCTATAATGCTTGTTCCTTACCTCCCGTCCGAGCAACGTTCAGGAACGCATCGCGAACGAAGTCTGCCGCGTTCGTTTCGAACCCCGGCGGAATGCCCTTCTTCAGCAGCTCATAAGCGAACGGGTTGCCGCCGGCCGAAATTGTCGAGTTCGGATTTATGACGATCGCCCGGGACGCCCCACCGCATTTCATCATGACGCTCGCCTTTACATTCGGAAAGGTCGCCTCGATGACGGGATCGATATGGATAGGAACATGCAGAATCGACATCGACTCCGGCGAATCGGCTTCCGCCTCGATGTTCTGCGTCTTGAGGAAAGCGATGCTTTCCTGGACGCACTTCCGGGCGAGCTCGGAAACGTCGTGGGCAATGGCTGTAAACTTGTCCTTGTCCGCAGTGAATTTGGCCCATTCCTTGACTGTATCCGTCAAGATCTTTTTTGAAGCTTCGACCATAACACCCCCTGTAAGTAATGTGGAGAGATACGAAGAAGCTTTCATCAACGGCCTCCGCAACCCAATCCCCCCGTCTACCGCAAACTGCCAGGGGGATGCGCGGTTCACTTCTAATATACTTCTTGCGCTCACCGATTTCAAGGAGCACTTGCATACCTCACTTCTCTTTCCTACTTTAGCGTCGGATCTATGCCCGAATGAAGTCAATTTCCCCTTTGCTCCTTCTCCCGACGATCGTTTTCCTGAGCTGCCAGGGATCCGGGACATCCGCAAGCCCGCCGGACGACAAGCTTGTTGCAGCTTATGCCCAAGTCCTGGAATTGAACGAGCAGTACAAGACGGCACACTCCGCAACCGACTCGTCAGAATACCGGAAAAAAGTGCGGCAAGCGTTGTCGGACCGCGGTTTCACAGAAGAAACGTTCCGCGCTGGAATCCTCTCACAACTTCAGTCTGCAGAGAAATTTCATCTCTTCCAAGACAGTGTGACTGCCAGACTCGAAGAACGAAAATCGAAGCTCTAGACCACTTCCCCACTCATCGACAAGGAGTTCGCAGAATGCAAAAAAGAATCTTCGCATTTCTGATCGCTGCCGTCTTCTGCGCGCCGGCACTCCAGGGGCAGGATGGCTTCAAAGCCGTCGAGAATCAGGTGATTGAACACACCCTGAAGAACGGGCTGAAGTTCCTGATCCTTCCCCGACACGAGGCGCCGGTCGTCTCGTTCCACACCTACGTCAACGTCGGTTCGGTGAACGAGAGACCGGGGATTACAGGACTCGCGCACATCTTCGAGCACCTCGCGTTCAAGGGAACATCGGACGTCGGGACAAAAAACTACAAGAAGGAAAAAGTCGCCCTCACGGCTCTCGACAAAGCCTGGTCGGTCTGGCGGGGGGAGCAGGTCAAAGGGAACCAGGCAGATTCCGCCAAGCTCAACACGCTGCACGCTGCGTTTGAGAAAGCACAGGATGCCGCCTCCGCACTGGTCGAGAACGGGGAATTTGACAAGGCCATCGAGGAGCAGGGGGGTGTCGGCCTGAACGCATCCACCGGAGCCGATGCAACGCAGTACTATCTCAGCCTGCCATCGAACAAAGTCGAGCTCTGGTTCTCGCTCGAATCGGAACGGTTCCTCGACCCGGTGATACGGGACTTCTATAAAGAGAAGGACGTGGTGATGGAGGAGCGCCGGATGAGGACGGAGAGTTCGCCGATCGGCAAGCTGGTGGAGGAGTTCCTCGCCGTCGCCTACAAGTCGCATCCGTACAAAGAACCGGTCGTCGGGCACATGTCGGACCTGCGAGGCATCACCCGGCAGGAGGCGATGGAGTTCTTCAAGACGTACTACGTGCCCTCCAACATGACGATCGCCATCGTCGGCGACGTCGATCCGAAACAGGTCATCCGGCTGGCGGAGATGTATTTCGGACGGATCCCATCCGGGCCGAAATCGCCGGGGGTGCGGACCGTCGAGCCGGAACAGAACAGCGAACGCAAGGTCGTGCTGCACGAGCAGTCGCAACCGATCCTGCTGATCGGCTACAAGAAGGGATCCGTCAACGATCCCGACAACGCGGTGTACGATGCGATCTCCGATATCCTCAGCTCGGGCCGAACGTCCCGGCTGTATAAGTCTCTTGTCCGCGATAAGAAACTCGCGATCCAGGCGGCGGGTTTCTCGGGATTCCCCGGAGACAAGTATCCCAACCTGTTCGCATTCTTTGCAGTTCCGGCAAAAGACAAGACGAACGAAGAATGTCTGAACGCCATCGACGAAGAAATTGAGAAACTGAAAACGGAACCGGTCAGTGCGGAAGACCTCAAGGCGGTCAAGACGCGGGCACGAGCCAACCTCATCCGCTCGCTCGCCGACAACTCCGGTATGGCGGGCGAGTTGACGTACTACCAGGCGATCACCGGCGACTGGCGAAACCTGTTCAAGGAGCTCGACAAGATCGACGCCGTCACCGCCGCCGATATTCAGCGCGCTGCGAAAGCAGTTTTCGTCAACACGAACCGCACCATCGGAACGATCGAACCGGTGAAATAGGGAGAGGATGCCATGAAACCATTTCGCACAATCTCAATCGTAACGCTTCTTGCCGGGCTCGTTCTCCTGAGCCCCGCTCAGACAAGCAACAAGCCGCTCCAGTACAAGAAACTGAAGTATCCTCCCCTGCGAGCAATCCAGCTCCCCGAGCCCGCACGCTACCAACTTGCGAACGGGATGATTATCTACCTGCTCGAAGACCACACGCTCCCGCTGATCGAGGGCTCCGTGCTGGTTCGCACCGGGTCACGCTATGAACCTGCCGACAAGGTTGGCCTCGCGTCCATGACAGGACAGGTGATGCGGACAGGAGGCACGACGACCAAGACCGGCGACGAGCTGGACGAGATGCTCGAGCGCGTCGGCGCTTCCGTGGAGACCTACATCGGAATGACGGCGGGCGGCGCGCGCCTCTCGGTCCTCAAGGAGGACATCGACATGGGTCTGGGGGTGCTTGCGGATGTCCTGAGGAACCCCGCCTTCCGCGATGACAAGATCGAGCTTGCCAAAGTCGCTGCCCGATCGTCGATTGCGCGGCGGAACGACCAGGTGATGGGCATCGCAGCGCGCGAATTCAGGAGACTCATCTACGGTCCGAACCACCCGTACGCACGGATGACCGAGTACGCGACCATCGACAACATCAGCAAGCAGGACATGATCGACTTCCACAAGAAGTACTTCGTGCCCAACAATATGATGCTCGCGTTCTGGGGGGACTTCAAGACGGATGAAATGAAGTCCAAGATCGAAAAGATGCTCGGCGATTGGCAGCGGCAGGAAGTCACTTTCCCACCCGTACAACAACCCCGGCTCGCGTCGCAGAAGACCGTGAACTTCATCCGGAAGGACGACGTCAACCAGTCGAACATCTACCTCGGCCATCTGGGCGGCCTGCTGAGCGACCCGGAGAGCGGCTCCCTCAACGTGGCCGATCAGGCGTTCGGCGGCGCAGCGGCTTCGCGATTGTACAAGCGCGTGCGCTCCGATCAGGGACTGGCCTATTCCGTCGGCAGCTTCTGGGGGGAGAGCTACGACTACCCGGGCATCTTCCAGATGAGGGGTTCCACCAAGTCCGGAACAACGATGAAGATGATCCGGTCGATCGAGCATGAGTTCGAGAACTTCATCAAGAACGGCATCACCGATGAGGAACTGAAATATGCGAAGGATTCGTACCTCAATTCCTTCGTGTTCCGGTACGACACGAAGGGAAAGATCATCAGCGAGCTGATGACGCTCGAGTACTTCGGTTACCCGAAAGACTTCATCCAGAAAGAACAGCAAGAGGTGCAGAAAGCGACGAATGCCAGCGTGGATGAGGCGGTGCAGAAGCGGTGGAAGCCGGATGCCCTGACCCTCCTTGTGGTCGGGAAGGACTCCGATTTCGACGAACCGTTGAGCTCGCTCGGCATGAACGTCAAGACCATCGACATCACGATCCCGGAGCCGCCGGTGAAGATGCCGGACCCGACACCGGAGACGATCGCGAAGGGGCAGGAGATCCTGAAGAAATCCATCGCCGCGATGGGCGGCCCGGCGCTCATGGGCATCAAGGATATTGCCATCAACGAAAAGGTGCTCCAGACAACGCCGATGGGTGAGCTCACCATTGTGACTGAAGTGCAGATCGTCCGGCCGAACAAAATGGCGATGCAGATGAAGACGCCGATGGGAGATCTTCAGATGGTCTTCGACGGGACAAGCGCATGGTTGAAGGGAGCGATGGGCACCCGGGACATCGGCGGCGCCCAGCGACAGGAATTGGAGAACCAGCTGATCGGCGATGTCTACTACATGCTGCAGAACCTCGACAAGCCTGAGTTCACCCCGCAGTATTGGAAAGACGACACGGCCGATGGAAAGACCGTCAACGTCGTTCTGGTCCGCTATAACCCGACCAACTACCTGGTTCGCCTCTTCGTCGACCCGGCGACGGGGCTGGTGGTCAAGAAGATTGCACGCGGAACCGGACCGTCCGGGCCCAGTGATCTGGAGGAGCTCTACTCGGACTACCGGCTGGCCGACGGTGTTCAGTTCCCTTACAAGACCATCTCAACGGCAGACGGCAAACGGATCTCCGAAGTGACGATCGACACGGTCAAGGTGAACGGCGGGGTCAAGGAAGAAGTCTTCAAGAAATGAGGAGGTCGGCTCTCAGGTTACGATCGGCTCGAGCAGGCTGGGGAATGAGAGTGCTGGCGACAATCCTGGTCCTGCTTCTTTCCGCCGGCGCGGCCGCCGCGCAGAAGAAGGCCCCTTCGAAAACTTCGGGAGCCGCGAAGGCAAAGGAGATTCTGGCGAACGTCATCACCGCGATGGGCGGAAGGGCCCTCACCGCGATGAAGGACATGACCCAATCGATCACCGAGACCTCTTTCATCCCGCAGGGGACGCTGAAGTACGAGATGGAGACCGTCTATGAACGTCCCAACAAACTCTTCCTGAAGACGGCAATGGATTTCGGCAACGTCACCTCGGGTTACGACGGAAAGACGGGATGGACGGCGAATCGGATGGGGGTTCAACCGATGAGCGAGGCTCAACTCACGGATGTGAGGATGTCGGTCGCGAGCAACCTCTATCATTTGCTGCAGAATCTGAGTGGATCAGAGTACTCCTTGAGCTACCTGGGACAGGATCGTTTTGGTGACAGACCGGTCAATGTCGTCCGGGCATTCCACCGGCCGACGAAAACGTCGACCACGCTTTCCATCGACGCTCGGAGCTCCATCGTCCTGAGAAAGGTCTCGCAAAGAAGAGGAGCGTCCGGATTGGAGGACTTCGTCGATGAGTATTCCGACTACCGGCATGTAGATGGAGTGAAGGTCCCGTTCAAGACAACGAGTTTTGCAGGAGGCGAGAAGATTGCAGAGCTGGTCGTGCGCTCGGTGAAGATCAACTCCGGCCTCAAAGCCGGCTTCTTCGCGCAGCCGAGCCGATAGAGAGGTGGAGTCTTCAGTCGAAAGCCTCCGGCGTCGAAAGGCGCTGGAGGTTTTTCGTTCGGTCCGTCGGTCAAGGGAGCACATGGAAAGACAGTACAAACATCTCGATACGATCACGGGCCTCTTTGTGGCCGTGTTGCTCATCTCGAACGTCGCGTCCACCAAGATAGTCGACTTCGGCTGGTTCACGTTCGATGGCGGAACGCTGATCTTTCCTGTGAGTTACATCTTCGGCGACATCCTCACCGAGGTGTACGGGTATCGGCGGTCGCGGAAAGTGATCTGGCTGGGATTCATCGCCGCGGCGGTGATGTCGATCGTGTTCGGGGTCGTGGGGGTGTTGCCGGCGGCGCGTGACTGGCCGAATCAGGAAGCGTATGAGAAGATCCTGGGCATGACGCCCAGGATCGTCATCGCAAGTCTGATCGCGTACTGGGCAGGTGAGTTCTCGAATTCGTACGTGCTGGCGAAAATGAAGTTGTTCACCCGCGGCCGCTGGCTCTGGACGCGAACGATCGGGTCGACACTTATCGGCGAGGGAGTTGATACGGCTTTGTTCGCCACGATCGCTTTCGGAGGACTGCTGTCTTCGAGCCTTCTCACCGGCGTGATCGTATCGAACTACATCTTCAAATGCGGCGTGGAGGCAGTCTTCACGCCGATCACATACATCATCGTAGGCTGGCTGAAGAGAGAGGAAGAAGTCGACTGGTACGATCGCGGAACAAACTTCAATCCGTTTACCTTCTCCGCGTCGTAGGCACGTTGTGCCTGTGGGGCGGCGGTAACTAGTGCCTATTCAAGAAAGTAATCTTTGAGCCAAAGGCTCATCTCCACCTGAGGCGGATGAGCCTCGGGCTCAAGCCTTCGGCTGAGTATTTTGTTGTGAATTGGAATTCGATTGAGAAGACCCCATCCTAACCTTCCCCTAGGAGGGGAAGGGATTTTGTCCCCTCTCCTCTCCCGAAGGGATGCCTTCGGCATTAGGAGAGGGACAGGGTGAGGTTTAAAGAACACGAGACCATTTTTTGGAAATAGCGCTAGTTTCCCTTCTTCACGCAGAATTTGAATGTGCTCCCCTTCCCCACTTCGCTTTCGACCCAGATTCTTCCGCCGTGCGCCTTGATGATCTCGCGGCAAATCCAGAGCCCGAGGCCCGTGCCCTTGATCTTCCCCGCTTCGCCCGAATCAACCCGGGTATACTTCTGAAAGAGCCTTCCCAGGTACTCTTCCGGGATCCCGAGACCCTGATCGCCGACGGCAAAGAGCACTTCGTCGGGTTGATCGCTCGGTGTCACGATCACCTTGATCTGCCCCCCCGCCGGAGAGTACTTCACAGCATTGGAGATCAGGTTCTGCAGCACCTGACGCAGCTTGTTCTGGTCCCCTCGTACGAAGGAACAGTTCAGGTCGACGGAAGATTCGAAGGAGTGCCCCGCCGAGACCTTCACCATCGAGACTGCCTCCTGGATGATGGCCTCGACGTTCACCACTTTGAACTGGTAGTTGAGCTGACCCGACTCGATCTTGGCAAACGAGAGGGTGTCCTCCGCAAGCTTGCTGAGTTTGTCCGCCTGGTCCACGATGATGTTCAGGTATTCCCGCAGCCGTTCCGGGCTGATCTCTCTGCGAAGAAGGGATTTCGCCGCGAGCATGATCGTTGAAAGGGGAGTCCGGAAATCGTGCGAGACGATCCCCACGAAGTCCGTCTTCAACCTGTCGAGCTCGACCAGGCGCTGGTTGGCCTTTTTGATCTGATCGAAGAGCTTCGCGTTATGAATGGCGCTCGCGAGCTGGTCGCAGAGCGTCTCCAGCACGACGACGTCGGTTTCGTCAAACGCATAGAGCTTCGTGTCCTCAACGTTCAGGACGCCTACAACTTCGTTGTCGATGATGATCGGAAGGGCGAGTTCCGAGTTGGTGTTGTGATATTGATAGGCAAGGTAGCGCGGATCGAGCGACACATCGTTGGCCAGCACGGACTGTCCGTGCTCGGCGACCCATCCGACAATACCGTGGCTGATCTTCTGCCGGTACCCGTGAGGCAGGAAATCGACATAATTCCCCGCGTGAGCCGTCAGAATCAGCTCGTTCTCCTCGCGGTTCACCAACAAGATCGTCACGTCGAAGTACTGGAAGTTCGTTTGGATCGAATCGGAGGCCGAGTTCAGCAGCTCATCGATGTCAAGCGACGAGGTCAGCTTGCTCGCCACAAGGTTGACAAGCCCGATCTGCACGACGCGCTTCTGGGCCCGCTCGAGCAACATCGTATGGCGAAGGGTGACGGAGACCTGCAGGGCCAACAGTTGCGCGAGCCAGAGGTCCGCTTCGATGTACGCGTTCGGCTTCGACGATCCGAACAGGAGGGCTCCGAGAATATCCTCGCTCGAGCGCAGCGGCACGATGATGAGCGAACTGATCCCGAGGTCCTTGAGCTTCCCTTCCAACGACGGATGAAAGGAAGGAGCCGATTCGATGTCGACGACAATACTTGCGGCGTTCTGGATTGCCCATCCGGGCATCCCGATCTCAACCGAGAAGTGCTTGTGGTCAAGCTCGATCGCGTCCATCAACGGGGAGAGCGTGCTGATAACATAGTGGGTCTTGTTCTGACTGAGGAGGCTCAGGAACGCACACTCACCGTCGATGAGATGCTTGACGCTCTCTCTCAACGTACGAACGATCTCCTCGCGCGAACGGGCCCCGTCAATCTTCAGAGAGAGCTCGCTGAGGGTGTTCACCCGGGCGCTGAACTCCTGCGCCTCAAGCAAGCGCGTGCGGATTTCCTCCGGCGAGAGGAAACCAAGATTATCAGGAGATTGCCAATCGGGAGCCATGAATTGTCTCAAACCTGATCCGGACCTTTCCAGTCGCAGCATGAGCCGGCGAGATGGTACCTCGCCCGGCGCGCGGTCGCAGCGGAACGATGCCGCGCACTATCGGGTCGCGTTGCGGCGAAGCTCATCCCATTCCTTTGCAACCATCCCATAGACGACGTGATCCACAAAATGATCGTAAAGCCACTCGGCCTCACGGAGCAGACCCTCACTCTTGAATCCCAGGCGCTCCGGGATCGCCCGGCTCTTGATGTTCTCGACCGCGCAGCGGATTTCGACGCGGTTCATGTGCCAGACGTCGAACGCATAATCGACCAGGGCGCGCGTCGCCTTCGTCATCAATCCCCGGCCCTGGTTTTGTTCTCCCAGCCAGTAGCCGATGTTCGTGGAACGATTCGGCCAGTCGACATGATGATAGCCGATAACCCCCACCAGACGCCCGTCGCTCCAGATTCCGCTTTGAAAGCCCAGGTTCGCCGCGGATTGGCGCTGGGCCGACTCGATGAACAAGCGGGTATCCTGTAAGCTCCGCGTTGCATCAAGCCACGGCAGCCAGCGGCGGAGATACGCGCGGCCCGAGTCAGTGAGCGCGAACAGTTCCTTCGCGTCCTCCTGCTCCAGGGAACGGAGGGAGAGCCCCTCCTCGATGGGGATCGTGACCATTCGAGCCCCGCTACTCATCCACCTGAACATCGAACCGAACGATTTCGTAACCCCGCTTCGCATCCAAGAAAGAATAGAGAACTCCGACAAAGGCCGTCGCCATCCCCAGGAGAAACGACGCCGCAATCAGAACGTTCGATCGAAGCATCGCGCTGAAAAAGCCGCCACCGATGAGGAGCGATGTCAGGATGAAGAGTGCGATCGCTCCGGTGTAGCACATCACCGAATTCCTGAGGAGCTTCCCGCGATCCATCAGCTGTCCGATCTGGCGCACAAGGCTCTCAAGACGTAATGTCTCTTCGAAGTGCGCCTCGGCAAGCTTCTTCGCGAGCTTCCGTTTCTCTTCATTCAAGAGCCGGATCCGATTCAGCACCATCGAGTATTTGTTGCTGGTCGCCAAAAAAAGTAGTCCGCAGGCGTTGATCATCACCGCCGGCGCAAGAATCCACTGAATGAGCTGAATGACGGTAGGATTTTCCCCCAAGCCGGGATTCATTGGAAAGCCTCTTTTCAGTCGCGCTCTGGGCTACCCCCTACTGACCTCCCCTATGATGAACGGGGATTCCCGTTTTCGTTTCAACGCCCGCAGGATCCCGTCAGCAGCCGTGCGCGAACTGATCAAGATCAACCCCACACCAAGATTGAACGTTCGCCGCATATCCACTTCCGGAACGTTCCCGACCTGTTGAATCAATCGGAAGATCGCCGGCCGTTCCCACGCGCGCCAGTCGATCTTGAGCTTGAAACCCTTCGGGAGAACGCGAACGGTGTTCCCCTCAATCCCTCCGCCGGTGATATGCGACATCCCGTTGATCTTGTTTTTTTGAAGAAGGGGATAGATCGCCCCAAAATACGATCGGTGCACCCTTAAGAGCTCGTCGCCGAGAGTGGCTCTCAGCTCTTCGAAATACTGATCGAGATCAAACCGACTCAACAGGACGGCTCGCGCCAGAGAGTATCCGTTCGTGTGCAGCCCTGTCGACGGCAAGCCGATCAGCACGTCGCCGGGCTTGACCTTCTTCCCGCCCAAGATGCTCCCTTGATCAACGACGCCGACGATGGTGCCTGCGAGATCGTACTCCCCCTCTGCATAGAAGCCGGGCATCTCAGCCGTTTCTCCACCCACCAGCGAGCAGCCGTTCTCCTTGCACGCCTTGACGAATCCCGATATCACCCGTCCGGCGACATCGGGCGAGAGCTTTCCCGTGGCAAAATAATCGAGAAAGTAGAGCGGCTTGGCTCCGCACACAAGAATGTCGTTGACACAATGGTTGACCAGGTCCTGCCCCACGGTGTCGTGCCTGTTCATCGCGAACGCGATCTTGAGCTTCGTCCCGACGCCGTCCACACTGGAAACCAGAACAGGCTTGCGGAAGCCCCTGAACTCTGCGCGATAGAATGCACCGAACGCGCCGATGTCCGTCAGGACGTGGCGACTGAACGTGGAGCGAACCCCCGCTTTAATCCGTCGCACCAGATGTTCTCCGGCTTCGATGTCGACACCGGCGTCCTTGTAGGTCGTTTTTCCCGGCATTTCATCTTGTGGCAACCGGTTCGAAGATACCAGTTTTTCTTCATGTGAACAAGGAGAATCTTGCCCGCGCCTCTCCTCAACGACAGCGGCGGATCCGCGAGCGTGCGCAACGCGCTGGCTGAGTCATCGTCCTCGCGATACCGAGCGATCGCCAGCAGCGTCCTTCCTTCCCAAAAGTTCCGCGTATCTGCCTGTGCTTCACGATTCTATTGCGAAAATCACGCGACTTGCCTATATTTTATCTGATCAAATCAGGAACGATTCCGAGACGGAAAGCCCATGCCCTTCGCGCACATCAATCGGACAGACGAAGAACTCGAGATAAAGAAAATCTTTTGCGTCGGCAGGAACTATGCTGAACATGCAAGGGAGATGAAGGACGCTATCCCTGAATCGCCCGTGTTTTTTCTGAAGCCGACGACCGCACTCATCAGCGACGGGGGAATTGTTTTTGCGCCTTCAATCTCGCGGGAATTCCATCATGAAGTGGAGATGACTGTACTCATCGGGAAAGGGGGGAAAAATATCCAGCGCGGCAACGCTTTCAACCACGTGGCCGGATATGGAATCGGACTTGATATGACCATGAGGGACATCCAGAACGACGCGAAGAAAAAGGGGCTGCCCTGGACGCTGTCGAAAGCGTTCGACACATCGGCACCGATCTCCAGCTTCGCACCCGCAAGCGACGTCCCCGACCCCCACAATCTCGGGCTCAGACTCGACGTCAACAGAACGACCCGGCAGCAGTCCAACACCCGGAACTTCCTCTTCAAGGTGGACGAGCTGATTGCATACATTTCCCAGTTCTTCACCTTCGAGCGTGGGGACATCATCTTCACCGGGACGCCGGAGGGGGTTGCGCCGGCGGTCCCCGGGGATAGGCTCGACGCACAGCTGCTTTCTCCTGAGGGCAATCCCATCAGCTCACTGAGCGTGACTGTTCAGCAAGCACCTGTCGGTGGATGAACAAGATCAGACAGTTCCTGGGCAATTACCGGAACGCGCTTATTGCGTGGTGCCTGATCATTCTCCTGATTGAGATCGGCGTCCACTACCGGGTCGACAAGAACATCGTTGCGCTGATGGTGCTGCTGGTGGGGATTCTGGGACAGGCATTCGCAGCCCTCTTGGCATGGATCGGCCTCGTTCCCGTCGTCGGACCCATCATCGCACACGTTCTCTCCCTTCCATTCCTCTGGCTCCTGAACGGCATTGGGTATCTTGTCTCCATCGTCGCGATCCGGAGGGGCTACTCGAAAGACGTTCTGAATTACAGAGTGATAACGGTCGCTTTGCTCACCGGCATCACGATCGGGTATGTGCTCGGGAAACTGATCTAGGCCGGATGAACCATCAGAGAGGGCTTTCGTTGGAACTGACCAGAATGCAGATCGCAGCAGCTCTTTTGTTCACGTGCGTTCTCCTCGCGTTCCCCGGCGGTTCCTCCTCCCCTTCTCATCGCAAGGAAGCGAGCCCTCCCATCAGCCTTCTCGATGAAATCTATGCTCCTTTCGACACGCTCCGGACGGACCTTCGGGACTACATCTGGCCGACGAACGCCAGCACGACCATCACCTCTTCATTTGCCGACTATCGCCAAACCCATTTCCACGAAGGGATCGACATCTCTACCAACAAGCAGAGGGGATATCCGGTGTATGCGACGCGTGACGGCTACGTGCGGCACATCCAAGTCTCACGGCGGGGCTACGGCAAGATGCTCTCTATCCGTCACCGCGACGGGTTCGTCACGCTCTACGCTCACCTGCAGAAGTTCAAAGACTCGATCGACACCTACGTCAGAAAATACCAGAAACAACAGAAGAGGTACTCGCTCGAGATCGACGTCGATAGCACGATGTTCCCCGTCCGCAAAGGAGAGATCATTGCCTACACTGGCGACACGGGGGTGGGCTCAGCACATCTTCATTTTGAAGTTCGGGATTCCTGTATGAACCCGATTAATCCCCTCATGCTTCCACACTTCGCCTCCCTCTTGCAGGACACGGTTCCTCCGGTGTTTCGCATGATCGCATTGTCTCCACTTGATCGGGCCTCCCGTGTCAGGGGCAGAGCGAGCCTGTGGGTCGGCGACGTGAGACGATTGGGACCGAGCGAGTACCTCGCGCGTGGCCCGCTGCGTGTGTCAGGGCCCATCGGGGTCAGTGTCAGAGTCACTGACCGATCTGACGCGCCGAAATACAAGATTGGCGCATACCGGTTCGAAACATTCCTCGACGGCGAGCGCCTCTTCGTTTCAGCAAAGAAGTTTATGCCTGACGTGGAAGTCCACGAGATCGGTTGGTATTTTGACCGAACGCCCGCCCTCCGACGAAGGGGTCGATTCGAGAAACTGTACATACAGCCCGGGAACCGGCTTCCCTTCTACGATCGTCTGCCCGAGGGCGCAGGCGTCATTGAGGCCGCGAACCTCATACCCGGCCGCCACGAATTGAAAATTGCCGCATGGGATCTCGCGGGCAATGAATCGGATCTGACGATCTCATTGCTTGTCACGGAGCCATCGCGCCGGTAGGGTGAACCTGGCGAGGGCTCTCCCGTTCTCCATCTTCGTCTCATACTCCCCCACCACTCTGCCGTGCTCCTTCCAGACTCGAAGCGGCGATTCGCGTCTTAGTCCGCAATCCTCCCGGCGGCCGTTCCCGTTGCCCCGTCTCTTTGTACAGGAAACCACTTCGCAAGCGCTGCGACGAAATTGAGGATGGTGCTCCGGTGAGGGTCGTGACACTTCGACGGAATAGGAGCGCACCCGGCCGCGTCGTTGATTTCCATACTGAATTTTCGTTTATTGAGTCGAGCGAACCTCACTTCTTCCCCCAACTCCTGAAATGCAAGAGCTTCCAAAGGCATACAATCCGAAAGAGGTCGAAGACAAGTGGTACCGGCATTGGGATTCCCACAACCTCTTTCACGCTACGGTCAACAGGGAGAAGACGCCGTATACGATCGTCATCCCCCCGCCGAACATCACAGGCATCCTGACGATGGGCCACGTCCTGAACAACACGATCCAGGACATCCTTGTTCGGTGGAAGCGGATGCAGGGGTATGAAGCGTGCTGGGTCCCGGGCACCGATCACGCCGGCATCGCCACGCAGAACGCCGTTGAGAAGGCTCTCGCCAAAGAGGGGCTCAAGCGCCACGATGTCGGACGCGAGAAGTTCGTTGAACGAGTCTGGCAGTGGAGAGAACAGTACGGCCGGACGATCATCAGGCAATTGCGGAAGCTCGGCTGCTCGTGCGACTGGCAGCGGGAGCGCTTCACGATGGATGAAGGACTGTCCGAGGCGGTGCGGGAGGTTTTCGTGAGGATGTTCGAGAAGGGTTTGGTCTACCGCGGCAAGTACATCGTCAACTGGTGCCCGTTCCACCAGACAGCGCTGAGTGACGACGAGGTGGAGTATGCCGAGTCGGACGGCCACCTGTGGCACATCAAGTACCCTATCGAAGGAACGGGGGAGTTTGCCGTCGTGGCGACGACGCGGCCCGAAACGATGCTGGGCGACACGGCCGTCGCTGTCAGCCCACGCGACGAGCGCTACAAGAACCTGATCGGCAAGAACGCGGTCCTTCCGCTCGTAGGCCGCAAGTTGCCGATCATCGCGGACGATTACGTCGACGAGACGTTCGGCACCGGCATGGTCAAGGTCACCCCCGCCCACGACCCGAACGATTTCCTGATCGGTCAGCGGCACAATCTCGAGCAGGTCAATATTTTCGACGAGCGCGGGTACCTCAACGCGTCCGTGCCGAAGCAGTACGCCGGTCTGGAACGCTTCGCGTGCCGGAAGCAGATCGTCAAGGATCTCGAAGCACAGGGGTGCTTGCTGAAAGTCGAGCCGTACAAACACAACGTCGGAAAATGCTACCGGTGCCACACGGTGATCGAGCCATACCTCTCCGATCAGTGGTTCGTGAAGATGAAACCCCTGGCGGAACCCGCGCTGCGCGTGGTGCGTGAAGGGAAGATACGCTTCCATCCGCAGCGGTGGGAGAAAGTGTACGAGCACTGGATGACGAACATCCGCGACTGGTGCATCTCCCGTCAGATCTGGTGGGGGCATCGGATCCCCGTGTACTACGCCCCGGACGGACGATTGACGGCCGCTCGCGACGAAAACGAAGCCCGCAAGAAACTCGAGCTCGATGAACACACTCCCATCCGCCAGGACGACGACGTGCTGGACACATGGTTCTCATCGTGGCTCTGGCCGTTCTCCACGCTTGGATGGCCGCGCGACAGCGAGGATCTGCGCTACTTCAATCCGACGGACACGCTCGTCACGGGACCGGATATTATCTTCTTCTGGGTTGCCCGGATGATCATGGCAAACATGGAGTTTCTCCGGGGCGAACCGCGACTTGACGGGAAACCGCGCGAACGCGACGAGGACCTCATCCCCTTCCGCGATGTGTACTTCACGAGCATCATCCGCGATGTCGGCGGCCGGAAGATGAGCAAGTCGCTCGGCAATTCACCCGACCCGCTCGACGTGATCGACCAGTATGGGTCGGACGCGCTCCGGTTTACGGTCGCATACCTGGCGCCGCTCGGCCAGGACGTCCTCTTCTCGTCGGAAAAGTGCGAAATCGGACGCAACTTCGCCAACAAGATCTGGAATGCAGGACGCTTTCTGCTGATGAACAAGGCAGAACTGAACAGCGGATTAAGGGATGAAGAGATGCGCACACTGTCCCTCGAGCACCTTGATCTCGCTGACCGCTGGATTCTTTCGCGTCTCAACCACGCCGTCGGAGATTTCGACGCGGCGCTGGGCGAGTTTCACCTCAATGAGTCGAGCAAGATCTTGTACGATTTCATCTGGCATGACTTCTGCGATTGGTACGTCGAGCTCGCGAAAACCCGATTCTACAGCGACGAGGGGATCGATGTGAAGCGCGCCGTTCTCGAGCGAGCGCTCTGGATCTTCGACCAGGCGCTTCGGATGCTGCATCCCTTGATGCCGTTTGTCACAGAGGAGCTGTGGCAGCATCTCGCCGAGCGAAAGGGGCGGTCGATCATGCAGGCTTCGTTTCCAACCGTCGACGAGCGGTGGATTGACCGGAAGGCCGAAGACGATATGGCGTTCATTCAGAACCTCATCAACGCGGTGCGGAACATTCGCGGAGAGAACAATATCTCGCCCTCGAAGGAAATCGTCGTGAAGGTCCGTTTCGGTGACGGGGCGAGCGGCGCGATCTTCGACACGTACGGCAAATACCTGAAGAAGCTGGCTCGTGTTTCCGATATTGAGAGTCTGACGTCGCCCGCGAAACCGAAGTTCGCATCGAGCGCCGTGGTGAACGGATCGGAGATCTTCGTTCCGCTCGAGGGACTGATCGATCTCGGGGCCGAGCGCGGCCGGCTAGAGAAAGAGATTGCGCGGTTGCAGGAGGCGATCGAAAGCATCAGCCGGAAGCTCGGTACTGCATCGTTCGTCGAACGCGCACCGAAAGAGGTCGTCGAGCGGGAGAGAGAGAAGCTGACCAGCTTCAAGACGAGCGTCGAGAAGCTGCAGGGGAACCTGTCGCAGCTCCTGGAGTAACAGGATCCGGACCCCCGTCTCCCCTTCGTTCTCTTCTCTTCCTCGCAGCTCCTTTTCCATCCATTCACATACTTACCACTGGCATACGTGAAGACTCAAGTACTCCTCCACCCATCAATCGTGATTTTTCTTTTTTCCTTTTCACTTTTTCATTTTTCCTATGGTCGCCCAATCGTTCCGTTATCTTGGTGAGCTGCGCTGCGAGGCCGTCCACGCCCCGAGCGGAGTGAGACTGATCACCGACGCGCCGACCGACAACCATGGTCGCGGCGAAAGCTTCTCGCCCACCGACCTCGTTGTAACCGCGCTGGCGACGTGCAAAGTCACAACGATGGCCCTCGCGGTGGAACAGGAGGGCGTTCGCCTTGCCGGCACGAAGGTGTACGCAGAAAAGCACATGAGCACGGACCCGCCCCGCCGGATCGCGAAGATCGTGGTCAAGATAGACTTTCCGGCCGGGATCGCAACCTCGCATCGAACCAGGCTGGAGAACATCGCGCGCGCCTGTCCTGTGGCCAAAAGTATTCATCCCGATATCAAGCTTGATTTGACGTTCACGTACCCGGACTAAGTACTCCCCGGTTTCCCTTGACGGGATTCGGCCGACACCCAATCCGGAGTACTGAAGGAGCCAGCTATGAAATTCGTCCCTCTGATTCTCGCACTCGTCTCCATTACAGGCTTCTCATGTGCTCCTTCCATCTACAAAGAGGTCTACCCTACGCTCGCTGACGGGAAGTATGATTCCGAGTTTCCGTATCGAGGCTGCTCAGAACAATTGGAAGAGATCAGCGAGAGCGTCAAACGCGTCAGCGTGATGACGAGCTATAAAAGCTATGCATTCTCGCTCGAGGACTCCGTTCGACTTTCCGACATCACTCCTCAAGTCCTCCAACGAGCCGAGCGAGACGTTTCCTTCCAACACCAATCAAATGCCGGAACGGGAACGACGATCTACAACCAGGACGGCAGAATCGCGCTGCTCACGTGTGCTCACGTAGTCGACTTTCCCGATACCGCCATCACCTATTACCTGTCAGAGAACAGACAATCGACGGTGTACGTTAAGACCTTTTCCTTAAGAATGAGTCAGCTGATCTTCCTCAGCGAGGTGGCCGGCGGCGTTGCTCTGGAGGTTCTGGCGCTCGACCGCGCTGCCGACCTCGTTTTCCTCGGCCAAAAGCTCGACGCGCGCCGGACGCTGGGGGTGCGAGCGTTCGCGTATCCCTTCGGCAAGGCGAAAGAGCTCGAATGGGGAACGTTCGTGTATCTCTTCGGCTACCCGGCAGGCTACCGAATGGTCACGAAGGGGATCGTCAGCTCCCCGAACAGGGATGGGAAGGGATCATTCATCGTCGACGCCATCGTAGCTCCAGGCGCGAGCGGCTCGATTGCCCTCGCGATACGCGACGGCGTTCCGAACTTCGAGCTCGTCGGCCTCGTCAAGCTGATACCGGCACAGATCTCGTACCTCCTTGCCCCCTGGACCAAGGGGGGCGAGATCCAGTACGATCCACAGGAGCGCTATCAGGGGGAGATCTACGTCGAGCGGAAGACGGAAATCCAGTACGGAATCGTCCATATCATTCCGAGCGAAACCGTTCTGGATGTGATACAAAAGAATCTGCGCCAACTCGCGGAGAAGGGGTACGATCTGCGCTTCCTCGTGCAGCCGAAACAACCCGAAAAGAAACCTTCCTGAGAATTTCCTGAAGCCACCAAGATCACACGACCATGCCATCGTCAAAATCTGATCCCCGCCTGAAGATCCAGCCGGCTGAGAAGAAGGATGTCCGGTTGATTCTATCATTCATAAGAGAACTGGCTGAGTATGAACGCCTCGCGCACGAAGTCGTGGCGACGGAGGAGATCTTGTTGGAAACGTTGTTCGGCGAACATCCCTCTGCCGAGGTCGTCTTCGCGCTCTATGACGATCAGCATGTGGGCTACGCGCTTTTCTTTCATTCCTTCTCCACATTCCTCGGGAGGCCGGGGATCTATCTCGAAGACCTCTATGTTCGCCCGGCGATGCGCGGCAAAGGGATCGGCAAGGCATTGCTCATGCATTTGGCGCAGCTGGCAGTCGAACGGAAGTGCGGCAGGCTCGAGTGGGCTGTGTTGAACTGGAACGAGCCATCGATCGGCTTCTACAAGAGCCTTGGTGCCCGGCCGATGGACGAGTGGACGGTGTTTCGACTCGCGGGTGCTCCGCTGAATCGACTGACAGAGGGAACGTGACATGATACTTGCTTCTCTCATACGCTAGAGAGAACCACAAGGAGTTGACCTCCTCGAAGAAATATATCGCCCATCTCGACCTCGATTGCTTCTATGTCTCCGTCGAGCGGATCAAGAACCCGGCGTTGAATGGAAAGCCTGTGATCGTCGGCGGAAGCCCCAGCGGACGCGGCGTTGTCGCCTCGGCATCCTATGAAGCGCGTGCGCTCGGCATCCATTCTGCGATGCCGACCTCCAGAGCCTTGCAGCTTTGTCCGGATGCCATCGTCGTCCGCAGTCACTTCGGAGAATACACATCCTACTCGAACAGGTTGTACCAGCGCATCCTCGAGCTTGCCCCGATCGTCGAGCGAGCGTCAATCGACGAGTTGTACCTGGATCTCAGCGGCTGCGGGGTCCTCTACGGCAATGACCTGCCGGGCTTCGTCAAGAAGCTGCAGAAGATCGTCTGGCACGAGTTCAGCCTCCCCTGCACCATCGCGCTCGCCTCGAACAAGTCCGTCGCGAAGATCGCGGCCGGGACGGTCAAGCCGGCAGGCGTCATCTACGTCCCCCACGGAACCGAAAAGGAGTTCCTGGCTCCGCTTTCCATCGACGTCATCCCGGGCGTAGGGAAGAAGACGAGTGAGATCCTGCGGAAGAAAGGCTTCCATCGTGTCGCGGACATCCAGGCGCGGTCGCGCGAGTCGATCGTCCGGATGCTCGGCAAGCACGGGTTGTGGATCTACGATGTGGCGAACGGATTGGGATCCGAGCACATTGAGACCGAGCACACGCGGAAGAGCATCGGGACCGAAGAAACGTTCTCGCACGATATCGCCGATCGAGCCGAGCTGGAGAAGATTCTGTTCGCTCTCACGGAAGGCGTCTGCTCTTCCCTTCGCTACCGGCATCTGAAGGCGGAGACTTTCACCCTCAAGCTGCGGTACGCCGATTTCAAGACGATCACGCGTGCGGAAACGATCGAGGCGACGCACGACGACAACGTCGTCTTCGAAACCGTGAAACGGCTTTTCAAGAGCGGCTACACGCGCCGCATGGCGATCAGGCTCCTCGGAGTGAGGGCCTCTCAATTGGTCGACCAGCGACAGCTCGAGTTCGATCTCTTCCCTTCTGAGAGGAAACGATCGCAGATGATGGAAGCCGTGGACAAGATTCGTCAGAAATTCGGGGAGGATTCAATCCACGTCGGCAAACCGTAGGCGAGCCGTCAGCTTGGGATTGCACGTACTGGGGGCTTCGAGGGATTGTGTCTACGAGCTGACTGGGGATCCTCGAAGGATTCTGGCGGGAAGCAGAATAAGGGCCTTCAGCAGCTCAAAGACTCCGTCGACGGCGATTCCGATGATCCGGAACGGGAGGAGCAGCAGCCAGACGATCGGATAGAGAACGAGGGCCAGCAGCGCCAGGGGCCAGCAAAGGAAAAGCAGGATTAACCACAGAAGGAATTTGACCATACAAGACCTCCACCCTGAGATTACGGCCCGATCGGCAAAGAGTTGCATCACGCGGTGTCGTTGACCGCGTTCACAATTTTCTCTACCATAGATTGGTAATATCTTCGGGACACCACTCGGATATTCATTCTTCTCTTGGTTATGCCTCGCGTCAAGCTTGATCTGCCGGACGATTTCCCGTTCTCCACGGAGATCCCTCTCCGCATCACGGACATCAACTACGGAGGGCACCTGGGGAACGACGCACTGCTCGCGCTGCTGCACGAGGCACGCGTTCGGTTCCTCCGGCACTACGGGTTCACGGAAACGGACATCGACGGCAGCGCCATTATCATGGCGGACGCGGCGATCGTCTACAAGTCCGAGGCTTTCTATGGGGACGTCTCAAGCATCGAAGTCGCTGTTTGCGACCTGCAATCTCACGGATGCGATTTCGTCTATAGAGTATCGAACAAGGAAACGGGGAAAGAGATCGCGCGGGCGAAGACAGGCATCGTGTTCTTCAACTATCAGAAAAGGAAGATTGTCCACGTTCCGGAAAAATTCCGAAATCTGTTCCCTCCGGCCGGCTGAAGGTTCGTCCGCCATTCCATGAACGAGATCGCAGAGTCATACGTCAAACTTGCCCTCGCCGTCGGTGAGCACGACACCGACTATATCGATGCGTACTACGGGCCCCGCCAGTGGCGAGATGAGGCCAAGGCTGCGGGGATGCCTCTCGAATCCATCCAGGAAGCGGCCGCGCGCCTGCTCGCCTCCCTCCGACTGATGCAACTTGAGAACCAGGAAGAAATCCTACAACTTCGTCAACGCTATCTCGTAAAACAGATCGAGGCCCTGGCGGCCCGGGTCGAGATGCTGAGAGGCAAGAAGCTGACGTTCGTTGAAGAAGCACGGGCGCTGTATGATGCGGCCCCGCCGGAGTACTCCGAGGCCCACTTTGAGAGACTGCTCAGCGGACTGGAAGACCTGCTGCCCGGTCGAAGACCGATCACGGAGCGTTACGAAGTCTACCGCCGGGCGTTCACCATTTCGTCCGCCAAGCTCGAGGTTGTTTTCCAGACAGCGATCACGGAATGTCGGGGACGAACAAAGGAACACATTGACCTTCCCGCGAACGAGCGCTTCGATATCGAGTACGTCCAGAACAAGTCGTGGAGCGGCTACAATTGGTACAAGGGCGACAGCTATAGCCTTATCCAGATCAACACCGATCTCCCTATCTCGATCGACCGCGCGGTCGATCTCGCGGCGCACGAGGGATACCCCGGGCATCACGTCTATAACGCGCTGTTGGAGAAACACTTCGTTCGAAAACGGAACTGGGTTGAATTCTCTGTGTATCCTTTGCACAGTCCGCAGTCATTGATTGCTGAGGGAACTGCAAACTACGGCATTGAGGTCGCGTTTCCGGGGAACGAGCGGGTCGCGTTCGAGCGTGAGCGCCTCTTCCCAATCGCTGGAATAGATCCGACCGAGGCGGAGCGATATTACGAGATACACCGACTGGCCGTCAAGCTCAACTATGCTCATAACGAGGCGGCGAGACGCTATCTGGACGGGAAATTCAATCGGTCTCAAGCTGAGAAGTTTCTGGTAACGTACGCACTGATGTCGCCTGAGCGCGCGCAACAGCGCGTCCGGTTCATCGATACGTATCGAAGTTACGTTATCAACTACAACCTGGGGCAGGATCTGGTCAAGAGCTACATTGAGTCGCGCGGAGGAACAGCAGACCGGCCGGGGAAGCGCTGGGAAGAGTTCACGCGGCTCATCTCTTCGCCACGTCTGCCCTCGGGACTGCAAGAGGTCGTCTAGGTCCAACGCACCTTTGAGGTGCGTGGGACCTTGAAGGTGCGTGGCACTTTCCTGGCGCGCAACCTGAAGGCCGTTGAAACGTCAATTCTCATGGCCCGGTTCAAGCTTTATATCGAATACGAAGGAACGCGGTACAGCGGATGGCAGGTCCAGAAGAACGCCCGGACCGTTCAGGGCGAACTCGGAGATTCAGTCAGAACCGTGTTGGGAACGTCGGAATTCGAGCTGTACGGCTCGGGAAGAACCGACGCAGGCGTCCACGCGTTGCAGCAGGTGGCGCACCTTGAGGCGAGGACTATGCTGGCGCCGGAGATCCTCAAGCGGAAGATCAACGATGAGCTGCCGGCCGACATCAATGTCCTCGAAATTGAAAAAGCTCAACCCCGCTTCCACGCGCGGCATGATGCCGTTTCGAGGAGCTACCTGTATCAGATCTCCAGGAGGAGGACGGCCCTTGGGAAACGATACGTTTGGTGGATCAAAGACAAGCTCGACATCAACGAGATGAGGAAAGCCGGAGAGATGTTGGTCGGGATGAAAAACTTCCAGTCTTTCACGGCCGACGACCTGGAGGAGAAGTCGCCGACGGTCGAGGTTCGGAGCGTCCAGATCGAGGAACACGGGGACCTGGTCCTGATCCGGATCGTCGGATCGCACTTCCTCTGGAAGATGGTTCGCCAGATCGTCGGTGTAATCGTCGAGATCGGAAAGGGCAAGTTGCTGGTGGACGATTTCAAGAAGTATCTCGCGAGTGCGTCTGATGTTCCGGCGAAGGTCACGGCCCCGCCGTCGGGATTGTTCTTGGAGCGCGTCTTTTACCCCGGCGATGGAACCCTCGAAAGGCTCACACCGGTGATGAACATCGAATCAGGGAGAGGGCGATGAAGACGGATCGCAGGAGCATCGTGATCGCGCTCGTCATCTTCCTTTGCATCGGCTGCGATCAAACGACGAAGACCATTGCAGGGCGAACGCTGGCCGTCGACAAGCCTGTGAGGTTGCTCGGCGACGTAGTGCATCTCCAGTATTCCGAAAATTATGGTGCGATGCTCGGCCTGGGCGCTGAGCTTCCGCAAGAAACCCGGTTCTGGCTCTTCACAGTCTTTGCCGGCTGTGCCCTCCTCGGCATCCTGGCGTTTACGATCGTGAGCGGACGGTTGACGCCGCTCAATGTCATCTCGCTTTCGCTCGTGCTCGGGGGCGGCCTGAGCAACCTTGTCGATCGCGTGCTGAAGGGAGGAGTTATCATCGACTTTGTCGAGATCGCCGCGGGGCCGTTCAAGACGGCGATCTTCAATGTAGCGGACTTGACCATCCTCGCCGGGCTCATTTTGCTGATTCTTTCGAATCTTTCTCTTCCCTCGAGATCGTCGCGAGCAGGCGCATGAGTCGGCTTGGACTGCACATCGGAACAAGAAAAAGGCTGCATGCGCGAAACAGCAGCCGGTGTCCGTTCGTGAGAGGAGGCCGCTATGTATAACATCCTTCTGATCATCATGGGCGCCGTCATCGTCTTTCTGGCGGTTCGAATCGTCATGAAGTTCAGGGAGCTGGGAGGCTCTTCCACAGATGAGGAAGAGCTGTCGGACCCTCTCGCGGCACAACTCCCAAAAGAACTCCGCGAACTCAAGATCGATGACCCACAAGCCGAAAACTGGGATTCCAACCGACCAGCAGAGGAAGATCCGGCGCGCGAGGAAAAACCACCGGAAGACCGGCCGTGAGCAAGACGTTCATCGATGTGAGCCACAGTATCGAAGACGGGCTTATCACGTACAAAGGCCTGCCCGCCCCCACGATTTCTGATTATCTCACTCATGAGGGATCCCGAAGCCGCTACGCTCCTGGGACCGAGTTCTGCATCGGGAAGATCGAGATGGTGACCAACACCGGGACTTACGTTGATTCTCCATTCCATCGGTACCCGGGGGCGAAGGACCTCGCAGAGCTCCCCCTCTCTTCGCTCGCCGATCTCGAGGGGCTCGTCGTAAGAACGAAGGGCGGCCCCGCGGCCATCGCCAGGAATCTCTTGCAGGAACATGAAGTGCGGGGGAAAGCCGTGCTGATCAACACCGGGTGGGACAGATACTGGGGAACCGAGAAGTATTTCGACGGACACCCGTTCTTGATGAAAGACGCGGCGGAGTGGCTGAGGGATTCCGGTGCCGCTTTCGTCGGTATTGACTCGCTCAACATCGACGATACAAACGATCCTGCACGTCCGGCACACTCTATCCTCCTCGCAGCGGATATCCCGATCGGAGAGCATCTCTGCAATCTCGGTTCCGTTCCTGACTCGGGCTTCAGGTTCTTCGCGGTCCCGATCAAGATAAAGAAGTTCGGCAGCTTTCCTGTTCGGGCATTTGTGATCGTATGAATGCCTGCTCGCGGAGAAAACCGGACCACAGGGAGAAACCGAGCAGCGAACCGCTCGCGTATGCTCAGAGTAGCTTGACATTCAAGCCATATTCTGGTAATGTTCATCGCCTCTTTTTCTTATTCACCACGTTTCACAACGCGCAACGTTCCTCCTGCGACACCAATGGGGAGATGCATCGATGGCCAAGGCACCGAAGACTTCATACGAAAATCGTCTGATCGGCAGTCTTCCGAAGGTCGGCATACGTCCTGCGATCGACGGACGCCGTAAGGGCGTTCGAGAGTCGCTGGAAAAGGCAACGATGTCGATGGCGAAGTCTGTCGCCAAGCTGTTGAGCGATAGCCTGCGTCACGCGAATGGCGCTCCCGTCGAGTGCGTCATCGCCGACACCTGCATCGGGGGCGTCACAGAGGCTGCGCAAACAGACGAAAAATTCGCGCGTGCCGGCGTCGGCGTCTCGCTGACGGTCACGCCCTGCTGGTGCTACGGCGCGGAGACGATGGATATGCACCCGTTCCTGCCGAAGGCAATCTGGGGTTTTAACGGCACGGAGCGACCGGGGGCCGTCTATCTTGCGGCGACGCTCGCCGCACATAATCAGAAAGGTTTGCCCGCCTTCGGGATCTACGGCCGCGACGTCCAGGACGCCCGCGACGCGAGTATTCCGGACGACGTTCGCTGGAAGATCCTGCAGTTCGCCAGGGCAGGGCTCGCTGCCGCGACGTTGCGAGGAAAATCATACCTCGCCATGGGGGGCGTGTCGATGGGCATTGCGGGATCAATCGTCGACCATTCCTTCTTCGAGCGCTACTTCGGCATGCGCGTCGAGAGCGTCGACATGAGCGAGTTCACGCGCAGGATGGAAGAAGGGATTTACGACCCCAAAGAGTTCAAGAAGGCCCTGCAATGGGTCAAGTCGAATTGTAAGGAGGGAAAAGACTTCAATCCTTCAAGGCTCCAAAAGAGCCGCGCGGAAAAGGACAGGGACTGGGAGACGGTCGTGAAGATGGCGCTCATCGCCCGTGATCTGATGCTGGGCAACCCGGAGCTTGCCGAGCTGGGCTACGGGGAGGAAGCGCTCGGTCATAATGCAATCGCGGGCGGCTTTCAAGGGCAGCGGCAGTGGTCGGATCACTATCCGAACAGCGATTTCCTGGAGGCCATCCTCAATTCTTCCTTTGACTGGAACGGGATTCGTGAGCCCATTACGGTCGCAACAGAGAATGATTCGCTCAACGGCACCGGAATGGCCTTCGGACACCTTCTGACATCTACAGCCCAGATCTTCGCCGATGTCAGAACCTACTGGAGCCCCGAAGCGGTGAAACGAGTCACGGGGCACAAGCTGAGCGGTCCGGCCGCCGACGGCATCCTCCACTTGATCAACTCGGGCGCGGCGGCGCTCGACGGGTGCGGCCAGCAAAGCATCAACGGCAAGCCGGTCATGAAACCCTTCTGGGAGATCACGGCGCAGGAGGCGAAGAAATGCCTGGACGCCACGAAATGGTATCCGGCGAACCTTGAATACTTCCGAGGAGGAGGATTCTCCTCCGGATACCTCACGCGCGGAGGAATGCCCGCCACGATGTTCAGAGTCAACCTTGTGAAGGGTCTGGGGCCGGTGCTTCAGATCGCTGAAGGAACCACCGTCGACCTGCCGGAGAAAGTCGACCGAATCCTGGAGGAGCGCACCGATCCTGCCTGGCCGACAACCTGGTTCGCGCCGAGGGTGAGCGGCCAAGGACCGTTCAGGGACGTCTACAGCGTCATGAACAACTGGGGCGCGAACCATTGCGTCCTGAGTTACGGACACATCGGCAGCGAGCTGCTCACGCTCGCATCGATCCTGCGGATACCGGTGAACATGCACAACGTGCCGGAGGAGAAAGTCTTCCGCCCGAGCGCGTGGACGGCGTTCGGCGCTCACGATCTCGTGGGAGCCGACTTCAGGGCGTGCAGGAACTTCGGACCGTTATACGGATGAGAGCACCGTAGACACATGGCAGACACGCCGGACGCTCCACCAGCATCAAGCCGACTCAAGCACGTTCTCCGGGCTCTCAGGCACCGGAACTTCCGCCTGTTCTTCGTGGGTCAGGGCATCTCCCTGATCGGCACGTGGATGCAGACGATCGCACTGAGCTGGCTCGTGTACAGGATGACCAACTCTGCTCTTATGCTCGGCGTCGTCGGCTTCGCCGGTCAGATCCCACCGCTCATCGTTGCCCCCTTCAGCGGCGTCCTCGCCGACCGATGGAACCGTCATCGGGGAGTCATCATGACCCAGACCTTCGCCATGATCCAGGCTACGATTCTCGCCGTCCTGACCCTGGCGGGCGTTATCACGATCTGGGAGATCATCGTCCTCAGTTCCTGCATGGGCCTCATCAACGCTTTCGATATTCCCATCCGCCAGTCCTTCCTGTCAGAAATGGTTGAAACAAAAGAAGACCTGGCGAACGCCATCGCGTTGAACTCCTCCCTCTTCAATGGCGCCCGGCTGATCGGACCGGCGATCGCGGGTGTGATGATCGCGGCCGTGGGTGAAGCCGTCTGCTTCCTGGTCAACGCCGTGACCTTCATCGCCGTGCTCGCGGCCCTTCTCGCCATGCGCATGACACGCCGGCCGAGGAGGTCGGCACCACGGAGCGTCCTGCAGGGCCTGAATGAGGGATTCCGCTACGCGTTCGGGTTTGAACCCATTCGCGATGTGCTTTTGCTCCTCGCACTCGTAAGCCTTCTCGGCTTTGGCTACACAATTCTGATGCCGGTCTACGCGCGGACCATCCTGCACGGCGATTCGAACACCTTCGGGTTCCTGATGGGAGCGGTGGGGGTTGGAGCTCTTGCGGGAGCCCTCTTCCTGGCCTCACGACGCACGGTTGTCGGCCTGGGGAAATGGATCGCGCGTGCGTCAGGCTTGTTCGGCGTCGGGCTGGTTGTCTTCTCGCTGGTACACATTCTCTGGCTGTCGCTCCTGGTACTTGTCCTTGTCGGATTCGGGATGATGGTCCAGATGGCCTCGAGCAACACGATTCTCCAGACGATCGTCGAGGATGATAAGCGCGGCCGGATCATGAGCATGTATACCATGGCCTTTCAGGGGATGATGCCGTTCGGAAGCTTGATAGCCGGCTCGCTCGCAAGCAAGATCGGAGTGCCGGAGACCTTGTTCTTCGGCGGACTGGTCTGTATGATCGCGTCGGCGGTCTTCGCGAGTCGTTTGCCGGCATTGAGAAAGCTCGTGCACCCCATCTATACCAAGATGGGCATCATACCGGAAGTGTCAACCGGACTGCAGTCGGCTTCTTCGTTCACCGCTCCTTCCGGAACGTAATCGGCGCTCGATTCGCATGGCACCACGCGGGGCCCAACGCCAGTCAAGACTTGTAACTGTTCATTTTTCTCGTATATTTGGTTGTCGAGCTCCGGACGCACGGACCAAGAATGAAAACGGCTTCAATGTCGAAAGACGAGAAGGCTGATTCCCCAACGAGGGCTGCTTCGCAGCAACCTTCATTCGATGTCACGCTGGCACGGTTGATCGACCACACCCTCCTGAAACCTGACGCGACGCTCGACCAGATTGAACGGCTCTGTGATGAGGCAAAGCAGTACGGCTTCGCCAGCGTCTGCGTCAATCCGGGCTACGTCAAGCTGTGCGCCGGTCGGCTCGGATCGACAAGCGTCAAGGTCTGCACCGTCATCGGGTTCCCTTTGGGTGCCACGTCGACGGAAGCGAAGGTCTGCGAGGCTCAGCAGGCTATCCGAGACGGCGCGCAGGAAGTTGACATGGTGATCAACATCGGCATGTTGAAATCGGGAGAGGAGAGCTACGTCGAGAGCGACATACGCTCCGTGGTGAACGTCGCCAAGCAATCCGGCGTCGTCACGAAGGTCATCCTCGAAACGGCCCTCTTGACGGACGATGAGAAGCGTCGTGCGTGCGGGCTCGCCAAGCAGGCCGGGGCGGACTTCGTGAAGACCTCCACGGGATTCGCAAAAGGCGGAGCGACCGCAAGGGATGTGCTTCTGATGCGAAAAGCCGTCGGCGCTTCGATGGGCGTCAAGGCGTCCGGCGGCATCCGGACTACTGAGGACGCGCGTGCGCTCATCGCGAACGGGGCGAGTCGCCTCGGCACGAGCGCGAGCGTCCAAATCGTGACGGGCGGGAAGGGCACTGTGCCGTCAACCTCATGAGAGAACAAATGACGAACCAACTACTCCCTTTCGCGGTACCATCTCTCGCGCTCATCTTCTTGCTGAGTGGATGTGTTTCGTCCGAAGAGGCAGGGACCGGCAAACGCGCCGAGGCCCCGTTGTCCACACAGGCCGGGGCCGACTCCGCCCGCCTTCTCGCCCAGGCCGACTCGCTGGCCCGAGCAGATTCTCTTCGAGGCAAACGCGGAAGGTTCACTTCCAGACAAGACACCGTCACCGCCTCCATCGTGAAGCGATCGAAATTCTCTTCCCGGGCCATCAAACCGGTCCAGCGCCCGGCCAATCCTGCGTACACGGTCCAGATCGGCGCGTTCGCTCGAACGAAGCACGCGTTGCAGACACAGAAACTGGCCAAGGAACGGTTCACCGACCTCCCGATCTTCAACCTCTTCGAGTCCTTCGATAAGCTCTACCGCGTCAGCGTGGGAAAATTCGACACGCGCCTCCAAGCCGATTCGTTGAGGAAGTTGATGATCACGCAGTTTCCGCGGGACTATTCCGACGCTTGGATCAACTACGTTTCAAAATGAACCTTCGATTTATCGCCGCGATCGTTTGCACCGGCCTCCTCCTCTTGGCGGGCTGCCGGCCATTGGAGCAATCCCGGAGAGAGGAAGAAGCGCCACCGAGCGTGCGCAAGGAAGAGCCAAAGGCTCCGCTGTCAACCTACGAGAAAACGTTCAACCCCGCGCGCTACGATCAAGAGATCAGAGACGTACAGAGAACGCACGAGATCACCGAAGAGAAAGGGACAGTGCGGAGCGAGGAGGACAGCCTCGTCGTCGAATCCGAGATTGCTCAGGGATTCCGGGTTCAGATTTTTGCCACGCCGAACATCGACGAGGCGAACGCGATGAAGATGGCTGCCGCGCAGAGGGTGATCGAGGATTCTATTTACGTTGTCTTTGACCCCCCGCTTTACAAGGTCCGGCTGGGCGATTTTCAGACAAGGGTTGAAGCAAATCAGAAACTCGCCACCTTGGTGGACAAGGGGTTTCCGGACGCATGGGTCGTCAGCGACCGCATCGTGCTCCGCAAATCCGTCCGCGTCCGAGCCTCCGAAATCCCGCCAACCGAAAAGTAGCACGTACACAACAAAGGGCAAGTATCGCTACCTGCCCTCTTCGTCACGATCATCCGGCTGATGAAGCGTCGGCGAGTGCCGCTCTGCTACTTGACGTGCTGGTACATCCGATCGATGAGGGCGGCGTACTTCGTCTCCACCACCCTGCGCCGGACCTTCAGCGTCGGGGTGATCTCCCCGTTTTCGACCGTCAGCTGCCCGGGCAGAAGCTCAAAGCGACGAACCCTCTCATACGTCGGGAGGTCCTTCTGAAGAGCTTGGATCTCCTTGTCGTACAGCTTACGTATGTCGTCGACCTGCGTCAGGTCGCTTTCGGCTGAGAAACCGATCCCGAGCTTTTTTGCGTACTCCTTCAGGTTCTCAAACTCGGGCACGATCAGAGCGCTGAGGAACATCTTGCCGTCCCCGATGAGCACGAATTGGTCGATGTACTTGCTCTGGAGAAACAGGTTCTCAATCGGCTGAGGCGCGATGTTCTTTCCTCCCGAACTGACGAAGAGATGCTTCTTCCGATCGGTGATCATGAGGTGACCTTGCGGATCGAACATTCCCACGTCGCCCGTATGGAACCAGCCCTCCTTGTCAATTACCTCCTCCGTCGCCTGCGGGTTGTTGTAGTAACCTTTCATGATATTCGGTCCCTTCGCGAGGATCTCCCCGTCGTCGGCGATCTTGATCTCCACCCCAGGAATCGGCTTGCCGACGGTCCCGAATTTGTAGTCATCGATGCGGTTGGCCGACAGCACAGGCGAAGTTTCGGTCAGCCCGTACCCTTCGATGATCGTAATCCCCATGGCCTCGAAAAACTCGCCGAGCTCTTTCACGAGAGCGGCGCCGCCCGACACGAAGAACCGAATGCGGCCGCCGGTTCGCTGTTGGAGCTTCGAGAACACAAGCCGCTCGGCAACGGTGTGCTGCACCTTCAGGATGGTAGAAACGACCCCGGTTTTCTTCGCTGTCGCATACGCCCTTCCAACACTCAACGCCCAATGAAAGATCTTCTGCCGCGGGACCGGGCTGCTATCAACCTGTTTCATCAATCGGCTGTAGATCCTTTCAAAGAGCCTCGGCACCGTCGTCACGACGGTCGGATGAACTTCGAGCAGGTTGTCCCCAACGGTCTCGGCGCTTTCAGCGTAGGCAACGGTCGCTCCGCACGCCATGGCAGTGTAGTACCCTGCCATCCGTTCGAACGAGTGGCAGAGCGGCAGAAACGAGAGGAGGGTATCCTGGTAGGTAAGCGGGATGATATCCGCCGACGACTTGATGTTGGTGACGAGGTTGTTGTGGGTGAGCATGACCCCCTTCGGATTTCCCGTCGTGCCGGACGTGTAGATGATCGTCACAAGGCCATCCGGCCTGGCCTTCGAGAGTAGTTCTCGAAAGTAGGTCGGATGCAGTTTTTCGTACTCCTCCCCCTTGGCATAAAGGTCCGCGTAGCTGAGAATCCTACTGTTTCCAGGCTCGCTTTTCTCATTCATGAGAATGATGTTCCGCAGCGTCTTCAGCCCGCCTCTCATCTTCAACACCTTTCCCAGCTGGAGGGAGTTGGAGACGACAGCGAGTTTCACGCCGGCGTCCTTGAATATAAATTCGATTTGTTTCGGCGTCAGGGTCGGATAGATGGGAACGTCAACGGCTCCGAGCGTTACGATTGCCATGTCGGCAACAATCCACTCGGGCCGATTCTCGGAGATGATCGCGACTTTGTCCTCTTTCATCACTCCCAAAGAGGCAAGACCAAGAGCGAAGAGCTCGACGTTCCTTCGGTACTCGGAGAAAGAGATGCCCCGATAACGCTTGTCGACCTTGTGCATCAACATCGGTCGTTGCTCGCTCGCGTACTTTGTCGTGATTCTGTCGAACATTTCGGGTATAGTCGAAAAGTCAACAGCAACTGACATACGTGAACTCCTTGGCTCGTGATGTGCGGGCAGGAAAAACTGGACAAATTAAGCGAACGCTTCCACGAGATGCAAGGAGAAAGAATCCCGTGACCGGCCGACTGGTCAACGCTCGCGCTGATGGCCGCTGGCGAACGCGTGCTCACATGGAATAGCTGGCGCAGAGCGAGTTGACTCTCGTGCGGTGTCGTCAGTTAACACGACAAAAAAGTCGCCGATGAAATGCGTGCGGATTTTTTTAACGTCGCCCTTTTCATGAAAGTTATGTCAAGTTAAATTATGAGCGTAGTTGTTATCCTCTAAATTTTAACTTGACAAAGCTCCCGCAAGCGCTTATATTGACACCCAGTTGCGCTGTTGAAAACTGAGCTTTTTCTTTTTACCTCGCGGACGCTTCGCTGTGCTACAGGGGTGCAACGCTAGCTCCAGCAAGCGCTCACACCGATCGAGAGGGGTCTACCCGCTTAATACTTTGACAATTGTCTATCTGTGGCAGGTGCCAGCCTGCCAGCGGATGGTATTTCTTTAGAGCTTAGTCTACAGCCATGTCTAAAGCCGTTATCGACAGCAAGGAGAGCGCTATGCTTGAAAAGGTCGCGACGCCGACTCCGGTAGAATCCGAGCGCTCGAACCAGTCCATCGAGCCTCGGGGACTGAAGTTCGAGCGATACTTGACGAAATCCGGGGTCCACCCGTTCGATCAGATCGAATGGGAGCTTCGTACGGCAGTCATCACGAACGAAAAGGGAGAGAAGATTTTCGAGCAGAAGGATGTAGAGATTCCCAAGTCGTGGTCGATGACAGCGACGAACGTCGTGGTCTCCAAGTACTTTCACGGGACGCTCGGAACACCGGAGCGCGAGCACAGCGTCAAGCAGTTGATCGAGCGCGTTGCGCGCACGATCTATACCTGGGGTCTTGAATCCGGCTACTTCGCCGCGCAGGAAGACGCCGACATCTTCTACGATGAGCTCGTTTATCTCCTCGCCAACCAGTATATGTCGTTCAACAGCCCCGTCTGGTTCAACGTGGGGAACGAGAAGCATCCCCAGTGCTCCGCCTGCTTCATCAACTCCGTCCAGGACTCGATGGACTCGATTCTGACCCTCGCGAAAACGGAGGGGATGCTGTTCAAGTGGGGATCGGGAACCGGGTCGAACCTCTCGACGCTCCGCTCCTCAAAGGAAGCGTTGGGGGGAGGCGGCACAGCATCCGGGCCGGTCTCGTTCATGAGAGGCTTTGACGCGTTCGCCGGCGTCATCAAATCGGGCGGCAAGACGCGCCGGGCCGCGAAGATGGTGATCCTCAATGCGGATCACCCGGACATCATCGATTTCATCAATTGTAAGGCGGATGAAGAGAAGAAGGCGTGGTCGCTCATCGACGCCGGATTCGACGGCGGGTTCAATATTCCCGGGGGCGCGTACGATTCCATCGCTTACCAGAATGCGAACCACTCCGTGCGCGTGACCGATGAATTCATGAAAGCAGTCCACGAAGACAAGGAGTGGGTGACGAAAGCGATCACCACCGGCAAGCCCATGGAGAAGTACCGTGCCCGCGACATGATGCGGCAAATCGCCGAGGCAGCGTGGGTCTGCGGCGACCCGGGGATGCAGTACCACACGACCGTCAACAGCTGGCACACATGCCCCACGACGGCTCCCATCAATGCCTCCAATCCTTGCAGCGAGTACATGTTCCTCGACGATACTGCCTGCAACCTCGCGTCATTGAACCTTATGAAGTTCCGGCGGGAGGATGGCGAATTCGATACGGAAGCGTTCCAGCGGGCCGTTCACGTCACAATCACTGCAATGGAGATTGAGGTTGACAACGCGAGCTACCCGACGCCCGCCATCACTCAGAACAGCTACGACTATCGCCCGCTCGGACTCGGATATGCCAATCTCGGCGCGCTCCTCATGGCGCGCGGATTCGCCTACGATAGTGAAGAGGGCCGGGCGTACGCAGCGGCGATCACCTCTTTGATGTGCGGCGAGGCCTATCGACAGTCGGCTCTCATCGCCAAGGAGAAGGGGCCGTTCAAAGGCTTTGCGATCAACCGCGAGCCGATGCTGAACGTGATGCAGAAGCACGGCATCCACGCAGAACGGATCGACCGTGACCTCGTTCCGGCAGACCTTTGGCAGGCCTCCAGCGATGCCTGGAAAGAGGTCGTGCGCCTCGGGAAGCAGCACGGCATCCGCAACTCTCAAACGACGGTGCTTGCTCCGACCGGAACCATAGGATTCATGATGGATTGCGATACGACGGGGGTCGAGCCTGACATTGCACTTGTGAAATACAAGAAGCTCGTCGGCGGCGGATTGATGAAGATCGTCAACCAGACGGTCCCTGAAGCACTGAAAAAACTCGGCTACGACGACGAGCAGGTTGAACATGTCATCGCCTACATCGACAAGAACGAAACGATCGAAGGAGCCCCGCACCTGAAGGAGGAACACCTCCCTGTTTTCGACTGCGCTTTCAAGCCGGCAAACGGCCAGCGTTCCATCCAGTACATGGGCCACATCAAAATGATGGCAGCGGTCCAGCCGTTCCTCTCCGGCGCCATCTCCAAGACGGTCAACATGCCGACCGAAGTGACCCCGGAGGATATCCAGCAGGCTTACATGGAGGCCTGGAGGCTCGGCCTGAAGGCCATCGCAGTCTATCGGGATGGCTGCAAACGGACCCAGCCGCTGAGCACCTCGATGGACATCAAGAAGGATGCAAAGGTCCATCCGGCACGCCGGCGCCTTCCGGATGAGCGGAAGTCGATCACGCACAAGTTCAGCATTGCCGGCCACGAGGGCTACATCACCGTCGGGATGTTCGAAGACGGCATGCCGGGCGAAGTGTTCATCACGATGTCGAAAGAGGGCTCCACGATCTCGGGTCTGATGGATTCCTTCGCGACCTCGATCTCGATCGCCCTCCAGTATGGCGTCCCGCTCAAAGTGCTGGTGGACAAGTTCAGCCACGCCCGGTACGAGCCCTCAGGGTTCACGAACAACCCCGAGGTGCCGATTGCAAAGTCCATCAGCGATTATATCTTCCGCTGGCTTGGGCTGAAGTTCTTACCGAAGGACGAGGCTCCCTCCTCGGCGCCGTCCACGACAGCGTTTGGGGACCTCTCTGAACCTCCAAAATACCGTTCAGACACCCCGCTTTCGAGAGGATCATCCGCTTTTGAGCGAAACGAGAAGGTTGTATTCCAGACTCAGGCTGATGCCCCGCCGTGCCACGAATGCGGCAGCATCATGATTCGAAGCGGAAGCTGCTACAAGTGCATGCAATGTGGAGCAACGTCAGGATGTTCCTGAAGTAGCGACATCCTGTCGTTTCTTGACGGGATGGAGCTGCATGCTTTGTCTCGGCACGTTCGGCAACGGACGTGCCGATTTTTTTTGCGCGAGAACCTTCCGAAGGTTCCCCTTGCTGTACGCGGAGACCTTCGGAAGGCTGCTGGGGGCTTGCATCTTTCCGACAAATGGGCTATTCTCATTCCCAGAAAACCAGCCGTAACTCCATCCACCATCTTCGCGAGGCATCGTGATGCGTAAACTCTTTCGTCCACTTCCCCTCCTCGCCCTGTTCCTGATCACTCCCCCTGTCGTCGCTCAGCAATCGACCCAGGAAGGCGCGCTCAAAGCGAAAGCCCAACAGCTCGCCCAGCGGTTCATTATCATCGACACCCACCTCGACGTCCCATATCGGCTGAAAATGCACTGGGAGGACATCTCCCAGAGAACGCCGGACGGAGACTTCGACTTCGTGCGCGCCAAGGCGGGGGGATTGAATGCACCCTTCATGGCCATCTACGTTCCGAGCGAGATCGAAGCTCGGGGCGGTTCATCAAAACCACTCGCAGATACGCTCATCGACATGGTAGAGCAGTTGGCCAAGGATCAGCCATCGAAATTCGCTATCGCTCGCTCCCCTGCCGATGTCACCTCGCAGTTCAAGAAGGGAAAGATCTCCCTCTGCATGGGCATGGAGAACGGATCGCCGATCGAGCATAACCTCGACAACGTCAAGTATTTCTATGACCGCGGGATCCGCTATATTACGCTGGCGCACGCGCTGCACAACCACATCTCGGATTCCTCCTACGACTCGACCCACGTCTGGAAAGGGTTGAGCTTTTTCGGCCGCCGCCTCGTGCTCGAGATGAACCGGGTCGGCATTATGGTGGATGTGTCGCATATCTCGGATGACGCGTTTTACGATGTTATGAACGTCACGAAAGCCCCCGTCATCGCCTCCCACTCCTCCTGCCGTTATTTCACGCCCGGCTTCGAGCGGAATATGTCGGATGACATGATCAAACTGCTTGCGAAGAACGGCGGGGTCATCCAGATCGCCTTCGGCTCATCCTTCATCAGCTCGGACTATCGGGAGCGTGAGGACGAAGCGAGAAAGGAGATCACGGCTTATTTCCGGAGCAGGAATCTGAAATTCAGCGACCCGGAAGCACAGGAGTACATCAGGAAATACCAGGCTGAGCATGCCATTCCCTTCGCAACCGTCTCGCAGGTCGCCGATCACATCGACCACGTCGTGAAACTCGTCGGTGTGGATTACGTCGGCCTGGGCTCGGATTTTGAAGGCGTTGGGCCCACGCTCCCCATCGGCCTGAAGGATGTCTCCCAATATCCGAATCTCATTGAGGAGCTGCTGAAGCGCGGCTATTCCGACAAGGACATTCAGAAAATCTGCGGCGGGAACCTGCTTCGGGTCTGGTCGGAGATCGAACGAAGAGCGAAGGAGCTGCAGGCAGGTTCATAACGCAGGAAGCAACGATCTCCGCACAGTCGCTCGAACCGCCCCCGCTCGCTTTCGTTCTCATACTCACAAGTCGGAGCCAGCCATGAGATATGCCGTGTACGTCTTCATAACTCTCCTCTCCCCCCTTTCCCTTCTTCTCGCCCAATCCAGTGACCGACCGCGCCTGAGGGACCTCGGCGTTGAAGTCGGCATCTTCCGAACCGGAACGCTGAACGCTATCACCGATGTCCCGGGCGTCCGGGTGGGCCAGGTCACGCTGAATGAAGGCGAAGACGTTCGGACCGGCGTCACTGCCATCCTACCGCACGGCGGAAACCTGTTCCGCGAAAAAGTGCCGACAGCGGTTTACGTCGGCAACGGTTTCGGCAAGCTGCTGGGCGTGACACAGGTGGAGGAGCTGGGTCAGATTGAGACGCCGATCCTTCTCACCAACACCCTCAGCGTATGGGACGTTGCAGATGGAATCGTCGACTACATGCTGGCGCTGCATGGCAATGAGAACGTCCGATCCATCAACCCGGTCGTGGGGGAGACGAATGACGGCGGACTCAACGACATCCGCGGGAGACACGTCAAACGTGAGCATGCCGTCGAGGCGATCCGCTCCGCAACCTCCGGCCCCGTCGCGGAGGGGTGCGTCGGCGCAGGTGCAGGCACAATATGTTTCGGATGGAAGGGCGGGATCGGAACGAGTTCCAGGGTGCTGCCTCCTTCACTCGGCGGATTCTCCGTCGGAGTGTTGGTACAAACCAACTACGGCGGCGTGCTGGACATCGCAGGCGTCCCCATCGGCAAAGAGCTTGGACGATACAGCTTTCGCAATCAGTTGAACTATCCCGGGGACGGCTCCTGCATGATGGTCATCGCGACCAACGCGCCGTTGAACAGCCACCAGTTGAAACGGCTGGCAAAACGTGCGACGCTCGCACTCGGCAGAACAGGCTCGTCGATGAGCAACGGCAGCGGCGACTACGTTATCGCGTTTTCAACGGCCGAGGAGATCCGTATTCGCATCGATGCGAATAAGATGCAGCAGGTCCCACGATTGGGCGAGGATGACATGTCACCCTTGTTTCAGGCTGTCGTCGAAGCCACGGAGGAATCAATCTACAACTCGCTGTTGAAAGCGACATCCGTGAAGGGGTACGGCGGTCGAGAGATCGAGGCATTGCCGATTGAGAAGGTGAAAGATCTTTTAAAAAAGTATAGAAAATTGAAGTGACGACGGCTTGGAGGCAGGCAGCAAAGATGAAGCAGAACCCTCCGCGACCGGAGGGTTTTCTATTTGGCGACGGCCACGCGCTCTCGTTCCATCAACTCAATGAACTGAGCGAAGAGATAGTCGCTGTCGTGGGGTCCGGGCGATGCCTCGGGGTGATACTGGACGCTGAAGATTGGCAGGTCCCGATGGCGCAGTCCTTCGTTGGTGCCATCGTTAAGGTTGAGATGGGTAATTTCAATCGTCTTCTGGTCGAGCGATTGGGGGTCCACGGCAAATCCGTGGTTCTGAGAAGTGATCTCGATATCGTTCGTCAGCAGGTTCTTCACGGGATGGTTCGCGCCCCGATGCCCGAATTTCAGCTTGAAAGTCCTCCCGCCGAGTGCAAGGGCGAGCAACTGGTGGCCAAGACAAATGCCGAAAATCGGCTTCTTTCCGATGAGCTTCTTGATGTTTTGGATCCCATACCGGACCGCCGCCGGATCGCCTGGACCATTCGAGAGAAAGACCCCATCCGGGTCCATTCCGAGCAGCCGCTCGGCCGGAAACGACGCCGGGACTACAGTCAGTTTGCAGTTGTAGGACGTCAGGCGCCTCAAGATGTTGTGTTTCACGCCGTAATCGTACACCACGACCTCCCATCGCCTCCCGTTGAGCCTTGATTTCGAATCGGGTTTCAAGGCAAATGGTGTCCTGTCCACCTCTTCCCACCCGTAAGGCTCAGGCGTGGTGACAACCTTTGCAAGGTCCAGCCCGGTCATTTCAGGTGACCGCTTCGCCTTTCGGACCAGGCTTTCGTCGTCGAGATCGAGAGTCGAAATGATCCCGCGCATTGCTCCGACGGTCCTGATGATCTTCGTAAGCATGCGGGTATCGATCCCCTGGACGGCAACGATATTGTGCTTCGCGAGCCAGTCTCCGAGACTGCCGGTCGCCCGGAAGTTGCTGTAGAAGTCGAAATATTCCCTCACCACGAAGCCGGCGACTTGAGGTTTTGTCGATTCGAGATCCTGGAGATTGACGCCGTAGTTGCCGATGAGAGGGTAGGTCATCGTTACAATCTGGCCGGCGTAGGACGGATCGGTGAGGATCTCCTGATATCCGGTCATGCTCGTATTGAAAACGACTTCACCGGTGACTTCAGCCGAGGCTCCGAAGCTCTCTCCCGTGAAGACGGTCCCGTTTTCAAGAGCAAGCTTTGCGACCAACGAACTCCTCTCACCCTTCTGGTAGGAAACACTCTCTGCGGCAATGAAGATAGCAAGAAATGAACGTCGATGCAACCTGATCGCCGGACTGCAGAACGGTTTCGTCGTCTGCAAAGCACGACAATGTGCATTCGTCACGGCATCCTCTGTCGGAGGGAAGTCGTCGATCTCGCTCGGTCCAGAGTGCGTGCAGGCACACGGCCCTTCAAGACAATTTCGTGGTGTCGTCGGGGAGTCGCGCGACATTTTAGCTGCCAGGACGCCTCAGATCATCGAAACGCGATTCCATCCTGAAGCGTTGGATCATTCGAGAACTGCTTCCTTGACAACCTATGCAAAAAGTCTTATTTTTAAACGGAAAATCAGGCGTTTTTTGAGATGATCAGCCAACCAAAAACGGAAGGTTTGAACGGCAGGGAGCGCGACATCCTGCGGCACGTCGTCTACAATTTCATCCAGACTGCCGTCCCCGTAGGATCTCGCTATATCTCCAGACACTTTGAGTCACAGCTCAGTCCCGCCACAATCCGCAACGTTATGGCGGACCTGGAGGATCTCGGCTACCTCTCGCACCCGCACACATCTGCCGGCCGGGTGCCGACGGACCTTGGGTACCGCTACTACATCGATTTCCTGATGGAGATGCAGAAGCTCACGGAGCGGGAGAAGGTCGAGATCGAGCAGCAACTTGCCACAATGGCAGACCCCGATTCACTGTTGCGCGAGACCTCCAAACTGCTGGGGAAAATTTCGAAGCAGCTCAGCGTGGTCTCATCACCGCACATCAGCAGCGGGGTTTTTGAGAAGCTCGAGCTGATCCCGATCGCGTCGTCGAAATTGCTGGTCGTCATCTCGATTCGCTCCGGGCTTGTGAAAACCCTGATGCTGGAAGTCGGCGTCGAAATCAAACGCGAGTATCTCGAGCATATCAGCCGAGTCCTGAACGAACGACTGTCGGGGTTGACACTCCGCGAGATTCGTGACACGTTTATCGAGCGGACTCGAGACGTTCAGGACGAGCGGACCGGCCTGATCCGGCTCTTCATCGACTCCGTCGATCAATTGTTCGATGATATGAAGGACCGTGACAAAGTCCATATTTCCGGGACGCAGAACATCATCGAGCAGCCTGAATTCATCGACCCGAGGAACTTCCGGAGCATCATCGAGCTCATTGAAAACGACGACATCATTGTCCATTTGCTCGAAAAGCACGAGGAGCTGGACAAGAACTTCGTGATCACGATCGGAGAGGAAAACAAAGACTCGAAGGCAAGAGAATACAGTGTTGTGTCGGCGACCTATGATCTCGAGGGCATCACCGGGAGGGTCGGTATCATCGGACCCACGAGGATGGACTACGGAAAGTTGATCCCGTTGGTTGACCATGTCGCCAAACTGATCGCCCGGATGATGAAAGCGTGAATCGGACAACGAACAAGCGAGATTTCTCAGAATATGGAAGAACAGGAACAAGCACCAAATCAAGCTGAGCAGAAACAACCCGAGCAGCTGCCCGTGGAAACTCCGAGCATTCAGCCCTCCGAAGACCAGGCTCAGAGACTGGCAGAAGCTGAGAAGCAGGTTGAGTACTACAAGGATCTTCTGCTGCGGAAAGCTGCCGAGTTCGACAATTTCAAGAAGCGGGCCGAGAATGAATCGACCTCGGCGACACGATACGCCAAGGCCGATGTCATCGAGGAGCTCCTGCCGATCGTCGACGACTTTGAGCGTTCGTTGAAGCTGAGCAAGGATCGAAGGGAATCGGAGGCGTTCGTCAAGGGGATCGAACTTATCCACCTGAAGCTCTTGAAGTTCCTGGAGATGCAGGGCGTCAGGCAGATCGACTCTCTCGGCAAAGAATTCGACGTTCACTACCACGACGCACTTCTCCAAATCCCTCGCAATGACGTTCCCCCGCATACGGTCGTCGAGGTCGTGGAGAGAGGATATACGCTCGATGATCGCGTCCTCCGTCACGCCAAAGTGATCGTCTCGATGCCTCCGACCGAGCACGGGAATGTCGAAGGATCCGGCAAAGAGAGGCCGGCGAGTGCGAAAGGTGAGACGAGCGGAAAGCCGACAACGTAGCCCGCTATGACGAAACGGGACTATTACGACATACTCGGCGTCTCCCGCAACGCCTCACAGGATGAGATCAAGAAAGCGTACCGCCAGATGGCTCTCAAGTATCATCCTGACCGCAACCCGGGCAACAAGGAGGCCGAAGAGAAATTCAAAGAGGCGGCAGAGGCGTACGAAGTCCTGGGCGAGCCGGAGAAGCGGCGCCGGTACGACCAGTTCGGGCACGAGGGCATGCGCGGCACCAACTACCGCGAGTTCCACGACATCAACGACATCTTTTCAACGTTCAGTGACATCTTCGGAAGCGGTTTCGGCGGCGGCATTTTCGACGAGATGTTCGGAACCTCAACTCGTAGCCGGCGATCATCCAGAGCCCAGCGGGGCATCCCGGGCTCGGACCTCCAGGTAAAGCTGCAGCTCACGCTCGAGGAAATTGCGCTCGGCGTCGAGAAGAAGATCAAAGTCAGAAAGCAGAAGGTCTGCGACGTCTGTAAGGGGACAGGGTCAAGACCCGGAACGGGCTCCTCGACGTGCCCTCAGTGTAACGGGACGGGCGAGTTGCGCCAGGTTTCGCGCTCGATGTTCGGGCAATTCGTGAACATCACGGCGTGTCCGACGTGCGGCGGCGAGGGGCGCGTCGTCAAGGATCCGTGCTCGAACTGTCGCGGTGAAGGGCGCGTGCCGGGCGAAACGACGATCAAAGTGAACGTCCCCGCGGGTGTCACCGACGGCAACTACATCCCGTTGCACGGGCAGGGCAACGCGGGCCAGAGAGGAGGTCCGCCGGGTGACCTGATCGTCCTGATTGAGGAGCAGCCGCATCAGTACTTCACCCGGAGCGGTGACGACATCATTTATGATCTCAACGTCAGCTATCCCGTGGCGGCGCTGGGCGGCGAAATCGAGATTCCGACGCTCACCGGCAAGGCGAAACTGACGATCGATCCCGGCACTCCTGCCGGCCGGCTGCTGAGGATGCGAGACCGCGGAATCCCCCATTTGAACAGCCACGGCCGGGGGGATCAGCTCGTCAGGATCAACATATGGGTCCCCGCCAAGCTGAACCCAGACGAGAAAGAGCTCCTCAGGAAGCTCGGGGAGTCTGAGCACATCACCCCGAACGAGGTAGAACGGCACGGCCATTCCAGGAGTTTCTTTGAAAAGGTAAAGGACGCGTTCTCCTAGAACCGAATGTTCCAGCGCTTGAAGAACTGGCTCGCACTTACCGTCACGGAACAGCGGGTCATCTTGTTTCTCGTGGCGACGTTTCTCATCGGGGCGGGGATTCGGTTGTACAGGGAGACGTTTCCATCGTCACAGCCGTTTGACTATCGGTCGACGGACAGCACCTTCGCGGCGCTCAGCGAATCGATCGTTGCCGACACCACACTTGCCGGAGACGAAAACTCGGCCGGCCTCGTGAACCTTAACACGGCAACGAAGAAGGAGCTGATGAACGTGCCCGGAATCGGCGAAGTGACCGCCGCGAGGATCCTTGCGTACCGAAAGGACGTCGGGGATTTCAAGACGCTCGACGATCTGGGAAATGTGAAGGGGATCAGCAAGAAAAAGCTCGAAAAGCTCAAACCGTTCCTGACCGTCTATTAGCGGCCATTCCTGTCAAGGGGCTAAGGCGGAACAGTTGCACGGCGTCCCGCGGCGAGCGACTTCGAGCCACACATTTGAACCCGGGGTCATGCCATGAAATCATCCCATCACGTCGCGGTCTCGTTCTGCAGCGGACAGTTCCAGCTGGCTGAGGTCGAGCACGGAAAAAAGATGTCCGTCGTCGCCCTCGGCGAACGGTCCAGCTCCCTGGACTTCGCGCACGCAACAGCCATCTCCGCGAACCACCCCCAGCTCTACACGTTTGTGTACGAACTGGAGGAACTGATGAAGCAGAACCGCGTTCACGGCAAGCAGATCTCTTTCGCCCTCCCGACCGATCCGGTGTTCATCAACATCATACCGGTCGACGCAACGCTCCAGGGGAACGAGCTTACTTCCTACATGCAGTGGGAGTTCGAACAATACCATCCCAACGCCCCCCTCAAAGACTTCCTGCTCAATTTCCATCCCCTTCCGTGGGGAGCAGGCAAGACAAAGCGGATGCTGCTGATTTCCGTCCGTCGAGGGATCATCGGCTTCCTGAAAAAGGCCGTCACCGAGCTGCGGCTCCAGCTGCACCTGATCGACATCGACCAGTTCAGCACGGAGAAATCTCTCCGCTTCAATTACCCTGAACTGGGAAAAGACAACCTCGCTCTCTTTGGAATGCGGTCCGGCCGACTCGACGGAAGCCTCCTCGCGCGCGGAGAGCTCGTGGACTATCGCACGTATCCTCTCGAATCCTCGAACGAGCTGAAAAAGACCGCCGTGGCCTACCTCAGATTTCTCAAAGAAAAGGACGGTTTGGAAGCGCCCGCGAAGATCTTCCTGTACGGAGTCGGTGTCTCCTCAGCGGCCGCATCACAGGTGCAACGCGAAACGGGGGTCGAGACGCTGTTGTTGAACGCAGTGCGGAATCTTTCCCCATCGAAGAAGCTCTACGAACCGTACGTAAAGGAGAGCTCCCGGTTCGCCGCCGCTATCGGGTTGGCGTTGCGATCGCAATGAGGATCATCGCCGGGCAGTTCCGTGGACGAAGGCTCCTGAGCGCACGCGATCGTTCCGTGCGTCCGACGACGGATCGGACAAAGCAGTCCATCTTCGACATGGTCTCCCACCGCCTGGACCTGGAGGGCATCGAGGTTCTTGACCTTTTCGCCGGCAGCGGGAGTCTCGGCCTTGAGGCGTTGAGCCGCGGCGCGCGGCACGTCGTCTTCGTCGACAAGGCGAGAGGATCGATCCAGATCCTGGAGAAAAACATCGACACCCTCGGCTGCCGCCCCCAGTGCACCGTCTATCCGGCCGAGGTGTTTTGGTTTCTGAAGAACACGAGGAGGAGCTTCGACCTCGTGTTTGTGGATCCACCCTATCGCCTCGAGGAAATCGGGTCTCTCCCGACCTCGATCTACCAGTCCCCCGTGGTCAGAAACGGATCCTATGTCGTCATGGAGCATAGCAAGGAATCGCAGATTGAGCTCTCCACAGCGATGTACGATATCCTCCGGAAGCCCTTCGGTCAAACGACCGTCCTGATCCTCCAAGTCAAATCGAAACCATGATGTCTCAGCGAGACAGAGATAGCAGGAAGGGATACCAATGAAAATCGCCATTTATCCGGGCTCGTTCGATCCGATCACGAACGGCCACCTCGACATTCTGGAGCGTGCGATGAAGTTATTCGACAGGGTCATCGTTACCATCGCACGGAACTCTGCCAAACAGCCGTTGTTTACTGAGGAGGAACGCCTTGCAATGATCAAGGAAGCCGTCCGCCCTTACAAGCAGGTCGAGGTTGATTCCTTCGACTGCTTGCTTGTCGACTACGCTCGAAAGAAGCGGGCGACGGCGATCGTCCGGGGCCTCCGGGCCATTTCGGACTTTGAGTATGAGTTGCAGATGGCGCTCATGAACCGGCGCCTGAATCATCACGTGGTGACTGTCTTCCTGATGCCGAATGAAAAGTACACCTATCTGAACTCGAGCATCGTCCGGGAGATCGCGAGGCACCAGGGGAATGTGAAGGATTTCGTCCCAGCAAACGTGTATCGCAAGCTCAGAGAGAAGATGGATCGACAGCGCAAGGTGTGAGAGGACACAAGAATCGGTGAAATCGCTCTCCCGTTCGGTTGCGAAAGCAGAACCGTCACAGACACTCGCACTCTCAGCACTCGCTCGGAAGCTCCACGCCGAGGGGGTGGACGTTGTGACGCTGACAGCCGGAGAGCCGGACTTTCCCACGCCGTTCCACATCAAAGAGGCGGCCAAGAAGGCGATCGAGGATAATTTCACGACCTACACCCACAATGCGGGGATCCCCGAGCTGCGGCAGGCCATCGCCGAGAAATTCAACAGGGACAATGGCCTCCATTTCGATTCCTCCCAGATCCTCGTCTCGAACGGCGCGAAGCATTCCCTGTACAACACCCTGAAAGCGATCTGCAACAAGGGGGATGAGGTCATCATCCCCTCTCCCTACTGGGTGAGTTATCCTCAGATGGTTGCGCTTGTCGATGCTAAGCCGGTGTTCGTTCAGACAGCTGAGGAGGATGGATTCAAGATGACGGCCGCTCAACTCCGGCAGGCCATCACGAAAAAGACGAAAGCCCTGCTGTTCTGCACGCCGGCAAATCCGACCGGGGCGGTCTACTCGCAGGAAGAGATCGAGGAACTGGCGCGTGTCGTTGAGGAAACCGACATCTACGTCATCGCGGATGAAATTTACGAGAAAGTCATTTACAACGGCGCGAAGCACTTCAGTATGGGATCCATCGAGGCCGTCAAAGACCACGTCGTCACGGTCAATGGCGTTTCGAAAGCGTACTCGATGACGGGCTGGCGCATCGGCTTTCTCGGCGCCGGAAAAGACATCGTCTCAGCCGCAGAGAAAGTTCAGAGTCAGGTTACGTCAAACGCCTCCTCGATCTCGCAACACGCTGCGCTCGCGGCGTTGACCGGGCCCGAGGACGAGCTCAAAGCCATGGCCGCCGAATTCCGCAGGCGCCGCGACTTCATTTACCCGGCTGTCACGTCGATCAAGGGGATTACTTGCCATCACCCCTGCGGGGCATTCTATGTGTTCCCGAACGTCAGCTCCTATTTCGGTGCAACCCACGCCGGAAAGGTGATGAAGTCGGGGGACGACATCGCACAGTTTCTGCTCGACGAGGAGAAGGTCGTTGTCGTCCCGGGCAGCGGGTTCGGTTCTCGGGACCACGTGCGGATTTCATACGCGTGCTCGATGAGCGAGTTGGAGAGAGCCGCCGAACGACTGGAGCGGGGATTCAGGAAACTGCAGTAGGAAGATAAGAGGATCGATATGCCGACGTACGGTTACAAGTGCAAGAAATGCGGCTATATGTTTGAGGAGTTTCAGCCGATCTCGGCGGAACCGCTCGTGACGTGCCCCTCGTGCAGGCAGCCCTCGTTGAGGCGGCTCCTCGGCGGCGGAGGAGGCATGATTTTCAAAGGAAGCGGCTTTTACCAGACCGATTACAAGAACACAACGCCGACCTCGAAAGGATCCGCATCGAAGCCGGCGTCGACAAGCTCGAAATCCGCAAAGAAACCCGACTCTACAACCTCAACAAAAACCGACAAGTAGAACACATCTCATAACGCATAAGAGAAGACCGTCACCTACCATTGCACGATCTTATTAGGTGACGGTCTTCTACACGAATCAGAACTTCGGTCCCGACTTGATGACTTCCGGCGGGCATCCCGATTCGAACTTCTTGAAGTTTTCGATGAACCGGGCGGCGAGCTGCTTGTACTTTTGCATGTAGACTTCTTTGCTGGGCCAGGAGGCCGAGGGGTCAAGGATGTTTGCGGGCACCCCCTCGCAGGATTTTGGCACGCTGAAACCAAACACGGGGTCTGTCCCGTACGGGACCTTCAGCAGCTCCCCCGTCAGCGCCGCATCCAGCAACCTGCGGGTGTAACCGATGCTGATCCTCTTGCCGACCCCGAACGCTCCGCCGATCCACCCCGTATTCACAAGCCAGCAGTTCACGCCGTATTTGAGAATCTTTCGCTTCAAGATATCCGCGTAAAAAGATGGATGATGAACCATGAAGGGAGCACCGAAGCACGTGCTGAACGTCATCTCCGGTTCCTTGCCCAGTCCGACCTCCGTGCCGGCGATCTTCGACGTGTAGCCGGAGATGAACTGGTACATCGCCTGGTCGGGATTGAGCTTGGCAATCGGCGGCATGACCCCCGACGCATCGCACGTGAGGAAGATGATATTCTTGGGGTGGCCAGCCATCTTCTCGGGAAGAGCGTTGCCGATGTATTCGAGTGGATAGGAAGCCCTCGTATTCTCGGTCAGAGATTCGTCGTCCAGATCGATATGCCGCGTGACGGGATCGTAGACGACGTTCTCAAGGACTGTCCCGAACATCCTCGTCGTCGCGTAGATCTCCGGCTCGGCCGTCGGCGAGAGGCGTATGACCTTCGCATAACAGCCGCCTTCGAAATTGAAGACCCCATCGTCGCTCCAACCATGCTCATCATCTCCGATCAGTCCCCGTTTCGGATCGGCCGAGAGCGTCGTCTTACCGGTCCCGGACAGGCCGAAGAAGATGGCTGCGTCACCCTCCTTCCCGACGTTAGCGGATGCGTGCATCGACATCACGCCCTCAAGCGGCAAGAGATAGTTGAGGACGGTGAAGATAGACTTCTTGATCTCGCCCCCGTAGCCTGTATTTCCGATAATGCAAAGCTTCTGCGCGAAGTTGAGCACGATGAACGTCTCCGTCGCCGTCGCGTCGATCTGGGGAAGCCCCTTGAACGAGGGAACAGCGATTACCGTGAAGTCCGGAACGTGCCGGCGGTACTCCTCGTTCGTCTGCGGCAGAACGAACATGTTGCGGGCAAATAACGCATGCCACCCAAGCTCGCAGATGATCCGGATCGGCATGCGGTAGTTCGGATCGGCGCCCGCGTAGCAGTCCTGAACGAACACATCGCGGCCTTGCAGGAAACCTTGCAGCCGGTTGAACAGATCGTTGAACTTGTCAGGACTGAAGGGACGGTTGTATTGCCCCCACCAGACCTTCTCTTCCGTCGTGGGCTCCCTCACAATGAACTTGTCGTTCGCCGCTCGGGCGCTGTGCTTTCCCGTGTTCACGACCAGCGGGCCCATCTGAGAGATCCGGGCCTCTCGTCTGAACGATATCTCTTCATAGAGCGCTTCGACGGGAAGGTTCCAGTACGCCATCCGCAAATTGGTGAGGCCATGGTTCGCGAGTCCGTAGTCACTCTTGACAGCGGCGGCCTCGCCTTGCGCCGGGGTCTTGATGTCGAGGATGTTGTTCATAGCCAGTCCCTCACAAGTTTACGGTCGCCGATGTAGATTTCATTCGGTGAGCTCGGATCCAGCGCCCACTTGATCCTCTCGACACCCTCGGTGATGTCCTTGATGGAGCCTGCATAGCTCAGGCGGAGGTGTCCCTCCATGCCGAACTCTTTCCCCGGGACTGCCACAACGAGCGCTTTCTTCAAGAGAAGCTCGGAGAGCTTGACGGAATCGTTGGAGTACGCCCGGAAGTCGGGCAGGCAGTAGTACGTCCCGTCGGGCTTCACCGTCTTGACTCCACTAAAGGAATTCAGCTCCTGCATCATCACGTTCCGATTGTTCTCGAGTGTCAGCCTGAGGCTCTCGATCACACTCTGGAGTCCCGTCAGCGCCCCTTCCGCGGCCGCTTGCAGGATCACCGATGTGCACGAGGTGATCTGTCCCTGCACATTGGACATAATGGTCACGAGGTTTCTGTTCGAGATCGCCCAGCCGATCCTGAAGCCCGTCATCCCGTAGAGCTTCGACACCCCGTTGACGACGATGACATGTGTTGATTCGACGTCTTTCTTTGTGAACTTGTAGGGCGACGGCCACGCCTTTCCGTCGAACACGAGCTTGTGGTAGATATCATCCATGATCACATAGATGCCCTTCTTCTCACAATACTCCACAATCTCCGCGATGAACTGCTCCGGGTACATAACACCCGAGGGGTTGTTCGGGCTGTTGACGATGATGGCTTTCGTGTAGGAGCTTACCGCTTTGAGGATGTCTTCCATGCGCGGATAGAAACTGCCATCCTCCGGCCTCACGATCACCGGTACGCCGTACACCATCTTGACCATCTCCGGATAGCTGACCCAGTAGGGCGCGAGGATGATCACCTCGTCCTGCGGGTTGATGATGGAGTAGAGGACGTTGAAGACGGATTGTTTGGCGCCTCCGGAGACGATGACGTTCTCGGGTGCCACCACCCTGTCGTAGTTCTCCTCCGTGTACTTGATGATCGCCTTCTTCAGAGACGGGATGCCGTCCGTCGGAGTGTACTTGATGTCGCCTGTGTTCAGTTTCGCGGCCGAGCTGAGGATCGCTGCGATGGGGGCCTTGTTCTTCGGCTCACCCGCGCCAAGGTGGACCACTGCTTCGCCTTTCTCTCGCAGAAGCCTCGCCTCCTCGTTCAGCTTCAGCGTCGGCGATTCAGCAATTGATTTCGCAAGCTGGCTAACGGTCATGGTAGGACCAACCTCCTTTTTCTTTTCGTGCCACGTTGGATGATGACATCGCTCGTCAAGATGTATGCCATAGAACTTGGATGGTTTGCCGTGACATCCCGTAATTCGAACTCAACAATTCCCAACCTTGAAATCTCATGTTCCAATAAATGAAAATAGACCGACGAGATCAAGTCCTCTCGCGCAAAGAAATGGATCACTCCCCTATCCGCCAATTTCAAACCCCGCTTTCTTCAAGATACGCTCCGCGCGTTTGGATATCTGTGCCGAATCGAACGCCAGCTTGAACGTGCCTCCGCTCCCCTCCCGGACTTTCATCAGTTCGATGTCCTTGATGTTGACCTTCTCCCTCGCCAGGGCGGTGGCCAATCTCGCCAGCGCCCCCGGCTTGTCATGGACGAACACGTACACCTCGGCAAGAGGATGCAGGAAACCTTTCATGGTCTTCGGGATCCGGCTTCTGAGGCGACGAGCATGAACGAATTCAGAGATCAAGCGTGACTTCGACTGTTTCTGCAGAAGACGAGAGTAGAAACCCAGCTCGCGAATCAGGAGTCTCAGTGATTTTTGAATCTCCCCCGTGTTGATGGCCAGGATGTCCTTCCAGATATCCGAGCGGCTCGAAGCGACACGAGTGATATCGCGGAATCCACCCGCGGCGAGCCGAAGATAGTTCCGGGCGGTCCCGTGGCGTTGCCCTACCACATTCATAAGCGCCACGGCGGCGAGCTGAGGGAGATGGCTGACTGCCGACGCAACCTCATCATGCGTCTTTGGGTCAAGCAGGACGACCCGCGCCCCGAGCTCTCCCAGAAAGTTGCCCAATCGTCTTACGAGCGGGCGGGGATTCAACGTTGTCGGCGCGAGGACGTAGATCGCATTCTCGAAAAGCAGGGGATGGGCAGCTTCGATCCCTGACAGCTCGACGCCGGCCATCGGGTGACCGCCGATGAAATTTCCGTGAGGGAATTGCTTCGCTGCACGACGCGCGACCTGCAGCTTCACGCTCCCGACGTCTGAGACGACAGTGCTGGGTTTACAGGATCTCGCGAGGATCGGCAGGTGGCGCACGATGACAGAAAGCGGGGTCGCGAGGAACACGAGGTCGGCATCCTGGACGGCGTGAGCGACACTTGTCTCGGCCATGTCGATCGCCCCTCGCTCAAGAGCGCGTTTGAGCACACCTTTGCGATCCACGCCGACGACATGAGCAACGGGAAAGTGCTTTTTGATCGCCAGTCCGAGCGAGCCGCCGATAAGGCCGACGCCGATGATCGTGATGCGCTTGAATGAGTTCGATGCCATCGCAGATACGTGAACTCAAGAAGACCCACCCGAAGAACTCCTGTTGAGCGGCACGCCGGTCGTTGGCCGAAGAGGCCACGGTCCGGCTCGGATACGATCTCCTTCGATGAATGTCAGGGCTCAGCCCAGGTGATGGTTGCGAGCCGTCGATCAGGTTGGTTCGACTACGCGACCTTGCGGCCGATCGCTTCAGCGATGATGCGGACTTCCTTCATGAGTTGCGCAAATTGCTCCGGGAAAAGAGATTGCGCGCCGTCAGACCTGGCGTGATCCGGATCGTTGTGGACTTCGACCATGATGCCATCCGCCCCGGCAGCAACGCACGCCCGCGCCATCGGGATCACCTTGTCTCGGATACCGATACCGTGAGACGGATCGGCAACGATCGGCAGGTGACTTTTCTTCTTGATGACGGGAATGGCCCCGACGTCCATGGTATTGCGCGTGGCTGTCTCGAACGTCCGGATTCCTCGCTCGCAGAGGATCACTTGATGGTTCCCGCCGGCGAGGATGTATTCAGCCGACATCAGCCATTCCTCAATGGTGGCCGCCTGGCCGCGCTTCAGCATGATAGGCTTCGACGCCTTGCCCAGATCCTTAAGGAACGTGAAGTTTTGCATATTCCGAGCGCCGATCTGGAGGATATCAGCATACTTCTCGACGAGATCGATCTGGCTCTTGTCCATGACCTCGGTGATCACCTTAAGTTTGTATTCGTCCGCCGCCGCTCGAAGAAACCTCAGCCCCTCTTCACCAAGGCCCTGAAAAGAATAGGGCGATGTCCGCGGCTTGAACGCCCCACCCCGCAGGATCTTCGCGCCGGACTTCATCACGCTCTCCGCCACCGCGAGAACCTGTCGTTCGCTTTCGACCGAACATGGGCCCGCCATCACCACCACATCATCCCCCCCGATCTTTATTCCACCGACGTCGAAGACCGAGCCCTCACGCTTGAACGTCCTGCTGGCAAGCTTATACGGCTCCGTAATGCGGAGGACTTCGGCCACCCCCGGCAACAGCTCGATCTGGCGATGGTCGAACTCAGGTTGGACGCCGATCGCGCCCAGCACTGTTTGTTGCATGCCCGTGGAGCGGTGCACATCGAACCCATGCTCGTGCAGCGCACGGATAATTTCTTCAATCTGTTTTTCGGATGCGCCGGGTTCCGTTACGACGACCATAGAGAAAATGAGAATGTGAGAAGTGAAACGTAAGACGATTTACTGATAGCGATCCAGCTTGAACTTCTCGCCCAGGTAAAGCTTTCTGGTCTCCGGATCGTTCGCGAGGTATTCTGCCGTGCCGGATTTCAGGATCTTGCCCTCGAAGAGCAGGTACGAGCGATCGGTGATCGAGAGGGTCTCGTGCACATTGTGATCGGTCACGAGCACGCCGATGTTCTTCTCCTTGAGTTTCGAGACGATTCGCATGATGTCTTCGACGGCTATCGGATCGATCCCGGCGAACGGTTCGTCGAGCAGCATGAACTTCGGATCCAAAGCGAGAGAGCGGGCGATCTCCGTCCTCCGTCGCTCTCCCCCGGAGAGCTCATAGCCTTTGTTCTTCACGAGATGCGTCAGGCCGAAGTCCTCAAGCAACCTGTCGCATTTTTCCTCCTGCTCCTTCTTCGGAAGACGGCTGAGCTCGAGAACGGCGAGGAGGTTCTCACGGACGGTCAGGCGGCGAAACACGGACGCCTCTTGCGGAAGGTATCCGATTCCCATCCGGGCCCGCTCGTACATCGGGAGGGCGGTGACCTCGACCCCATCCATGAAGACCCTGCCCGCGTTGGGCCGGATCATCCCGACGATCATGTAGAACGTGGTGGTCTTTCCGGCACCGTTCGGGCCCAGGAGACCGACGATCTCCCCTTGCCGCACTTGGATTGTCACCTGGTTGACGACCGTCCGCTTCTTATAGCGCTTCACCAGCCCGTCGGACCGAAGAAGCGTCTCGCCATTCGGAGGCGTCGCTTCCGGCGAGACCCGAACCACAGGCTGTTGTTGTTCGTTCACGTTCATATCACTCATACTGTGCGTTCACGATCTGAAGATGCTGTCGCTTGGGGCGACTGGTGATCCATCGAAAACCGTCCAAATTGTACTCCGGCTCCCGTCCTGCGATCATCGCCTCAGGGAAGTATTTCCCTTCCACCCCTCCGATGATCCTGATCTGGTCCATCTTCCCATCCTGAAACTCCATGACGATGCGATCACCGCTGGACCTGTTCGCGCCGTTCGGCTCGCCTTCGTCAAACAAATAGTACAGGCTCGTTGCGGTCCGCTCGGCATCAATGTGTCCGATCTTGCCGCCGGCAAAAAACATCGTGATCTCCCGCGCGGTCAGTTGATCGTATCGCTGCTTCAAGAGCGAATCCGCCCTCGAGATCGCCACGGCTCTGCCGCTGACGTAGACGCTCTGAAGCTTGCGGTCCGCCGTGGTGATGACGACGGAATCTCCGCTGAGCTGGTTCTCCGCGTGCCAGACCACCGGCTCGCCGCGCAACACGATGCGGTCACGCTTCAGCAGATAGGTCGCTTCCTTGCAGACGGCAGCCAGGTCGGTTCTCACCATGGCGACCTTGCCCCGCGCGACGAATCGCGGCACGCTGTCCTGATAGGTCTCCATCACCTCGCTGACGACCACCATCGTGTCAAGTGCACCGCTCGACGAGGTATCGACCTGCACCATCGTCGGATGGCGCGGAACGAGCGTGTAGCGGAGTTTCTCAAAGTGGATGAGGGAGTCGCCGAAGACCGTGAGGCTGTTCTCGGGATTGTAGACCCGCACATTCCCGACCGCGATCGACTTCTCGTCGGTCTCGAAATAGGTCAGTGCATCGGACCAAGTCGAGGAAGTCGAGTCGACGACGTGCACATCGCCCCTGAAGTGCGCTCGCTTCTCCTCGACGAAGTACTCACCGGATCTTGACGTCAGGATCGACTCTCCCCTCGTCAACCGGACCCCTTTCAACATCTCCGCCCTGCGCTCATTCCCGTAGTAGACCCCCTCGTCGGACAACAACGTCACGCTGTCACGCACGAGCTTCACGTCCCCGAACAATTCGATCTTGTTCGTCTCCATGTACCGAAGGGCTGAATCACACCAGATCTTCACCACTTCTCCCGGCGACGATTGAATGACGTGAACATGCCCGATCAACTCCCGCACCTCCTGACCACCGATGAAGCGGACGTTCAAAACGTCGGCAGACTTCACCTCAATCAACCTGTTTCCCTGCGCTTGCACAACGCTTGCAGCGAGCATACCGAGGATGGCAATACTCAGACTCTTCATGGATGGCGTTCACGTTGCTAACGAGATCAGTCCGCCCTCGACTCCCCCGTCACTCTGAAGATGCGATAGTTGCGAAGCTGTTGATCCGACTCAAGCCCTTTTCCCTCCACCCTCTCCTTGGGGGAAACAATGAGGACGTAGTCCGGAGTGTGCACACGCTGCCGCTTGTTGTCCCAGTAGAGCTTCTCCGTGTGCAGGCGGGTGCTGTCGTTCGAGACGACGACAACATCCCCCGACGCCTCGAGGTTGTTCGTCATTTCGTCGACTTTGCCCTCGCGGGCAGTGAGCACGGAAGTCTCGTTCCCATCCTCCCCATAGAAATGGACCGTGATGTTCTGATCCAGCAATGTCTCGCGCGGGCTCTCAAACTCCCGGATGCGCCCCGCATAGATCACCGCCTTCGTCCTTCCGGAGTCGGAAAGAACGACGGAACTGTTCCAGCTCTCTTGCTGCGGCAGTGTCTTGCTGTCGAGGCCCGGCAGAACCGTCGGCTTGATCTTTTCCTCACAACCGAACGCGAGCGTCCAAAGCAAAACCAGAAGGACGGGAAGCGGACTCGGTCTCACGAATCTTCTCCAGAAGAGTCTCCTCCCAACCCCGCTTTCACAAGGTCATGGAGGTGGAGCATGCCGACGGGATGCTGGTTTTCGTCGACGACCACCAGCTGCGTAATATTGTACGATTCCATCTCCTCGAGGGCCGTGGCTGCGAGAGAGCCCTTCCGGACCGTCTTTGGATTCTTGGTCATCGCTTCGGCCGCGGTGACGTTCGTTATGTCCTTCGTCCGTTGAAGCAGCCGGCGAAGGTCGCCGTCGGTGATGATGCCTCGCAGCGCTCCGGAGCCGTTGACGATGCACGTCGCGCCGAGGCGTTTCGAGGTCATCTCGACGATGGCTTCCGAGAGGGGGACCTCCTCACGCACGACCGGAACGCCAGCTCCCGCGACCATCATCTCTTCCACGTGGAGGAGAAGACGTTTGCCCAGGTTTCCGCCGGGGTGGAACATCGCGAAGTCTTCCCTGGTGAACCCTCGCCTGTGAAGCAGCGCGATCGCCAGTGCGTCCCCCATCGCGAGCGTGGCGGTCGTCGAGGCTGTCGGCGCGAGATCGAGCGGGCACGCCTCTTCTTTCACGCTGATGTCCAGGACGATGTCGCTCTTCTTGGCGAGATGCGACGAGATGTTGCCGACCATCGAGATCACCTTGACGCCTATGTGCCGAAACATCGGCAGCAACTCACGGATCTCATCCGTGTCGCCGCTCTTCGATATGCAGATGACCACATCCTCCTGCCGCACCATCCCCAGGTCACCGTGGACGGCATCGGAAGGATGGAGGAAAACGGACGCGGTTCCGGTTGAGTTCATCGTCGCGACGATCTTTCGCGCGACCACACCGGACTTCCCCATTCCCGTCACGATCACCCGCCCCCTGCAGGCCATGATGAGCTCAACCGCCGCCTCGAAGCTCCCGTTGATCCTGGGTTCAAGTGCGGCAACTGCCTGCGTCTCGATGCGTATGACTTCTTTTCCTTTTTCGATCGATACGCTCATATGATTGCTCCCGAGTTCGTTCTTGACGAAGAAACGGTTCTCCCCCGGTGCAGGAATCACCCCTGTCGGGGTGAGATCGATCTCACTAAGCGCCGGACCCACGAGGGTCTCTGCTCCTGTGGAACAAGGATCGGCGACTCCAGTTTGACCTTCGTGCGCAGCTTGTTGTACGCGGCAAACGCTCGAAGAAGCTCCGCGTCCGTCCAAGAGCTCAGATCTGTGAAAAGCCTCTTTGAATCAAGCGCAACTTCGGGATCCCGTACATTCTTCTCGAGCATCAGCTCGTTGTAGAAGTTAGTTACGGGAATAAGATGGTTCACGCCCGAAGCTTCTTCGTAGATCCACAACCGCTTATCCTTCGCACAGATCGCGAGGACCATCTTCTGGCCGCCAGCCGTGGCCATTGGGACTCCCCGGACCGAGCGGCCGCACGCGGGGCATGGCTGCGATGGAAGCCAGGTGGAGTAGCTCCATCGGCGAATTTCCTCCAGCCGATCGGGAACGCCTTCACCCTGAAGCTTCACAATCTCGAACTCAACCTGATTCTCGATGCGCTCGCGGAGGCTGATGGAAACACTTGCCTCTCGAGACTCCACGACCCCGAGGGCAAACAACGGCGGAAGAGACATCTCGGTATCCGGCCGCTCTGCCGTAGCTGCCAGGATGTAGTTTCCCTCGCCCCTCCTCCCCCTTCCAACGACCTGCCATTGACCGATCAGCTTGCGGTACTCCAGATAACCCGAGCGATCTGCGGGCAGAAGCCAGAGCAAGAGGTCCCGCTCCTGGGCCGTCAACTCACGTGGAAATTCTTCGTGATTTGCCATCGCCGCGTTTCCTCGAAACGGAGAGTATGAGGTCAATAACCTCCCGGACTGCCCCCGAGCCACCGTTCCGCTTACACCGATAATCAACGGATCGTCTCACGACGTCTGCCGCATCTGCAGGCGCGGCGGAAAAGCCCACGCGCCGGAGGATCGGAAGGTCGGGCTCATCGTCCCCCACGTACGCCACGTCGGCATCACGCACGTTGAGTTTGGCCAGGATCCCATCGTACGCGAGAACCTTCTCCTCAAGGCTCTGATGGACCTCATCAATGCCCAACTCCTCCGCTCTTCGCTTTACGATCTCCGAGGTCCTTCCCGTGATGATACCGACCTTGATCCCAGCTTGTTGAAGCTTCACGATCCCGAAGCCGTCCTGTGTGTTGAACTTCTTTGCCTCGTCGCCCGAAGCAGAGTAATAGATCCCTCCGTCCGTGAGGACGCCGTCAACATCGAGCAGGAGGACCTTGATTCTTCGAAGCTTTGAGCGAATTGAGTCTTTCACAGCCAAGCGCGGGTTTTTCTAGGGCCGGCCCTTTTTGACAGTCTTTTTCACGACCGCATCGATCGCCGTGATCTGTCTGATCAACTCCTCCAACGAATCCAATTTCAGCTGGCTCGCCGCGTCGCTCAGCGCCCGCCGCGGGTCCGGATGGGTCTCCACGAAGAGGGCGTCGCAGCCGGCCGCTACACCAGCCCGGGCAATCGGGAAAATGAACTCGGGCTGGCCGCCACTTTGAGTCCCGGCGCCCCCGGGCAGCTGAACGGAATGGGTCGCATCCAGCACGACGGGGAACCCCGTCTTCCGCATGATGGCAAGCGACCGCATGTCGACCACGAGATTATTGTAGCCGAAGGTCGTGCCTCGCTCGGTCAGCAACACTTTTTTGTTCCCCGTCAGAACGACCTTTTCCGCTGCCATTTTCATGTCGGCCGGAGCGAGGAACTGCCCCTTCTTGATGTTCACAACCTTCCCGGTGCGTCCCGCCGCCTGAAGCAGGTCGGTTTGCCGGCTGAGGAACGCCGGAATCTGCAGCACGTCAGCCACCTCCGCCGCTTGCGCCACCTCGTCGATCGTGTGGATGTCCGTCAGGATGGGAACATTGTATCGCTCTTTCACCTCGGCGAGGATCGCGAGGGCCTCTTCGATGCCGATCGTTGAGAACGACCGGGCACTGGTCCGGTTTGCCTTTTTGTAAGAGGACTTGAAGATGAAGGGAATTCCGTGACGACGCGTGATTTGCAGAATGCGCTCAGCGGTTTTGAGAACCATCGCTCTGGTCTCAACCACGCACGGACCGGCGATGAGCACCAACGGTGCCCCGTCACCTATCTTGATCTTGCCAACCGCAACGCTCAAATCGACTCCGACTCCTTTCAGTGGTCCTCACGCGACAAAAGCGAAGTCAACTTACAAAAAAAAGGAACAACAATCAAAACAGCCTTCGGGCGCCCTCCTTGCTTCTGCTCCCTTAATCACGTATTTTTGACGCAGACCGAACCCTGAAGAAAATGAGACTCCGAGCGTTCGCGAAGATCAATATCGGATTGCACGTCGTGGGCAAGCGGCCCGACGGCTATCACGACATCGAGACGATCTTCCACCAGATCAATCTCAGCGACGAGCTGGAGATGCTTCAAGGCGACGAAGGGGACATTTTCACCTCAGATTCGCCGGAGCTCGGGAGCGACAACAGCAATCTCTGCCTCCGTGCCGTTCACGTCCTGCGTGACCTCACCGGCGTTCACACCGGTGTCGAGATCAACCTCAAGAAACGAATTCCGATCGCAGCAGGCCTTGGCGGTGGAAGCGCCGACGCAGCAGCCGTCCTGAAAGGGCTCAAGAAACTCTGGACGCTGGATATAACGGACGAAGAGCTCAAAACGGTGAGCGCCACGCTCGGTTCCGATGTCCCGTTTTTCTTGACGGGAGGGACGGCGTACGCGACAGGCCGCGGGGAGAGGCTGGAGCCGCTCGATGTCAACATCCCCTATTGGATCCTGGTGGTGACGCCGCCGATCCGCATTTCAACCACATGGGCCTACACCAACCTCAAGATCGCCCGGGATGGGCACAGGGTTCATCTCCCGGATTTGCTCCGCACGAGCATCGGCCATCCGGATCTGCTGCGGGAAAAACTCTGCAATGAATTTGAGCCGATCGTCTTCGGTGCTCACCCCGAAGCACGGCAGATCAAAGAGAGCCTGCTGAAGGCCGGAGCAGAGGTCGCTCTGATGAGCGGCAGCGGCTCGTCGATCTTCGGATTTTTCAGCGACCAGAAGCTCGCTGAGAAAGTCGCGGAGGACCTCTCTTCCCGCTATCACACTTCGATCACGCAGCCGCTTTTCAAACCGGAACCCAACTGACACCTCACCGGAACGTGGCGCATCTTCCTTCGCTCTCAACTCAAGCACGACCCCTTCTTGTTGCGTTGACCGTCCTCGTCGGGTTCACTGCGACACCTTCAAGAGCACAGGAGACGGCGAGCCTGGACAGCCTCCGCGCGACCCCGGCCGACACGGTCCGTGAAAGGATTGCCGTTCGCTCGTTCCTTCCAGCCATCGGCAGTCTCCGCAAGCAACTGGACTCCATCGACGCGCTCAATTCATCTCAATTTCTTTGGACGGATGCGAAATATCCGGGCGACTTGCTCTGGAGGGCCGCTGGGATTTTCGTGCGTCAACTGGGGGAGATAGGTCAGCCCGGACAGCTCAACGCTTTCGGGATCGACGGAAGAGGCATCTCTCTCCAGCTGGACGGACGGCCGCTGAACGACCCGGTGACAGGCACGTACAACCTGTACGACATACCGCTGGAGTATGTCGAGCAGATCGAGGTCTTCACGACGCCTCGCTCGTTGTTCTACGGTTCGAACGCTCCGGCCGCGACCATCAACTTCGTCACACATCAATACGACAACGTGAAGCCGATGACGAAGATCCGGTATGTGCAGGGCCCCTTCAATCACATTCTCTCCGACGGAATCTTCACGCAGAACGTGGCACGCGGCGTCAATGTCATGTTCGGGTTCCAGCGCCAGGTATCGGACGGTCGATTTCCAAACTCGGCCTACGATTCGTGGAACGTTCGGTCACGGGTCCGCTACAACTATTCTGACCGGCTCAATGTGTGGCTGAGCGATTTCTACAACAAGTCGACGACCGGATTCAACGGCGGCGTCGACATCAGCCAGAGCCCCTCGATCTACGATGAGGTCACCGCCGTCGTCAAGAGTCAGGCGAGCGGCCAGACTGTCTCGCGGCGGGACGTTACCTTCGGCGCGGTCGCTCGACTCCTCCCCGACTCGTCCGAGACATCCCACCTCACAGGCTACTACACGACCATCGAACGCGACTATCGAGAGGGCGACGACCCGCTAAGCCCTCCGATGCTCACCGACAACCATCACTCCTCCTTCTGGGGCCTGAAGCTCCAACAGATTCTGCCCGTTCCTCTGGGCCAGGTCCAGTTGGGCTCCGAAATCGAACGAAGAGTGGTGAACCAAAGCGGGACGGTCGGCCCGAGAGCGGAGAACTACTGGGCGGTCACGGGTGGAGCGAACCTTGAGTTTGGAGATCTGATATCGACGGATCTCGATGCCCGAATGGAGCAGCTCCGAGGCGAGAATTCCCTCTCGCTCGGCGTAGAGTTCAGCCGGAAGCTTGCGTCGTATATGGGCTTCTCTCTGGGTTACTCACACACCTATCGGCTCCCGACACTTCAGGAACTCTTCTGGACGGACTCGACGGTGGTCCGCTCCGGCACTGTCGGGAGAGAACGGCACAGTCTCTTCGAGCTCGGTCTGTGGGTCCGGGCCGGCAACACTTTTGACTGGTCGATCTCACTTTTCGATCGGGAGATTTCCGACGCGATCATGTTCCGGTCGATCTCACGCTCGAGCGCGTTTCCGGGGGTGCAGATCATCAGCACGCCGAAGGTATCGCTGGCCGGCATCACCTCCAGCCTGACGGCGCGAGCCTGGAACTTTGAGCTGCTCAGCTCGCTCACCTACAGCAGCGAAAAGGAAAAAGATACTGTGAGACTCCCGGTGCCGAAACTCGCGCTCGTAAACGAATTCTCCTACCGCAACAAATTCGTCGACGGGCACCTGGACGCAAAGCTCGCTGTACGGTGGCGCTTCATGACGAGACAGGACGGCCTGTATTTCATCCCGGCAATGCTGGCCTATGCAAGTCAGAATGATGTGCGAGTCGGCATGTTCTCATCGCTCGATCTGTACGGCGTCGCCAAGATCGGGGACGCCTATCTGACGCTAATCTGGGAGAACCCGCTCGACGTCGGCTACTTCGAGACCCCCATCTACCCGATGCCCGGCCGCAACATCAAGCTCGGCGTCAATTGGGTTTTCACGGACTAGAACGCTCTCAACGATATTGCCTCCATCCGTTATGAACAAGACCATCTCAGTCTTCGGGAGCTCGAGGCCTCAGGAGGGGGAGGCAGAATATCTGACTGCCTGGGAGCTTGGGCGAGAACTCGCGCGTGTCGGATTCGTCGTTTGCAACGGGGGATACGGGGGCATTATGGAGGCTTCTGCGCGAGGCGCGAAAGAGGTGAACGGAGAAACGATCGGCGTCACCGTTGAGGATTTTCCTCGCACTGCGAACAGGTGGATCGACACCGAGGTGCGGACGAAATCGCTTGCGGAGAGGATAACGAAGCTCGTCGATTCGGCGCAAGGGTACGTTATCTTGAGAGGAGGGACCGGAACCCTGCTGGAGCTCGCTTACGTCTGGGAGTTCATCAACAAGAGGCTGATACCGGAAAGACCTGTCGTGCTGCTTGGGCCTTTTTGGAAGGGGTTGGTTGAAATCCTGGGGAAGGAGTCGGTGTCGGAAGGAGTCGACGATCCCACCCGCTTCATCCAGCATGCGGAGACTCCTCAAGAGTGCGTCCGGATATTGAGGTCGAAGCTTCTCTAGCAGGGTGCGGAAAAAAAGAGAACCACCAAGACACAAAGGGCGCCAAGGTGATATTAGATTTGCTTTCTTCAACCAGAATTGAAGAAATCTCTTTGTGTTCTTGGCGCCTCGGCGGTTCAGTTCTTCTTTGAGGGTGGGTTTTTCAGCAAGCTCCTAGGTGTCGTCCGGGCGAACAGGCCACACGGCGGCCACGCCGTCAGCCTTTCAATTTCCTCGCCGCGATCGCGCCCTCCAGCACGTCGATCATCTTCCTGGCGGAATCCTTCCAGTCGAACGTGCGCGCCCACTCAATCGCCTCAGCCCGCAGCCGCTCCCTCAGATGGTCGTCCCGCAGCACGAGGAGGATCTTCTGAGCCAGCTGCTCGATGTTCCCGTATTCGTACAGGAAGCCCGTCTTCTCATCGAGCACCGAATCGCGGAGACCCGGCACATCGCTCGCGATGACCGGAACGCCGCACGCGTTCGCCTCGATCACGGTCAGCCCCCACCCCTCCTTCGCCGAGCAATTCACTGCCAGACTCACTTGATGCAAGGCGCTCACCGTCTGGTCCTTCCGGAGAAATCCCGTGAACTCTACCGACTCGGCCAATGCCAGTTGCCGGGCCTCCCGTTCGAGCTCGGGACGGTAGTCGCCTTCTCCAATGATCTTGAGCCGCACCTCGGGCATCTCCTGCCGGACAATCTGAAACGCCTTCAGCAGGTGATCCACGCCCTTATATTTCTTCAACCTGCCGAGGTGACCGATGATCGGCGGCCCTTTTTTCGGCTCCTCAGAAGGTCGATAGACCGAATGGTCGACGCAGTTCGGGACGATGGAGAGACTCTGCGCCGGGAACCCGAGTTGGACGAGTTCCTGCCGAGTGCTCTCCGAGACAACGGCAAGCGGCATGCCGCGGTAGACGCGGGCTGCCAGTTTTTCTGCCAGGGTCACATACAGGGCGCCGGGAAGCGATGCCTCGAGAAAGATGCTACGTCCGAAGAAATGATGAACGATGCCGGCGAGAGGCTCCCGAACAAACCACGGCGTATAGAACGGGATCTTGTTGATATCGTCGACGACGACGTCATATCCTTCGTGACGGAACTGCGATCGGTAGCGCTGCGGTACCACGAAGTTGAAGAAATTCCTGCTCCCCTCCCGAAGAACACGAATGCCGTCGATTCGCTCTTCGGCCGGCGCACCGGGGAAGGAAGAACAGAAGAGGGTCACGGCGTGGCCTTCGGACACGATCCGCTTGAAGATCTCATGAAGATGGACCTCTGCTCCGCCACCGTACGGGTTCTTGATATCCTGCCAGTTGAGCACGAGGATCTTCACGGAACGCAATCTCCCCTATTTTCTTCCGACAACGCCGATCGAGATGCCTGAGTAGAGGGAGAGGGGCGTCTCCCGCATCCGCGAGCGCACGGCAGCCCGGACGCGGCTGAGCGATTGAGACACCTGCGGACTCAGCGGGGCCCGGATACCGAGATGCTTCAATGCCTCTCGGAGGGAGCGGTACACGAAGCTGGGGTACATCCACTCGCCATACGCATGCACAGGCATGAGACCGAGAGATTGGAGGAGCGCCCTCAGCTCCCGAATGGAGAATGAGCGCTCCCAGCCGGCGAACCACTTGTTCAACGCGATCAAGATGCGCTTGGCGACGGTATAGAGGTGATACCGCTGGGGAACATCCACGAGAAGGTATCCGCCGACCTTCAGCACGCGGACGTTTTCCCGCAGGAGGGCTTCCGCTTGGCGTGAACGGAAGTGCTCGAGCAGCCCTTGATGAAAGACCACATCGAAAGCCCCATCGCGGAAGGGGAGCCGAAATGCGTCGCCGCCGACAATCCGGACTTCCACGTTTGATTCCGCTGCGAGCTTCTTCAGAATGCGGAGGGAACCTTCTGCATAATCGAGCTGGTAGACGATCCCCCCTTGTTGGACGAGGGGAAAGCTGTCTCTGCCCGTGCCTGCGCCGATCTCAAGGATTCGTTTTCCCTTCAGATCCGTCACGCGTTGAAGGTTTCGCAGAATGCGGTCGGCATTGGAATAGACCTGCGAAACCTCCTGCTTCTCCTCCCAGAACGATTCCCAATCCTCACGACGAGATTTTTTTTCACTCGACGTGGCTGCGGGCATGCCTATTTTCCTTTTGCTGCCGGCGGGTTCTGAATTGGCGCGGTCGACGAGGAAGCTGCAGCCGCGAGCGAATCCTTCCGTTCTAGCAAGGTTTTCTCGCTCCTGATGCGTCCCCGGATTTGGCTGGCGACCTGATCGATGCCAGGCTCGCGGGCGTAGGTCGCGCGAATGACATCCACCAGCTTCAGCGCCTCATCGTACATCTGGAGATTCTCATACGTCTGGAGGAGGAGAACGAACGGATTATCGTACGAGAGAGGCTCGGCGACGCCCCGCTCGACGATCGGCTTGAGCTCGTTGATGATCTCGAAAGAGAGTGCGCGGTACTGTTTATCGTTTCCGACCGCGGAGTACAGACTGGCGACATACGATTTCGTTCTGTAGTCCATCGGGATGGTGTTTCGTGGAATGAGCTTCTCCATCCGATCCAGGGTCTCCTCTGCCTTCGCCCACTGCCCCCTGTCGTTGACATAACGCTGCCCGAACATGATGAACGCCTGACGGTAGTTGGCCATCAATCGCCGGACATCTTCATCAAAGTAGGTCGTGCTATCCTGAAGTCCGCGCCAGAGAAAACCGAGCTGTGGGGTTTTCGAGGGCGTCTTGACGTCCGTGAAGAGGTTGGCCCTCATTCGAAATTCATTGAGGTTGTTCGCATAACCCTGCCCCTTCAGCGGCGTCAACCGAAGCGCCAGCCCCTCCAGCCGTAAATAGTCCCTTAAGCCAATCATGCCGTCCGGAGCGACCGTCATCGCGAAGTAGATCGGTCGCTGCCATCTCGTCGTCGAGACGATGTCGTACACCATGATATCCTGAGCGCGAATCGCCTTGACGTTTCCGTACTGGAGCGTGTTCGGCATGTAGAAGGAGATCGTGTCCGGAGTCTGATTTGTCGTGTCGCTTTTGAACGTCCGTGCGGTCCCCTCCACACTGAACTCTCGCATGACAGAACCGGGGACGGGGAGCTTCACCATCTGCGGCTGGAACTCTATCGGGCGAATGCCCTCGATTTGATCATCACTCATGCGAATGGGCACTCGCTTCGCTCCGTACGGCTCTTCGTGCTTCAGCTCGCGAATGTACCAGTTCGTGTTGAGCAGGCTGAGATTCACGATCCGGATGTCCCGACGGATGCCCTCAACGTCCTGAAGATACCAGAGCGGAAACGTGTCATTATCCCCGTTCGTGAACAGGATCGCGTCCTGGTCGCAGCTTTGGAGGAGGTTATACGAATAATCCCAAGCGACGTAGTTTCCCTTGCGGTCCGCCTGATGGAAATTGGTGCGCAGCATGTTGAAGGGCACAAACAGAAATGCCAGCACGAGTACACCGTAGCTCGAAAGCGCGTAGCCGCCCCCTCCCTTGACTTTCTCCTTCAGCCAGTCGATCAGGCCGAGCACGCCCATCCCGATCCACATCGAGAAGATGAAGAACGAACCGACATAGAAGTAGTCACGCTCACGAGGCTGCGGCTCCTGCATATTGAAATAGACGACGAGAGCAAGGCCCAGCACGATGAACATCGTGGTAGCGACGAAGGCCATCTTCTTATCCTTCCGCCAATGATACCCTGCCCCGAAGAGGCCGAGGATCAGCGGGATGCCGAAGAGTTGCTTCCAGGAGACGCCTGCGTCCTTCCAATCCCCTTCCGACCCGATGTAGTTCCATCCGAAGTACCGAAGATACATGTGGTCCAGTTGAAAGCGCCAGAAATAATCGAAATCACTCGAGTAGTTCTGATATGCGGCCCGCTGTTCAGGCTCGTCGCTCCAGCGCCGGTTGACCAGCGGCGCCTCACCGTATTGCTCACGATTCAGGTACGAGACGAGCCGCGTCAGTGTGCTGGGATCATTCTCATTCATTGGCGGATGCGCGTTCGCACGAATGTACACCGCCGTGTAGGTCGAGTAGCCGAGAACGATAAGAAGGAACGCCAACAGCGCGACGTTGAGCGTGCGGAGGTTGTTCTTGACCGAATAGTAAACTCCGTAGAGCGCGCCGGCGATGAGGATGAACGGAAGGTAGGCAAAGACCTGGCTCTGCTTTCCCCCAAACTCCCCGTCGAGTAGCGACGGGAGCTCCTTGACGACACCCGGATACACAATACCGAAGACGACAAGGGCGACGATTCCGAACCTCACGAAGGAGCGCAGGGAGAGCTCGTAGTTCCGAAAGTAGTACAACAGCAGCACCGGAAAGATCGCCAGGATGGCGAGGAGATGGACCCCGACGGCAAGACCGACGATATAGGCGATGAGCAGGATGTACATATCCCCCCGCCGATTATCCGCACGCTCGTACCAGCGAAGACCCAGCCACAGAATGGCGCTCACAAAGAGCATGCTCAACCCATACACCTCCGCTTCCACGGCGTTGAACCAGAACGTCGGGCTGAAGGTGAGGGAGAGCGCGCCGATGACCGACGAACCGTACACGACGACGCGGTCGTAGGTGGTCTCGGGAGTTCCTCTCCACATGATGATGAAACGTACGGAGATGAGATACAGAAACATGATAGAGAGAGCGCTCCCGAGGGCCGAAAGGAAGTGCATCCGAACGGCGATGTCGGAGGCATACGGGATCATTGCGGCCAGCCGCGCCATGAGAAGGAATAAGGGGGCTCCCGGAGGGTGCGGCACCTGCAACGTGAACGCCGCCGCGCAAAACTCGCCAACATCCCAGAAGACGACCGTCGGTGAGAGTGTGATCGTGTACGTCACCAGCGAAATCAAGAACATAGCCAGGGCGACGATGCGATTTATCTTCTTGTGATCCATCCGTTCCTCGTGATCAGTACCTTACTGTTGTTTGAGCCTTCTGCTCAGGAAAACCTTGCCAATCTATCAGGAAAAGGCCGGAAGTGCAAGACGAGATCCTTCAGTCACTCAGCGCTGCACAGATCTCGTCGCAGACCAGATAGCCCTTCGCGGTGAGGCGAAGCCTTCCGCCTTCCAGCGTCGCCATCTCGTCGCTGATGAGGCCCTCTATTTCCGATCCGCGCTCGGTGAGAAGATCGGAGTTGTACCTCCTTCGGAAGCCGGCGACATCGATTCCTCCACTCCTTAGTCCAAGCAGGATCTCCTCGCGAACGAGCTGTTCGATCGTCAGCTTTTCCTCCCCCGTCACAGGCATCGATCCGCGCTCGAGCCGTTCAGAGTAGCCGACGACATTCGCAATGTTCCACCACCGCCTGGCATCCGTGACGAGGCTCGCAGCCGACCAGAAGGAGTGTGCCGACGGGCCGAAGCCGAGGTAATTGGTGTGATTCCAGTAGTTGCTGTTGTGGCGTGATTCGTAGCCGGGTTTGGCAAAATTCGATACTTCGTACTGCTCATAACCGAGAGCCCCGAGGTACTCCATCGTCTGCTCGTACAGCGTTGCGTCCTCCTCAACATCGACCAGCGAGACCTGATGGCTCTCAACCATTCTCGAGAGAGGAGTACTGGGCTCCACAATAAGACTGTAGCAGGAAAGATGCTTCGGCTCCAGCTCGACAGCCTGGCGGAGGCTCGAGTCCCACCGCTCCTTCGTCTGCGCAGGCAGCGCGAAGACCAGATCGAGACTCACGTTGTCGAACCCTGCCCTGGAAGCATCGCGCAAACACTCCTTTGCTTCCCCAGAGGTATGAATGCGACTCAGAAATCGAAGCTCATCGTCGTGAAAGGATTGAACGCCCACGCTCAACCGGTTCACCCCGGCCGACCGAAACGCTCTCAGCTTCGCAAGGTCTACCGTACCAGGGTTTGTTTCGAGCGTGATCTCGGCGCCACGCTCGATGGCGAACGAGCCGGCTAGCAGGCTCAGGACCTGCTCTATGCTCGATGGCGAAAGGAGCGACGGGGTGCCCCCACCAAAAAAGATCGTCTCGTAGGAAACCTGAAACCGTCCCTCCTGCGCGCGAAGAGCGATCTCCCTCTTCAGAGAAGTGAGAAATCGGCCGATCAGCTCATCCGCGGAGCGCGAGGCATCCTGCGGAGCGATCGAATAAAAATCGCAGTAGATGCACTTGTGCTCGCAGAACGGGATATGGAGGTAGAGACCTGCCATGAAAGCATTTTCGATTGACGATTGCCAATTGTCAATTGACAACTGGTCGGAATCGGTGGAACGCGAAGAAGCTATTGCTTTACCGAACGAGACTCCCGATTCTCCCCCAACGTATCGTTTTAAACCTATCCCACAGACCGCTGACCGCGAGTTCCGCATCCCACGACCAGTAGATCATGAACGCTTCACCAATGAGATTCTTGTCCGGAACGAAGCCCCAGTAGCGGCTGTCCAGGCTGTTGTCGCGGTTGTCCCCGAGGGCAAAATAGTAATCGCGTTCGATCGTGTAGCGGCTGTTGGGCACGCCGTCGATCAGAACGGCACCCTCCCGAGTGATAGCCACTGTATGCCCCTCTTTCTGAATGAGATCCTTCCAGCGTTCAAAGGTAGTGGGAGTGAGCTCGATCAAGTCGCCGCGTTTGGGCACGACGAGCGGGCCGTAATTGTCGAGGGTGAACTTCGAGCCCGGCGGGAACAATTCATCCTCCACGCGCCAACCGGTTCCGTATCGTTCGTTCGACCACTTTGCGTGCGGCGGCAGAAGGAGCTCCCGACCGTTCACGAAGACTCTTCCGGCAAGAATGTGGACGGTGTCCCCGGGAAGACCGATGCATCGCTTGATGTAGTTGATCGATTCGGGATCGCTCAGTCTCCCCCGATCGCCGGGAAATTCGAAGACGATCACATCGCCCCGCTGAATTTGCTTGAAGGCAGGGAACGATATCGACGGGATCGCTAGGTTCGTCAGCGGCAAGTGACGCGGGGTCCTCAGTCCGTACACGAACTTATTAACAAACAGAAAATCGCCGACCAGGAGCGTGTTCTCCATCGATCCGGAGGGTATCCGGTACGCCTCGATGATGAATGTTTTCAGAAAGAGGGCGACCAGGATCGTGAAGAGCAGCGTTTTCGCGAAGCTCAGCAATCTGGCGCGGGAAAGTCTCCCGCTCCCCTCCCCTTTTTGTGCGACCGGTTGCTCCGGCTGAAGTTCGGAGGCGCCCGAACTTTGCTTCTTGTCGGCGGATGCTTCGTCCATGCCTGCTACTCAATCAGGGTCCCGATTCTTCCCCACCGAACGGACCCGAGTTTCGCAAAAATGTCGTAGAGGGGAATGTCGGTGTCCCATGACCAGTACACGATGAGCGGCGAGCCGACCAAGTCTTCTTTCGGAATGAACCCCCAATAGCGACTATCCAGGCTGTTGTCACGGTGGTCCCCCATCCCGAACAGATAATCCCGTTCGACCGTGTACGCCGAGGCAGGTCTGTTGTCGATAAAGATGTGACCATCGCGAACGAACACGGCATGACCTTCGCGCCTGATGAAGACATCCCATGCTTGAATGTTTGCTGCGGTCAGCTGGATCTCCATGCCTTTTCTCGGAATGACGATCGGTCCGTAGTTGTCTTCATTCCATGGCGCTCCCTTGGGAAAGATACGCTCGTCAATCTGACCGGGCGGCACCATCCGTTGGTACGAAAACAGGAGGTTGCGCGGCAGCGGGGAGCGCTTCCCGTTGACATACAGTACCCGGTTGATGACCTGCAGGGTATCGCCGGACAGGGCAACGCAGCGCTTGAGATAAAAGGTGAAATCCTCGGGCGTGACCTCGTCCCGATAGCCAGGGAAGACAAAAACGATCACGTCACCACGCTCCACGTCCCTGATGCGTGGGACACGGAACCAGGGAAGCCG
>CAYZRX010000001.1:16268-120642 GCA_964480945.1 uncultured Ignavibacteriaceae bacterium | reverse complement strand
GCCGTGACGCCGCTTCCGTATCCGATGACGAGGACAGTGTCGGGATGGGGATGGAACATCAGAGGAATCTGGCCGAGCAGCACTTGCGTCGGCAGGTCTCCGATCGAGGAGGCATCGGCCTTTCCGTTGATGATCAGGACGTCCTGAGTACCGCCTTCCGTCGAGGTTTGGATGACTCCAACGGTGGCGCTTGCACCCTCTTTGTAGAAAACGGCCCTGTTCGCCCTGCTTATCTGCTGGAACTCCGCGAAGGTAGACGGAGGCGGGTGCTCCTTGCTAAACTGCCGGAAGATCCCGGAGAGCAGCACCATCTGGTTCCAGTCCGGCGTGAACGTGAAATACGCCCCGATGGCCGCCAGCAATCCGACGAAGATGACGGCACGCTTCCATCTGGCGAACCCGGGATGAAAGAACAGGAGCACGACACCGGCAAGGCAGTTGAGGAGGAGCCCCGCCTCGATCGCATGCCGCACCCCCACGAGCGGGATCAGCAAAAGGCCCGCCGTGAGCGCGCCGATGACGGTTCCCAACGTATTGATGGAGAAGACGTTTCCAACTGACCGACCCATCGCTCTCACGCTGCGCGTAGCGATACGGCTTGCGAAGGGGAGCGACATGCCCAGAAAAATCGTCGGCACAATCATGATGATAAAGCCGACGAGAAATTGAATCGCCAGATAGATGGGATACGTCGATTCCGACCTCGTCAAAATGGCGCCCACCTGCCAAAAATAGAACGGAACGTATCCATAGAGAGGGAGCGTCGCGGCCATGGAGAGTCCGACGCCCAGCTGGCAGAACGCAAGGGCGCCGAAGAGACTTCTGATCCGGTGAATCGAGAAAGAGACGATCCAGCTGCCGATGGTAATGCCCGAGATGAACGCCACGAGCATGAGCGTGTACGAATATGTCGAGGATCCCAGAACGGGGATCAACATCCTGACCCATGAGACCTCGTAGATCATCGCGGCGAGCCCGGAAACGCCAGCGACGGCGACTGCAAGCAGGACTTGAAGATCGGAGAAGGCTTGCCCGGTCACCGGCTCTGCGGCAGCCGGTTCTATCTCAAACCGGAATCTGGATGTCGAGAGGGCGAGCGCTATGCCGCCGATCATCACATTCGTAACTGCGGCCGCGTAGATCGTCGTGTGAAGTCCGGCAATCGGTACAAGGAAGAAACCGCCGAGCAAAGATCCGACGACGGCGCCGAAACTGTTGAGGAAGTAAAGCGTCGCGACGTTCTTCCCCGACTCTTCGACACTATGCGAAATGAACCGCACGAGGACGGGCAGGGTGCCCCCCATGAGGATGGTCGGGAGGAGGAGCGTCAGCATACTCACCACCAGCTTGAGCAGAAGCACGGCCGCGCCGTCGATCGGGAGATTGGAGGACCGGACGACAGAGACGAACCCTGCCTTGAAGAGGTTGAGAAGGAAGGGATAGAGAAGGCAATAGATGCCGATCAGTATCTCCAAGATCGCGTAGAGCGCCAGCGGCCGGGCGGTACGGTCTGCCCGGCGCCCCCACAAGGACGCTCCGATCGCCAAACCGCCCATGAACGTCGCCAGGACCACCGTCTGGGCATAGGTCGTGTTCCCGAGAAAGAGGGAGAGATATTTGAACCAGACGATCTGATAGACTAATCCGGCGCCTCCGGAGACAATGAAGAGGACTGCGATGATCCCGTAGAGGGTCTGCTTGTTCATCGTGGTCTGGATCGAGAGAATGCGATCATGTCCGTAGGAGATTCTTCGCAATGACGATCTTCTGAACTTCGGTGGTTCCTTCACCGATCGTCAGGAGTTTCGCATCGCGGTAGAACTTCTCAACCGGAAAATCCTTGATGTATCCGTACCCTCCGTGGATCTGGACGGCTTCGGTCGCGGCCCGCACGGCGGCTTCACTCGCGTAGAGCTTCGCATACGCGCCAAGCATGTTGAGATCCTGACCCTTCGCTTCCGCCATCGCGGCCCGGTACATCAGCAGTCTGCCAGCCTGGATTTCGGCCGCCATATCCGCGAGCTTGAACTGAATGCCCTGAAAGTCCACGATCGGCTTGCCGAACGCCTGACGTTCCTTCGCGTATTTCAGCGCGGCATCAAGAGCTCCCTGACCGAGCCCAATGGAAAGAGCTGCGATCCCGGCCCGTCCGCTGTCAAGCACTTCGAGCGCCTGCTTGAAACCTCCACCTTCGTTTCCGATCAAGTTTGATTTCGGAACCTTCACACCCTCGAAGACCATGACTGCCGTGTCGCTCGCCCTCATACCCAGCTTGTTCTCCTTCTTCCCTACGCTGACACCCTTCATTCCCCGCTCGACGATGAACGCCGAGATTCCTTTGTTCCCCTTGGAAGGATCCGTCTTCGCCATCACAACATACGTCGATGCAACCGTACCGTTTGTGATGAAGCTCTTGGTGCCGTTCAGGAGATAGAAATCACCCTCCAGGCGGGCGGTCGATTTCAAGCCTGATGAGTCGCTGCCGGAGCCGGGCTCCGTCAGGCACCACGAGCCGATTTTCGCCCCTGTGGCGAGATCCGGGACATATCGCTTCTTTTGCTGCTCGTTCCCAAACGTGGCAATGTGGTGAAGGCACAATCCGCTATGGGCAGCAAGAATCAGACCGACGGACGGGTCGACACGCGAAAGCTCCTCCATGATGATGACGAACTCCACGGGCGAGAACCCCGCTCCTCCAAGCTCGGAGGGGATCGTCGCCCCGAGGAAGCCAAGCTCCCCCATCTTCTTGAAGATGTCCATCGGGAATTCCTGAGCTTCGTCGTACTTCATCACAAACGGTTTTATCTCCGCCTCGGCAAAGGCCCGCACGGTCTGCTTCAACATCCTCATTTCTTCTGTCAGCTCGAAATCGATTCCGGGCTCGGGTGTAGTGCTATTTTCCATGATTTCCTCGGTAGTCTATGAGTTTTGGACAGTACGCGTCTCGTGCAGCGCTCGTTCGGATTTGAAATCTTCTATTAGCGATGTCGCGGCATCGTACGGATTTGACTGTCGCTGGAGTATCAACTCGATCTTCCTCCTCAATTCCACCGAACGTTCGCTGTTCCAGAAATCGAGGTGGAGCCGATCGTCAATAATCTCACGGATCCTTCTCTCCAGGCGAGCCCTTCGCTTCTGCTCGAGGCCGCCGGTCGCCCGCAGGAATTCCCGGTGGGTCTTGATAAGGGTCGCGACCTCCTGCACGCCCTTCCCCTCGTTCGCCTGTGTCCTGACCACATCCGGCATCCAGCTTCCCTCGCGATGCGGACGAAATCCTAGAATCATCTTCAGCGACATCACGGCCTGTTCGGCCCCCGGCCGGTCCGCCTTATTCAGGACGAAGAAGTCAGCGATCTCCATCAGGCCTGCCTTCATCGCTTGAATGCCATCCCCAGATTCGGGCACCAGCACGACGATGGTCGTATCCGCGGCCCCCGCCACATCGAGCTCCGACTGGCCGACGCCGACGGTCTCCATGATGATGACGTCGTGGCCTGCTGCATCAAGGATGTCTGCCGCCTCCTTGGCCTTCTTGCTTAAACCGCCCAGACTTCCGCGGGACGCCATGCTCCGGATGAAAACACCCTCGTCCAACTCCACTTCCGACATCCTTACCCGGTCGCCTAGAAGAGCCCCGCCGGTGAACGGGCTCGTCGGGTCGACAGCAATGATGCCGATCCTCAGCCCCTCTCCCCGAAAGTGCTTCGCCAGCTTGTTTGTCAGTGTGCTTTTTCCCGCTCCGGGTGGGCCCGTGACGCCAATCCGATACCCCTTTCCCGTGCGGCCATAGACGTTCTTCAAGAGGTCGCTCGACGCCGGATCGTCGTTCTCCACTATGGAGATCGCCCGGGCAACCGCGCGGCGATCACCCTTGCCCAGGTTCGCGACAATCTGGTCTATCGGTTCAGACACGGCGCTCACTCAGCCAAGTTCTGGAAATACTCCGCGGTCAAGCGCAGGCCCTCCTCCAACGGTACGCCGGGCACCCATCTAAGCTCCGATCGGATTTTCTTGTGGCTGATCACGCTCCGCCGTTGCTCGCCCTCCTTCGCAGGGCCGTGGCGTTCAGGACAAGAGGGATTCAAGTACCGCCGCAGCGTGTGGAACACGTCGTTCACGTTCGTCTCAATCCCGGTGCCAATATTGAAAATATCCGACCGAGTGCACTCCAGCGCCAGCAAGTTCGCCTTCACAACGTCTCCAACATACGTGTAGTCGCGCGTCTGCTCGCCATCCCCGTTGATGACCGGCTCGCCCCCTTTCAGCATCTTGTTGCAGAAGATTGCGACCACGCCCGCTTCGCCGAGCGGATTCTGGCGGGGACCGTAGATGTTCGCATATCTCAGGATGACGTGATCCAGTCCGTGGACTTGCCGGTAGTAGAAGAGGTATTTCTCCGACGTGAGCTTCGTGATGCCGTAGGGAGAAAGAGGACGAAGCGGATGCTCTTCATCTGCCGGGAAGAAATCCTGCTCGCCATAGATCGCTCCTCCCGTCGAGGCGAAGATGATCTTTTTGACGCCGGACCTCCGCGCGAGCTCGAAGATATTGATGCTTCCCAGCACGTTGACACTCGCGTCGAAGATCGGATCGGCGACGGACCTCCGGACGTCCATCTGCGCCGCGTGATGGTTCACGACGTCGAACTTCTGACGTTTGAAGATCTCCTCAACCTCTTCGCTCCTAATATCGAGCCGATGGAACTGCGCTTTCGGATTCACGTTCCTCATAGAGCCGGTCGAGAGATCGTCGATGACGACCACGGCGTGCCCCGCCTGGAGATAGGAGTCAACGACGTGAGAACCGATAAACCCTGCTCCACCTGTGACAAGTATGTTCACGACACAATTCCCTCACGGTTTGGCATCAGCACCCCTCCGCAGAGCTTTCTGCCCGATATCACTGCGGTAGTACGCGCCGTCGAAGGTGATCTTCCCCACCGCTCGATAGGCGGCGTCGATCGTCCCCTTCAGATCGTAATCGTAGCCGATGGCTGTCACCCCCAGCACCCGCCCGCCGGATGTGAGAACCTTCTCGCCGTCGAGTCGCGTCCCGGCGTGGAACACGACCATCCCCTCCTCAGATTTCACGGATTCGAGCCCATGAATCTCCTTCCCGGTTGCATACTCATCCGGATATCCGGGCGAAGCCACCACAACGCAAACGGCAGACGCAGGGTGCTGCTTCACAGATTGCATGTCGAGTCGACCTTCGGCAGCCGACATCAGCAGAGCGGCGAAGTCCCCATCGATAAGCGGAATCACGACTTGCGTCTCCGGGTCACCGAACCTGCAGTTATATTCAATAACCTTCGGCCCCGACTCTGTTATCATCAACCCGCAGTAGAGGCAGCCCCGGTACGGCGTGCCGGCGCTTTGCATGCCTTTGAGCGTCGGGACAATGATCTCATGCTCGATCCGTTTTCGCATCTCCTTCGTCACCAACGGGGCCGGAGCATACGCACCCATCCCCCCCGTGTTCTTCCCCCGGTCTCCATCCAGGATCCGCTTATGGTCCTGTGCCGCGGCCAAACTCACGAACTTCTCGCCGTCCGTTATGGCAAAGACCGATGCCTCCTCACCCACAAGGTACTCCTCGATCACAACCTTTTCGCCGGCGGTTCCGAAGGATTTCTTCACCATCATCTCTTGGAGGGCGAGGAGAGCCGCTTCCCGAGTCTCGCAGACAACGACACCCTTGCCGGCAGCGAGCCCGTCAGCCTTGACCACGATGGGCATGGCGACCTCGCTCGTGAACCGTTCGGCCTCATCCTTCTGCGCGAGAGAGAAACTCCTGAACCGAGCGGTCGGAATCGAATTCCGGGCCATGAACTCCTTCGCGAACGCCTTACTTCCCTCCAGCCTCGCTGCGGCCTTGCTTGGCCCAAAGATCTTGAGTCCGCACTTCTCGAACTCGTCCACGATCCCCAGAACAAGAGGCTGCTCCGGTCCAACGACCGTCAGATCGATACGGTTCTCTCCCGCGAACCGCACCAGTCCTTCAAGATCCGTCACCTTCAGAGGAACAAGTTCAGCGTGCTGGGCGATCCCGGCGTTTCCCGGGGCACAGTACAATGCCTTCACGCTCGGACTCTGCCGCAGCTTCCATGCGAGCGCGTGCTCCCTGCCCCCTGAACCGATAATCAGGACATTCATGCGACCCGCTCCTCCCTCTTCATCAGAGCATTCTTGTCGATGTCCATCAACGACTCGAATTGTCTGGCAAGCTCACCGGTAAGCACGAGACGGTCGTACTTCTCAGCAAACTCAGCATCGATCTGCTTCAGCTGGTTCCGCTCAAACAGGGCAAAAAGATCCTTCAACGCCCGTTCATGAGCCTCAATATCATTCAGCGGCACGCACAGACCCGCCTGTGTCTCAAGGATGAGCTGTTTGAGTGAACCGTTGGCGAGCGATCCAAGGACGGTCTTGCGTGCTCCAATATACTCGTACAGTTTGCCGGGTGACTGGAACTCATTGTCGAGCACGAGCCAAAGGACGTCGGAGTCGATCAAGCGCCTCGTGCATTCCTTGTGCTCGAGATAGCCAAGGAAGACCACATCGTTCTGTAATCCAAGTTTATTGACCGTCAACCTGTCCTCGTCCCGAATATTGCCGATGAAGTTCAACTCGATGCGCCCCCGGAGCTGCGGCACCTCCTTGAAGATATTATGGAGGGCGTGGAGGAGCACCGACGGGTTGCGCCCCGCGTAGAAGGTGCCGGCATGCGTCATGCGCATTTTCCTGCGCGGTGGTGCTTTCAGGGGGGGATCAACATTGAAATCATCCGGGTCATACCCTTGCGGGATGATGACAACGTCGTGGTAATCGAGGCCGAGGTAGTGTTTGAGCAGACTTTCCTTCACCCTTCGTATCGTCACGATGATCTTGTCTGCAGCCTTCACCACCTGCTTTTCCATCCGGTAATGGATGTATCGGTGGACGGGTGTCGGGTAATACTTGAAGGGGTACTCCAGCCACGCATCGCGGTAGTCGAGGACGAGCGGAACTTTGAATTTCTTCTTCAACGCCTCACCGATGAGAAAATCGGTCTGCGGAGGAGCGGTCGCGAAGATGAGGTCGAACTTCTCGCGCTGCATCAATCCAATGGCCGCCCGTAATGCCTTCGATTTCCAACCGATCTTTGTGTCAGGGAAGAAGAACGTATCACCCGCATATTGAAGCACCTTTCGGACTCGTTCGGACGGCATGCGGACGATCTTCTGGTTTCGGAAGAGGCGATTGGGGTCGATGGAACTCGCCCGCACGACCTCCGTGCCTGCCTGCTCGACCTCCTGGAGAAGCGAAGGATCCAACGCGTAATACCCGGTTTGAGCGACCGTCAGGACCGTCGGTTTCCAGCCGTACTTCGGCAGGTACTTGGCGAATTTGGCTGTCCGCTGAACACCGCTGAGGCCCAGAGGTGGAAAGTAGTATGCAACGATCAGGACTTTTCGAAAATCGCTGTTCATACGACCAGAAGGTCTTTCGGCGATTTGTTCAGCACTTCACACCCACCGTCACGAATGACAACGTCGTCTTCGATTCTTACACCGCCAAAGCCGGGGATGTAAATGCCCGGTTCGATCGTCACGACATTTCCGCTACGAAGGATCTCTTTGCTCATCGATGAAATGCGCGGAGCTTCATGGACCTGCAATCCGAGGCCGTGTCCGAGCGAATGCCTGAAGAACCTGCCAAATCCTCGCTTCCGGATGTGCGACCGCGCGACGCTATCAAGCGCCCTCGCACTCACACCGCTCCGCGCCGCTTCGACCGCTTTCACCTGGGCATCCAAGACCGTCCGGTAGATCTTCCTCCCTTGCTGCGTGGGTCTCCCGATGGCCACGGTCCGCGTCATGTCGCTTTGATACCCGTCGAAACGACATCCGAAATCAAGGACCACAAGCTCGCCCTTTTGAATCTTCTTCGTCGATGCCCTCGCGTGCGGGAAAGCCCCGCGCCAGCCGCTCGCAACGATGGGCTCGAAGGCATCTCCCTCAGCGCCGTATTTCCTGTGGTAGTACCCGATCTCAGCGGCGACATCCTGCTCGCTCATGCCCGGTTGCAGGAGCCCCACGATCTTACGGAAAACCTTATCGGTGATTCCTGCAGCCGCACGGATGCATGCGATCTCCGACTCGTCCTTCACGGAAGCGGAACGTTCGATGAGCCCTTGCGTCGGAACGAACGTGACCCTCGGAAACATCTTCCTCAAGAAGTGCGAGGAGTCAACAGATACAGACTGGCCTTCGAAGCCGACCCTCATTCTGGCGGTGAACAAGCGTGCTTTCAGGACGGCGTGATACAAGCTGTCCTTCGAAACAAGTACGCGGCAGGCCGTCACCTCTTCTCTTGCCTGGTCGCGGTACCGGCTATCGGTAAGAAAATACTGGTGCCGGGAATTGATGATGCAGATGCCCTTGGAACCGGAGAATCCTGTGAGATACCGGACGTGGGGAAGGTGCGTGACGAGCAAGGCATCAAGCTTGGAGGACTCCAGACTGCGTCGGACCGCTGCAAGCCTTTCCTCGTACATTCTGCCGGATTCTCAGAGATGGTAGTTCGGAGCTTCTTTCGTAATGACGACGTCATGCGGATGGCTTTCGCGCAATCCGGCGTCGGTCATTCGTACAAACTGCGCTTTCTTCTTCATTTCTGCAACCGTGCGGCAGCCGCAGTACCCCATTGCCGACCGTAACCCGCCGACCATCTGATGAACTGTTTCACCGAGCGTCCCCTTGTAAGGGACTCTCCCTTCAATTCCCTCCGGCACGAGTTTCTGAAGATCATCCTCTGCATCCTGAAAGTATCGATCCTTGCTCCCCTGTCTCATCGCTTCCAGAGAACCCATTCCCCGATAGACTTTGTAGCTCCGACCTTCATAGAGCACTTTCTCACCCGGGCTTTCCTCCAACCCGGCAAACAGCCCGCCGATCATCACGGAGTCGGCGCCCGCGGCGATCGCTTTTGCGATGTCCCCGGTCTGCTTGATCCCTCCGTCGGCGATAACCGGAACCTCAGATCCCTGGGCGATCTTCGCGCACTGCAGAATCGCCGTCACCTGGGGAACGCCAACGCCTGCGACAACCCTCGTCGTGCAAATTGATCCAGGTCCAACGCCCACCTTGACGGCATCCGCACCGGCCTTGATGAGGTCCTTCGCCGCTTCGGCCGTCGCAACGTTCCCCGCGATAAGTTCGACCTGGAATCTCGACTTGACCTCTTTGACCATCTCCACAACACCTCTGGAATGGCCGTGAGCCGTGTCGATGACGACGACATCGACTCCCGATTCGATCAGCGCGGCCACGCGATCGACCGTATCACTGGTCACCCCGACGGCTGCACCCACGCGGAGTCTTCCATGCTTGTCCTTACACGCGTTCGGATGACGCTTCTTCTTCTGGATGTCTTTGAACGTGATGAGGCCCTTCAGCTTGCCGTTCTTGTCGACAACGGGAAGTTTCTCGATCCTGTGCTTCTGAAGTATCACCTCCGCCTCTTCCAGCGTCGTCCCAACCGGCGCGGTCACCAGGTTGCCGTTGGTCATGAGCTTCGCGACCTCCAGGTCCATGTTCGGCTCGAACCGAAGATCGCGGTTCGTCAGGATCCCAACGAGATTCTCATCCTGCACAATCGGTATCCCGGAGATGCTGTACTTCTTCATCACCTCGAGCGCCTCCCAGACCTTTCGCTGCGGCGAAAGCGTAATTGGATCACGGATCATTCCGCTTTCCGACCGCTTCACCTTGTCTACCTCTTCCGCCTGCCCGGCGATTGACATGTTCTTGTGCAGAATCCCAATCCCACCCTCGCGCGCGAGAGCGATCGCCATGGCGGATTCCGTTACCGTGTCCATCGCCGCGCTGATCAACGGGATGTTCAGCTCGATGCCCCGCGTCAGCTTCGTGCGGACGTCCGTCTCACGCGGAAGAACTGACGACTTCGCCGGCACAAGGAGAACATCGTCATACGTGATTGCTTCGCCAAGGATCTTTTTCGACGCCATAGGGTTAATGTCTCTTTTCATTATGGGTAGTTACGCAAACGCCGGCGAGCCTGTGAGATCTTCACCAACAATCAGCGTGTGCATTTCGTGCGTCCCTTCGTAGGTCTTGACTGATTCGAGGTTCGCCGCGTGGCGCATGACGGGATACTCGTTCAGGATGCCATTCGCTCCGAGGATTTCTCGAGCCATTCGCGCGATCTCCAGCGCATGGTAAACGTTGTTTCGCTTCGCAAGCGAGACCTGGGTGAATCTCGCTTTCCCCTGATCTTTGAGCCGACCCAGCTGCAAGCAGAGAAGCTGACTCTTGGTGATCTCCGTAACCATGTGGACCAGCTTCTCTTGTGTCATTTGAAACGCGGCAATCGGCTTGTCGAATTGAATTCTCGATTTCGCATAGTCCAGCGCCGTCTCGTAGCACGCCATTGCCGCCCCAACTGCCCCCCAGGCAATGCTATATCGTGCCTGGCTCAGACACATGAGAGGCGACTTCAAACCGCCGGATTTCGGCAAGATATTGGTTTCGGGGATGACGCAATCCTGGAAGACAAGCTCCGAAGTCACGGACGCACGCAGGGAATGCTTTCCTCTCATCTCCGGGGCCGTGAACCCTTTTGTCCCCTTCTCGACGAGGAAACCCTTGATTTCCCCCTCAAGCTTGGCCCATACCACCGCGACGTCTGCTATCGTGCCGTTCGTAATCCACATCTTCGACCCGTTCAGGAGGTATTCGCCCTTTGTCCTCTCGGCCCGCGTGATCATTCCGGCCGGGTTCGAGCCGTAGTCCGGCTCGGTCAGCCCGAAGCAGCCGATGGCTTTGCCCGACGCGAGCTTGGGGAGCCAGTAGTCTTTCTGTTCTTCGGTACCGAAAGTGTAGATGGGATACATCACGAGCCCCCCCTGAACCGATGCGAAACTCCGCAACGCGCTGTCACCGCGTTCCAACTCCTGCATCATGAGTCCGTACGCAACGTTGTTCAGCTCAGCACAGCCGTACTTCGCGGGAAAGGTTGGACCCAGGAGGCCGAGCTCGGCCATCTTCGGTACAAGGTAGATCGGAAAGGTCCCCTCTTCGTAGTGTTTCTCGATGATCGGCAGGACGTTCTCATCGACGAAATTGCGGACGGTGTCGCGCACCAGGGCTTCTTCCTCTGAAAGCATGTCCCCTAGATTGAAGTAATCGACGCCTCGCAAACCCGACATTGGAAGTCCCTCTGGAGGGGAGAAGGAGTGTCTACTTTTGGCAACGGCCGGAGAACGAATCGTGTTTGTCGAAAAAAATACTCATTAAAGCCCCAAAAGTCAAGGAAGGTCTCACCGGCAGTAAGGCAAGAAAAAAAAGGAAGAGCCAGTTTCTCGGTCGTCCCACCATTGGCGACCGATGACTGGCTCATCAAGAAGGAGGTAGCTTTTTCTGCTCCCACTAGATTAGACGCAAGCGGTCAGAAAAGGTTGCACTCAGAAGAATTTTTTTTCACCCCGATCGGCTGCAGCGGAAAGCAGCCAGAATCAGAGGGCGATAAAACCCCTGGGGGATCGGCAGAGCGAGTTGCAGTGATGCTCCACCTCAAGATATCCTCCTCATTTGAGAATCTCTGACGACTGGACGATGGCGGAGCGATCGTGTGAAGGCTCCTTGGACGAAGGCTTGCTGATCGGTGAGCGGATGGTGATGAGATCTCTGAGGGGAATTGGACAGGAGGAGAGTGCGTCAGCGCTAGTCGGAATTCCCCCCTACCTTGATACAATACCTCTTGATCTTCAGGTAGAGGGTCTTTGGCGTGATTCCGAGCACCTGAGCGCTTTTCACACGGTTCCAATTGTTGAACTTGAGGACCTTTTCAATGTGGATTTTCTCAAGATCCTCGAGAGAGAGAAGGTGATCGTGACCGTCCGTACGTCCTTGGGAAACTGGAACCGACGCCTGGCTCGAAAGCGCAGGATTCATCCAGAGATCGCTGGGCTCGATGAGGTCGCCTTGGCACAGCACGATCCCTCCCTCAATGGCATGCTCCAGTTCTCGAATATTGCCGGGCCAGTCATAACTCATCAACACAGCGAGGGCCTCGGGACTCACTTTTTTCGCTTTCGCCTTCGATTTGCGCTTGAGAAAATAGTCAACGAGGAGGGGGATATCTTCCTTCCGTTCTCGGAGCGTAGGCAAGTTGATGCTGACAACATTGAGCCGGTAGAGCAGGTCCTCCCGAAACCTTGCTGCTTGCACCTCCTGCGGGAGGTTTTTGTTCGTCGCCGACACAACGCGCACGTCGACCTTCATCGACGTGGTCCCTCCCACCCTCCGGAACTCTCCGGTCTCCAAGAACCGGAGCAGTTTCGCCTGCGTCTGCTGACTGATGTCGCCGACCTCATCCAGAAAGAGCGTACCGCCGTTTGCGACCTCCACGAGTCCTTGTTTCGCCGAGTACGCATTCGTGAATGCCCCCTTTTCATGGCCGAAGAGCTCACTCTCGAGCAGCTGATCCGGGATCGAGGCGCAATTCACCGCGACGAAGGGCTGGTCTCTGCGGGGGCTATCATTGTGGATCATATGGGCGATCAACTCTTTGCCGGTCCCGCTCGCCCCCTGGATTAATACGAAGGCTTCACTGGCGGCAACTTTCCGTGCGTTTTCAACCACCTGCCGGAACAACGGGCTCTCACCGATGAGCCCGCTCGGACCGCTGATCCGGTTCAACTCGCGCTTCATCACCTCTTTGTCGATCACGAGCTGGCGGCGGTCGACGGCGCGGCGGATCGTGACGAGCAACTGTTCCCGATCGTACGGCTTGCTGATGAAGTCGTACGCGCCCAGCTTGATGGTCTCGATGGCCGTTTTGTAGTCGACCACGTTTGTGAGCATGATGACTTGCGTGGTGGGAGAGTGCTCCGTAATGAACTTCAGCACGTCGATGCCGCTGAGGCGCGGCATCTTGATGTCGAGGAGGATGATGTCGTAAATCTTGGATTGGATGAGGTTGATGGCTTCGGTGCCGTTGAGGGCGACTTCAACATCGAAGTCGGGGAGCTCTTCAAGTTCTGTCCTCAGAAGAAAGGTAATCGACTCCTCATCGTCGACAACCAAGATGCGGTACTTTTTCGCCATGTGGTCTCCCCCGGACTGGCAGGACTAAACGCCGCTGAGGACGCGTTCCACGGTTGTGAGTAGGTCTACAAGATCGTAGGGTTTACTGACGAAGTCCTCCGCTCCAAGCTTCTTCGACTCGATGGCGTTCTTAAGATCAGCAAAGCCGGTCAGCATGATGACCTTGGTGGCAGGCTGGTTCTCCTTCACAAACTTCAGTACCTCGAAGCCGTCGACATTAGGCATCTTGATATCCAGGAGAATCAGATCGAAGGTTTGAGACTTCAGCACATTGATTGCGTCGGCTCCGTCCGCCGCGGAGGAGACTTTGTATCCTTCCCCCTCCAGCTCCGCACTGAGGACGGTTCGCAAAGCATCTTCATCATCCACCACAAGAATTTTGTTCTTTTCTGGCATAGCAATTCTCCTTCGACGGCCGGCTGACTGGTAGGCAATCCGCGCTCCGCTTCCCATCGATACGAATCGCTGGAGTATAGAGAATTTCCCCTAGAAAAGCAACCACTCCGACTCCCCTCCGATGCGGCCGTCTGCCAGAATTGCAAGTAATTCAAACTTCTCTTACCTTGAAGAGGAAATGAGCACCCCTACGTTTTCCAAGAATCCCAAACCTATTACGGTTCTGCTCGTCGATGACGACATCGGCTTCGCCAAGATCGTACAGCGACAACTCCAGCAATTCCAGAATCGCGAATTCAAGCTCACCTGGAAAGAGAGCGTGGAGGACGCACTCGAAGAGGTCAAACAGAACGCGAATCTCGACCTCATCTTAACGGACTACGTTTTCCCCGGCTCGAACGGGCTGGAGTTTTGCCTGCAACTGAGCCAGATGAATTCGGAGATACCCATTGTCTTTGTGACTGCAACCCGCGATTTCAAGCTCGCCATCGAGGCTATGAAACTTGGGGTCGAGGATTTCCTCATCAAAGAGGACCTGGCCGAGTCGCTCCTCCCGCGGACGATCATCAACGTCCTCGACCGGGTACGGATGCACAAGCAGATCAAGGCGGTGGAGAAACGAATGCTCATTGCCGAGAAGCGGGCTGAGGCAATCCGCGAACTGGTCGTGACGGTCTGCCATGAATTCAACAACCCGCTCGCGGCCATCAAGATCAGCTCCGATTTGATCCGAAGACAGCAGCTTTCACGGGAGGATAAGGATCTTCTGACGATGTTCGAAGACAATTTCCAGAAGATCGAAGGTGAAGTCAAACGTCTCCGCGACATCAGCTTCGAAAGAGCGGATTTCCACGAAACGGGGACACAAAAAGGAAGTAAGCGAGATTGAGTCTCAGGCGCGGCGGACGAACGAAACCGCCGTACGCTCCAGATGCCCGACGGAGGGCCAACGTCTCCTCCGGCGATGAAGGACCGGCGACCTGCCGCTCAGTCGTCGCTTGCTTTTGTGACCAAATTTCTCTATACTGTTCGTGAACGCAGCGTCTCTCAAGAGAGCGTGCAAGGGAATCAGTCCGATGTAGGGTTTGGCTTCTGAACGATGTCAATCAGGACAAGGACCAAACAACTCGATTACAAGTTTCCGACACAAGAGACCACCGAAAAGTGTCCCGCCCAAAAAGCGGGACACTTTTTTTTGACACAGGGCCCGATCCTTCAATGACCGTCGCTGATATCGAACGATTCTTTGAAGATTGGACGCCACGGTGGACAGCGTGGGAACGGGACAATGTCGGCCTGCAGGTCGGGGATCGCTCAAAACCCGTCCGAAAGATCCTCGTCGCGCTCGACGTCACGGACGAGGTGATCGCCGAGGCCGTTGCCAAGAGGGTCGATCTCATTATTTCCCATCATCCGCTGCTGTTCCGGCCGCCCTCGTCCATCACAACTTCCCATGCCGTGGGGAAAAAGGTCCTGTCGCTCGCAGAACATCGGATTGCCCTCTATTCCACACACACAAACCTCGACTTCGCACGTGACGGGGTAAGCTTTGCACTCGCCAAGGCTCTGGGTCTTACGAACATTCGCTTCCTCTCCCCGCTGAAGGATTCTCTCGTCAAGCTTACCGTCTTCGTGCCTGAAGCGTATGTTGACAGGGTCGCACACGCGATGGCAAAGGCCGGGGCCGGCGTCATCGGGAACTACACCTCTTGTTCGTTTCGCATCAAGGGAACGGGAACGTTTCGCGGGACGGATGAAGCGAAGCCCTTTCTCGGTGAAGCTCAGCGGCTCGAGGCCGTCGATGAAGTCCGTCTCGAGATGATTCTCCCTCGTGCGAAGGTGCAAGCGGTGACGGCTGCTGCGAAGGCCGTCCATCCGTACGAAGAAATGGCGTACGACGTCTATACGCTCGAGAACCCGAATCCCAATTTCGGCATGGGAGCCCTCGGCGAGCTGACGAAGCGAGTGACCTTGGGATCGTTCCTCTCCAAGATGAAGAAGGCGTTAAACGCGGAAGCAACCCGATATGTGGGGAACCTTCGCCAGAGCATTCGGAGGGTCGCTGTCTGCGGAGGAAGCGGCTCGGACCTGCTCGAGGAAGCGGTGGCTGCCGAGGCCGATGTCTTCGTAACAGCCGACGTCCGATACCACACTTTTTACGACGCGAAAGGACGCATCGCTCTCGTCGATGCCGGCCATTGGGAGACCGAGCATGTCGTCCTTCCTTCGATCGAAGGACGGCTTCGCGATGCTATTCGGCGCTCGGGCAATGCGATCCGGGTGATAGTTTCTCAACATTCAACGAATCCGACTCACTGCTCATAGTAAGGAGGGTTATTTGGAAAACAGATTACGGTTGCTGTACGGTCTTCAGAGAGTTGACTCCAGCCTCGACGAGCTTCAGGAGCTGAAAGGAGATCTTCCACACCAGGTGAGAGAGCTCGAAGAGCGGCTTGAAAAGAAGATCGCAGAACGCAAGCAACTGGAGGAGCTGGTAAAGCAATCTTTGATGCGACGCGAACAGATCGACCTTGAGATCATCTCCGCCAGGCAAAACATCGAAAAGTACAAGGAACAGCAATTCCAGATCAAGACAAACCGTCAGTATGACGCGCTCACAAGAGAGATCGACGCTGCCCAGGTACGCATCAACGAACTAGAGAAAGAGATGGAAACGGTCGAAGGAAAAGCCTCGCTCGGGAAGTCCGATCTCGAGACGATGGCGCCGGAGCTCGAGGAGCTCGAAAAGGAGCTCAAAGACCGTCGAGCGGAGCTTGACCACGTTAACAAGGAACACGAAGACGAGGAACTGAGGCTGAAGCACGAGCGGGAAAAGCTCATTGTCCGGATCGAGAAGACTGATATTCGACTCTACGAGAGGATCAGAAACGCGATGGGCGGCAAAGCCGTCGTCGCGGTTCGCCGCAACGCCTGCGGTGGATGCTTCAAGCGAGTGCCGCCGCAAGTCTCCGTCGAATTGCGCAAGAACTCCAGGCTCATGACCTGCGAGAATTGCGGCCGCCTCCTCGTGTCCGATGAAATCGTCGAGAGCTACTCCTCCGCCCTATGACAGTCCACGCGTTCACTGATGGTGCCGCGAGGGGCAACCCCGGAGAGAGCGGAATCGGGTTCCTGTTCAAAGATGAACATGGAAGAACAATCAATCGGGGCTATGGGTACATCGGCGAAGGGACCAACAACGTTGCAGAATACAAGGCTCTGCTCGCTTGCCTGAAAGCCGCTCCGGAAACGAAATGTACCCGCCTGATCGTCCATTCCGACAGCGAACTTCTGGTGCGCCAACTGAAGGGGGAATATAAGGTCAAGGATCAGACCTTGAAAGCTTACTTCGTGAAGATACACCGTCTGTTGGCGAAAGCGCCATTTGAGATGGAGATTCAGTATATTAGTCGGGAACAGAACAAAGAAGCAGACCAATTGGCGAATCTCGGGATCGACTCCAGGAAGCGAATCCGGATCTGATCCCTTGCTGTCTCAGGTTTTTTTTATCAACGCAGGTATGGTCGGTCAGGCAGCCGCTTCCCGTCCGCCGCATGCGGACGGGGGGAGGAAAGTCCGAACACCATAGGGCGTGGCGCCTTGGGTCAACCAAGGGTCCAACGGGCCAGATCCCGCTGGAACGGATAGTGTCACAGAAAACACACATCCCATCACCTTCGCTGAAGGTGACGGGAGAAAGGTGAAATGGTGGTGTAAGAGACCACCGCTCCGGCAGTAATGTCGGAGGTCCCGAAAGGGATTCCGCTTTGGCGAAAGCCAGAGCGGGACAAGACAAACCCCGCCTGGTGCAAGACCAAATAAGTCCCGCCCCCGCCTCTGGCGGGGAAGAGCTGCCCGCTCAACTCTCTCGCGAGAAACGGGATGGGTAGGTCGCTAAGAGAAATGGCTGCCTCGCCCCGTCTTGACTTCGGTCGAGGCGGGATCAGACAGAATTCGGCTTATCGACCGATCACGCCTGCTTCTTCTATCAATCCACATCCCCCATCACCGGCTTGGACCAGGGGCACTGAATCGATCAGTGAACTGCGTTCCGAGGACGGCGCCAAGATGGGTAAGCATCGAGCCTCCATGACCCCAATCCGAGAATATCGGTGGACATTCACAGATCCGGATAGCCCCGCAGCCTCCCCGCCGGCATCGCCGGAAGCGGCAAAGAAGCTGAGCGATGAGCTGGGCATCTCCATCGTTCTTGCTGAGATACTCGTCCGGCGTCGGATCGATACGTTTGAATCGGCACGAGCGTACTTTCGGCCAACCCTGAAAGACCTCCACGATCCGTTTCTTATGCACGGCATGGAGCAAGCCGTCGACAGAATTGTCGGAGCCGTCTCAAAGAAGGAGAGGATCCTGGTCTATGGCGACTACGATGTGGACGGAACGAACGGCACGGCCTTGTTGTGGACGTTCCTGAAGAATCTCGGCGCCGATGTTCACTACCATATCCCCGATCGCGTCAAGGAGGGATACGGGCTTTCGGAGGCCGGCATCGAGCGTGCCAGACAGCTGGGCGTCCGACTGCTCGTTGCGGTCGATTGCGGCATTACTGCAATCAAACAGGTGGAGCTTGCACGCAGCTCCGGCATGGAGGTGATCATTTGCGACCATCATGAGCCGGGGGACGCGGTCCCCGATGCTCTGGCGGTGCTGGACCCTTTGCTTCCCGACTGCAAGTATCCATACAAACATCTCTGCGGCTGCGGCGTTGCGTTCAAGTTCGTGCAGGCGCTCTCCCGTCACGAGTCGGTTCGCCCGTTGATCGATGGGGATGAGGAAAGCTTCCTCTCGCGATACCTCGACTTCGTCACTCTCGCAACGACGGCAGATATCGTCCGGTTGACAGGGGAGAATCGGGTCCTTGTCAAGCTGGGCCTGGAGCTCCTGAACTCCAACCCGCGCCCCGGCGTCCACGCGCTGATCGAGACGTCGGGCCTGAAGGTCGGATCCATCACGACGGGCAAAATCGTCTTTGTTCTCGCGCCGCGCATTAATGCCGTCGGCAGACTGGGGGACGCCACTCGTGCGGTCGAACTGCTCACCTGCGACTCTTACGCTCGAGCGCTGGAGCTCGCCCAGGTCTTCGAGGAAGAGAACCGTAACCGCCGGAAGATCGACGAAGACACCTTTCTCGAGGCGCAGCAGATCGTCGAAAAGTACCTGGACGTTGAGAACGAGAGCGCGATCGTCCTCCATCAGGAGACGTGGCACCCGGGCGTCATCGGCATCGTCGCATCAAGGCTTGTGGAGCGGTACTATCGCCCCACGATTATGATGACGACCGTCGACGGCGTGGCGAAAGGCTCCGCCCGCAGCGTCGCCGGCTTCGACATCTACCAGGCGCTCAGGCGATGCGAGGACAAGCTCGTCCAGTTCGGCGGGCATAAGTATGCGGCAGGACTCTCCGTGGAGATCGACCGACTTGACGAGTTCAAAGAGGCATTCAACGTGGTTGCCAAAGAACTGCTGACCGAGGAGCTTCTCACCCCCGAGATTCGCATCGATACCGAAATCTCGCTAAGCGAGCTTACGCCAAAGTTCGTCCGGGTGCTGGGTCAATTTGCACCGTTCGGCCCCGGGAACATGCGACCCGTGTTCGTCGTGCGCGGCGTCGAGCTCTATGGAGCGCCGAGGATCGTCGGCAAGAACCACCTGAAGTTTAAGGTCAAGACGAACGGCCAAATCTTCGACGCAATCGGCTTCAGTCTCGGAGGCCTGATCGAGAAGCTTGGCAACGGAAGAAAGACCGTCGACCTCGCTTTCTCGCTCGACGAGGGTGAGTTTGCCGGAGAAACTGTCCCTCAGCTGAAGATTCGAGATTTGAAGTGAGTTCTGAAGAGCTGAGGGATAAGGCATACAAATAGTAATCAGGAAGATCGGGGAAGTTACCGTCGCAGGTTTCACATCTTATCACGTTTCACTTTTCGAAAAAGGCGACGCCCATGTCTGGTCATTCAAAATGGCATCAGATCCGCCGCAAGAAGGCCGTCACGGATGCACGGCGCGGCAAGATGTTCACCCAGATCATCAAGGAGATTACAATTGCTGCCCGGCTCAGCGGCGGCGATCCGGGCGGAAACCCCCGGCTTCGCCTTGCGATCGAGAAGGCGAAAGCCAACAACATGCCTGCGGACAATATCAAGCGGGCGATCATGAAGGGCACAGGCGAGCTGCCGGGAATGGCGTACGAAGATGTGACTTACGAGATCTACGGTCCCGGAGGCGCCGCGATATTGGTCGAGACGGTGACGGACAATAAGACACGCACCGTTTCGGAACTTCGCCACGTGTTGGATCGCAATCACGGAAAGCTCGCCGCGACCGGCGCGGTGGCGTACCAGTTCCATAAGAAAGGTCAGATCACGGTTCCGAAGAACAAAGTAGCCGAAGACGTCCTCCTGGAGATCATTCTGGAAGCTGGCGCTGACGACATGACAACCGAGGAGGAGCATTACGTGATCACGACGACGCCGGAGTCGTTCGAAGCCGTCAAGAAGGCCGTCGAGCAACGGGAAATTCCGATGGAGCACGCCGAGCTCCAGATGATCCCCGAAAATACGGTGAAGGTGGAAGGAAAAGACGCGGAGGTCCTCCTGAAGCTCATGGAAGCTCTGGAAGAGCACGATGATGTCCAACACGTGTACAGCAACTTCGATATCGACGAAAGCGTTATGGCGAGCTTCAGCGCGGGATGAGAGAGTGAAGGGCTGTCTGGTTGACGAGTCAACTCGTTAACTGGTTAACTAGTTAATTAGTTAATTGGCTATGAGGCTCAAAATCCTCAAACTGACGTATACGCCACTCACCAATTTCCGCCGGAGGCGGATGGGCCTTTGGCCCAAACCATTCATCAGTTTAGCTTTTGCCAACTAACCACTCACCAATTAACCATTCACCAATCAACCACTCACCAATTGACCATTCACCAATTAACCAGATGATCATTCTCGGCGTCGACCCCGGAACTCTCACGACCGGATATGGAGTCATCGAAGCCAAGAGCGGCAAGTTGAAGGTGCTTGAGTTCGACGTCGTCAAGAACCGGGGCGATCAGAGGATGCCTCTCCGTCTGAGAGCTATCTACGCGACACTGTGCAGGGTGATCGATCGGTTCCACCCCGACGAGTTTGCCATTGAGACGGCGTTCTACGGCAAGAACGCACAGTCCGCCATGAAGCTCGGTCACGCCCGCGGCGTTTCCATTCTGGCAGCCGTGAACCGCGAAATCCCGACGGCGGAGTACTCACCCCGAGAGGTTAAGCGGGCCGTCGTTGGAAACGGGGGAGCCTCAAAAGAGCAGGTCAGTTATATGGTGCAGTCCATCCTGAAGCTCAAAGCCCCTCCAAAATACTATGATGCAACAGATGCGCTGGCCGTCGCCATCTGTCACTACCAGCGAAGCCACGGGGATGGCAAGTCTCACAAGGGGAAACCCGGTTCAAAGAAGACCATGGCCGACTGGAAGTCGTTCATTGAATCACATCCCGAACGTATCAGGAAGTCCCGATGATCGCCTCATTGAGCGGCATTCTGAGAGTCAAGACGCCGACGGAAATCCTCGTCGATGTGAATGGAGTCGGCTACGGCGTCCTTATCCCTCTCTCGACGTTTGAGAAACTCGGGGATCTCAACGCCCACGTCACGCTCTTCACCTACCTTCACGTGCGCGAGGACGCACTCCAGCTCTACGGCTTCGCAACCGAGGAGGAACGATTCCTGTTCAAGCTGCTCATTTCCGTGAGCGGAATCGGGCCGAAGATCGCCCAAGGGATACTCTCGGGCATCTCGGTCGCTGACATGAAATCGCATATCGCGAAGGGAGACCTCGCCGCCCTCACTGCGATCCCGGGCGTGGGCAAGAAGACCGCAGAGCGGCTCATCATCGAACTGCGCGACAAGGTCGGCAAATTGGCGGAGCAGGTGTCGTCTGCTGCGATGGGCCCGGCGGACCAGGAGGCGGGAATTCGGCAGGAGGCCCTCCTCGCCCTCACCTCGCTCGGCTACAACCGTCAGGTTGCGGAGAAAGCCATACGCCAGGTATTGAATGAGTCCGCAGGAACCGGGATCTCACTTCAGGATCTCATCAAGAGAGCACTTCGATACACAAGCCCGAGATGAACCCGAATTCCCCCTTCGAGGACAGTCCGAAGCCATCTTCGCTCTGCTTTAGCGCGGTTGAAAGTCACTCCCCTTCTTGGTACTTTGTCGCCGTATGAAGAAAACGGACGCAAGCGAACGAGATCGCGGGTTCACATCGCCCGAGCGACTCGACAATGAACTGGAGCTCGATCAGACGCTCCGTCCGGCCCGACTCGAGGAGTTCGTCGGACAGGGGAAGATCGTCGACAACCTCCGGATCTTCATCTCTGCGGCAAAGGGCCGGAACGAACCTCTCGATCACGTTCTCCTGACTGGACCGCCCGGTCTGGGCAAAACGACGCTGGCGTTCATCATCGCGAACGAGATGGGCGTTGGAATCAAGGTCACGTCCGGACCTGCGCTGGAGAAACCGGGGGACCTCGCGGGGATTTTGACTTCGCTCGAGAAGGGGGAGGTGCTGTTCATCGATGAGATCCACCGGGTGCCGGTAAAGATCGAAGAGTACCTCTACTCAGCGATGGAGGAATTCCGCGTCGACATCATCATCGACAGCGGGCCCGGCGCGAAGACGATCTCGCTCAATCTTGAGCCCTTCACGCTAGTGGGTGCAACCACGCGGGCCGGCCTTCTCAGCGCCCCCCTGCGCTCGCGCTTCGGCATCTCCAACCGACTCGACTACTACAACGTCGATCAGCTGCGAACGATTGTGCGGCGATCGGCGAAGATCCTGGAGATAGGGACAACCGACGAGGCTGCCGCAGAGATCGCCGGGCGCGCGCGGGGAACCCCCCGCATCGCGAATCGCCTCTTGAAACGCTGCCGGGATTTTGCTCAGGCGGACCGCAAACTCGCGGACCATCGTGGGGTCGTAACGAAGGAGGTTGCGCAGTACTCCCTTCGGGCGCTCGAAGTCGACGACCACGGGCTGGATGAAATGGACAAGCGGATTCTGCGGGCCATCATCGACAAGTACAGCGGAGGGCCGGTGGGATTGAACACGCTCGCGGTCGCGGTGGGTGAAGAGCCCGGGACGATAGAGGAAGTGTACGAACCTTACCTCATTCAGGAGGGGTTTCTGAAGCGAACGCCACGAGGCCGCGAGGCAACGGCCGTCGCCTACAAGCATTTCGGACTCACACGGAAGCCTTCAGACCAAGAGACACTCTTCTGAGTAACCGCAGTCGCCCAGAAAAGCCCTCCTCCTTCCGCTTTAATGTGCTAACGGCTCCAGCGCTTTAAATTTCCTGAGATATTTCAGGACCGAACTCATGTCCTTGGGCAACGGGGCTGAGAACGTCATGCGCTCCCCGGTAGCGGGATGGTCAAAGGAGATCGAAGCAGCGTGCAGGGCGGCGCGGTCGAGCAACGGCTTCTCCTCCCCCTGTATCTTGTAGCCCGGTTTGACACGCGACAGATAGAACCCCCTCCCATCTCCGTACAACCTGTCAGCAAGGATCGGCATTCCGATCGCCTGAAGATGCACGCGGATCTGATGCGTCCGCCCGGTCGCTGGCCGCGCCTCAAGGTGCGCGAAGCCGTTGAACTGCTCGAGGACCTTGTACCGTGTCACCGAGCGTTTTCCCGCCTTACGATCCACCTTAACGACCCCCCGGTCGCGCGTTCTTTCGCCAAGCGGGAGATCGATTGTCCCCTCCGAATCCGCAGGGACGCCGACAACGAGAGCTTCATAAACCTTTTCCACCCTCCTTCCCTCAAATTGTTCACTGAGAGCTGCGTGCGCCTCTGCCGTCTTTGCGAAGACGATGAGACCGCTCGTCTCCTTGTCGAGACGATGGACGACGAAGATCTTGCCGAGTTCTTCGCTAAAGATTCCGTAGAGATTCGGGAGCTTCACATTGTATCGGTCGGGCAGGACGAGCAGATTTGCCGGCTTGTTGAGGACCACGAGATGATCATCTTCGTAGAGGATCTCACTCCTGGTCGACTCGAGGCGCCATTTGAGTTTCCGTTTCATGCTCCTGGAAAATAGAGGACGAAAGAGAAAGAAACAAGCTCGATCGAAAGGGCTGCGTTGGGAGGTCGGCGCTCGTGATTGAAACTCACTCCAATAACTTCTACATTCAAGATCACAGGAGGCGGCTCAGATCGTTCGGCCTCACCTCCCTCAGATCGACAATCGGCAATTGACAACCGAAAACTAACGATGTCCAAGCTTTCCCGCTCCTTCTACCTCCGCCCAACCCTCGAGGTCGCACGAGACCTTCTTGGAAAATTCATCGTCTGCCGACATCGGGGTCGAAGGCTTATCGGCAGGATCGTCGAAGCCGAAGCGTACCGCGAAGGCGACCCGGCATCGCACACGTTCCGGGGCAGGACGAAGCGGAATGAGGTGATGTACTCGAAGGGCGGCCACCTTTACGTGTACTTCACCTACGGGATGCATTTCTGCGCGAACGTCGTCACGAGGAAAGAGGGGATCGGCGAGGCGGCGCTCATCCGCGCGGTCGAGCCGATCAAGGGGATTGAAGTGATGATGAAGAATCGATTCCCCACCCACCACCCGACCATTCACCAATTTCCGCCGAAGGCGGATGCGCCTCTGGCGCAAACCACTCACCAATTCCTCTTCAACCTCACGAACGGCCCGGCGAAGTTCTGCCAGGCGTTCGGCATCTCGCGAGAGCAGAACGGGACAGACTTGGTCGGCAACACGATCTATCTGCTAAAAGGCGAAACGATCCCAGAATCGAGGATCGGACGCTCCACCCGGATTGGCGTTACGAACGGAGGCGAGAAGCGCTGGCGGTTCTTTGTGAAGGGAAACGAGTGGGTTTCGAGGTGATTGCAGATCGGCAGTTGCGGAATGGAAAAAGGGGGTACACGGCCTGCAGAATATGAATACGGTGCTAGGGGCTGATTTCCCTTCTCAGGAACAAGCCGGTATATGACCTCGGATGCTTTGCCACCTCCTCCGGCATCCCCTCCGCAACGATCTCCCCTCCTTCATCCCCACCTTCGGGCCCCAAATCGATGATCCAGTCGGCCGTCTTAACGACATCCAGATTGTGCTCGATGACGATGACGGTGTTCCCCTTGTCGACGAGTTTGTTGAGCACGGAGAGGAGCATGCGGATGTCCTCGAAGTGCAGCCCCGTCGTCGGTTCATCGAGAATATAGAGCGTCTTTCCGGTCCCTACTTTCGAAAGCTCCGTCGAGAGCTTGACGCGTTGCGCCTCACCGCCGGAGAGCGTGGTCGCTTGTTGTCCCAGCCGGATGTAGCCGAGGCCGACCTCGTGCAGCGTCTGCAGATACCGTTGGATGCGCGGCTGCTCGCTGAAGAGTCCCATCGCGTCCTCGACAGTCATATCGAGCACGTCGGCGATGGACTTCCCCTTGAAGTGGACCTCGAGCGTCTCACGATTGTACCGCTTCCCCTTGCAGACATCGCAGAGCACGTAGACGTCCGGGAGGAAGTTCATCTCGATCTTCCGGACACCGTCTCCCTCACATTCCTCACAACGGCCCCCCTTCACGTTGAAGCTGAATCGCCCCGCTTTGTAGCCGCGAATCTTCGCTTCCGGCAGCTGGGTGAAGAGATCGCGGATATGCGTGAAGACGCCGGTGTAGGTCGAGGGATTCGACCGCGGCGTCCTGCCGATCGGGGATTGATCGATATCGATGACCTTATCGATCTGATCGAGTCCTTTGATGGATTGATACGGCAACGGTACCGCCCTGGTCTTGTAGAATTTGTTCGAGAGGATCGGATAGAGCGTTTCGTTGATAAGGGTGGATTTGCCGGAACCGCTCACACCGGTGACGCAGACGAAACGGCCGAGCGGGATCTTGACCGTCATCTTCTTGAGATTGTTGCCGGCAGCTCCGGAGAGGACGAGCCACTTCCCATTTCCCTCTCTTCGTGCGGACGGTACCTCGATCTTCTTCTTCCCCTTGAGGTAGAGCGCCGTATGCGACTGCCCACCGAATCCGTTCCCCTTAACCTTCAACTTTTCATTTTGAATTTTCAACTCATTCGGTTTTCCGTACGTTACCACATGCCCGCCGTGCTCGCCCGCGCCGGGCCCAAGGTCGATCACATAGTCGGCGCTCTGGATCGTCTCCTTGTCGTGCTCGACGACGATGATCGTGTTGCCGAGATCCCTCAACGATTTCAGCGAACGGATGAGCTTGATGTTGTCCCTCTGGTGCAGACCGATGCTCGGCTCGTCGAGGATGTACAGCACGCCGACGAGCTGAGTGCCGATCTGGGTCGCCAGACGGATGCGCTGCCCCTCTCCTCCCGAAAGTGTGCGGGCCGACCGATCGAGCGTGAGGTAATCCAGTCCGACGTTGAGCAAAAAGTCCAATCGTTGAACGATCTCCTTCAAAATCTGGCGTGCGATCTCCGTCTGCCGCGGGGTAAGAGACAAAGCTGCAAAGAACTGCCGGGCAGCCCGAATCGAGAGCGAGACAACATCGTGAATGTTGTAGAGCTTGCCGCTGGCGACATCCTCGAGCTTGATGGCGAGACTTTCCTTTCGCAGCCTCCCTCCCGCGCATGATTCGCAACGGGAGGTACTCATGAACGATTCGACCCATTCGCGGATGTTGTTCGAGCTCGTCTCATCGTAGAAACGCTTGAGCATATCCAGCACCCCGCCGAACCGATGCTTGTAGACGACCGCCCTCCCGCTGCTCTGCAGATACTCGATATCGAATTTCTCATCCCCCGCGCCCTGGAGAAGCACCTCCTTCGCGCGGGACGGCAAGCTCCTCAGCGGCGTATCGAAGTCGAACGCGTAGCGCTTCGCTACGGCCTTCAATTGACTGAACATCCACGTGGGACGGGGTTTGCCGAGCGGAGCGAGCCCCTCCCGGTTGATGCTGAGGCTCTCATCCGGAATGATCAATCGGAGGTCGAAAGCCTTCTTCTCACCGAGCCCTTCGCACTCCGGGCACGAACCGGCCGGAGAATTGAAAGAGAACGAGCTCGGAGCAGGCTCCTCGTAGCTGATTCCGCACACGTGACAGGCGTAGTGACTGCTGAAGAGTTGGTCCTTCTCGCCATCGTTGACAATAAGGGCTCCGTTCCCGTACCGGAGCGCCACCTCGACCGACTCCGCAATACGCGAGCGAGCATCCTTCTTGACCGCGATGCGATCGACGACGATCTCGATGTTGTGGACCTTGTACCGGTCGACCTTCATCCCCTCTTTGATCTCTTTCACCTGGCCGTCCACTCGAACCCGTACGAAGCCATCTTTCAAGACTTGCTCGAACAGCTCGCGATAGTGCCCCTTGCGCCCCTTGATGACGGGGGCCAGGATTTGGAGTTTGGCGCCTGACGGATATTGGAGGATGGAATTGATGATCTGATCGACCGTTTGCCGCTGGACCTTCCGGCCGCAGTTGTAGCAGAATTGCACGCCCACGCGTGCGAACAGGAGGCGGAGAAAATCGTAGATCTCCGTCACCGTCCCGACCGTCGAGCGGGGGTTCGTGCTGACCGTCTTCTGCTCAATCGAGATGGAGGGGCTCAGGCCTTCGATATAATCGACATCGGGGCGCTCCATCAATCCGAGGAACTGGCGGGCGTAGGCCGACAGGCTCTCCACATACCGACGCTGCCCCTCGGCGTAGATCGTATCGAACGCAAGGCTCGACTTCCCCGAGCCGGAAAGGCCCGTGATGACGATGAAGCGATCACGGGGCATCTCAACATCGATGTTCTTGAGATTGTGGACCCGCGCGCCCTTAACGATGAGCTTCTCTTCAGACATGACCCAGGAATGAAACTGGCGAATCGATGCTCCGATTCTCTAGTGGATTCTTTTCCTCTTGTTCAAATACTCAAACAACGCCTTGTCGAACGGCGTGCCCGTATCGAGGAGCACGTAGTCGATTGCGTTCTCTCGGCACTCACGCTTGTAGTAGTCCAGGAACTGCTGAAACGACTGCCGGTAGGCCTTCTGGATATGCCACGGCTGGGTGGTCAATTCTTCCTTTGTTTCCATGTCGCGGAACTGTGCATCCGTCCCGAAGGCGAACGACCGCTCCATCGGATCGAGCACCTGCATTACGATGACCTCATTTCGCTTGTGGCGAAAATGTTTCAAGGCGGTCGTGACCTGCCGCGGATCGTCAAAGAGGTCGCTCAGAACCACCACCAGGCCTCGCCTCTTGATCCGTTCCGCCACCTCGTGAAGCGACTGGGCGGTGCCGGTCTTGTTGCCCGGCTTGAGGTTTTCGAGCTCGCGGAGAAGCTCCTTCAAATACAGCCGCGTGGCTCGTGGCGGCGAGAGCGAACGAACGCGCTCGTCATAGATGGTCAGGCCGACAGCATCCCGCTGCTCGATCATCAGATACGCCAGCGCGGCGGCGACGTAGGACGCATATTCGATCTTTTTCAGGTGACCTTCCGAGCAGTAATCCATCGACTTGCTTGCGTCGAGGACGAGATACGACTTGAGGTTCGTCTCCTCCTCGAACTCCTTGATGTAGTACCGGTCCGTCTTGCCGTACGCCTTCCAGTCAATGTGCTTGATTTCGTCGCCGGGCATGTACTGGCGATGCTCGGTGAATTCGACGCTGAAACCATGATACGGGCTCTTGTGGAGGCCCGTGATAAAGCCTTCGACCACAAGGCGCGCCCGAAGCTCCATGTTGGCAAGCTGGGCGACGACGTCCGGCTGGAGATATTTCAGGGCCTCTGCCATGGGCGGTTCACTTTTTCTTGCTGCCTGGTTTCAGCAGGTTCGCGAGCTCGGTGCGTGCGGAGCCGGCCATCGGGGCATTCGGATAACGCTTCAGGAATTCCTCGTAAGCGGTCCGGGCCGCGGTCGTATCCTTCAGCTCCTGGTTGAGCAGCATCGCGCGGAGGTACGCGGCGCCCGAGGCCGTAGGATCACCAGGATAGTCATCGACGACACGCTTGAAGGTTGTCACTGCGTTTTGAAAGTCTTTCTTTCTTTGATAGACGATACCCAATGCATAAAGAGCCTCGGAGACTTTCGGGCTCTTGGGGAAACTCTTGATGAACAACTGGTATGAAGCGATGGCGTCATCGAACCGATCCGTTCGTTGGGCATCGATTGCCTCCTGCAGAACCTCGTCCTCCTTCGGTTCCTTCGCACAGCTGACGAGAAGTGCCGAGAAGGCCACGAAAAGCAGGAGCACAAGAACGCTCTTTCCGCGGTTGACCATGGTTGTCTTTGATGAGTTCAAAATGAATGCATCCAAACATTCATTCTATCAAAAGAACCCCGCAGAAGCAACGCCCATCACACGGCCGATCTCTTCAGAACAGCACAGAAGAACCCGTCGGTTCCGTGACGATGAGGAAGGAGTCTGATGTAACCGCCCGATACAAATGGATGAAACCGCTCGTCATCATGGACCGTCTTGGGCTCAACGAGCGTGAAATCTGCATGCTGTCCCAGGAATTTCTCCACGACGTCCTCGTTCTCCTCGCGCAACAGCGTGCAGGTGGCATAGACCAGCATCCCGCCCTGCCCGACGAGCAAACTGCTCGCACTGACGATCTGCGACTGCTTTTGAGACAGTTCTGCGACGCTCTCCTCCGTGACCGTCCACTTCATCCCGGGATTCCGGCGGATCGTGCCCAGGCCGCTGCACGGGGCATCGATGAACACGACGTCGAAATACCCGCGGAATTGCCCATCCAGATCCCCCAGGTCCTGTATCTCTTTGACCCTCACATTGGAAACCCCTGCCCGGCGGGCCCGTTTTCGCAGTTGCTCCAGACGCCCCCTGTTGACATCCGCGGCGACAATCTCCCCCCTATTCTTCATCAGTGCGGAAAACTGCAGCGTCTTGCCCCCGGCACCCGCACACGCATCGAGCAGTTTCGCCGTGGGCTTCGGATCCACAATCAGCGGAAGAAGCTGACTTCCCTCATCCTGGACCTCGAAGAGCCCGCTTTTGAACGATTGAAGTCCGAAAACATTGATCCGCTTTGCTACTTCCAGGCCGATGGGAGAAAGTTTTGTTCTGGCGGTTGCGATACCTTCCACTTCAAGCGCCCGCTGGCAGTCTTCGACTGTCGCCTTCAAGGTGTTCACGCGCAACGTCAGGGACGCCGGTTGATTCAGGCTTGCGCAGATTCTCTCCGTCTCCTCCTCACCGTATTCCGAAAGGAATCGCTCCACCATCCACGAGGGAAAGGAATACCGAATGCCGATCCTCTCAGCAGGCTCGCCCGAATCAGGCTCCGGAGCCTGGGCAATCCTCACGAGAAGATCGTCGAGTCTTGGCTTCATTCGAGACGATTTGATGAGAGGAGCGACATCAGCGCTGGAAAGAGCAACACGACGTTCGATCGCAAGGAGGTAGGTGGCCAAAATCATAACCAGCCCATCGGGGGGCAGGAGGTCCATCTCTTCATCCTTCATGACTCCGTGAAGCACTGCGTCGCACCGCCGCAGATGCCTCAACGTCCCGTAAAGCGTCTCCGCGATGAGGCGGCGGTCGTGAGAGCCGAGGTATTTGTGCGACCGAAAGAATGAGTCGATGTGACTATCTGGAGGCCTCGTCGATCCGCGGATGAGCTGGAGCAGTTCCTGCGTGTGCCCAAGAAGTGAGGAAAGTTTCATGTTGAAGAACAAGATACGGAGAATCCCGGAGGGCTACAAAAGGGAAATGAGGTCGGCCGACAAACTACGAGCATCATTCTGATCCGCTGACCCACCCGCCACCTTTTCGGCGGAAGGCGGAGAAGAATCTGACCGCCATGGGCAGATCCTTCGGCCGCCCGGAAGAGCGGGGCTCCCTCAGGATGACGCGTCCAGCCCTCTTCGGCGGCCTTGTAGAGAGATGATGTCAGTTCGCAACTTCAGCTTTCGCTTTCACCACGAAGTCCACGCCTCCTCGTTCATCTGCACTCACTTCGATTGTATCGCCTTCAGCGATCGCGCCGGATAGGATGTTTTCGGAGAGTTTGTTGATGACATGTTTTTGGATTGTCCGCTTCAATGGACGGGCGCCGTACGACGGGTCGAAGCCCGCCTTGGCGAGCCATTCCTTCAAATCGTCCGTGAACGCCAGCGTAATGTTTTTCGCCGCCAGGAGTTTTTGTACGTTCTTGAGCTGTAGCTCGAGGATCTGCTGGATCTCCGCCATCGTGAGCGGCTTGAACAGGATGATGTCGTCGATCCGATTGAGGAACTCCGGCCGGATCGTCTGCTTGAGTATCTCCAGCAGCCGGACGCGCAAATCGTCCATGATCTCGTCACGGTTCTGTTCGTCGAGGGACTGGACCTTCTCCTGAATCAGATGAGAGCCGAGGTTCGACGTCATGATGACGATGGTGTTCTTGAAATTCACCGTCCTTCCTTTGCTGTCGGTCAGACGACCCTCATCAAGGAGCTGGAGTAGCACGTTGAAGACTTCGGGATGCGCCTTCTCGATCTCATCGAGCAGCACGACGGAGTACGGTTTCCGGCGGACTGCCTCCGTCAATTGCCCGCCCTCCTCGTAGCCGACGTAGCCCGGCGGCGCTCCGATGAGCCGGGAGACGGAGAACTTCTCCATATACTCGCTCATATCGATCCGCACCATCGCGGCTTCGTCATTGAAGAGAAACTCAGCGAGCGCCCGTGCCAGTTCGGTTTTTCCGACACCCGTGCTGCCCAGGAAGATGAACGAGCCGATCGGCCGTTTCTCATCCTGAAGGCCTGCACGGCTTCTCCGAATGGCATCGGCGACAGCCTTCACCGCATCATCCTGATCGATCAGTCTCTCGTGGATCCGATCCTCAAGATGTAGCAGTTTCGAGCGCTCACTCTCCAGCATGCGCTGAACGGGGATTCCGGTCCATTTTGCCACAATCTCGGCAATATCCTCCGCGTCGACCTCTTCTTTGAGCATCTTGCGATTCTTTTGCACCTCGGCCAGCTTCGCTGAGGCACCCTTCAACTTCTTCTCGAGCCCGGCGATCACGCCATAGCGTAATTCCGCCACCCGACCCAGGTCCCCCTGCCGTTCCTTCTGCTCCGCTTCCACCTTGGCCTGCTCGATCTCTCCCTTCATCTTGCGGATGGATTGAATCAGTTCCTTCTCAAGCTGCCAATGCGCGCGGAGCTCGTTCCTCTGCTGGTTGAGCTCAGCAAGCTCCTGCTTGATGCTCTCCAGGCGGTTTCTCGATTCCTCGTCGCGCTCTCGCTTCATCGCCTCCCGCTCGATCTCCAACTGCTTGATGCGGCGCTCCACGGTGTCGAGCTCCTCCGGCATCGAGTCGATCTCGATCCTCAGCTTGGAGGCAGCTTCGTCCACAAGATCGATCGCCTTGTCGGGCAGGAACCTGTCCGTGATGTACCGGTGACTCAACTGCGCAGCTGCGACAATCGCGCCGTCAGTGATCCGAACGCCGTGGTGGACCTCATACCGTTCTTTGAGGCCGCGCAGGATCGAGATCGTGTCCTCGACGCTCGGCTCGTCAACCAGGACGGGTTGGAAACGACGCTCCAATGCCGCATCTTTCTCAATGTGCTTACGATATTCGTCGATCGTCGTCGCGCCAATAGCGCGAAGATCCCCGCGTGCCAGTGCAGGTTTGAGCATGTTCGCCGCATCGACGGCACCTTGCGCTGCGCCCGCGCCGACGAGGGTATGCAGTTCATCGATAAACAGGATGATCTCGCCGTTCGACTCCGTGACTTCCTTCAGGACCGCTTTCAGCCGTTCTTCGAACTGCCCCCTAAAGCTCGTTCCGGCGACGAGCGAACCCATGTCGAGAGCGACGATCCGTTTCGTTTTCAGACTCTCCGGCACGTCCCCATGGACGATCCGGTGTGCAATCCCCTCGGCGATAGCGGTCTTACCTACGCCGGGATCACCGATGAGCACGGGGTTGTTCTTTGTGCGGCGCGAAAGCACCTGGAGCACACGCCGGATCTCGTCCTCGCGACCGATGACAGGGTCGAGCTTGCCTTTCCGCGCCAGCTCGTTCAGATCGCGGCCGAACCGTTCGAGCGCTTGATATTTGTCCTCGGGATTCTGGTCCGTGACACGCTGCGTTCCGCGGACCTCTTTTAGCGCCTTGTAGATCGTATCTTTCGTGACCCCCTGGTCGCGCAGCAGCTTCAACGCCGTAGAGACTGCTCCGCCGCGGGACGGCTCTTCCAGCAGTCCGAGAAGCAAATGCTCTGTGCTGACGTATTCGTCCTTGAGCTGCTGAGCTTCCTTCTGCGCGTTCTCGAACACCTCTGCCAACGCAGGGGAGAGATGTTGGTTTCCCAAGCCGGCGCCTTGAACCTTCGGGAGCTTCTCGACCGCCTCGTTGATCTTGATTTTGATGTAGTTCAGATTCGCGCCGACCTTCTGGAGCAGCGGAGGTACGATCCCTTCGCCATCCTGGACGAGCGCAGCAAGGAGGTGCTCCGGCTCGATCGTCTGGTTGCTGTAGCTCCCAGCGATCTCCTGTGCGTTCTGGACCGCTTCTTGTGATTTGATTGTGAATTTGTTGAAGTTCATTCTTTACCTTCCTTTACACGAAAGGCGAGGGTTCGCCTCGCCTTCCTTCATCTCACCTTGCGAAGGTCACAGAGTCACGCCTTTAACCTTCGCAAGGTTCCCATCGAGACCACTATTCCATTATCCCATCATCCCATCAATCCATTCATCCGCGCTGTTACTTGTCGTCCACGACCTCGTAGTCCGCATCCTCAACCTTCTTCCCTTTGTCACCGCCCTGCTGCTGCTCGGGGCCTGGTTGGCCCGCAGACGGGCCCTGCGCACCGGCACTCGCTTGTGCTCCCTTCGCGGATTCGTACATCTTGCTGGAAGCCTCATTCCAGGCGTTGTTAAGGACTTCCATCTTCGCCTTGATATCGCCGTGGGTTCCGCTCTTGATGGCTTCCTCAAGAGCATTCGCCGCACTCTCAACGCGTCCTTTCAGATCGGCGGGGATCTTGTCGCCCAGCTCTTTCAGTTGCTTGCGCGATTGGAAGACAAGGTTGTCCGCCTGGTTCTTGGTCTCAATCTCCTCCTTCCGCTTCTTGTCCTCGGCCGCATGCGACTGCGCGTCCGTCTTCATCTTCTCGATCTCTTCCTTCGTCAGGCCGCTGGAGGACGTGATACGGATGCTCTGCTCTTTGCCTGTCGCCTTATCTTTTGCAGAGACGTGGAGGAGGCCGTTGGCATCGATGTCAAACGCGACCTCAATCTGTGGTACCCCACGCGGGGCAGGCGGAATACCATCGAGATGGAATCTCCCCAGGGTCCGATTATCCATTGCCATCGGCCGCTCGCCCTGAAGCACATGGATCTCCACCGAGGGCTGACTATCCGACGCGGTGGAAAAGATTTCGCTCTTTTTGGTCGGGATGGTCGTGTTGGCCTGGATCATCTGCGTCATCACTCCGCCCAGCGTCTCGATGCCGAGCGTCAGCGGCGTGACATCAAGAAGCAGAACGTCCGTCACGTCGCCGGAGAGCACGCCGCCCTGGATCGCTGCACCGACCGCAACGACCTCATCCGGGTTGACCCCTTTGTGCCCTTCCTTTGCGAACATGTCCTTCACAAGCTGCTGGACACGAGGCACCCGGGTCATCCCGCCGACCAGGATAATCTCATCGACCTGATTCGGATTGAGGCCTGCATCCCGCATCGCCTTCTCAACAGGCGGAACGCAGCGCTGGATAAGATCCTCGACGAGCTGCTCGAATTTTGCCCGCGTGAGAGTCATATTCAGGTGCTTCGGGCCTTCCGCTGTCGCCGTGATGAACGGCAGATTGATCTCCGTCTGCAGCAGCTGGGACAGCTCCATCTTGGCTTTCTCCGCCCCCTCACGCAGCCGCTGCAGCGCCATTGGATCTTTGCGGAGATCGATGCCTTCCTGCTTCTTGAACTCTTCGGCAATGTAGTCCAGGACCCGCTGATCGAAATTGTCGCCGCCAAGATGTGTATCACCGTTCGTCGACTTCACCTCGAACACACCGTCTCCCAGCTCGAGGACGGAGATATCGAACGTTCCGCCGCCGAGATCGAACACGGCGACCTTAACGTCCTTGTGCTTCTTGTCCAGCCCGTAGGCCAGCGCGGCCGCCGTTGGCTCGTTGATGATCCGCCGAACGTTGAGCCCCGCGATCTCGCCGGCCTCCTTCGTGGCCTGACGCTGGGCATCGTTGAAGTATGCCGGCACCGTGATGACCGCCTCGGTGATCTTCGTCCCGAGATAGTCTTCTGCAGTCTGCTTCATCTTCTGAAGGATCATTGCAGAAATCTCAGGAGGTGAATAGACCCGGTCACCTGCCTCCACCCGTGCGGTGTTGTTATCACCGTGCACAACCTTGTATGGGACAAGCTTCATCTCCTCCGATACCTCATCGTAGAAACGTCCCATGAAACGCTTGATAGAGAAGACCGTGTTCTGAGAATTTGTCACCGCTTGACGCTTAGCAGCCGCTCCCACCAGCCGTTCGCCCGATTTTGTGAAGCCGACCACAGACGGGGTTGTCCTGGACCCTTCAGCATTTGCGATCACCGTAGGATCGTTCCCTTCCATCACCGCGACGACGGAATTCGTTGTCCCCAGGTCGATGCCTATGATTTTGCTCGATTTGCTTGCCATGCTTCATCACTCCTTTGTTGTTAAGACGGCTCGTGCAGCCGCTGCTTTATGTTGTCAACTCTCTGTACGAATCGAATACCTCATTCATTTTAAAACAGCAAAGCCGGGTCCGCCCCACCTGCGAACCCGACCGGATCTCTTGAGCCCCGATCAAACCGGAACGATCGCTCCGAGGCGCTACTTGACCTTCACTTCGATCTGTTTCGGCTTCGCCTGTTCCTCCTTCGGAAGATGGATCGTCAGGATGCCATCATTGTAGAGGGCATCGATCTTCTCGCTCTTCACCGTGGTTGGGAGCGTGAAGGAGCGCTGGAATGATCCGTAGGCGCGCTCGACACGATGGAAGTTCTTTTCCTTCTCTTCCTTCTCCTGCTTCTTCTCGCCGCGAATCGTCAGGATGTTGGACTCGAGCGTAATCTTGACGTTTTCCTTCTTAACGCCGGGGAGCTCCACCTTCACCAAATATTCATCATCGTGCTCCGCGATATCGACCGCCGGCGTCCAATAGGAGACCGCAAGATCGCCGTCCGCCTGTGTGCCACCGCGCAAGAACTCATCGAACAATCGATTGATCTCCCGCTGAACTCCGAAGAAATCGGAGGACCAGCGATCAAGCTCACGAGCAGGATTCCAACGAATGATTGCCATAGTCTTATCCTCCTTTCCTCTCATGATTTGATTTGTATTTCTCTTACCTTTGACTCTTCAGTTTTCGGTAAAATGATCGTCAAAACACCATCCGCAAACTGCGCTTGAACAGCATTGTGGTTAACACCCCGACCGAGATTGAACTCACGAAAGTAACTCTTCCGCCCAATCTCGCTCATCAAGATAGCTGCCCGATCTCCGTGATACGAACCAAGGCGCGCCCTGACGAAGAAGTGCCCAGGCTCGACATTCAGGCTGATGGCCTCCGTCGTCGCTCCGGGCATATCGAGTTTCACGACAAACGCATCCGAAGTCTCGTAGATATCTCCGGCAGGAGCCACGAACGTCTCAGGCAACTCTGGCCGCTTCACAAGAGCTTCGGCCCTTCTCCGCTCGAGTACATTCTGTCCATTCGTTCCCATTGCCCGCCTCCCGCGTCTCAGCGAATCTCGATCTGACGAGCCCTTGCGTTCTCGGCTTTCGGCAGCACGACGCGCAACACTCCGTCCTTCAACTCGGCGGAGATATTCTTCGCATCGATATCGGACGGCAGCTGAAGCGACCGCTCGAACTCGCGGACCCGCATCTCGTTCAGCAGCACTTTCGCGTCTTGAGGAATCTCGTACGGCGTTCGCTCACCCTTGAGCGTCAGCACATCGTTCTCGAATGTGATCTTCAGATCCTCCTTCTTGATGCCGGGCATCTCGGCGATCGCCACAAATTCGTTCTCATATTCCGCCACATCGATCGCCGGAAATCTCCTGGTCACCGGTGCGAAATCGCTCGAGGAAACATCCTCGAGCAGGTCATCAAGCATTCTTGGAAAACCAAAACGGACGAGCATTGGTGAACCTCCTTATCTGATTTTGTATTCTGTTTTCTGAAACACTCTGCACTTCCTAACACTCAATCGTTGTGCCAGTTTTGAGCAAAAGCCAGAATGGCCTGAATTCAAAGGATTTTGGAGAACACCTCTGCTGAGCGGTCAACGTGCTGAGACAAAATGTCAGCTTGGAATCGAACCAGTTGTCAGGAAAAATGGCATCAATTGTCAGACTGTCTGAAAATCTTTCAGGAGGAAGCGCTCGGAGATATTCTTGATTCTCTAGGCGATTTTGGTTATGGTTGAATGTCTTTGCCGAACAGGAAAGGCCCTCTGAACGACACATCACGATCAGGAGAACAAGAATGAGGTTACGCCCGTTTTGTCTCCCCTTCCTTTTGCTGCCTCTCGCCATCGCCGCTGGCCAGAGCCCACACATTCCCAAGGAAGCCCGGGTTGGCTATGAGTCGATCACGGCGAACGATCTCAGCGCCCGCCTCCATTTCATTGCCTCACCGGAGCTGGAAGGCCGGGAGGCAACCTTCCGCGGCCAGAAGGTTGCAGCCAGATATATCGCATCGGAGTTCCAAAGGCTGGGCCTGAAACCGATCGGCGACGACGGTTCGTACTTCCAGCATTTTCCCGTGCTCGTCACCAGGCCGAGCGATCAGTCGAACGTTACCGTCACAAACAAGCAGGGCTCGAAATCGTTCCTCTTCCGGAAGGACTACATCAGCCTCTCAACGCAGGACACCGTGCTGAGCGGCCCGGTTGTCTTCATCGGGTATATGGACGCGAATCCCGACTCGATGCTTATCAAGGGCAGAATCGTGATGGCGCTCGCGGGGAGGAAGGACGACGCACACGACCCGAGCGTTCCCGCCATGAGGCGGCTGCAACTCTTCCGGCAGTTCCCCGGCAGCGTAGCCACCCTGGTGATTCTCGACGACACGGGATCAGCGTCGATCGAGACGTTGACATCTCGCTTCGCCAGCATGCTCGACAAGGGGGTGATGCGGCCGCTCGGCATCGAAGCGCGCGGCGGCTTCATGTTCCAAACTCCGGTTCTGATCAGCCCTCGCATCGCGGACGAGATACTTGCTGAGACCGGTCGAAGCAGCAGCGAGATGCGGAAACTCGCCGCGGCGGAGGCAGGCTTTCAGCCCCTGCTCTTGAGCCAGTCGTCTGTCAAGATCGCGTCTCAGGTTTCAAAGGAGATGAAGGAAACCGAAAACGTCATGGGCTTGTTGGAGGGAAGTGACCCGAAGCTGAAAAACCAGGTCGTCGTCTTCTCTGCCCACTACGACCATCTCGGGGTCGGCACTGATGGGACTGTCTATCCCGGCGCGGACGATGATGGATCCGGTACGGTGACGGTGCTGGAGCTCGCTGAGGCGTTTGTCACCAACCCGATCAAGCCGAAACGCAGTCTGCTGTTCATAACGGTCACCGGCGAAGAGAAAGGGCTCTGGGGATCTCAATACTACGTCACCCACCCCTTGATTCCACTGGACAGAACGGTTGCCGATCTCAACACGGACATGATCGGGCGTGTCGATACGACGTACGAACGACTGAAGAACCCCAACTACGTATACGTCATCGGATCGGACAAGATCAGCACCCAGCTCGACAGCCTTTTGAGGCTCTCGAACAAGGCAACGGAGAACTTGATTCTCGACTACAAGTACAATAGCGACAAGGACCCGCAGCAGTTCTACCGGCGAAGTGATCATTACAATTTTGCGCGGAACGGCGTTCCAATTGTGTTCTTTTTCACCGGGGTTCACAAAGATTATCATCGCCCGACGGACACTGTCGACAAGATCCTCTTCGACCGGATGACGAAGATCGTCCGGCTGATCTACTATACAGGCTGGAACGTGGCGAATTTCAAGACCAAGCTTTCGAAAAACGTGGAGTCTGCAGAATACAGCAAGTAACAGCTATGTATTCAAAGGAAGAGCTCCAACAAGGCTTAAGCACACACGTCATCGGCAAAAGGGTCTTCGTCTTCGAGACCATTGACTCGACGAACGCTTGTGCAAAGCTCTTGGGTGAGGCCGGTACCGAGGAAGGTTCCGTCGTGACGTCCGACTTTCAGACGAGCGGGCGGGGCCGGCACGGCCGCGCCTGGATCGCCAACCCTGGAGAGAATCTGCTGTTCTCCCTGCTTCTTCGACCCACGCTCTCGCCGGAATTAGCCGGCCTGCTGACACTGTTCGCCTCTGTCGCCATCGCACGCGGGGTCGAGAAGGAAATCGGGCGGCCCATCGAATGCAAATGGCCGAACGACCTGCTTCTGAACGGGAAGAAGATCTCCGGAATCTTGCTGGAAAACTCGTTTCAGCATGAAGCCCTCGCCTTTTCGGTCATCGGCGCAGGACTCAACGTGAACCAACACGAGTTCCCGACCGAGCTCGCGGATCGAGCTACCTCCCTCGCGCTCGAGCGCAAGACTGCGTGCGACCGCAAGCATCTCTTCCAGACGATCCTGCAGGAAATGGACCTTTTGTACCAGGACGTACGGAAAGGCGACTTCAATCTGGTGACCAAAGAATGGGCCGCGCGGTGCACAATGTTCGGCCGTCAGGTGACCGTTGAACAACATGACCGAACGATCTCCGGGATCGCTCTCCGACTGAACGACGACGGCGGGTTGGTATTGGAAACCCCGGAAGGCACGAAAACCGTTTATGCCGGCGACGTCAGCGTCGTCGCGTAGCCCGCATGCATTGACCACAACCGATCACCTCCATGCTTCTCGCCATCGACATCGGCAACACCCATACCGTCTTCGGCATCTATGAGGGACCGAAACTGCTGGCGGACTGGCGTGTCACAAGCATGCTCCAACGGACCGAGGACGAAGTCGGCACGCAAGTGAAGCTCTTTCTGAACGATGCGGGGGTTTCCCCCGGCGTCATTCGCGGCGTCGGAATCTCGTCGGTCGTCCCCAACCTGACCGACATCTTTTCGATGATGGCTCAGAAATACTTCGGTGTCGAGCCCCTCCTCATCTCCTCGGCGTTAGACCTCGGCATCAGGATCCAGTACGACGACCCAAATTCCGTTGGAGCTGACCGTCTGTGCGACGCTGTGGCGGGGTTCACGAAATTTGGCGGTCCGTTGATCATCATCGATTTTGGCACGGCGACGACGTACGACGTGGTAGGAGGCAACGGCGACTATCTCGGCGGCGTCATCGCTCCGGGCATCGAGACATCCGCTGTCGACCTCCATCGCCGCGCAGCAAAGCTGCCGAAAGTCGAGCTTCGCTTCCCTCGAACCATCGTAGGCCGGGATACGGCATCAAGCATGCAGGCCGGCATCCTGTTCGGAGCCGTCGACGCGATGGAGGGGATGGTGAGACGAATTCAGGATGAGCTCGTGAAACAGGAAGGGAAGAAGGCGAAGGTCATCGCGACGGGCGGTTTCGCCCGGCTGATCGCCGAGAAGTCAAACCTTATTGCTGAATGCGTGCCGTCGCTCGTGTTGGATGGCGTTCGATTGATCTACGAGCGGCTCCGCGGAACATCCCAGGGCGCGCAGGGTGTGCACTAGTTCTGGGACGGGGGCCCGGCCGGCTGCTTTGTCTTTTCCTCAAACTCCCTCTTGATGTGCTCCAGCTCTTTCGCCTCGGAGTAGCGAACGTAGACGAGCTGATAGATCGCCAGAAGGCCGCGTAGGCCGGCCTCCAGCTTGGCCACTTGGCTGCGGACATCCTGGATCATCTCTCGCAGCTCCGGTCGCTCCTCCGGAGACAACTTTGCGAGAACCCTCTCCCCCTTCGTTTCAAAATCCGCCGCGATCGTCGCCAGCGCCGAGTTCAACGTCGGCGTGATCGCATTGATCACATCGCGCACCTTGTCCGTCGCCTCGTCGTTCAGTATGATCTCGCTCGACCTCTGTTCCTCGATCTCCCTGGCAACGCGCAGCATATGTCGCTCGTGCGTCGCCCTGATGAGGTTCGAAAGATGCTGGATGTCGATCTGCTCTTTCCGGCAGTAGTCGTAAGCCCCCAGCTTCATAGCCTCAACGGCTACCGTCTCAGAGCCGGCGGCCGTCAGCATGAACGTAGGCGTTTCGTTCTTGTCCTCGTGCATCCATCGGAGCACATCGAGTCCGTTCACCTCGGGCATCATGTAGTCGAGAACCATCACGTCAAATCCCTGTCTGCTCGATCGAAGGAGGTTGATCGCCTCCTTCCCATTCGAGGCAGTGGTTACGTCGTAGCCGAACTCGTCCCTGAGCCCGAGCGAAACCACTCTGAGGAACGATTCTTCATCATCGACGAGGAGAACTCTGATCGGTGCCTGGTCTACCATAACTTCACTCCATCCATCAGACTGCTCAGTAGGACCTTCACTCTGCGGAAGTAAGAAAACATTCCATGAAAACGCAACAGCCTCCCCTACGCTCGCTCGCCAGGGGAGGCTGCAACCAAGTTTGCACATCAACGCGTGAGAGCGGTCAGCGCAGTCCGAACATCGTCACAGAGGCATTTGCAAGTTCAACAATTGGCGAATAAAACAAACCGAACAGCAGCGTTGGAACAAGCAGGATCATCAGGATGGCGAGTTGTGGTGCCGAGAACGCTATGGGCCCCGAGGCTCCCTCGGGATCACGAAGAAACATGTTGCGTACGACCCGCACATAATAATAAAGTGAAATAACGCTGTTGATGACGCCGATCACTGCCAGCCAGATCCATCTCGCATCGAGCAGAGCGGCAAAGAGAAAGAGTTTCCCGATGAATCCCGCCGTCGGCGGTATCCCCGCCAGAGATATGAAAAAGATCGCCAGCGAAACGCTGATCAGCGGGGATCGGTAGCCAAGCCCTTTGTACGAATCGATATCTTCACTCCCGGTCTTGTTTGCGACCAGCATGACGACGTAAAACGCACCAAGATTCATGAAGAAATAGACGATGAAGTAAATGAGCACTGCCGCCACTCCCTTGTCGCTCAGGACCACAACACCCATCAACATATAACCTGCGTGCGCGATGCTGGAGTACGCCAGCAGGCGCTTCAGGTTGTTCTGCCACACGGCAACAAGGTTGCCGAGCGTCATCGTCAGGACGGAGATGATCGCAATGATCTTGTTCCATTCGAAACCCTGCAGCGTAGCCCAGAAGCCCACCGGCAGGCCGATCGCGCTGGAATCAATGAAGGAAACCTTGAAGAACCGGATCAACAGCGCGAATCCGGCGGCCTTCGAAGCGACCGAGAGAAACGCCGTGATGGTGATCGGCGCCCCTTCGTACACATCGGGGGTCCAGAAGTGGAACGGCACGGCCGAAATCTTGTACCCAAGCCCGGCTATGATGAGGAGGCTCGCCACGAGCAAGGCGATAGGACTCACCGACCCCGTGGAAAGGGCTTTGTTTATGCCGTAGAAATCCATCGCACCCCCGGTCAGGCCGAAGATGATGGAGATCCCGTACAGCATCAATCCTGTCGAAAGTGCTCCGTAGATGATGTACTTTAACGAGGCCTCGCTGGAGTCCGGCGCTTCCTTCGTGTATCCAGCGAGTATGTACGAGCTCAGGCTGGTCAGCTCGACCGAGAGCACCATCATCAAGAGGTTCACGGAACCCGCCATCAGAAACATCCCAAGGGTCATAGCGACGAGCAACGATGAGTATTCTGCCATTCTCTTGATCGTTGCCTGCACCTCAGAGGAATAGATCGAGAAAAGGATGATGACGACCGCGGATGCGCCCACCAGCAGCTTGAAGAAGACCGCGAAAGGATCGACAACAATCATGCCGGAGAATACCGACTGGGACAAACCCATTTCCCGAATGGCAAATCCAAGCGCAACCAGAATCCCCAGCAAAGAGATCGACAGCACAAGCCGCGGCGTTCTGCGAAAGATCAGCCCGCAGAGGATCGCGATGCAGAACGTAACGACCAGCGCCGTTTCGGGTAGGAATTGTGAGAGACTGTGAAGAGCTTGTTCGGCCATATTCAACAGAGAATACTATGAATGCTCACATGCATGCGCTTGAACACCGGTTCGCGCCTAAGGCAGCATCGCCACCGCCGCGCCCCCTTGCTTGACGAACTCGACAAGGTGGTTGAGCGACGACGTCATGAGGTCGAGCATGATCGAGGGATAGATGCCGAGCGCAATGACGATCACGGCGAGGGGCACGAGCGTGAACAGCTCCCGGCCGTTGATATCCGGCAGCGATGCCCATCGTTCATTGGGCTGGCCCAGGAACACGCGTTGCAGGGTCCAGAGCATATAGCCCGCCGTCAGGACGATGCCCAGCGTCGAGATGATCGTGATGACCCGGAAGGTCTGGAATGCACCGAGGAATGAAAATGCCTCCGAGACAAATCCGCTCAGCCCGGGCAATCCCAGCGCCGCAAAGAAGGCGACGGTCATGATCCCGGTGTATTTCGGCATCGTGATCGCCAGCCCGCCGAACGAATCCAGATCGCGCGTGTGCGCCCGATCGTAGATGACGCCGACGATCAAGAAGAGCATGGCGGTGATCGTCCCGTGGTTGAACATCTGGAACACCGCGCCGAGCATCCCCTGCGTATTCATGGCCGACATCCCGAGGAGGACGATGCCCATATGGCTGATGCTGGAATAGGCAATCAGCTTTTTGAAATCCTGCTGCGCCATCGCGCAGAGCGCGCCGTAGACGATGTTGATGAGAGCCACGATTGCGAGGGGCCAGGCGTAGTAGGTCGCGAGGTCCGGGAAGATCGGATAGCTGACCCTCAGCAAGCCGTAGGTCCCCATCTTCAGAAGAACGCCCGCAAGGATGACGCTGATCGCCGTCGGAGCTTCAACGTGGGCGTCCGGCAGCCACGTGTGGAACGGGAAAATCGGAACCTTGATCGCAAAGCCGATGAAGAGGGCAATGTACGCCAGGTGGCGCCCATAGGTCGCGACGCCGGCGAGGAGCGATCCCGCCTGAAAATTCGAAGGATTCATCATCGCGAGCATGTTGAACGTGTAGATCCGCTCCCCCGTCGCAGGATCAGGCACCGTGACGCTGAAATAGAGGGCGATCATCGCCAGCAGGATCAGAACACTTCCCAGGAGCGTGTAGAGGAAGAACTTGATCGCCGCATATTCGCGCCGCGGGCCGCCCCAGATGCCGATCAGGAAATACATCGGCAGCAGCATCAGCTCCCAGAAGACGTAGAACAGAAAGAAATCGAGGGAAACAAACACCCCCATCATGCCGGTATCGAGCAGGAGGAGCATCGCCATGTAGCCCTTCAGGGCCTTGGGGATCTTCCACGACGCGAACACGGCCACGAAGCTGATCAGCGCTGTCAGCAGGACCATCGGCACGCTCAAGCCGTCAACGCCGAGAAGGTAGTCAACATGGATCCTGCCGAACCACGGGACGCTCTTGATGTCGATCCACGTCGCCTTTTCAACAAACTGCATCCCCTGCTCCGTGTTGATACCCAGAAGGCTGCGGTTGAAGTTGAAATAGATCAGCACGGCAAGCACCATCTGCAGGAACGTCGCAACCGCCGCAGTCCACTTCATCGCGTTCTCGTTCTGCTTCGGGATGAGCAGGATAGCAACCATACCGGCGATCGGGATAAACGTGATCCAGGTGAGAACTCCGACTCCTAGAAATTCCATTCTGTTCTACTCCTGATTGGATTCAAGACTCAAGAAACCTGACCGACGTCCAGATTCAACGAAACCAGAGAAAGAAAATCATCACGCCGAGAATCACAAAGGCAAGGTAGGTCTGCACCTTGCCCGTTTGCAGCCGGCGAGTCAGCAACCCGAAGAAGCCTGCCAGATACGCGGTTGCGTTCACGAGCCCATCGACTATGCTGTTGTCGAATCCGCCGACACCGACATAGAAGAGGAAAAACGTCAAACCAGCGACCGCCAACCCCAAGATCGCGTAACCGATCATTGCACCGAAGGAAGCCTCAACCGGCATTAGACCAGCTCCAACAACCCACCCCACATAGAGCGATATCGCCCCCATCACAACCATATAGAAGATCGCCGCCAGGTTGCCCTCCCCCCAGTTTCGCTTCGTGCCGAGCGTGAGTCCCCTCACCCAGCTGGCGGACCCGTTCACGATCCCGTCGATGATGACATTGTCGAACCAACGCGACACTTTCGCGAGTCCGATCGTCCCTTTCACGAAGGTTGCTTCGTAGAGCTCGTCAAAATACCATTTGTTAACAAGGAAGAGGTGAATTGGTCTCAGCCGCTCCGCGAGCGCATCCGCGCTGATTTTCTTCCAGTAGTATGTCAGGAATGCAACCAAGATACCGAGAGCGGCCATTGTCAGTGAGAGAGCCATTGCCGCCGTGTGCGTGTGGTGCAGCGCCGTTTCGAACGATTCGGCACCCGCGGCCGCCACTGCTGCAGGAACGACCGTCTCCGGCCGGGGCATCGCGCCGTAGAACCAGCCACTCGGTGCGCCGAACGGGTTGAAGCTGTAGAAGGCGAAGAAGCAAAGGACCGCAAAGACAACCAGCGGGACGGTCATCGTCCAAGGTGATTCTCGAATGGCCTCGAACCGGTGACGCTCTTTGTGCTCCCCAAGGAACGTAAGGATGACCAACCGGAACATGTAGAACGCCGTCAGTGCCGCGGAGAGGAAGGCGATGGCTGGGATGAACCAGCGCCCCGTCAGATCACCATAGGCGAGTGTCCCCGCGAGGATCTCATCTTTGCTCAAAAACCCCGAAGTAAAGGGGACGCCGGAGATGGCGAGCGTGTACATAACGAAGGTCCAGAAGGTGATCGGCATCTTCGTCCTCAGTCCACCCATGTTGCGGATGTCCTGTGCGTCCGTCTGATGGTCACCGGTATGGTGCAGTGCGTGATGCATCGCGTGGATCACGGAGCCCGAGCCGAGGAAGAGTCCTGCTTTGAACATCGCGTGCGTGGTCAGATGGAAAAACCCCGCCGTAAACGCGCCAACCCCGAGACCCATCACCATGTAGCCAAGCTGGCTGATCGTCGAATACGCCAGGACTTTCTTGATGTCCGTCTGAGCGATGGCGATCGTCGCCGGGATGAAGGCTGTGATCGCTCCGATGATCGCGATCCAGTTCAGCGCACTTGCCGTCATCATGGGGAACGTCCGCGCGATGAGATACACGCCTGCCGCAACCATCGTCGCGGCGTGGATCAGGGCGCTGACCGGCGTCGGACCCTCCATCGCATCCGGGAGCCACACGTGCAGCGGGAACTGCGCGGACTTGCCGACCGCGCCGCAGAAGATAAGCAGGCCGGCTGCCGTCAGCCACGCCTCGCTTCCGAGAGGAATCTGGCCGGCTTTGATCGCAGAAAAGATCGTCTCAAACGTAAAAGTGTGGAAGCTCGCGAAGAGGATGAGGATGCCGGTGAACATCCCGACGTCGCCGATCCGGTTGACGATGAAGGCTTTCTTCGCAGCGTCGCTTGCGGATTTCTTCTCGAACCAGTGACCGATAAGAAGATAGGAGCTGAGGCCGACCAACTCCCAGAACACGTACATCATAAAGAAGTTGTTCGTGACCACGATCCCCAGCATCGAGAAGGTGAACAATCCGAGATAAGCGAAGTACCTCCCGTACCGGACGTCACCGTGCATGTAGCCGATCGAGAACAGGTGCACGAACGAGCTGACGATATAAACAGCCACGAGCATGATGGCGGCGAGATTGTCGACCATGAGTCCGAGGGTCATCGTCATGGGACCGAAGCCGGGCACGATACCGAAATTCACCCACGTGAAACTCGTCTGCAGCGTTTCGTCGTGATACGATCCCAGCTTGACCGCGAAGATCAGGACGGAGAGGATCAACCCGACGAAGAGGATGCCCGTTTCCAGCCAATCGCCCTGGCGCGGAAGTCGCTTGTTGAAGAAGATGAGGATCGTGAACCCGAGAAACGGCAGGAGAAGGACGACCGCGCTCAGGTGGAGAATCGTATCTGGGGACATTCTCTAGATTTCCAATCTACAATTTACAATCTTCGATCTGTCTAACGTCAATCCTTCAGCTGATTGATCTCGTCGACATTGACGGTGTTGAAGTTTTGGTAGATGTTCAAGACGATCGCCAGCGCGATGGCTGCTTCCGCGGCTGCGAGGATAATGACGAAGATCGCGAACACTTGCCCGTCGAGCGTCCCCGTCGTGTAGCGCGAGAATGCCAGGAAATTGACGTTGGCAGCATTGAGGACCAATTCGATCCCCATCAGCACCATGATCGCGTTGCGCCGCGTCAGGATCGCGAAGATGCCGAGCGAGAACAGGATGCCGCTGATGATGAGGAAATGATTCAAACCGGGTGTCTGCAGCCATTGAATGAAGTTGTGCATATTCACTTCCTTTATTCAGCAAATTCCCGCACTCTCAAGGATTTCGGGAATCTCACGAGGAGGCCTTCCGCTCCCTCCGCGCGATCATCGCGGCGCCGATCAACGCCACCAGCAGAACGACCGATGCAATCTCGAACGGCAGGAGATAGCCGGTCAGGAGCATCTCACCGATTTTCGGGGCGGTTTTCTCGAAGCCCGCGGTCGAAGACGATACCCTCCAGTCGGTTGTCCAGAAAACGCCGATGAGCGTGCCCGCCAGGGCGGCGACGATCAATACGGCCGGAAGCGTTTGTACCGTCCCGGTCCTCATCTCGACGCTGATCACGCGGGTCGTCAGCATCACCCCGAAGATCACGAGCACGAGGATGCCGCCGACGTAGATCAGGAGCTGGGTAATGGCGATGAAGTCGGCCATCATCAACACGTACAAGCCAGCGACGCCGAAAAACGTGAACAAGAGAGCGAACGCCGAGTAGACGATGTTCTTCGAGAAGACGACGACCGAGGCCGAAATCAGCGTGATGACAGCGAAGAGATAGAAGATGATCGTGTAGAGATCCATGATTGCTATGATTTCTCCGGTGGTTCGCCGGGGTCCGTCGTGGTTGTACCCGGTTGGGGATTCTGGCCCGGCGTGCGCTCCTCCGGCTTCGGCGATGGAGCTGGTGTCGCCGCGGGTGGAGCCGGTTGCGCGGCTGCGCTCGCTTTTGCAGCTGCTGCCGCTGCCGCCGCGGCTGCTTTCTTGGCCGCCGCTTCCGCTTCGGCTTTCTTCAACTTCTCCTTCGCGACCTCAATATCGCCCGGCGTCATGATGCTGAAGTTGTAGATCAGATTCTTCCGGTCGAATTCCGAAAATTCGAAGACGTCGGTCATGACGATGCACTCGGTCGGACACGGAGGCACACAGAGCCCGCAGTAGCAGCACTTCGCGATGTCGATGTCGAACTTGGGAAGATGGAGACGCTTCTTGTGGCCGGTTGATGTGACCCCGAGGTCCTGGTCGGGCGTCGATTTGATCGTCTCGATAATGATGCAATCGACCGGGCACGCCATCGAACACTGGTCGCAGCCGATACAGTCATCGATGTTTACGTAGAGACGATTGCGCGCCCGCTCCGGCAGCTTCATCTTGACATCCGGATACTGGAGAGTCACCGCCGGCACGAACAGGTGCTTGAACGTGATCTTCATGCCGATCGCGACGGTCGAGACCGCGAGCCAGATAGTATGAAAGTATTCTCCGACAGCACTCATAGAGATCCTACAACCTCATATTCCTTCTCAAAGAACCAGGATCAGACCGACACCGAAGATACAGACGAAGAGGAACGGCGTCAGCACTTTCCAGGATGTGTACATCAGCTGGTCGACTCGCAGGCGGGGCAGCGTCCAACGGATCCAGATCTGCAGGAAGACAAGAACCATCCCCTTCGCGACGAACCAGAACAAACCCCAGACCGGACCGGACATCACCGACCCGAACGGACTTGACCACCCGCCGAGGAAGAGGGAGACGGCGACGGCGGAGACCAGGAACATATTTGCATATTCCGCGAGGTAGAACATCGCGAATCGCATGCCGCTGTACTCGGTGTTGAACCCCTGGACCAGCTCCGACTCAGCCTCCGGCAGATCGAACGGGGTCCTGTTCACTTCTGCAAGCGAGGCGGTAAAGAGGATGAGAAACGTAACGACGGTGAAGGGAATGAGCAAGAGCTTCTGCGTGAGGGGCAGCGTCCCTCCGAAGATAACCCAGTTCTGAATACCGCCTTCCTGAAACTTCGTGACATCCTGCAAATTCAATGACCCCGTGATCATCACGGCGATGAGAATCGCCAATGCAGTCGGGATTTCGTAGCTCACCATCTGCGCTGCAGAGCGCATCGCACCGAAGATCGACCACTTGTTGTTCGAGGCCCACCCGCCCATCAGGATGCCGATCACGACCAGCGACGAAACGGCAACGATGAAGAACGCGCCGAGGTCGATGTTGCTGCCGATGTACATGCTGCTGAACGGGATCGCCGCGAAACCCGCATAGGTCCCCATGAAGACGATATAGGGAGCAAGGATGAAGAGCTTCCTGTCCGCCTCCGAGCTGATCGTGTCTTCCTTCTGCAGCAGCTTCAGGATGTCGGCAAACGGCTGGAGCGTGCCATGCCAGCCGGTCCGCATGTACGCCAGCCGGTCCTGCATGTGGGCGGCGACCTTCATTTCGAGATAGAGCGTCACCAATGCGTAGAGGAGAATGAAGATGATGGGAAGAGCGCTCAGGACAACCGCGATCAGAATCGATCCCCACAAACCCATATTTTGGAGTGCATCCATATTCAGAAGGTCAAGAGAGAATCAAAGAAGAAGTGAACAGCACGGGGGACACCGAGCTCAACGATCAACCTCGCCCAGCACGATGTCCACACTCCCGGCAATGAGCACGAGGTCGGCCAGCATGCCTCCGCGCGAGATGTCCGGCAAAACACTCAGGTTGACGAAGGCGGGCGATCTGGCCTTCACTCGAAAGGGGCTCCCGGATCCGTCGCTGATGACGTAGTACCCGAGTTCGCCTCGCGGCGTTTCCGTGCGCGCGTAAATCTCGCCTGCCTCAGGCCGAATTCGTTTCGGAATGGCCGCCTGCACGTTGCCCTCAGGAATGCCGGCCACAGCCTGTTCGATGATCCTCACACTCTCCTCCATCTCACGCATACGGACGATATGCCTGTCCCACGTATCGCCGACAGTCCCCATTTCACCCTTACCGAGCTTGGGTTCCCACTCGAACCGACTGTAGACCGAATACGGGTCATCCCGCCGCAAATCCCAGTCGACGCCCGAGCCTCTCAACATCGGCCCGCTGCACGCGTAGTTGAGAGCGACATCCTTCGGCAGGACCCCTACATTCGCCGTCCGTTTGACAAAGATCTCGTTGAAGGTAAGAAGGTCGTTGAACTGCTTGATCCTCGGCTTGAAGTAGGTGCAGAACTCTTTGCACTTGTCGATAAATTGCGGCGGCAGGTCGTGAGAGAGGCCGCCCACCCAAATATAGTTGTACAGAAGGCGCGCGCCGCACGTCATCTCGAAGAGATCCAGGATCAGCTCCCGATCGCGGAAGGCGTACAGGAAGGGAGTGAAGGCCCCCGCATCGATGCCGAACGTCCCCACGGCGATCAGGTGGCTCGCAATCCTTTGCAGCTCGGCCATGATGACGCGAATGTACTCCACGCGTTCCGGCACTTCGATCTTCAGAAGTCGCTCGACCGCAACCGCATACCCGTGCTCCATATTCATCGCGGCAACGTAGTCCATCCGGTCGACATACGGGATCACCTGCTGATAATTGGTCATGTGCTCCGCGTGCTTTTCGAAGCAGCGGTGGAGGTAACCGATGTGCGGGATAACATCGACAATGATCTCCCCGTCGACGACGATCTCGAGCCGCAGCACTCCGTGCGTGGACGGATGCTGCGGACCCATATTGATGATCATCTCGTCGGTTCGGAGAGTCTTGCCGCTGGAGGTGTGGAATTCGCCGGGCTGTGTAACGTATCGGGTCGGGAGTGTCTTGGTCTCAATCATGCAGAAACTTCATCAGACCGTTAGTACGGAACTTTCATTCCATTATAGAACTCGGGCACTTTGTAATCCTTGCGGAGCGGGTGCCCCTCCCAGTCATCAGGGAGGAGGATGCGTCGCGGGTCGGGATGCTCGTCAAACACGATGCCGATGAGATCGAAGGCCTCCCGCTCATGCCAGTTCGCCGTGCCCCAGACGGCGCTCACGGACTGAACGTGCGCGTCTTCCTTTGTGCACTGCGCCTTGAGCACGATCTTGTGGCGATGAACAGTCGAGGACAGATGGTACACGACGCCGAGTTTTCCGTTATTATGGTCTACGCCGGACAAGCACATCAGATAGTCAAATTGCATCGCGGGGTCGTCCCGCAGGAAATACGCGATCTCTTTCATCCTCCTGGGGGCGAGGAGAATCCACGGCTGCAGCGCGTCCAACTTTGACTCGAGGACAGCATCCGCGAACTTGGCTTTCAGGCTTTCTACGATCTCTGCTGCGGTCATACTTCCTTCCACTTCTACGCGGATTTCTTCACCAGGCTCTCCCTTCGAACCTTCTCCTGGAGCTTGATGATTCCTTCCAACAACGCTTCCGGCCGGGGAGGACAGCCGGGGACGTACACATCGACCGGGATAACCCGATCGACTCCCTTCAACACGTGATATCCATGTTCCCAGTATGGTCCGCCGCAATTTGCACAGCTTCCCATGGAGAGCACGTAGCGCGGCTCCGCCATCTGGTCATACAATCGCTTGATCCGTGAGGCCATCTTGATCGTAACCGTTCCGGCGACGAACAAAACGTCCACCTGACGCGGCGTGGCCCGGGGAATGATACCGAAGCGCATGATGTCGAAATTTGACGCGGAGGCAGCCATCATTTCGATTGCGCAGCAAGCGAGACCGAATTGCATCTGCCACAAAGAGGAGAGCCTTGCCCAGTTCAGCAGCTTGTCGAGCGAGGTGACGAAGACATTACCGTTCTCAAATTGTTGATCAAGCAATCCCATGGAATAGTTCTCTCAGTGCGTGGTACCCGTTCACGCGACGGGTGTGTGCTCAGCCTCTTTCTGCGCCTCAGGTTTGGTCAAGGCTGGCCGCTCGATGTGCGGAACCTGAGGACGAGGCTTGTCCCAGTCGAGGTCACCTTTTGCCCACACGTAGGCAAATCCTACAAGCAAAATGAGCAAGAAGACCGCCATCTCGATGAAACCGAAAAGCCCGAGTTCACGATAGACCAGGGCCCAAGGGAAGAGGAAGACAACCTCCACGTCAAAGACGAGGAAGATGAGTGCCACCACATAGAAGCGCACGTTGAATCTCACCCAGGCATCACCGATCGGTTCCTCCCCACACTCATAGGGTGCGAGTTTTCCAGGATAGGGACGACGAGGTCGAAGGATCCACGCGGTGAACAGGCCGGCAGCAACGAACAGCGCTCCGATGATGAAGAAGATCAGTATCTTGCCGAACTCAGTGAGCATAGCTGCTCTGGACGGTGAAAAAGGATGAGGTAAGAATGGCAAAAAACCGTGCTAATATACCGATGATTTCAACACTTGTCAACGAAAATAATGTGCATTCTCGAAAATGATACGCATTGCACAACTTACCTCGCGACACAAAAAACAGACGCTGCTCGTACCGACGCAGCGTCTTCCCGCAGAACAATTTGACTTCCCTCGCCACTATTTCTCATATCCCCATTTCTCATAGTTTGCATCGATCTCGCCCGGCGTCGGATGCTGCTTGATCGGATCCGGAGCCGTCGTGAAATCATCTTTTGGATGATCATCGAAGATCTTCGCGTTAATCTCGATGTCCTCCTTAAAGATCTCCGGAACCACTACATCTTCGAAGATAGCGCCCCACGGACACTCAGGCTCGCACGCCGCACAGTTGATACATTCTTCGGGATGAATGAAGAGTTGGCGGCGATAGTTCTCGTCGCCGGCAGTCAGCCCATAGATGCAATCGACGGGACACACTTTGACACATGCCGTGTCCAGACAATCGGCACAAAGACGAGTGATCACCCAAGCCATCGTACCTCCTCTTCAGAAATCAAAGACGTCGAGGGAGCGCCGTGCGGAGACAGGAGGCAACAGCATCGTATTCTCGGCTCCACATCGAGCTTCTCCACCTCGTCTTTGTCAACAAGCCGCGCCCTGCCAAGATTCCAGCTCGTTCTCATCTGCGGGCGACTACAGCCCTCCCATTTTCTTCTGGCGGGACTCAAGCCTCCGCTGGACAGGCGCGCTCTTCAGCTCCCTCAGCGCATCGGAGGCTATCCATCGCGCAGATTTTGAATCCAACCTGTGAATCTCCTTCACCGTCCGAATTGCGAGTCGATTCAGCTTCTTGCTCCGCTTGCCGATCTGTCGCAGGGCCCAGTTCACGGCTTTTTTCACAAAGTTCCGCTCATCCGTCGATCCCCGCACGATCTCTCGCAAGAAACGCACAAAGTCCCGATCAGTGCGATCTTTGTCATGAACGGCGAGCGCGGCTATCAGAACGAAACCGGCCCTCTTCACGAATTCCTCTTTCCTTTTACTCCACTCGAGCGCCTTCGAGAACGCGAACGGCGTCTTGTCGAAGAGGATGCCGCAGCAAGCATCACACACCGCCCACGAGTCGAGGTCTCTCACCCAACGCTCCATTTGCGCCTCCGTCACCTCCCTGGGATCGCCGATCAGAGATGCGATGGCGCGTGCCTCAAGGTAGCCTGAGCCCCACAACTTGAGAGACAGCTTCTGGTCTCGACCGATTTCCTTCGCAAGGGCCCTGACGGTTGGCGCGGAGATTCCAAACGCTTTCGCGGAGGTTATTCCATAGCGCGCCATCCCCTCCACGGCACGTGGATCGGAGAGCGATCGAAGACGTCTCAAGACTTCCACGGCATCCATGGCTCTTCGAAGATGTGTGTGCTCTCAAGTGAAGTGCCGGCCCCCAGGGGCATGGCTAGCGGGGAGGAACCCAGGGTGTCTCCTTCACTCCGTCCAGATCGTTGGCGTACCGTGAGAGGACGAAGAGAAGATCAGATAAGCGATTGAGATAGACCAGAGGTGGGGAGGCGATTTTTTCTTCTCGCGACAGCCTGACGACGAGACGCTCGGCTCTTCGGCAAACCGTCCGCGCAACCTGAAGGAAAGCGCCGACGGGAGACCCGCCGGGAAGAATGAACCTCGTCAATGGCTGTAGGTGCGATTCGAGGGAATCGATGATCTTCTCGAGGTTCTCTGAATGAGCGGACTCGATGCGGGGGATTTTGCCGGAGCTCTTTCCCGCGGGCGTGGCAAGATCAGCACCCAGAACAAAGAGATCATCCTGGAGGCGCTGGAGAATCGCGTCGATCTCCGGGTGAGGTTTCATGGATCGCACGGCGCCGAGGAGGGAGTTCAGCTCGTCGACGGTGCCGTACGCATCGATGCGCAGTGCATCCTTCGGCACCCGCTGGCCTCCGAACAAGGAGGTTTCACCGGCGTCGCCGGTCTTCGTGTAGATTTTCATTGTCGAAGGTTCCCTTCACGAAGTGGAGCCCAGTTGAAGGGAACCTTCGTCCTCGCAGAAGGAAACCTTCATCCTCTTACTTTTTCTTTCCCTGCTTCCCCCAGTAGCCCGGAAGTTCATTGTAGAAATGAATGGATGTCCTGATGCCGCCGAAGAAGTTGTCGAGATTGATGAACTCGTTCGGCGCGTGCGCGTTCTCATCCGGGAGTCCAAATCCCAACAAGACCGTATCCAGCCCCAAAAGCTTCTTGAACTGCACCACGATCGGAATCGATCCCCCTTCTCTCTGATACAACGGCTTCTTGCCGAAGCCCTTCTGCAGGGCGGTGACGGCCGCTTGCACACCCGGGCTGTCGATGGGAGTGATGGCGGGCTCGCCACCGTGCAGCGTTCGGACTTTGATCTGGATCGTCTCGGGGGCAATTTTCTTCACGTGTCTCTCGAACATCTTTGCGACTTTAGCCGACGTTTGATCCGGAACGATGCGCATCGATATCTTCGCGAACGCTTTCGCGGGAAGCACGGTCTTCGCCCCTTCTCCCGTGTAGCCTCCCCAGATACCGTTGCATTCCAGCGTCGGTCGGGCCCAGAGGCGCTCCAGGGTCGTGTATCCTTTTTCGCCGTACAGCTGCTTCAACCCCAATTGCTTCGCGTATTTCTTGTCGTTCCACGGCAGCTTCTTGTACGCCGCCCGCTCGGCCTTCGAGAGAGTCCGCACATCGTCATAGAAGCCCGGAATGGTGATCTTGCCATTCTTATCGTGCAGCGAAGCGATCATTTCCGCCAGTGCCTGAATAGGATTATGCACCGAGCCGCCGAACGACCCTGAGTGGAGGTCCGAGTTCGGGCCGGTGACTTCAACCTCCATGTAGGCGAGCCCGCGAAGTCCGTAACAAACGGATGGTATGCCCTTGCCGAACATCGACGAGTCGGAGATCAACACCAGATCGGCTTTCAGCAGCTCTTTGTGCTCCTTGACGAAATCGTCGAGATGCTCGCTGCCGACCTCCTCCTCACCCTCCACAATCATCTTCAAGTTGATGGGGAGATTGCCGTTGATTTTCATGTAGGCTTCGATACTCTTGAGGTGTATGAAGACCTGACCTTTATCGTCCGATGAGCCCCGCGCGTAGAGGTTTCCGTCGCGAATGGTCGCCTCGAACGGGGGCGACGTCCAGAGGTCGATGGGATCGACGGGTTGAACGTCGTAGTGGCCGTATAACAACACCGTCGGTTTCCCTGCCGCGCCGAGCCATTCGCTATAGATGACTGGGTGGCCCGGAGTATCCATGATTTGGACATTCTGCATGCCGATCATCCGCATCTGGTCTGCAACCCACTCAGCGCCCCGGCGGATATCGGCGTTGTGTTCAGCCTGAGAGCTCACGGTCGGGATCGCGAGGAATTCTCTTAGCTCATTCAGGTAACGGTCCTTGTTGGAATCTACATAGGAGAGAATTTGTTCCATGAGGAGAGTCCTTTTTGGTTAGAGTCCTGCGTGTCGGAAAGCCTCCCACCTGCTGGACAAATCATTCCGGAGGCCCAGCCAATATATCTATCGACGTTCCGAAAGGCAAGAAATTCCCAACTCGCGCTCTTGGACTTTTCGCAAGAATAGGATATGATCGGCCTGATTTAGCTTTCCCGTTTGTGGCACAGCAGTTGACTAAATTAAATATTGAGAAAAATGACGGTGTAAGCGGACCTTCCGAGGGCTACCCATTCTTGTTCACATCTTAAATATCGCTCTTCCTGTTTTCTACTTTGCTATCGTTTGGATCTACGGCAAAGCCTTCTTCGCCGATCTTGCGTGGGCCAAGAGGGTCAAGAGCAATCTCCTTTTGGCTCTTATCGCCGTGCACTTCGTGTATCTTCTGTCGAGGGCCGTGATGTTCAACCATCCTCCCGTCACGACCATTTTCGAGATCATGTCGGTGCTCGCATTCTCCGTGGCCACGACGTACGCTGTCATTGAGCGGCGCTCGAGGGCAAAGGAAACCGGCTACTTTATTCTGGTTATCGCGTTCTTCTTCCAGCTCGGCTCGTCGCTTTTTATCCGAGACCTCTCGCAGGTCCCGCAAGTCCTGCGCAGCAACTGGTTCGGCCTGCATGTCACGAGCGCGCTGATAGGTTATTCAGCCATTACGATCTCCGCCGTGTACGGATTCCTTTATCTGATGCTCTACCACGAGATCAAAGCGAACAAGTTCGGCGTGATCTACAAGAAACTGCCGAACCTCGAAACACTCGAGAAGATGAGCTTCATCGCGATCACGCTCGCCTTCGGCTTCTTGACCCTGGCCATCATCGCAGGCTTCGTCTGGCTTCCGAGAGCATTCACAGATTTTTCGTACTCCGATCCAAAGTTGATCGGGACGGTGATCATCTGGGCCCTCTACGGCGCCGGCATCTTCGCAAAAAGGACAGGAGAGCTGAAGGGACGCAAGGTGATGATCCTCTCGATCTTCGGCTTCGCGTTCTCGATTTTCTCGATGACGATTATCAACATGTTCTTCAGCGGCTTTCATCGTTTTCACTGAGGGGAAGGGGGCAGGAATCTTCACGTGAATCTTGTTTGCGTCGGCATATCGCACCACACGGCTCCCCTCGAGATGCGCGAGCGGCTCTGGTTCTCCGATGACGAAATTCGGGCTGCCCTCCCCCAGCTCAAATCGGCGGGTTTCCACGAATGCGTCTTGTTCTCAACCTGCAACAGGACAGAGGTGTACACATTCAGCTCGCAGGATGGCCTTCGGGTCGAATTCCTGAAAGATTTTCTCCGGGAGCAAAAGTCAGCCTCGCAGGATGTCCCTGCATCCCGGTTCTTCTCGTTCTTTGCGAGCGGCGCGGCGGAACATTTGTTTCACGTCGCCTCGGGCATCGACTCGATGGTGGCGGGAGACGTCCAGATCTTGGCTCAAGTGAAGGATGGGTACAACCTTGCACACGATAGCGGCACGGCGGGATTCTTTATGAACAAGCTCTTCCAGTCCGCTTTCCACGTGGGGAAACGCGCGCGGAGCGAAACTCAGATTTCCGAGGGAGCGATCTCCGTCAGCTACGCCGCCGTCGAGCTCGCCGAACGCATCTTTGACGACCTGCATCGTAAGAAGGCCCTCGTCATCGGAGCGGGCGACACCGCCCAGTTGACCGCGAAACATCTGGCGGGAAAAGGCATCGGCACACTCTACATCACCAACAGGACAGCAGAACGCGGCGAACAGTTGGCGAAGATGGTCGGGGGAAAGACTCTCCCGTTCGAGAGCTTCCGCGACAGACTCGGTGAGCTCGATATCATTGTGTCCTCCGTCCAGACGGACCAGTACGTCCTGACCGCCGACGATATCGCCAGGATCAACAAAGGGCGGCACTCCGGCGCGCTCTTCCTCATCGACATCGGCATGCCCCGCAACATCGATCCTGCGGCAAAGGACTTCGAGAACGTCTTTCTGTACGACATGGACAGCCTCAACGGAATGGTGAACGAGACCATCCAGAAGCGCCAGGCCGAGATCCCGCAAATCAAGCAAATCATCTCGGAAGAGCTGACCGAGCTCTACAAATGGCATGCGTCGCTGCAAGCGAACCCGACCATCGCTGCTCTAACGGAGCTTATCGAAAACATTCGAAGGGGCGAGGTGGCGAAGAACATCAACCGCTTCGAGCAGAAAGATCGCGAACTCGTCGACCTTGTCACCAAACGTATCATCAACAAAATCCTCCACACCCCGATCGTGAACCTGAGGAACGGTCAGGACGAATCGGTCTCCGATAGGCTCCAAAAGATCAACATCGTGAGGAGACTCTTCGGTATCGACGCCGTCCAAAAGGATCGCTCGAATGACAGTTAAGCGTTTGATCATCGGTACGAGGGGGAGTGAGCTTGCTCTGTGGCAGAGCAATTTCGTCAAGTCGGAACTGCGCAAACTCTTTCCGGCACTCGACGTCGAGCTTCAAATCATCAAGACCCTTGGGGACAAGATCCTTGACTCCCCCCTTTCAAGGATTGGTGACAAGGGTCTCTTCACGAAAGAGATCGATCACGCCCTCCTCGACCGCACGATCGACATCGCTGTCCACAGCGCCAAGGACGTGCCGACGATCCTCCCGGCCGGCCTCACGATCGGCGCTGTCGTTGAACGTGAGGATGTCCGGGATGCGTTCATAGCCCATCCGGCGAAAAACCACCGACGCTTTGGGGATCTTCCCCGTCACGCGAAGATTGCCACCGGCAGCCTGAGGCGACGGTGCCAGCTCCTTCAGATCCGGCCTGACCTTGAGGTCATCGATATTCGAGGGAACCTGAACACTCGGCTCAAGAAGCTCGCGACCTCTGATTGGGATGGGATGGTCCTGGCACGAGCCGGCGTGAAGAGGCTCGGATGGGAGGAAAGAATCGCCGAGGTCCTTCCTGTGGAAACGATGCTGCCCGCAGTGGGACAGGGTGCGTTGGCGATCGTGATGCGGGAGAGCGATGAGAGTGTGCGAGAGGTCGTGCAGAAGTTGCACCACGAGAGTACGGCGATCGCCGTGAGCGGTGAACGGGCGTTTCTCCGGTTCCTCGAAGGGGGCTGCCAGGTTCCCATCGGGACGTACGGCAGACTGGAAGACGGCACATTCCGACTCGATGCGCTGATTGGGAGCTTGGACGGGAGGCGGGTCGTGAGGGGAAGCATTGGAGGGAGCTCCGCCGAATCGGAGGCTCTGGGAATTCAGCTGGCGAAACAACTGCTCGAAAGAGGAGGCCGTGAGATCTTGTCCGAGATTCGCACCAGTCAACCCGCCGCGAAACCTTCTCACGTTTAACAGGGTCAATACGCCATGATCGACGAAGGATACACCAGACTTGAAATCTACCAGCTCGCTCGATCGCTTGCAGCGCAAATCAACACCCTGACGCTGTTCGAGACGCTGAGCCTGCGACCGGACCTCGCCACAGCGATCCGCCGCTCCTCCAAGACCGTGGCTCGGGAGATCGTGCATGCATATCTCCTGCGTGGGCTGAGGGCAGAATTCCTTCAATGTCTGGAGCGAGCATCAGCTGCATGCGAGGAGACCGTGACCCAACTGTCCGGGAAAGACGGACCCTCGGTCATCTCGAACCGTGAGCATCTCGAGTATCTCATATCATCATACCGACACCTCTCCGGGTTGATGAGAAAGGCCTCTGAGCTGGATATCGATGCTCCCGACTCCCCGTTCCGGGTGAGCGAAGAGCTCGTACCGTATGTGCCGAGCCTTGCTCATCCCGCTGCGAGCCCGAGACCGCTGGAGGGCAAGGTCTTCCTGCTCACGCGCACAGCCGATCAAAGCCAACCGCTCGTCGAGCTTCTCGAAGATCGTGGTGCGTACCCTCTGGTCCTCCCGACGATCGCAATTCTCGAGCCGGACTCGTGGAATGACTGCGATCGAGCGATCGCGAATCTGAGCGAGTACTTCGGGGTGATCTTCACGAGTTCAAATGCCGTCGAGAGATTCCTCAGCAGGATTGAGAAGATACGTCCTCAAGCGAAATCGGCTCTGTCGGAACGGCACGTTTATGCTGTCGGCGAGAAGACGCGGGGCGCACTGCGCAAAGCCAAGGTTCCGGTCGAGCTCATCCCTGAGCATCAAGCCGCGGAGGGGCTGGCCGCTGCTCTCGCAGGAATGGACGTCGCCGGGAAGCGTTTCCTCTTTCCCCGGAGCAACATTGGCCGGGAGGTCGTTCCAAACGCCCTCCGCGCGAAGGATGCAGTCGTCGATGAGATTGTTGTCTACAGGACCGTCGGCACGCAGCCGAGAAACCTCGACGTCGTCCGCCAGGCCCTTGTCAACCAAGAGATCGACGTGGTGACGTTCTTCAGTCCTTCAAGCGTCCAGAACTTCGTCCAAATGGTTGGGAACGACTACGCGGAAAACACGCTGGTAGCGGCAATCGGCCCAACTACGACGAAGGCTGCTCAGGATTGCGGTCTCCCCGTGCAAATCACGGCGAGGCAATCAACTGCCGAGTCGCTTGTGGAATCCCTTGCCGACTACTTCGCCGCCTCGTAGAAAGTCGACCGTTGTCAGCCCACAATCAAAAGGCTTCCGTGCCCAACGATCTTTTCCTGCGCGCCTGTCGTCGTGAGCCTGTCGATCGTACCCCGGTCTGGATCATGCGCCAGGCCGGCCGTTATCTCCCCGAATATCGGGCCATTCGACAGAAGACCGACTTCCTCACCCTCTGCAAGACCCCGGAACTCGCGGCGGGAGTTTCGATTCAACCGGTCAACATCCTCGGCGTCGACGCTTGTATCATCTTCTCCGACATCCTCGTGCTACCCGAGGCGATGGGAATGGAGCTTGTCATTGAAGAAGGAAAAGGCGGACCGCGTTTCCCTCACCCTCTCCGATCACGAGCCGAGATCGACAAGCTGAGTGTGCCCGACCCCGTCCGCCACCTCCGATTCGTCCTGGACGCTCTGCAGCTTGTCCGAAAGGGCCTCAGCGGACGCGTCCCGTTGATCGGTTTCTCCGGCTCGCCCTGGACGCTCGCATCATATATGGTGGAGGGGACAGGGACGAAGAACTTTCGCCACATCAAGGAGCTCATTTACACCGACCCGAAAGACGCTCACGCTCTGCTCGACAAGCTGGCCCGCGCGGCAGCAGCGTATTTGAACGCGCAGATCGAGTCCGGCGCTCAGGCCGTTCAGATCTTCGATACGTGGGGCGGAATCCTCCCGCAGGAGGAGTTCCGTGAGTTCTCCCTTCGATACATCCAGCAGGTTCTCCAGCTCCTCCGTCGCGACGGCGCCCCGGTTATCGTCTTCTGCAAGGATTGCGGCCATTCTCTGGAAGCCATCGCCGATTCCGGTTCGGATGTCGTCGGGCTTGATTGGACCGTCGACATCGGAAAGGCTCGTGAGATGGTCGGCAGCTACGTCGCCCTTCAAGGCAACCTTGACCCCAGCTTGCTCTACGCGCCGCCTGATCGGATCAGAGCGGGCGTGAAGAGGATTCTCGAGAAGTTCGGTAAGGGCCCGGGACATATCTTCAATCTCGGACACGGGATTGCACCGGATGTTCCGGTCGAGCACGCGAAGGCGCTCGTTCAGGCAGTGAAAGAAGAGAGCCCGCGCTATCACCGCTAGCGGCAGTCCGGTGTGTGAAGCGAGCGCAGCTCCCACCGCTTCCCTCCCTTTTTTATAGCTTTAGTTCTCATCCGTTCTTAAATTCCCTACCACGAGTTCACTCCAGACTCAGGAGGTAACCCCATGCGTACTTCGCGTCTTGCCGCACTCTCACTCTTCTTGCTCCTCATCTCTTGGTCTGCCGACGCGCAGTCAACAGCCAAGCGATCGATGACGTTTATGGACGTCCTCGAGATGCGTTCTGTAGGGAGCCCATCTGTCAGTCCGGACTCAAAATGGATTCTTTACACGTTAACGACCCCAGACTGGAAGGCGGCGAAATCTTACTCCGACATCTATCTCGTCTCGACTGAGCAGGGCCTCCCTTCGACGCGCCAGATGACATTCACGACAGACAAGAATGAGACCTCTCCGCGCTGGGCTCCCAACGGTCAATTTTTTGCCTTCCTTTCGAACCGCGAGGCCCCCGAATCGAAATCCGCGTTGAACCAACTGTACGCCATGCGCAGCGATGGCGGCGAGGCTTCAAAGGTTTCCGAAGCAAAGGACGGGGTGGCGACCTTTGCCTTCAGCAAGGACGGACGATGGCTCGCGTTCTCTGCAGGCAAAGATGACGAGCGGCAACTCTGGATCATCGCTGTGCCGACAGTCGGCAAGGAGAAACCCAGACAGCTCACACACCACACAGCGCCCATCACGGCGTGGCAATTCTCGCCCGACAGCAAACGGATCTACTTCCTTTCGCCGGACAGCGTCGACAAGGCGAACAAGCAGCGAAAAGAGAAGAAATTTGATGTGCAGGTTCGGAACGAAGATTCTCCCTCCGTTCACCTCTGGTCAATCGACCTGGAAACGAAAAAAGAGGCCCGCCTGACCGGAGGGACCGAATACAGCGTCAGCGATGTAAGGATCTCCGACAACTCTGAGTGGATAGGATTCCGCGGGACTCCCAATAACCGGTATCTGAGAACGGTGACGGAATCGCAGACCTACAGCGATCTGTACGTGCTCGAAGTCGGTACGGGGAACATCGAGCGGCTGACGGACAACACGGACATCGGAGAGAGCTCTTTGAGTTTCTCCCCCGACGGCTCTATGATCGCTTTCTCGGCAGAGGACGACTTCGTTTACTTCCGCAACAATCGAGTCTACATTCGGCCCACGACGGATCGCGGCGGGAAGTGGAAAAAGCTCGGGGCGGGCTTCGATGGAGATGTCAACGTTGGATTCTGGTCCGCCGACGGCAAGACGATCTACTTCAACGAGGGTCTGAAAGTGACCAACCAGCTCTTTGCCCTTTCCGTCGTGAGCGGCAAGGTGACTCAGGTAACAGACGAACGGGCGAGCTTGTTCGTCTCCCAGGACCGGGAAACGAAGAAGCTCCTTGTCAGCTACTCGAGCCCGACATCACCGTGGAACATCTACACAGTGCCGTCGATTGACAAACTCGCGGACCGCGACAACTGGACACAGTTGACGAACTCCAATCCTCAGATCGATGATATCGCACTCGGCGAGACCGAAGAAGTCGAATGGAAGTCGACCGACGGCAAGATGGTCGGCGGCGTGCTGGTGAAGCCGGTGGGTTACGAGAAAGGCAAGCGCTATCCGCTGATCGTGCAAATCCACGGCGGACCGGCAGGTGCGGTCACGCTGAGCTTCAATGCGAGATCGGGGTACTATTCACACGTCTATGCCGCGGCAGGATACGCGTGCCTTTTGCCAAACTACCGCGGATCGACGAACTACGGCGAGCGATTCAAGATGCAGATCGCGGGCAATTACTTCACGCAAGGGTACGAGGACATCATGAGCGGGGTTGACCATCTCATCAGCATCGGTTTGGTCGACAAGGACAAGATGGGAGTGATGGGCTGGAGCGCGGGCGGCCACTGGTCGAACTGGATCCTGACACACACGACTCGGTTCAAAGCCATCTCCTCCGGCGCGGGGGCCGTGAACTGGACCTCGATGTACGCCGAGAGCGATGTTCAGCGCGCCCGCGAGTTCTACTACAAGGGCAAGCCGTATGACAACTTCGAGCACTTTTGGGATGAATCGCCGCTGAAGTACATCAAGAATGCGAGGACCCCAACGCTTATCCACGTCGTCTATGGCGACCCGCGAGTTCCCCGCCCGCAGAGCGAAGAGCTTTACATGGCACTCGTCAAGCTCGGCGTGCCGACGGAGTTCTTCGTCTATCCCGGCACAACCCATGGCATCACGGCGCCCAGAAACCAGCTGGTCAAGATGGTCTCCGAGTTCAACTGGATGGAGAAGTGGATCACCGGACGGAAGGCATGGTTCAAATGGAACGAGCTGCTCTCGACGCTCAAGGACAGCAAGGAGGAGAAGGAAGAGAAGACGGAAGGCGCCGAGCAGGAGTAGGATCGGTTCTCCTTCTTCACTCGATTGCCGCGACAAGGAAATCACGAGCCGCAGAAGGAAGACAACAAGAAGCACTATGCATGCTCAGGGAACCCAACCGAACAGGCAGCGCGCGACCGAGTTTTTCGAAGAGCTCCAGGATATCATCTGCGCGAAGCTGAACGAGCTGGACACCAGAGGTCACTTCAGGGAAGAAACCTGGTCACACCCCGGCGGCGGTGGCGGCACGACGAGGGTGATGCAGGACGGGGGGCTCTTCGAGAAGGCTGGCGTGAACACGTCCGCCGTTTCGGGAGAACTGACAGAAGTGCTCGCGCGCCGGATGAACGTTCCTCCCCAATCCTTTTCTGCAACCGGCATTTCACTCGTCATCCACCCCCTCAACCCGATGGTCCCGGCGGTCCACGCGAACTTTCGCTACCTCGAGCTCGGAACCGCGGACGCCTGGTTTGGCGGGGGCTCAGATTTGACCCCCTCCCGTCTCTTCGACGAAGATGCCCGGCATTTCCATTCGGTGTGGAAGCTGGTGTGCGATCGGCACAATCCGGAGTACTACCCCAAGTTCAAGAAATGGTGCGACGAGTACTTTTTCGTGAAACACCGGGGTGAAGCGCGCGGCATCGGCGGAATATTCTTCGACTATCTTCGGGGAGATTTTGAGACTCTCTTCTCGTTCGTGCGCGCATGCGGGCACTCCGTCCTTGAGTCGTATGTTCCCATCGTGGAGCGCCGAAAGAATCTGCCGTGGGGGGGACGAGAGAAGGCATGGCAGCTCTCACGTCGCGGTCGCTACGTCGAGTTTAGCCTCATCTATGATCGCGGGACCCTTTTTGGACTGGAGACGCAGGGACGGGTCGAATCGATCCTCATGTCACTGCCGCCGCTTGTCCGCTGGGGCTACGATGCCACCCCAGACCCTGGTTCGCCGGAGGACCGGCTCGTCCAGGTTCTGAGAAGCCCCCAGGATTGGACGACCTAACTGCGAGGTCCTGTATTTTTGATTTTTCAATTTTGATTTCTGACTTGTCATGTATCCGCTCTCGTTCCTGAACGATTTCCTCATTATTCTCGCTGCGGCTGTCCTCGTCATCTTTGTTAGCCGGCCGCTGCGGCTCCCGAGTGTCGTCGGATTTCTTCTGACGGGCCTCCTCATCGGTCCCACGGGTTTGGATTTCATCCATGACCGCCAGCAGATCGAGGTCTTCGCCGAGTTGGGCGTCGTGATGCTCCTCTTCTTCGTGGGGCTTGAGTTCTCCCTCGCCCATCTGCGCGCGATCTCACGCCAATTCCTCGGAGGCGGGAGCCTGCAGGTAACCCTGACGATCCTCCTCACGGTGGCGCTGTTTGCCTTCTCAGGGTTCAGTGTCAACACCGCGGTGTTCCTGGGCTGCCTGATCGCCCTCAGCAGCACCGCCATCGTGCTCAAGACGCTTGCCGACAGGTCCGAACTGGGCACGCCTCATGGCCGCTTGTCCGTCGGGATCCTTCTCTTTCAAGATTTCTGCATCGTTCCCATGATCGTGCTGACCCCCTTGCTCGCCGGCCACCACGGAGTCTCGCTCACGGACATCGCCCTCCGATTCCTCCTCAGCACCCTCGCAATCGTGGTCATCTTTTTCCTTGCCCGCTTTCTGATGCCGCGGGCTCTCCACCAGATCGCCCGCACGGGAGTGCGCGAGGCATTCCTGATGGGTTCGCTGCTCGTCTGCCTGCTCGCAGCTGCAACAACCGCCTCCCTGGGGTTCTCCTATGCCCTGGGGGCTTTCATCGCCGGGCTCATCGTCTCGGAGTCTGAGTACAGCCACGAGGTGGTCGCAGAGATCGCATCGTTTCGCGACCTCTTCGCAAGCCTGTTTTTCATCTCCATCGGCATGCTGTTGGACCTGAAACTCGTCGCCCAAGACCCGCTTCCGGTCCTCGCCATTGGTACGGGAATCTTTCTCCTCAAAGCCTGTGTTGTTCTTGCAGTGGCCTGGACGTTGAGATCTCCCTTACGATCGTCAATCATTGCGGCTGTGAGTCTTGCACAGATCGGCGAGTTTTCCTTCGTACTCGCAAAGGTCGGCCAGACCGCCGGACTGCTGGATGATGTTCTCTACCAGCACTTCCTCAGCGCATCGATCTTCACGATGCTCCTCTCCCCTCCGCTGATTGCGTTCGCACCTTCATTCGCTGAACGGACACAGAACTTCCTCCCCTTCCTCAAATTTGGATTTGAGCCGCTGGGTGAGCCCGGTGAACACCTGGTCGACCACGTGATTGTGGTCGGGTATGGGATCAATGGTCAGAACGTCGCGCGGGTATTGCAGGAGACAGGCATCCCGTATGTTATCATCGAGTCCAATGCCGATCTCGTGAAAGACCTCCGGCGAGGGGGTCATCCGATCGTGTTCGGCGACGTGACGCGGAAAGAGATCCTCCACCAGTGTCGCATTCAGCAGGCGCGGCTGATCGTCTTCGCAATTTCCGATCCTCACGGGACTCGCACCGGTGTGCGCGTCGCACGCTCAATGAACCCAAAGCTCTACATTCTCGTCCGAACGCGGATGGTCTCAGAGGTTGAGGAGCTCGAGAAACTCGGAGCCGATGAAGTGATCCCTGAAGAGTTTGAAACCTCGATCGAGATCTTCACGCGCGTGCTCGACCAGTACCGCATTCCGCGGAACGTGATCAACGCTCAGATCAAAGTCATTCGCGATGAGAATTACGGCATGCTGCGAGGGCTGCCGCAGACCTCTCGAGGATTGGAACGCGTGACACAACTTCTTTCGGCCGGGACGTCGGATATATTCCTTGTCACGCCGGAGTCCATTACCGCCGGCAAGACATTGCTGGAGCTTGATTTGCGGGCGAAGACCGGCGCGAACCTGATCGCGGTCGTCCGGGGCGACAAACCGTACATCTCCCCCTCTCCCGACTTTCGAATTGAGAGCGCCGATACTCTCGTTCTTGTAGGGACGCACGCCAGCGTCGACAAGGCGTTCGAGTTCCTCTCCACGCCGGCCGCTGGGGACGATTCAGACACCAAGAATCTTGAGGAGGGTGGAGAAACGAAGCAATGAGCGCGAGAAAAATTGCCGTGGTCCTCTTCCAGTTGGGCGGTCCCGATTCGCTCGGGGCCGTCGAGCCGTTCCTCTTCAATCTCTTCATGGATCCCGACATCATCAATTTCCCCTTCGCCAGGATCTTCCGTAGACCGCTTGCCCGCTTCATCTCCTCCCGACGATCGAAGAAGGCAGCCGGCAACTATGCACAGATCGGTGGCAAATCGCCGATCCTCGAGCTCACGAACGCGCAGGCTGAAGCCCTTCAGGTGAAGCTGGCAGGATCAATGAACTCAACCGTCCTCGTCGCGATGCGGTACTGGCATCCCTTAACCAGTCCCGTCGCTGAGAAGGTCAAGGCAGGCGGTTTCGACGAGATCATCATCCTCCCGTTGTACCCTCAGTACTCCATCACCACGTCCGGCTCGAGCATCAATGAATGGAACCGGGAGCGCGCTCGTGTCGGATTGGACGGGGTTCGCCAGAAGATCGTCGATCATTTCTACGACAATCCGAACTATATCGATGCAGTCGTCGACAACATCAACAGAGAGCTGAAGAAGTTTTCAGGCGTCGAGCCGGAACGGGTCCAGTTGGTCTTCAGTGCGCACGGGGTCCCTCTTTCGATCATTGCGAAAGGGGATCCATACCAGCGGCAGATCGAGGCGACTGTCCGGTCGGTTCTGGAACGGGGGCAGTGGCGGCATCCGCACATCCTCTGCTATCAGAGCAAGGTCGGGCCCGCGAAGTGGCTTCAGCCTTCGCTGAACGAAACTATCGATTCACTTGCATCGAAGGGTGCCCGGTCTCTGCTCGTCATTCCGATCGCTTTCGTGACCGATCACATCGAGACGCTGCATGAAATCAACATCGAAACTCGCCACAGAGCGCAGAGCCTCGGAATTACGCACTTTGAGATGACGGCCGGCTTGAATGATCATCCTAAGCTCATCGAAGCGCTGGCCGACGAGGTGCTGAAACTGGCCCGAGAAGAATAAGCCCATGGAGACCAGAAGAGTCACGGTGGCGATCGTCGGCGCTGGGATATCAGGGCTGTCAGTAGCCCACTGGCTTCACAAACAGCAGGTAGACGTCGCCGTACTGGAGAGACAGGGTGAGGTCGGCGGCACGATGAAGACCGTTCGAGACGGCGGGTTTCTCGTTGAGACGGGACCCAACAATGCTCTCGAGACGACTCCACTGTTCAAAGAGCTCATTGCCGACTGTGGGCTCGAGAAGGAGTTCACGTACACGAATCCCGTCGGGGAGAATCGCTACGTCCTCCGCGACGGAAGGCTGATCGTGTTGCCTCTGAGTCCGCCTGCCTTCATCGCCTCCCGGCTCTTTTCCACTAAGGCCAAACTTCGCCTGCTCAAGGAGCCTTTCGTCGGACGCGCGAACAAGGAGGAGAGTATCGCCGAATTCGTCGTTCGACGCCTGGGCCGGGAATTCCTCGACTACGCCATCGATCCCTTCGTCGCAGGTATTTTCGCCGGTCGGCCGGAAGTGCTCAGCGTCCGTGCGGCGTTCCCCCGTTTGTACGCCCTCGAAGAAAAGTACGGCGGCCTGATCAAAGGAATGATCGGCGGAAGGCGTGAGCGTAAGAAGCGCGCCGAGAAGGCGAAGGACCGCGCCGAGTCGTTCTCCTTTCTCCACGGCATGCAAACGCTCCCTCTTGCGTTGGCACGCGACCTCCCATCCCGTGTCATGAAGGATGCCGAAGTCAAGAGCGTCCGTCCGGCGACCCGACTCGAGGACCGCATCGATGACGGAGTGAAGTTCATCGTCGAGTACTCTCACGGAGGGCAACCGGCAGCCCTCGCAGTCGACCGCGTCGTGCTCTCAATCCCGGCTTATGCTGCCTCAACGATCGTGAGACCTCTCTCAGTCGAGGCGGGCACGATTCTCGATTCCATCCCCTACTCTCCCGTCGCGTCGATTTTCCTGGGCTTTCAAAAGAAGGACGTTCATCATTCTTTGGCCGGATTCGGATTCCTCGTACCCTCGCGCGAGCGACGGAACATCCTGGGCTGCTTGTGGTCCTCCAGCCTCTTTCCTGATCGCGCGCGGGACGGAACCGTGGCGCTTACGGCGTTCGTTGGCGGCGGCCGGCAGCCGGATCTCGTGGATTTGGGGGAAGACGCGCTGTGTGATCTCGCTCTCAGCGAGGTAAAAAAGATTATGCAAATTGAGGGAAAACATGTATATTTGAGGTTGACACGTTGGAAAAAAGCCATTCCCCAGTACGAATTGGGCCATTTGGACAAAATCGAGGCCCTCGGCCGGTTCGAGGGAGAGCATTCAGGCCTGTGGTTCTGCAGCAATTTCAAAGGTGGGATCTCGGTTGGGGACTGTGTGAAGAGTGCCCGAGAGACAGCCGATAGAGTTTTGCAGTCACTCAAAGAGACGAGCGTCCACATCAACTAGGGAGACGATATGATAACGACACACAAAGGATTGCTCTGGCTAGCATCGATCTGCGCCGCGTTGACGCTTCTTCCCTCCCCGTCGCGTTCACAGCAGACAGCAGCGAATCCCCTCTCTGAAGACAACCTGAGCCCTGCTGAGTTTAGCCCCATCCTCAAAGAGGCCTGGACGTTTTTGAAGGAAGAGACGGACAACTATCAGAAAGCGATTGGCGAGAAGTCGGAATTCGAAACGACGACGGAATTCGAGAAGAAGATTGTCGAGGCGCGACAGCAGTATCTGGCCAAGATTCTGAAGTACATGAAAGACAAGAAATTCAACCAGCGCGTCTTCGGCGTCTTGTTCAAGGCATCGCTCGTTCACTATGACGCCGACAATCAGCTGTACGCCGTCACTTGTCCCAGCGTTGTCGATGCACCATACAACATCCCATCGATCCTGACGGAAGTTCCGAGGAACACCTACGTTGCCCTGGCGGACTCGATCAAGAGAGGATACCGGACATCCTCCATCTATCTCAAGTTCACTCCCTCTTTCAGATGGCGGGTCGGCCGCGATATCGCGAAAGCTGCCAAGGAAGATGAGGGGGACGTCTTCTTCAAAGTCCGATTCAAGGTCCAGATGGGAAAAGGGGCGGGAAACAAAGAAGCGAGATTCTCTGTCGTCCCCCAGCAGATTCTCCTCGTCAATCAGAAGACCAACACCACCTACTGGCAACAGAGCTTCCGCTAACACAACAACCTAGCGTCTCAAGAACCAGCCGCCGAGCCGCGTCGGAGAGGTCAACTTCCACGGGGCTCGGCGGACACAACGACGTGCACGGGTCGGGTCGAGCGCCAGAGTATCAGGCTTCCCGCCTTCCCCTCAACAAAGTCCAACGATCCCCGAGAGAAGTCCCCTACAACCAGATGTCGATATCCTCTTCCTCGACCGCTTTCTTGTTGACCCGGCGTTGACACGCGATGATAAAATCGCGAACCCCCTCGAGCCTCGTATGCACCTCCCCCAATTGCTCCTTCATCACGCACACCGTGCTTTCGACACGCGGAGGATGCTCAAGCGATCCCAGCTCGGTCTGGACGCTGCAGATGAGCGTGCTGATACGATCAACGTCGTGCAGAAGAACCTTGACAGAGTTTTCCCTCAGCTGCTTCGGTTCCATATCCCGCCTCGCGAAGAGATCCTGCTAAACACGCCGCATGACAACTTTGCCGTCACGTTCGATCTCCGCCCGGGCGCTTTCCACGACCTCAAGGACCATCGGATAGTAGCGATCGAGCGCGCAATCCAGCGTCTCACGCTTCACACACTGTCCGCCCCCCACATGGTGATCGCACTGAGGGCAGATGGAGCCGCGAAGGAGATCGATGTACGGCTCAAAGGATTTTGAACGAACTGTGGCAACGATCTCCGCGATCTCGGGGAGGAACGTTTCAATCGCGCACGTCTCTCCGCTCGGGAGACTGCACTCTCCTGTTCCGTTGCCGTGAGTGCATATGCGACAAATGTTTTCTCGAATGGATTTCCAGTAGACGTCCACGCAATCCTCCACTTGTCAGTTTCTGGCGTTGTCCGCAGCTTCCCGCACGTCTCCTTTTCGTACCGCACGCTCGAGCTCCGCCTGGAAATCGGGATGGGCGATGGCAATCAGGGCCTCTGCTCTCTGCCGGAGGTTCTTGCCGTGAAGGAACGCAACGCCGAATTCTGTCGCAACATAGTGAACGTCCGCGCGTGTTGTCACGACCCCCGCTCCCAACTTCAAGTGAGGCACGATGCGCGAGACGGCGCCGGCTCGCGCCGTGGACGACAATGCGATGATCGGCTTGCCCCCTTTTGAATACCCCGCTCCCCGTATGAAATCGACCTGTCCACCGAACCCGCTGTAGATCCGTTTGCCGATCGAATCCGAACACACCTGCCCCGTGATATCGACCTCGATCGAAGAATTGATGGCCACCATCTTTACATTTTGCGAGACGATGAAGGGATTGTTCGTATAATTGCACGGATGCATCTCGAATTGCGGGTTGTTGTGAACGTAGGGGTAGAGGTCCGCCGTTCCGAGCACGAACGTTGCCACGACCTTGCCGGGGTGCAGGGTCTTCTTCTGACTTGTAATGATCCCGCGTTCGATAGCCTTCACGACGCCGTCCGACACCATTTCCGTGTGGATCCCCAGGTCCTTCTTTCCTTCCAGGAGAGCCAGGACGGCATCCGGAATGCCGCCGATCCCCAGTTGCAGGGTCGACCCGTCTTCGACCAAATCAGCGATATGCGATGCGATCTTCCGCTCGATTTCCGACGACTCGCTCTGCGGGAGGGTCTTGAGCGGTTCCGAACACTCAACGACTTTGTCGACCCGTGAGACGTGGATGAAGACGTCTCCGAGGGTCCGTGGCATCTTCTCATTGACTTGGGCAACGACCACCCTCGCGCTCTCCGCCGCCGCTTTCGATGCGGCACATTCAACGCCAAAACTCATGAACCCGTGTTCGTCCGGAGGCGAGACGTGGATCAACGCGACGTCAAGAGGAATGATTCTCTCGGTAAACAGCGCCGGGATCTCTGAGAGATGGACCGGAACGTAGTCCGAGCGACCCTCCGCGATCGCCTCACGATCGGCTGCACCGACGAACAGAGAATTATGCCGGAAGTGCATCTCCATACCCGGCTTCGACAGCGGATCGTCACCGAGGACGAGGATGTGATTGACTTCGACATCGTGCAACTCGTCTTTCCGGCGGGCAAGCCCGCTCGCGAGCAATGTCGGTGTTGCCGCGTTCCCGCTCACAAAGATCTTGTCGCCCGACTTCACAACGGCCACCGCCTCGTCGAGCGAAACCTTCTTTTGTTTGTATTGGTCGAGCCAGCTCATAAGAAGAGTACCAACCGATTTAGTGCTTGACCGTACTCGTGATCAAGGAAGAAATGCTCTTTGCTTTGAAATCAAAAACTCTCGCAATCGCTTCGTTGGTGCAAGCCCCTCGAAACGCGCAGACACCCTTCGCGAGCCCGGGGTTCATCCGAAGGGCCTCAACAACACCGATCTCGCCGACTTCCTGTACGTAGGGAAGCAGCGCGTTCGTCAGGGCCTTCGTGGCCGTTCGCGCAACGACAGCAGGCATGTTGGGAACACAGTAGTGGATCACTCCGTGGAGAACGAACACCGGATCGTCGATCGTGGTCGGCCTGCTTGTCTCAACGCATCCACCCTGATCGATCGAAGCGTCGATGACAACCGATCCGGGTTTCATTTCTTTGACCATGGCTTCCGTGATCAGATGCGGTGCTTTCTCCCCCTTTAACAGAACGGCTCCGACCACAACATCGGCAAAGCGGACGGCGCGGCCGATATGATAGCTGGTGGCCATGCTCGTGCTGATCTTCCATTGAAAGAGATGCTCGAGCTCCCGCAAACGGGTGAGATCTTTATCCAGCACGGTGACGTTCGCCCCCATACCGGTCGCCACCCGGGCGGCGGTCTGCCCCACCGTCCCCGCCCCAAGGATCACAACGCTCGCCGGCGGAATTCCGGGGAGGCCTCCCAGCAATGTGCCCCGCCCTCCCTGCTGAGCGTGGAGGTACTGAGCTCCCACCTGTATCGCAAGCTGTCCTGCGATCTCGCTCATCACCTGCAGGACTGCAAGGTCACCACTTTCATTCTCAATCAACTCATACGAAACAGCCGTAACCTTCCGAGCCAACAGCGTTTCCATGATCTTGCGCCGCGAGACCGCAAGGTGCATGAAGGAAAAAAATGTTTGCCCCTCAAGGAGGAGCTGCAGCTCTTCGTCCGTCGGAGGCGACACCTTCAGCACAACCTCCGAGCGGTTGATAATCTCCTCGGTGCTGTAGCTGATCGTCGCGCCGGCAATTTGGTAGTCCTCATCCCGAAAGATCGCCCGCGAACCTTCTTGATGCAGCACGAATACGTTGTGGCCTGCTGCTGTCAGGACTTCGACACCTGCCGGAGAGAGCGCCACCCGCCGCTCGATCTGTACGTCCTCCTTGAGAATTCCGATGTTCATATCGAACCGTCCTCAGAAAGGTTGAACATGACTCCACGCTGAAGCTTCGGAACTTTGTCCATTTCGAAACGCGGTGTAAGCGCTGTCAAAGGGGATCGCTTCGGGAAACGCAGCCGGAGATTCTGAAAAAACGCAGTGGTCATCGTGTGAGCGCACTCCGTTCACAACGGGTCAAAAAGCGTGCCGACCACTCGTGGGAGCGCTCAAGCCCGCTTCCTCCGAATTCCAGTCCAAGGGGCTTACCCCTTTCCTATCATTGAGAACAACAAACTGCTGCTTCTCAAACGTAGAAACCACGCCGTCACTTCTCGCCCCGTCATTCCGCGGTCGCTCTCGGTATGGTGCCTTCTGGTGCTTCGCAAGGACCTGCCAACATGCCGGGGACCGCTGCCCGATTTGAGTCGAAGCCGTGGCAAGGACGAAGTCGTCTCGCACGGACGCGACCCTTCGCCTCGTTGTGCCAAATTCGCTTTGAGTTTCTCAAAAAAGGCATTATACTTGGTGAAGGATGGAGAGAGTCAGACTTGCCAGCGGGTCTGTGAGAAAGGTCCAGCACCGAAGACGGCAGTCTCTCCGCCGCAATCCTATGGCATCGCCACGGGCACAGTCTGACTGAGTCCGGCGCCGAGAGGAAGCAGATCGTGTCTCAATAGGGGATCCCTTCAGCTCAACAAAGGACGGCGAGCCTCTGACCATGGACCCTCATCAAAGATGTTGAGAGGAGACTGATGTATGATCACTCGCTCCGTATTGATTGTTGAAGACGAAAACTCGTTCGCACTCTCTTTCCAGCACATCTTGAAGAGGTCTCTGGAGTACAACTATCAGATCACGAGCGTTACCTCCGCGGAGGATGCGCTGCAGGCGATCAGGAAAGCTCCCCGGTTCGACGTCATCTTGCTCGATTACTTTCTGCCGGGAATCAACGGCGCCGAATTTCTGAAAACGCTTCGCTCGAACGATCAGGAAACCGTTGTCGTCGTGATCTCGGCAAGTCAGGACTACAAGATTGTGCACGATGTGTTCAAGCTCGGCGCGGATGACTTCCTCACGAAGGAAGAGCTCTCGCATGCATACGTGCTTGAGAAATCGATCCTGGCCGGGCTGGAGAAGAAGGAGTACCAGAAAGAGATAGCTGCCCGTGAGGTTGCTCATCAGCGCCTGGACGCAATCACGACCCTCATTCGAACCATCCATCACGAACTGAACAATCCGTTGGCGATTATTAACCTCGTGATGGCAAAGCTCCTCTCTTCACCGCAGCTCTCAGAGGAATCCCAGAAGGGCTATCTGAAGGAAATAAGGGAAAACGTCGATCGGATGTCGGATATCTTGCGGAAACTGCCGAAGGTCCGCGAGCAAATGTACAACAAGGAACTGCGGGGACTGAAGCTGTTCGCTCTTCCCGATGAGTCCGAGCCTCACAAGGAATGATCGCCTGAAGGGAGACAGATCGGAGAAGTTGGTCCCTCGCGGCCGAAACGTGTGCGCCCGTTCCATTCTCAGGTAACGGGCGCTTGTTTGTCTGAACCAGTTCCGTCACCCCGGAATCAGCCCTCCCCTTTCTCCGCCACTCCTTCCACCAGCTTATGCGCGTCCCGAGAGCGGACAGCCACATCGAAATCTCCGCCGCTTTTCCTCTGATCACGGGTCTGTTTCGCTCTCCCCTTCCCATTGAGTTTTGCCAACAGGGAAATCACAAGACCTGAGATCATCAGAACGGCGCCGGTCCAAACGAGGCCGATGAAGGGCTTTACGCTCGCCTCGACGATCAACAGTTCGGATTTCTGCGCGACCGGCACCTGGCCAGGAAGACCCGTGATCCCAACTTGAATGGTCGACATCCTCGTCTCCGCGTCAACATTCATCCCCAGGAGCTCGAACCCGACGAGCCCATCTTTGGTCTTCACGATTTGCGACTGGGACCTTTGTCCCGCCTTGTAGACTGCGACAGGCAAGACCTCCTCTGTCCTTTTTCCCCGCCTGACTTCGAGGACCGCACCCACAGCAAAGCCACCGCTCCCCGTCATGGATTGCGCGGCTTGCTGATTCATCTGAAACCGCAGGAATGTCAACTCGACATCGCCGATCGTTCGCGATTCGCCTTTCTTGAGCTGAACAGTGTTTTCCGCACGCGTGTCTGTGTCCGCAGCGACCTGTTCCACGGAGACCGGTTCGAGATAGAAATCTCCCGTGATGAAGCTTGCATAGTCGGGATTCCGCATAACGGAATTGTTGTACGAGCTCTCGAACATCACGGGCTCAAGCAGGAACGTCGTGCTCCCCCGTTCCACCTGCACGTTGAGTTTCCATTTCCCATCGTCCGTCGGCTGCGAGCCTTTGTACGTCAGCTTGTATCCCAACACCTCCTTCGATCCGTTCAAGGAGAGAGATGCGGTCTCCTTCTGGCCATACCGACCTGAGCCGATGATCCCAAGGAAAAGGAAAGCCAAGCCGATGTGCGCGACGGCGCCCCCGATATACCAGACGCTCTCTTTCGCGAGCTGATACAGTCTGAAGATATTGACGAAGAAGGCGAAGAGCGACACGTAGGCAAGGATGCCCATCACGAGATCGTGCAAGCCGAACCAGATAAGGACGATGAGCACCACCCCCGCGCCGGAGAGCGACAAGACGGAGTTCCTCAGGAGTTCCTTGAGCGATCCGGTCTTCCACTGCACCAACAGGCTGAAGCCGAGGAGAAGCCCCAGGACGATCGCGATCGGCAGATTCGTTTTGTTGTAGAAGGCAGGCTCCAGCGACGCGTGTGAGAGAATCGGCCAGCTCGTGCCGAACAAGATGACGAGCGCACTGACCCCCATCACGATGCAGCTGATCGCGAGGATCGATTCTCGGGTGAACAATGTCGTCTGAAGCGACGACATCTTCAGGTCTTTCCAGCGCCGACCGATCATCCCAAAACCGAGGAGGATCGATGCGCCGATCCACGCAATGAGAAGCGTGTAGGCCAAGGAGCCCGGGTCTACAAAAGAGTGAACGGACGAGTCACCGAGGACCCCGCTGCGCGTCAGGAACGTGCTATAGACCACAAGCACGTACGTCGAGATGGCTAGGAAGAAGTTCGTCCTCGCGAGGCCGCCTGTTCTTCTCTGAACGACCATCGTATGGAGGAGAATGATCCCGATCAGCCACGGTATCAGGGAGGAATTCTCAACCGGATCCCACCCCCACCATCCACCCCAGCCGAGCACACCGTATGCCCAATAGCCCCCCAAGATGATTCCGGCGCCGAGCGCAATGGTTCCGAAGATTACCCACGGCACGGCGTTCGAAACCCATTCGCCGTAACTCTTGCGCCACAACGCAGCAAAGGCAAAGACGAAGGGAACAGCCATCGCAGCAAAACCGATGAACAGGACCGGCGGGTGGATAATCATCCAGATGTTCTGAAGGAGCGGGTTGAGACCTCGACCGTCAGCAGGGATCATTCCCGCCGCAAACTGGCCGGGATTCGCATCCCAGACATACTGGAAGGGGGATTTGACAATCAACAACAGCAGGAGAAAGGATTGAACCAACGCATAGATTGTCATCGTTTCGAACTCGATCCGCTTGCGGCGCGTGTAAGCCATAAGAACGAGGCCGATGACCGATCCGCAGAGTGCCCAGAAGAGGAAGCTTCCCTCCTGACCCGCCCAGAACGTGGTGATCAAGAGATGGAGGGGAAGGGCTCTCGAGCTGTAACTCCACACGTACTCGTACTCAAATTGATGGCGCAGGATGTACATCATCAAGACCGCTGAGGCCGCCAGCACACCGATGACCATGACTCCAAAGCTGTTCCGAGCGACCTTCAGAAGTCCTTGATCGCTCGTCGCACTGCGATAGTACGCGTACGACGACAACGCCGCGGCCAGAAACGATATCCACACAAGGAGAGTACCCGCCATAGGCTCGAGCCTCCAGCACGATTGATGAAAGTGGTATTTTGAAGGGACAAGAAAACGAACGTGAACTAGAACGCTACCTCTTGTCCGAAAACGTTGATCTTCCCGTTGATGTGCTTCGTCTTATCGATGATGGCGCCGGAACTATTGATCACATCCCCGTGACAGTTTGCACACTCCGAAATGGCCGCAGCAAAGTGGCCCGTCGGAGGCAAGCCGTGACAGGTGCCGCACATCGCTTGAAATGCTCCCCCCGTCCACACCGGCGACCAATTCGAACCCGTCATCACCGAGTCCGAGAAGAAATAGGGAAGCGGAGACGTTGCTTTTCGGATCTTCCAGTTCCCGTGGCAGTAGGTGTTGCTGCACTTGAGGGTCTGAGGATCATAAGAGGGATTCGGCTTCAATGTCCCGTCGGCCGTTGTCAACCCCGCAAGCGTACCATTGAAAACAACTTCAGCCGGCGGATTTGTTCCTAGATGTCCGGAGGAGGACACCTGAGTCGGGACAATATGACATTCCTGACAATTCACACTTTTTCCGAGGATTCCGGTGGCAAGGTGTGCCTGATGTGCACCCACGCCGCGAACGGAACTTGCAGTCTCCCCGGCCACAGTTCTGGGCGGGGCGAAGGACGCGGTGTCGGTCGCCAGGCCGCTGAAAACTCCGTGGCAGGTATTGCATGCTTCCGGCGACTTCGGTGCGTTGTTACGATCAACGTGGCAGCCGGAGCCCGAGCACGATACATTGACCACCGGCCCACCCGTGTAGGACGAGCCATGGCATGTTTGGCATTCCAAGAGCGGAAAGCCTTGCGTCTTCATATAACTCGGATGCCCGGTGACACCATAGAATCCCGCGGGGTGCGGGTAGATGGGATGGCACGAATAACACGATTGCCCGCTTGTGCCCCCGGCAAACGACACTCCGTGGCACGAAGTGCACTCCGCGAGTTGCCAACTCTTTGTCTTCAGATACTTCCCGTGAGACGACAATGCGGCTGGATTTTCCCATCCCGACAAATGCGGATAGGACTGATGGCACGTGAAACAATCGACACCGCTTGTGCCACCCGCGAAGCTTCCCCCGTGACATGAGGAGCACTCCGCTGCCTGCCAGTTCTTCAGCTTAAGATAGTTTCCGTGGTACATCGCGTTCGTCGTATCGGTCCAAGCGGGCTGATGGGGAAACGACTGGTGACATTTGAAGCACGAGACTCCGCTGGTCCCGCCCGTGTACAGCTTGGAGTGACAGGTTACGCATTCGTCGAAATTGAACTGCACCTGCTTCAAGACCTTCCCGTGAAATGCCGTGGAGGTTGTGTCGTTCCAGCCCTTTTCATGCACCTGAAGCTGGGCCGTCACAGGAGTCGGGAGATTCTGGTTGAGATCGCTGCAGGAGCTCAAGAGCAAGATGCTTGGCAGAATGGCGATGCCACCGAAGAAGGAGAAGAGTTTTTCTTTTCTCATGGTCTCAGCTCACTTGTGACAGTAACCGCAGAACCCAAGTCCGCGCACACCGGTCGTGCGAGCATTCGGGTCGGTATGGCACGTGTAACAGACAGCGCCGGGGTCACTGTGCCAATCCCCCTCCTCGCCTGCCATAAAGCCTCGAGGGTGCGTCCTCGGGTCGGTCCCCTTGATGCCGTCCGAATCCATGTGGCATGTGATGCAGGCGGGGTCGGCCCCTTGCGCATCATGGCAGGAGGCGCAACTTTCAATGTCCCGCCTTGCAAGGGTAGCATGGAGTCCACCCCCACTTCCGACACCGATCGTGACGAACCCGGGCTGCAGGTGGGTCTTGGGCTCGAACCTGGCTTGGTTCACGTTGCCCCCAGCCGCATGGCACGTGGAGCAGAACGTCTGTTGATCATGACACGTCTGACACTCTTCCGTTTTTCCCTCAGCCGCAATGCCGTGCGTGTACCGAAAGTTCAGATCGTGCACTTTCGTGAGCCGCATGCCTTGTCCACGATCATTGGCTGTCAGCCGGGGGGCATGCGGAGAGATCAGATCCTTGCCGGAGAGCTCGACTTTCACCAGATCGATCCCGTTATGGCAGTCGATGCAGGACTCCTGCGTATGGCAGGATGCGCACTTCTCCGTTGAGAGCCGTGCTTGAAACTTGTGTTCACGGACAAAGTCGGTTCGATTGTGATCGATCGGACGGAGAGCGGTCAGGTCAGTGTGGCACGTCTCGCAGGCGTTCGAAGCCTTCACATTGTTGTGGCAGGTATTGCAGGTGGCCATCTCGGGGAGTTGCATGGAGACGCCCATCTCTGCTTTCTCAACACCTTTGTGACACGTCTGGCACTCAACCTTCTGTTCTTGGACGTGGAACTCGTGTGAAAAAATCAGCGAGAGTTGAGGGGGCTGAGTCGCCTGGTACGTGGACGGGTCATCGCTCGTGTGGCAGTAGGTGCAATTCGACTGCAATTGATCATCATGGCACGATTGGCAGTTTTCGTGCTTGGCCAGCAGATTGTCGGATGCAAGCTTGCTGGTCGGTGCAGCCGTATGGCAGTCCGCACAGGCCAATCCCCCCTCCTGGACGTGGAAGCGATGGGAGAATTTCACCCCGTGCGCTTGATCCTGGGGCCCTGCGACCTCGTGCGATGCGCCTATCATCGTGAATGCGAATACCAAGACGAGTCCGAAAGCAAACACGGAATAGATGCGCCTCACCGAGTTGTCGATTGAAGGCATTTGCGTCGGCATAGCGTTCTCAAAAGATTCCAAGTTGTTGACTGAACAGGTAGCTCACCCGCAGGAACAATCGAAGATCGTTCTTGTAGATCTTGTTCTGAATCCACTGGGCCTGCGTATCGAAGGATATCACCGGGATCGGACGGTACACCACGCCCAGTGCGAGACTCAATGCATCGTCCAGCTGGGTCGCGCCCTCACCGAGCTTGTATCGAGCATAGCTCACCATGATTGTAGGCATGAGCTTGTTCTGATACAACGGATAGCCGAAATTCGCCGAAGCGGCACTCAACTGTCCCGCGTACCCGGTGTTCCTCGTGAGGCTGATCGACACGTGGTCTCCATTGGCACCCACCGTGACACGCTTCGAATCATCATCACCGTACGATACAGAGCCGTATTTCGCGAAGACCTGCCAGACGGGCGTGATCGCATACTCCCCTCCGAGCTCATAGTCTTTCAACGTATTGTATGCGAACACCCAGAAGATCGAATTGAAGGACAGACGCGGCTCGCGCTGGAGGTATTCGGCGGTAAAGCCAAGAGGCTTCAAGAACCCGACGTCGAGAGATTCAAAGGGCTTCACCCTCGTGAAGAGCTGGAAGCGAGCGTCTTTCCCCAGATTCAGATCGTAGTCGTATCGCAGGTAGGCGGAGATCAGGGTGTTGTAGTCAACGTTGAGATCCCCACTGACGTACTGTTCAGCGCTCGCGGTGGGATTGATTTCGACAGGGAACGGATTGAAGAGAGAGTCGCGCCGCATCGCGACATATGCCTCGCGCTGGATATGTTTGTTCACGTAGCTGACCGAAAGTTGTGCGAACTCGACAGGTGAACCGACCACCTGCGCCCCGGTCATGTAGTTGTCTTTTGCATCGCTGATCAGCTTGGCTTTCTGTTGGGGCGCCGCGAGCGAACCGTAGTACCCCAGCAGCTTCAGGCGAGAATCGAACAACCTCACAGCGGCAGTCCCACCATCAATCGTCCCGCTCCCGACGCCGGCGTAGATCGCTTGTCGGCCGACGCTAATGTCTCCGATCTGCGCGATGTTCGTCCACTTGAAATACAGATTATAGAGACGAACAAGTCCCTCGTTCTTCAGCGGGCCCGAGAAGTCATTGAAGCCCTGAAGGTAGGTGTGAAATGAAAGGTCCGTCCCCGCCAACGATAGCTGAACGGTCTGATATCCGAAGAGATGTTGAGAGGACTGGTCGACAGTGTCCTGCCGCTGCCAGGCGTAGCCGGATGTCACAAGCCGCATCTGCAGACGCTGCGCCGTAAGGCAGGATGCCGACAATGCCAAGAGCACGACTGCCCGTGCGAGGGTTTTCATGGTAGTCCAAACGAGTGGTTGTTGGTCACATCCGCTGGTCAAGTGTTGTGCCACGTCCTCCTCTCGCTGGTTGCTGTAGAACCAGCGCAGGATGCGGTTTTTCAGCACACCGACCCCGGTCATTCTCAAGTTCTGGAAAACGGGATCACTCTTTGCACGGTTTGGGAAGGCAACTGTCGATCCTGCGAGTTCAGTTTGGAGCCTCGAGCGAGGCCCTGAATCGCGCGAATTCACTCACCTCCCGTTCGGCGCCGTGAACCAAGGTCCGACGAGCTCCGTCAGCAGTACGACAATCCAAATCTTGCCCGAGAGCAGATTGTACTCTTGTATCAACGCCGCCCATGGCGTCCCCTGCACATAGTGCCCGAAGAACAGCTCGAAAATCGCGCTGAGAACAGCCCAGATCAAACCGATGACAAGAAGATCGCTCGTCGCACAGTGTTTCAGCAGCCTGTTGGACAGCACCCAGGAACAAATGAGCACGGCGATCACAAGGATGAGCGTGCTCACCACATACGATACGTGCTCGCCCATCTGAGGCGACAAGAACGACGTCCTGATAATGCCGTTCAGGACAGCGGCAATCAGAAGGAAAAACCAGGCCCCTACAGCCTTCTGCGCGGTGCTTCTGTCCATGGTAACACCTCAGAGGTGCGCAGGAGCAGAAACGGCGCTGCCGTTCATCCCGCAGCGCCGCTCCCGAGGATTACTCAAGATGTGGAACATCACAATCCACAGATACGAACTACCCAGCTTTTGGAACCGGGTGCTTGATCTTTGCCCACATTTCGTCGAACTTGAAGCCTTTGAACGTTGGGCTCTTCTCATTGTGGCATGTTTTGCACAACGTTTCGATCGCCGCGTCGTCCTTGAACTCATGGAGCCCGGCGGCCGTGGCTTTCGCCTTGTCTTTCATCACGGCCATGTTCTTGTACGCCGAACCCGGTCCGTGGCATGTCTCGCATTGCACGCCGTCCTGAACGTTGTACGACTTCTCGACGAGCTTCGCATCATACGACTTCGCATGACAGTCCAGGCATGCCTCAGCTTCCGCCGGCTTCGCAATGCCTTTTGCCTTCGCGATTTCCATTGCTTTCGCGGTCGTGAGCGTCTTATATGCCTCGGCGTGCTTGGTCTTCTGCCAGATCTGGAACTGGCCGCCTTGCTTCTGAGACCTGTGGCACATCGAGCACGTTTTCACGCCGACGTACTTGTTCTGCGCCTGTGCCGCGAGGCCAACAACCATCAACAATACAACGACAGGGACAAACATCCGGATTACCTTCATACGCTTCCTCCATTATTGGTTAGTGTTGCGGATACGTGGGAGTATTTTCTTCTCCCAGACGTTGACGTCGTTCGAGCCTTCGTATATACACGTAGAGAGAGATTGCCAGTATTGTAATGATCAGTGTCGCGATCCCCAAACCAATTCTCCGGAACACGTACTCGTCAAGCGCTCCGCGGGCCTCGCTGCTTGCGAAAGCGGTTGCATCCAAACCCTTCACGACCACACCCCGCAACTTCCCTTCGTCGAACGAGTGCACCATGGTCCGCGATTGGAGCCGCGCCTGGTGGGCATCGCGAAGTTTGAACCGCGCATCTGTGACCTCCATCCCCTTTTGCTCGGCCTCGTTCACCAACGTGATTGCCTCATTCTCTGCAGTAGCCAAGCTGTCGACCAACGTGCGCATCACCCTGGCGACCGCATATCCCGCGGCATTCTCAGTCGGAGTGTGGCAGCGACTGCAAACCGCCTCGGGCGTCACGCCAAGGAGTTTGTTTGTCGCCACGATGATTTCGTGGTTACTGTGACACGTTTCGCACTCGGGAAACTTTCGCGCGTCGAACGCCTTCTTGTGAGGGCTTGAGGAGAAGAGCTCAGCGTTCAACGCGTGGCAGGTTCCGCAGACATTTGAAACCGAAGAAACGCCCGGCGGCGTCGCGCCATGGTTCCCGTGGCAGCTATTGCAGGCCGGCGCTGAAATGTCCCCCTTCGTCAAAAGAGCAATCCCGTGGACGCTCTTCGAAAACTTTTCAAATTGATCGGTGGGGATTTTGTATTCCTTCATATACTGCGCATCGCTATGGCATTTCGAGCATGTCGAAGGAATATTCGTCGGATACACCGGCGCCTTCACATCTTTGACGGAGAGGATGTCGTGACTACCGTGACAGCTGGCACACTCCGCCACCTTGTGATCCCCCTTCGCGTTTCTCATCCCGTGAACGCTGGTTCGGTATTTGTCCAGCTGGTCAACGGGGAGCGAGGGATTATACGTTCTCATGTACGTAGCGTTGGCGTGGCATTTTGCACACGTCTTTACAACATTGAGCGGGTAGACGGGTGAAGCCGGATTCTTGACTGAAACGATCCCGTGGGCATTATGGCAGGTCGAACACTGTGCGATGTGCTCCCTGCCGTTCGTGGCCAGGCTCCCGTGAACACTCTTTTCTAGCCTTTCCAACTGCCCGGTGGGGACCAAGGCATGGAATTGCTGCATCCTCTCGGGGTCCGAATGGCACTTGGCACAAACCTGGGAGATTTGGTCTCCTTTCGGGACACCGATGAAACCGGCACTTTTGTCCATCGCCTGATCCATCTCATCGGAATTTGCGTTGCCCCCGTGGCAGCCCGCACACGTAATGCCTTTTGTCCGATGGATATCGTGCTTGAAGAGCGTCGATGGCGTGTCCCCTAACGTTTCATGGCACGTCAAGCACTTGTCTTCCGCGATCACAGCGCCGGCGGACCAAGAGCCGAGGACGAGCAGGAAGCACAATCTCAGCATCGTTCGATTCATGTGGACCACCCGATGATGGTCAGGATAATGATATACAAGACGACAAACAAGCCGATATAGTTGATGAATCGATTCATCTCGCCCCGCGAGCTTTTTCGATCCCAGAAGGGCACCAGCGTCCAGAGGAGACCTGCGAACCCAAAGAGGAGAATGCCGAGGACCTCTCCGTCCATCGAAAGCAACTTCGCCGGGATATATTTGAGCGTTTGAAACATGAACAAGAAGTACCACTCGGGCTTGATACCGGCAGGAGCCGACGCAAAAGGATCTGCCTTCGCGCCTAACTCCCACGGAAAGAACACCGCCAAAATTGCGAGCAAGTTCAGAACGATGAGCCACAGCAGAACGTCGCGCAACAGGAAATTCGGGAAGAATGGCATCGTCTTGCGTTCTGCATCGGCCTCCGCCGATCCGTGCAGAGGCTCGCTCATGCCTTGCCGTTGGACGAGGACAAGATGAATGCCCAGAAGGACAGTAAAGATTCCGGGAAAGACCGCCACGTGAAACCCGAAGAAGCGAGTGAGCGTTGCCCCCGTGACCTCAGGACCGCCGCGCAAGAAGATCATGATCGGCTTGCCGATAACCGGAATGATCCCCGCAATGTCCGTACCGACCTTCGTGGCAAAAAACGCCAGCTCGTTCCACGGCAGCAGATACCCGCTGAAACCGAATCCGAGCGCAAGAAAGAACATCAGCATGCCGGTGATCCACGTCAACTCTCGAGGCTTCCGGTACGACTTCTCGAAGAACACACTGAACATGTGGGTCATCGCCGTGAGAATAAAGAGATTGGCCGTCCAGCTATGAATCGAGCGTATGAGCCACCCAAACTGAACCTTCGACATCAGGAACTGAATACTCTCGAAGGCGTACTCCTCACCGGCTTTGTAGTACAGCAGCAACAGGATCCCCGTGAGAACCTGAATGATGAAGAGGAAGAGAGAGACTCCCCCAAAGTAGTACCAGACGGAGTGCCGGTGCACGGGGACATATTTCTTCCCCATGAACTCAACGAGGCCGCCGAGCTGAACCCGCTCGTCGACCCAATCGTACAATCTTTTCCAGAGAGGTCTCATGCGTTTTTCGAGATGAACACGTCCTCGCCCTGAATAACGACCCGGTAGGGATCCAACGGCCGCGGCGGCGGACCAGAGATGTTGCGACCGGTTAAATCATACTTTCCGTTGTGGCACGCGCACCAGATCAATCCCATGTCTTTCCGGTATTGGACCGTGCAGTCGAGGTGGGTACACGTCGCCGAGAACGCACGGAATTCCCCCGAAGAGGTCCGGATGAGGATGACCGGTCTGTTGCCGAACCGTATGATCGTCCCGCTGTCCTTCGCATACTCAGTCACCTTGCCGGCCTTGACGCTCGTCACCTCTACCTCCCCCTGTTTCGGAGGCTTAAGATACGCCAGAACAGGGTAGAGAACAGCAGCAAGCCACGCGATGAAACTCCCTCCCAGAATGTACTTCAGAAAGTCCCGCTTGCTCTTCTCGTATTGGCCGGTTCCGTTCTCAGTCACAGGTATTCCTCACTGACTGTTGTGGCAATCACTGCAGTTCATTTGTTTCCAGGCCTCTCCGATGTCAACGGGATGGCGGTACTCCACTCCCTCCAGCGATAGCCGAAGACCTCCTTTGTCAAACTTCTGCGCGAGAATCGTGTGGCAGACATTGCAGTCCCGCGAGAGGACCTTTCCCTCCTCGTCAACATGCTTCCCGTCGTGGCAGCGAAAGCAGCCAGGATAGTAGAGGTGCCCAATGTTGTCCGGGAAACGCCTCCAGCTCACGCGCATTTCGGGAAAGTAGTTGCGAGCGTAGATCCGCCGGACCTCGGAGACCGTCCGGTCAATCGCCGCTTTCTGGGCGGCCGCAACGGTCGGATAATTTGTCCGATAGAAGTCCTCGATCACCAGCTTGATGCTGTCGAGCCCGGCTTCCTTCGACGTGTAGGGATATTCAAGGGCATCGACACAGACACTCTTGACACTGGGAAGCTGCGGATCGATCCAGCCCAACGACATGACATGGTTAATCGATCTTGCCGGCGGATGGTAAATGTGCGTCGGCCGATTATGGCAGTCGATGCAGTCCATCCGACGCATCTTGTACTTCTGAAGACCCTGATCACTGATCGCGTTCTCGGTGCTGCGGTACGTCGTGACCTTCCCGTCGGGCGTGCGTGATCGAATCCAGGGGATGACCTGGCGCTGCGAATCAATGGCTATGTACGTCAGCTCATTGGCGATGTTCATGTGCCAGTGGATCCCTGACGTGGGACCCGCTTCGATGTTGCCACCACCGATCTTGACCAGCAGATCGAGCGACCACCGCGTGTTTCTTTCATCGGAGAGAAAGTACGTATTCTCCAGCAGTTTTTCGCTGAAAAAATGCTTCGGCCAGTGACATTGTTCGCAGGTTTCCTGAGCCGGGCGGAGGTTCTCGATCGGCGTGGGAATCGGGCGAGGATATTTGTTGAACGTTACGGCATAGACTTGGTACGTTCCGGACAGCTTCGAACGCACAAACCACCCCGCGCCGGGACCGATATGGCACTGCACGCAGCCGACGCGAGCGTGCGGAGAAAACTGATACGCGGTATACTCCGGCTCCATCACACTGTGACACACTTCCCCGCAGAACTGATCAGAATCGGTGTGCTCGTACGCCTTGTAGCTGCTGAACGCCGAAAAGCCGAGAAGCACAATCGCGCCGATGGCGAAAGCCAGAAAAGCAGTTCGATGACGCGGATTGTTGAGATCCATCTGGGGGAGATGAAGCCCGTGCGGCTTGCCCGCGCGCGCTCTTCTATGCTCTCGGAGAATGCCGGCAACGATGAGGATCAGACCCAGGAGAAGGAAAACCGGGAGGACAACGAACGCGATGATGCCCATGTAGGGCTTCGGCTTCTCGGCGACCGACTCGAGCAGGATGAGGAACAGAATCAACCCAAAGCTTACAGCCGAGAGGGCAGCCCCAACGAGCGTGAGAACGTTATAGAAAGACTCTGGAAAGATCCGTTTCATAGATCGGTTGCTTGTTTCCACCGCATCCGCGCAACTGTCCCCAACGGCCCCTCTCCGCTCCAGCCCCACGAGGGACGAATATAGGGAATTTCAAAGGAATTATCTATAGGCGAACAACATCGCGTAGATGATCCAGACGACGATGCTGAACCCCGTTGCCAGCGCGAGCCAGCCAAACACTCGGACACCACGAATGAGGATCGATGGATAGGGTTCAACCAAATACTCCTCAAGCTTCCCGGCTTTCTTCAGGGCCTCGTACTCAGCCGGCTTATCTCTCTCAAGCTCTTCAAGAGTCATCTGACCGGTGAAGATCACAATATCCATCGGAAATTTCTCGGGTCGCAGGTGCGTGTTAAAGAAATGAACCGTGAATATGAACCCCACCGCCAGAAGGGCCTCGTCACTGTGAATGATCGTGGCCACGTTGATGAACCAGCCCGGGAAGAAATGCGTGAAGAACTCGGGGAACCAGAGCATGAGCCCCGTCGATCCGATCACGGCAATTCCCCAGAAGACGGCGAAGTAGTCGAACTTCTCCCAGTAGGTCCACCGACCGTACTGCGGCCGTGGTCCCTGGCCCAGAAACCACTTGATGTTGCCGACGAAATCCTGAAGATCCTTCTTGTTGAAGATCATTGAATCTGGGTTGAAGAGGAACTTCCGCCAGGTCTTGGAGGTCCGTCGCTTCATTCTGACGAGGTCGACAAAATGGGCGATGAAGATACTGATCATGAACACAGCCGCAACGCGATGAATATAGCCTGCCGACTCGAACCCACCAAAGATGTGCGACAGAATCACCGCCCAACCGGTGTACGAGAACTTCAGTGTCATGCCGGTCAGCGCGAGGCTTATGAAGCTGATGATCATGATCACGTGCAGGATCCGATTGAGCCTCTTGAAACGCTCGTACTGCCTGCCTGTCGCTTCTGCAGGCTCAAGCTGCACTGTCGGCCTCGTCTCCGGAGTCGTTCTTGCCCCCGTCGTCGGATCGATCGGGACCGTTGTCTGCATCAGGTGGTGTTTTTGATTGTGAAGGTTTCTGGCGATTTCTCTTGCGCATTTGAAGCGCTCGCGGCAGCCAAAGCAGTGTGTGAACGCCGCCGAGGACAAAGGTGCCGATCAGGAGAGACGTCATCCCCCAGAAGGTCCAGAAGAGAAACGGATACTTTTCCGGATCATGGTGCGTCGCGTGCGTGAGATACCCGGCAAATCGACGGGTCGCCCCAGGATGGCACTTCTGACACGTCGCAACGACGTTCTCACGGCTTAGGTGCGACCGCGGATCCGTTACCGGAAGAATGTCGTGCGCTCCATGGCAGTCATAGCACTTTGCCGTCTTCGTGTAACCGAGCTGCGAGACCTTGCCGTGATAGGTATCGAAATAGGTCTTCGCGATCGCTTCGTGACATCTGCCGCATTGGGTCATGATCTCGAGCTTGAATCCGGCCTCGTCTGCCCGGCGAATGGTGTGGGCGGTGTGGCAGTCGTTGCAGACGGGCTTCGGCTTGTCATTCATGCCAAAATTGATAGAATGGACGCTCCGCTCGAACTGTTCCTCTATGCCGTGATGACATCGACCGCACGTTGCCGGAAGGTTTTTCGGGTTGACGCTGGACGCCGTGTCGCTCCTCGGCAGCACATCGTGCGCGGTATGGCAGTTCGTGCACATCGCCGTCACGGTGAGCCCGCTCTTCATCAATCCTTTCCCGTGGATGCTCTCCGTGTAGTGCTGAATAATCTCGTGTTGATCACCCGTATATCGAACGGCCGCCTTCTCCCCCTCCCGATGGCAGCGAGCGCATAACAGCGGCACGTTCGTCGGAAACGTCCCTGACTTCGGATCGAGCTTCCCGAGCACCCCATGCATGCCGTGGCATTCCTTGCAGGTTGGTGCGTTGGGATCGTTCTTCGCCATCATCTGTCCGTGCGTGCTCCTCTGGAACTCCTGGCCGATCTCCGCGTGGCACGCCGTGCAGTCGACCTTCTTCGTGATGGTCTCACACGGCCGGACGCGCGAAGCATTGACCTCCGAGTGGCATTGGCTGCACGATACCTTCGCGTGCTGAGAGGAAGCCAGTTCCTCTGCTCGCACAAAAAGCGAACTCCCATCCTTCGACGAGACGAGATCTCTCTTCTCATGGCACGTCAAGCAGTCCTTATCTGCCATCCCTTGGGTGTAGTACACCTTCCGGATCTTGTGCGGCTGATGGCAATCGACACAGGCCGGTAGCACATGCGCCTGCTTTTCCCACAACTCGCCTCGAATAATCTTTCGGTGGACGAACTCGATCTGCGCGTGGCATTTCGTGCATGTCGCGGCGATATTGTTCCGTGCGATCGTCGAAGAGGGATCCGTATGGGGGAGGATCGAATGCGCCGTGTGGCACGTCACACACGTGGGGGCGACGATGAGCCCCTTGAGCAGCAAACCCTGGCCATGAATGCTTTCGGAGTAGTTCTCGAGGATGCTGTCCTGGGGAATCGAGCGCTGCCGCTGAACAGGCGCGCCTTCCCGATGGCACTTGCCGCAGAGACCGGGAATGTTCAGGAGCGCAATTGTCGACCGTGGATTGCTTGCGGGCAGGATGTCGTGGGTGCCGTGACAGTCTCTGCAGCGTGGAGCCAACGGATCGCCGCGCTCGATCGCCTTTCCGTGCAGCGACTTTGAATGGAGTTCCTGCTCGGCCGAGTGGCACACTCCGCAGTTGACGCTCGCAAGATCCTCTGCGTGTGGGAGTTCCTTCCCCTCCAGGTCGGCATGACACGAAACGCAGGTAAGGGACGCGTGGATCGACTCGCCGAATTTCTTCTCGTCGACAAAGACCGAAATCGTCCTGCCGTTCCGAGTCCCGGTGAGCGTACGATCGCCATGGCAAGAGAAGCAGTCGCTGTTCTCCTGCGCTCGCGAGGGGACGACACTCCATCCGAGCAGAGCGACCAACATGCCAAGGACGCGAATCCACCCGGAACGATTCGCCCGTGAGAGTCCGGTCACGCCTCGCTTCCTCCTTCTTTTGCCTTCGTCAACCACCCATCTCTCCTTACGAGTGATCGATCGTTTCGCTCTCGCGAACTTTGCGATCCTTTTCCTCCTCGACCATTGCTTCTTCGATCTCCCCCCGCCGGAAGCGTTCCAGCTCGAGCGGATGCTCCTCTTCCATCTCCTCCTCCGTCAGGGTCCCTTTCCAAAAGGCAAGATTGAGGGGATAAATGTCCGGGTTGAAGATAACGTAGTAGAAATGCCACACGATGATCGCAAGGGTCGCAAGCCATGCCTCGTAGTAGTGGATCGTCTGTGCGACGTCCCACCAGAGCTTGGTCAAGAGCCCCAGGAACGTGTTGTCAAACCAGAGGATCGTACCCGTCACGCCCATAACGATGGTCCCCCACACCAGCGCCCAGTACTCGCTTTTCTCAATGTAGCTGAAACGACCGAACTGGGGTTTCTCGTTCGAGAATCCGAAGTTGTACTTCATGACAGCGACAGCATCTGAAACGTCCTGCAGGGAGGGAAGCAAATCACGCATGAGCTGCTTCCCCCTCGGCACGAAGAAAACGTAGTAGAGATGATAGAGGCCCGCCGCCACCATGAGAACGGCCGCCACGCGATGCATGATGCCGCGCAGATCGAACATCACCGGACTAATATTCCGCACGGGTTCCACCCACCACGCATCCGGAAACTTCAGCGCGAACCCGGTCAGGACGAGCGTGATGAAACTGACGAGGAGCGTCGCATGCTGGATGCGCTCATTGAGCGACATGCGCAGGTAAAGTCGATGCGCCACCGGCGGCCGCGGTATCAGGCCGCGACGGTACATCAGCTGCTTCCTCGATTTCTTGACAAAGTCCAGAAGGTTGTGGAAAAACATTCCACCGATCAGAACCACAATCAAAATGATGTAAGCGTTCGATACGTAGTAGAGCACCTCTTCGTGCCTGGCGGTAGCAATCACGTGAACGGAACCCTTGGTGAAATTCTCGTTGGCCCCGGGATGGCACTTTCCACACGTTTTCGCGAGGTTCTTCTTATTGACACTTGATGTCGGATCACTGGATGGCCTGATGTCATGCACGCCGTGGCAGCTCGCACAGTTCGCTACCTCCACGTCGCCGGCCCTGCTTGCCAGACCATGATAGCTGTCCTCGTAACTCTGAAATCGATCACTGCGGAGACCGAATTTCTCGCTGAGCCTAACTGAGCTGTGACACGGCGAGCAGACGCGCGCGGAAATATTCCGCGCAGCTACAGGTGACTGCGGATTGGTATGCCCCAGGATGTCATGCTCCCCATGACAACCAGTGCAGACGGGAGCTACACTGACCCCCTCGGCGAGAGCTTTCCCATGGACGCTGGATTTGTACTGCTCCGCAATGCTTGCGTGGCACTTCGAGCAGGTCTGAGGGATGTTTAACTTGTTTACGCTGGAAGCAGGGTCGGCCGCCTTCTTCATTGAGTGGCTGCCGTGACAATCGACGCAATTTGCCGCCTTCCCATTGCCTTTGCTCAAGGCGGCTCCATGAACGCTGGTCTCGTACGAGGCTATGAACCCGGCACTCTCGGGAACTCGGGCCCGAACATTCGGATCATCGAGATGACATGATAGACACAGCTTCTCTTGCGCAATCTTCAGCTGTGTGGAATCCTGCGTCGCGCTCGTCCGGGCGATGGAGCTCTGATGACAGGTGATGCAATTCGGAGCCACCTTCAAGCCTGCCGCGAGCGCTTTGCCGTGATCGGAGTGAAGGAAGGTCTGCTCGACCTCACGATGACAGGAGCCGCAGAATTCAGGGAGCTTGACAAACGACAGCTTGGAACCGGGCTCGTGCGGCGAGAGCACGTCGTGAGTGCCATGGCAGTTCTTGCACGAGACATCGGGCGTACCATCGGATCCGCTGGCCCGGACCATCTGGGGATGAAATGGATGCTTGAGCGGTGCATCCTTGTGACAAGTCCGGCAATTGACTGGCTCGATCTTCTCTTTGTGAGGGACGTTCTCCGGATCGAATCCCGTATGACACGCGACGCACACAAGCTTTTTGTGCGGAGAATGATCTAAAACGTTGACATCCACGTAAAGCGAGACCGTCTTCCCGCCTCTTTCCATCGTGAGTGATTGATCACTGTGACAGGCAAGACATTCGTCGCGTGTTTGCCCCCAGAGAGTCGAACTGAAAAGAGCCAGGAGAATCGACAGAGGCAAGAATAATTTGGGATTGCGTACGACCATTGTCAGATGATTCGTTTTGGCAAACTCTTCTGCTTAATTTGTCAACACCCCACAAGAGTTGAATAATTCACTGCATTTCTGGCAAGTCCCGTGCCAATGCAGGCGCTCCGAGCCATCTCTTTGCCTTGGCAATTACTTAAGCATTTCGACCACCAGACCGCGTCAGCATTCTCTCCTGCGAGAAGTCGCCAGCCTGAGTTCGCAAAACAGGGAAAAAGTGAACACCCAAAAACCTGCTGGCAATTTGTCAGACCAGCCGGCCGCTGCAGTCCATCGGTGTGACATTGACTTGGAGCTCAGAGTTGCCATCTGCCGCAAAGAAGAGTTCCCCCACGTTCACACATCGAGGAGCTCTCGGGTCTGGCGCCTCAGTGAAACGCCGGCCAACCGCCAGGATCAACCGTGCGTGAAGCGTTCTCCGCGGGAGGCGAACCGTGTGGCTGGCCATCCCGGACAAATTTCAGTTTTTCTCTGTTCAGCCCCGGATCATCATCGCTCAGCTTACTGAACGGCCAATGCGAGATCCTGAGCAGAGTGCGCACACCTCTTCACTTCCGAAGCGCTTGCTCCTGTCCTCCGAGGGTGGGACATAGCATATGCAAGTCCAAATCCTCTTGTCATCCTTCCCCGACAGTCGGCGATGCGGCAAGATCTTTGACCGGAAGACCGATCATTGACCGACCTCCACAATTACAACCGAGTTGCATCCTTCCCCCTCTGCGGAGTTTGCCGCTGAAGAGGTCTCCCGCCGAAAGAACTGGCGCAAGACTGATGTGAACGAAAAGCTCGTCGAGTATTCTTTCAACGTCCTGGCATACTCGCGCGAGATGAAAGGGTCGGCCGCGCTCGCAGGAGCCAACGCACCACGGTAGAGCGACTGAAAAACCTCGTCGCCTTTCTTTCACTCGCGCTGACGCACATCCAGCCCAACGAGATCCGATTGAAGTAAAGTGCCACGCTTATTTCTCACATAAGACTCGCTACGCTGAGGTACCAAATTCTAGAGAGACTGAGAGAATCTCTTGACCATAGGCAATCGTTCTTCACCATCCTGTGCCAATCGGCTCTGACCGTCTTCGCCCCGATGCACCCTCGAGCCTCACTTCGAGTTGATGAGAGAACGAAAGAGTGTCGCGTAAACCGGATGAGAGTGAAGTGTTCTTCTCCCAATCCACGATCTCGAAACTGACCTGGAGACCGGCACACTTCGAAACGGGTTCGATCAAAAGAGGGCACCGTCTGATCACAACCTGGTGGTTTTCTGTCGGAGTGAGAAGAGAGTTCGGTGCAAACAGAGATATGGAACGGATAGTCGATTCCCGGTTGAGGCGGTCCGGTATGGTTCGTGGGGCATATATCCAAAAGAGGAGCGAAAGCGTCTAGTGACGTCAAGTACGAGAACTTGATGGGAGGGGACTGGAGTCAACCATACCGTCCTGCCCTGAATGGCCATTCGCGATGAACATCGCTTCATCCCGAGAAGAGCCTTAGCCGTTTGGCTTCTCCTGACACATGGGGCACGACGTAGCCGACGGATCGCCGAGCAGAATGTCAACATCGATCTCGCGTCCGCACCGCACACACGTGCCGTACTTCCCTATCGCCATGCGCTCGAGAGCTTCCCGCAAACGAGCGACCGACGCCGAAGGCTTGTATGTCAACACCCGGGTCTGCAGGATGACCGAGAACACCTTGTCCGGACTGGGATCGGGGAGAGAGATAACGCTCCTCATTCGGAGCTCGTTGAGAACTTCAGAGAGGGATTGATGATAATTCTGGCGGAAAGTCGTATCGAGCTGCTTCAGCATCGCCTCTTTGATCCGGCTGATGTCGGCCGCACTTGTCACGATTCACACCCCCTTTCGAGACTGCCGAGAGTTCTGGGTGTTCAGACGCTTTTCGCGACTACTGCTCGTCCAAAAGCTTGTAGATCGCGTCCGCGACGACGTTCACATCAAAGGGCTTGTAGAGCACCAGATCGGCCAGATCCCTGATCTTTTCTTCCAACTCTGGGCTCAACTGTCGATACACGCGCAACAACACAACCGGGATCTTCAAGTGACTTGCGCGCAGAACATTTACTTCTTTCAGAATATCGGAAGGAAACGAAAATAAGTCAATGAGCAACAAAGCCGGTGCCGTGGAGACAATGGCTTTCTTCAGATGCTCAAGCTGCACCTCGCACGCGATCTCAAATTGATCCTCCAGCAGAAGTGAAAGGCTCTTCGCTAGATCCGGATCAGGACTGAAAACGAGAATTCTCGCGCGCCCGGCATTTGGCTTCAGTCGAGTCGCCGTAAGGTTCTTTGTTCGCATTGACTCTGCAGGGTACATACCGTTCTCACTTTCCCCAGGTAAACTGCTCAATATGTATGCCACGCAAGTTCGCCATTGGGGGGTGGGAGCGGCCGTGGAAAACTACATCAAGAGGTCTTTTTTGATATGATTTCTCATCTCTCGGTAACGAGACTTCTCTAATTCCAGGAACTGGTTTCGCAATTTGTCAAAAAGAGAAAGCCCACAAGGATGAGCGGCTTTGGAAGGCATCCACTTGTGTGGAGACACAGCCTGCTCCCTTGTGGGCTTCGCCCTTGGAAGAGTCCCAGGTCAGCGCCAGCCTGTAGCCAGGCGTCGGGAACTGACGGGACTCAAAAACAGCCCGACACTACTTGATGAGGGCCATTTTCTTTGTGGCGGAAAATCCTTCGGCCTGGATGTGGTAAAAATAAACACCGCTCGACACAGACCGGCCATCTTGATCCCGACCATTCCAGGTCACCTGGTGGATCCCGGCCGACATTTTCTGATCGACCAGCGTCGTCACGACTCGCCCAACGATGTCAAACACGACAAGCCTGACGTTTGACTCTCGCGGCAGAGAGAATCGGATCTGCGTCGTCGGGTTGAACGGGTTAGGATAGTTTTGTGACAGCTCATATGTTGTCGGCAGAGTGCCCGCAAGAGGCTCCACATCTGTTGCCACTCCAAGCGCCTGCAGCGACCTCTGGAGAAGGTACGTGGTATACCGCGGATTGTGAATGGCGCTCCCACCATTCGCCACATACTGGTAATTCCAGTATACCTGCTCCAGCAGAGCCTTGTTCGGGGCGGATGAGATCTGGCTCCAGTCGATATCCTCACTTCCATACGGCGGAAGACTCTCCGCAACCTGCTTCATAAGGCCGTCGATCTTTGTATCGAAATTGGCCTTTGTGCTCTCGATATCGGTGTGGCAATTCTTGCACACTTCCAGGTTTTCGTACACTGTCCCGTCGGGAGCCGTATAGCTGATCTTCCACGTGTGGCCGCCCGTCATGTTCACGGCCGGCCCGCTGCTCGGCGTCGCCTGCATGTGGCAACCCACGCACGTGTTCCCGACGATCATATGACCACTCCTCGTCAGCTCCGTCGGGACGACATCGCCAAACGTGTAACCGTTCTGTCCCAGCATCAGGTCCGCTGCGCCGAAATAGTGAGGGCCCCAGTGGGAGCTGAGACTCGTTTTTACGTACGAGTCTGCGTCACGACGATACTTGTGGCAGTTCAAGCAGATCTTCCCCGAACCGAAGTTGTCGCTCGTGTAGCTGTAGCCATTGCCCAGAGTGTCGGAACTCACCGGCGTCTGCCGAAGCTCTGTGGAGTGTGGGTCGTGGCAGGTCTGGCAATTGATGGTCGTCCGCGTGAGGTAACTGTAGCCTGAGGCCGTCGTGTTGTCGAAACTCTTCCCTTCGGTGAAATCCTTGAATGCTCCTCCATCGTGACAGCGCACGCACGCGCTAAACGTATAGGACGTTACTGGCGTCGTGCCGCTCGATCCGAAGCCGCTTTCCCACGGGGGTGAGGCGTGTCCTGAGTTCTGCCATTGGAAGGGAACGACGTGGTGAGTCGGCGCGTCGTGGCACTGTATACAAATTCCTTCATTCATCGTCGCAGGCTGCGTGCCGACACCGTAGTGATCCGGATTCTTCGGCCCGTGGCAGTTCTCACATCCAATCCCAGCCACGAGCGTCACCGCCTTCTGGTTGGTTGTGAGAAGTGAATCATAGAGGCCAGGGTGATAGTTCGTCCATTGCGAAAAGTTGAATCCTACCTCGGAGGCAACATCATCATACCCTCGATTCGATGCCAACGTGTCATCGCCCACAGTGTGGCAGCCTAGACAGCTCTCTCCCCAATGGGTGCCCAGCACACCATCCAGTCCCTGCTCAAATATTGTTGCGTGAGGAGAGTTCTTCCACTCCGCGAACTTCTCGGGCTCGGCAAACGTCGCGTGACATGTCGCGCAGTTGAGTCTCTCCGGAGCAACATTGTTGCGATCACAACCGACGTAATTCGCCCCCGTGATCGTCACTGAGGTGTCCTTGCCGTTGATCACGAGTTTCACGACGTACTCGCCAACTGTGTCCGGACGAAATCCCGTCCACTGGGTCGTCGTGCTGTCCAGGGTTGCCATCGAGCCGGTCGGTTTGGAAACGATCGACCAGAGATAGTTCGACGCGGCCATGAACGCGGTGTCACCTGTCGCATCCCAGCCCGAAAGCCATACTTTCGAGCCAACACCAACAACAGCCAGCCCGCTCGACATGTAGTGTGTCGTCGTGGGAACGCCTATTTGGCTTAGACGGCCCTGAGACATCGCTTCCACTTTGATGACTGTCTTCTGAGCCATCACAACGCCGACTGCGAGAAACAGTAGCAGGCAGAGTGTAACAGTCCGTTTCATAGATTACTCCTCAGTTGAATGATGGGTAGATGAGGAAGAAATGAGTTCATAGAATTTCAAATTCTCCACGATGCGTGTAACGAGACGATCAGCGGTATTAGCACACAATCCCCCAAATACTCTTCTCAAAAACCGCGATATCGAGAAAAAGGAATGCCCACGTGAATCCTGGAGCTGTTGAGAATTCCAACATAGATCGGTGTGAAAAATTCAATAACTGTGCCGAAAATCGGACTCGCCGCCAGCTTCGCAAAGCGGCCAGTTTTGTCGATTTTATTGAATAACCAGCAGGATTCGCGATTGTCATTTATCACACATGCGACGACAGAAACGGCGGTTTTTCAATTCAAATAATACCTACAACGCACTTTCCCACACTTCGGAACCTAGCCCTTGTGCAGGGCCGAGACAGAGCACTTCGATTCGAAAGCGAAAACCGGTCAGTGCAGAGGCCCCCCTCCAGTGGTTAGATTGACTTCATGGCTTGGATGGACCCGCGGCTGAATTGGGTTGGCACGGTCGGTAGGATTCGAGGGGTTAACGAAGAGGCTTTGGGCAAGTCATCGAATGTGCAGGGAAAATCCGCTGAAGGGTGAGTGTCGCCAGCGCAGAGGTCCCTGCGTAAGTGCAGAGAGCAAACAGTAGTGCCTCGCTATTTCCCCGCGACTCGGCTTTCGCTTCACCGTGCTCAGCAGGCGAAGAGGATCATCAGAGTTTGCAGCTGGAGTTCGTTCTTGCGCGCGCTGGCGAGATGTAGTCCGCTGCGGGCAAGAATCGGTCGGTCGACACTTTGAACACACGAACCCGTCGGACGCTCAGCGCTTGCTCCACTCTTTGGCCACCTGGCTCAGCTTCGTCACGCCCAGCACCACAGATTCGCGCTCCTCAGCAGGGAGCAGTTCCACGACCTCCTCGTGAGCCTGAAGCCATGCCTCCTGGAGGTCAGCTTGTACTTTTTCGCCTTCCGGCGTGAGGGTCACCTCAACCACCCGTCGATCTCTCGGGCTCACCTCACGTCGAGCGAGTCCCTTCTTCACCAGACCGTCCAGGATGCGAGTAAGGCGGCTGCTCGACAGCTGCATCCGTCGGGCAAGCTCCCCTGCTCGCAGCATCCGTTCGCCTCCCATCGCGCGGATGAGTTTGAATTCCGAGAACGTGAGCTTCAGCCTCTCGGCTGTGCGCTCCAACTTCAGCTGGCAACTCTCGGCCACATCGAACATCGACTCCGACAATTGCTCAGCCAAGATTTTCCGGGTCGCTCCGTCCATATGCATCAAGTCGGGATGAGGCTCAACCTAGGTCAATTGATGGTACCGCTGATCAGAGCAATCACGAACAGCCTCGCTCGGAGGGACTGCAACAAAAAACCCACAAGTGGCATCTCTCTCGAAGCTCGCCCAATGAGAAAGACACCTGCGGCGCCTTGTGGGTCGTCAACAGTTGAAACCAGAAGAATGAGCGGAAGGAAACGCAACCTCCTTGGATCGAAGATGTCGGAAAAATGGCATGACAGACCGGCGTCATTCGACTCCCTCGCCGCCAGCAAAATGAGGGATGAGCTGAAGCTAGAAGAGGAAGTTCACTCCCTCAAATTCATTTTCGGGCAATTCCGGCGGAAAGGCACCGAAGTTCTTCAGTGCAGACTCGTCATCGACGAAATGGAATGAACGCGTGTCATCCCCCCGAAAACGACGAAGATACATCCATGTGCCGCCCACCGCGACGGCAACCAGCCCTACAACCCACCAACCTGGCTTCATGGTCTCCACTCCTTCCAAGAACTTTGCGAGATGCGTCTACGATCTTCCCCGTTTCCCGCGGCGCATCCGCATGTTGCTAGTCTGCTCTCGATTCAAGTAAGCGCTGAGTGCATCTCGGCACCCTCGCGCTCCGCTTCGCGTTTCTCTGCATCGTCAAACCCCTCGATCGAAAGTTCGCGGAGCTTCCGGTAGAGAGATGACAGGCTTATGCCGAGCAGCTTCGCCACTTTCCGTTTGTCGTTCCCGTTCACTTTCAACGCATCGATGATCAACGCGCGTTCGTACGTTCGCACGGACTCCTTCAGATTTCCAGCCACCAATCCTTCCGGTGCGAAAGACGATTGGACTCTTGATCGCTCCATTTTTTCCTCCTCGTTTTGTAGACATGTGTGAGAACGCTAAAGCGCGACTGGGTCTACACCGTCGTCTTCGGCTGCAAGGAGCGTGCCAACTGGCGCTCTGCGGGGCTTTCGTCAAAACTGCCAATTTCGAGAAGAAACAGGAACGGAAACTGCTTAGATTTCGCGTGGATGGTCAATAATGAGAAGGGCTGAAAGGGGAAATTCTCAATAGTTAGAAGACAAAACTGCCTGAATATGTGGCCCTCAGGAGCTTCACTTCATGCTCGTCTTGCGGACTTCTCTCCCCCGGCGGTTTATGGAAAACGGCAGATGATGCAGCAATGCGATCTCTTCGAGGCCGGATCTCATCTGGTGGGAATCTCAAGTTCTTCCATCTTCCTGTATAATGACGAGAGACTGACCCCGAGCGCCTGCGCCGTTGCCTCCTTGTTCCGCTCATGTTGCGCGAGCACTTGCTCGATGTACGTTCGCTCAAATGCCTTCACCGCATCGCGCAAGGTCTGCTGAGCGCTCGGTGAGAAAGAAGGGCCACGCGAAGCAACCTGACGAAACGATTCCGGCAAATGCTCCAGGCCGATGAGGTCTTTGTCACAGAAGATGACGCCCCGCTCGATGACATTTTCCAGCTCCCGCACCTCGCCCTTCCACTGGTATTGCATCAGCGCGCTCATGGCTTCATTTGTAAATCCTTGAATGGCACGCCCCATGTTCTTCTTGTAGATTTCCAGGAAGTGTTGGCAGAGCACTGGAATGTCTTCTTTTCTTTCACTGAGCGATGGGAGGTCGATTTCGACGACATTGAGCCGGTAGAACAGGTCCTCGCGGAACTTGCCGGCCTCCACTTCCTGCCGGAGATTACGGTTCGTAGCGGCAATGATCCGGACGTCAATTGTAACAGGATCGGTGTAGCCGACGGGAGTAATCTCCGTTTGTTCGATCGCGCGCAAAAGTTTGACTTGCAGATGCAACGGGATTTCGCTCACCTCGTCAAGAAAAACACTTCCCCCGTCCGCCACCTTGAAGAGCCCATCCTTGTCTGTGGTGGCGCCTGTGAATGAGCCCTTCTTATGACCGAACAGCTCACTTTCAAAGAGCGTCTCGACTATGGCGCCGCAGTTAATGGCAACGAATCGCTTCTGCTTCCGATGGCTGTTGTAATGGATCGCACGGGCAACCAGCTCTTTGCCCGTGCCACTCTTCCCTGTGATCAGGACCGTCCCATCGCTTGAAGCAACACGCTTGATGATCTGGAACACCTGCTTCATGCTTTGGCTCTGGCCGATGATCTGGTCAAAATCATACGTCCGGTTGACCTCTTGTCGCAGGAGGGAATTCTCCAGCGAGAGGGCGCGGTGGTCGAGCAGCTTTCTGATTCGATGGAGAATATCATCGAAGTCGACCGGTTTCAGCACATAGTCGTACGCACCTTTGCGCAAGGCCGCCACGGCAGTTTCGATGGAGGCAAACGCTGTGATCATAATAACGAAGGTCTCGGGCGTCCGCTTCGTAATCTGTTCCAGGAGATCCATGCCGCGCATCTCGGGCATCTCAATGTCCGTAATGACAACATCAAAGGGCCGACCCTCCTGTTTTGCGAGCGCCTCCTTACCGTTTGCGGCCTCCTCAACGTGATATCCCTCTTTCTTCAATACGAAGCTGAGAGACTCCCGAATGATCTGTTCATCGTCAACAACCAAAATGCGTTCAGCCATGAGTCGTCTCATTCTCCTTTTAAAGGTAGGAGGATCTTGAAGGTGGTTCCCTTTCCCAGATCGCTGTCAAGCTGGATATCGCCGCCAAAACTCTGCACAATTCCGTAACTGACCCACAACCCCAATCCGGTGCCCTGCCCGACGGTCTTGGTTGTAAAGAACGGTTCGAAGATCTTATCCCGGTCACCCCGGGCGATTCCTTTCCCCGAGTCACGCACACTGACCTCGACATGCTCGTTCCGAAGGTGTGAATTGATCCAGATGGATCCGGCTTTCCCTTCCAGGGCGTCGACTGCATTCATCAAAATATTGATGAAGACTTGCGCGAGCTGGTCGGGCACGACCAAGAGAGGCGGGAGCTCGTCCGAAAGCTCCAGGGAGAACGAGATGTCCTTCACCTTTTTCCCGTACTGAACGATGTTCAAGGCCTCCCGCACAACGTTGTTTACATCCGTGGGCTTCGTAACATACGCCGAGGGGCGGGAGAAATCCACCAGATCGCGAATGATGCGCGCGATCCTGTTGATCTGATTCTTGATCAGTTCCAGTTTCTCCTTCGCAAAGTCGTCCGACGTCGTCCGCTGGATGACCTGTACAAGCGAAGAAATCGAAGTGAGCGGGTTCCCGACTTCGTGAGCGATGCCCGCCGCCAACGTACCGATGCTTTCCATCTTCTGGGACCGGACCAACTGCTGTTCGAGAATCTTCTGTTCCGTGATGTCGCGGTGAGCTCCCAGGAATCCCACGATATGGTTGTTACCATCAACAATAGGGGAAATTACCAGCTCGCTATGAAACGGATTCCCGTCCTTCCGCCTGTTCAGCACCTCTCCCACCCAGACCTTCCGCGACATGATATACTCCCACACAGAGCGCCAGAACTCTTTTGAATGCGTGCCGCTGCTCAAGATCCTGGGGTTCCTGCCGATCAGCTCGTCTTTCGAATAGCCGCTTGCCCTCTCAAAAGCGGGATTGACATATACCATCTTGCCGCTTGCATCGGTGATCTGGATGGGGTTGACCGTATGCTGAATGACATTGGAGAACCGCAGGTAATCGAGCTCGCGCTTCTTCTGCTCGGTGATGTCCTTAACGATTAGGACGGAGTAGAACCGCTCGGCAGAGTACAATTTTCGCAGATCGACGTGGACATCCAAAACGGACTTGTCGGCCCGCACGAATTTGGTATCGAGCGACTGATCGTTGAAACCGGTCTTCAAGATGCTGAGAAGAACGCGCCGCTGTTCGGGTGGGAGAATGATCTCCAGGGGGCTGTTCAGCAGATCTTTCGACCTGTACCCCATCCCTTCGATCGCGGCGATATTGTGATCGACGATCTTCTGCTCGTCGTCGACGATGAAAATCATCTCGGGCAGAAGGTCGAAGACGCGTCCATATTTGGAGTAGTGAACGACCACCAGCGGGCTTCTCCTCTGGACAAAAATACGCCAACTTTGCCTGATTGGCAAGGATTGCCCGACGTTTTCGCCCGGGCGCGAGCTGATGCAATCCCTTGCGAGAGCATCTCAAACGACAGGCTCTCAATGGCGCAGCAGGCAGGAACTCGGAGGGATAATGATTTGCCAGAGACGCGCGCGAAGGCAAAAAAAATCCGGCCGCAGCACCCTGCAGCCGGACTCGGCGTGGAAACGAGGAAAAAGCAACCTCTCAGATTTGTCGAATCCCCCTCACGATTACCCTCGGCCTGATGTTCCGCCTCAGGTCCTCCCGCATACGACTTGTCTGATCTTGCAGCTGGTCACGCAGGTGGTCCATCTCGATCCTCAGAGCATCCATATCCGGGCGGATGTGCTCGATCTCGATGCGTGGGACTTCAATGTCGACGTCCGGAGCTCCTTTGAAGTAAAACTCCCGAAGATTCCGATTGAACCGCGATCCATCAAACCGGAAGTTGAATCCGTGAAAGTCCTCAGCCTCCGCAACCTCTATGCTCAAGGACTTGCGTTCCCCCTTGCGGATGACGTCGACGTTGACTTTCTCGCCTTCGTCGAACGCCCCCAAGGCGCGGGACACGTCACGGACCTCTTTAATCCGCTTGCCGCCCACCTTGGTAAGAACGTCACCAGCTTTGATTCCTGCTTTCTCGGCGGGGCTTTCCTTCTCAACCTCCCAGACGAGCACCCCTTCGCCATCCGGGACCTGGAAGTATTGAGCGAGCTGGTCGCTCAGGCTTCTTAGCGTGAGCCCCTGTATCCGGTAGCCTTCCGTAAGAATCTCAAGAGCCCGCGGTGCCCGTGGTATCGTGATGCTGAACCTCTCGGCTCGGGGATACTTTCCAATCGTAACCTGAATGGTTTTCTTCTCTCCCTTTCGCAAAACTGTGATGGAGACTTTCGCGCCCGGTCTGGTCTTGCCGACCGCCTCCTGGAGATCCGACGCTCCGCCGATGTCTTTTCCGTCGAATTGGATGATGACGTCATCTTCCTTGATCCCGGCTGAGTCTGCGGGACTGTCGTCAACAACGCTGGTGACGAGCGCCCCCTCTGTCGTCTTCAAATCCATCGAGCGTTTGAGATGCGACGTGATATCCTGAATGGAGACCCCGAGCCACCCTTTCCGGGAAGCGCCGGCTTTTTCTTTGCTCACCCATTCTGCGCGACCACCAGATTGCGCAGCCCCGACGCCCACGATCAGCCCAAGCAGTGCCACAGTAGCAAGTAGCTTCCTCATAGCTGTACCTCCTGACAATTGTTGATGAGCGAGGTAGACAGGTCTTTCTCGCTTTCGTGCCCTTTGAATCTTAGACGCCCCCCTCCATTGAAATGTTCCAGGAGGAGCATTGTGAGAATTGGTTGAACCCGGGAGGCCCCCCAACAAGGAGAACTGCACCCAGTGTCCACAAAAAAATCCAGCCCGCTCGCGCAGGCTGGATTCTTTGGAAAAGCAAAGATGGGTCGGTCTATTTCAGCAGCACGAGACGCTTCGTCTCAACATACCCGTTCGTTTGGATGCGGTAGAAGTATACACCGCTTGTCAGGCCCGAAGCCACCCACTGTCTCCGATGCGTGCCAGGAGAGAGATTCTCGTCGACAAGTGTATGAACGAGGTCGCCGAGGGTATTGTAGATATTGATCTTCACGTGACCGGACTTGGGCAGTGAGAATTCGATCGTCGTCGAAGGGTTGAATGGATTTGGGTAATTCTGGCTGAGCCTGAATCCGGCCGGCACCGTCTGATCGACAGGGTCTACGGACGTGACTCCGGAAGCCGTGGTCGTGAAGCTCACCACTCCTGACCAACTTGGCGAATCCGTCCCGTTCGATGCACCCACCTGCCAATAGTAAGTCGTGCTGTCAGTCAATCCGCCGACCGTCAAGAACGTGTCAGAAGTAGTCACGCTCGTTGTCTGCCCTGGCGGAAAGCTCGATTTCGTCGACACTTCTGCCCGGTACGAGAAAGCCCCTGTCGATCTGTTCCAGCTCAGCGCTGCACCTGTCGCCGTCAGTGTGGCACTCAACCCGGTCGGTGCCGCTGGAGGTTGTGACGGCCGAGTGACTAACGTCGTGAATCCCGCCGTCGACCATCCGCTTGTCCCCGCTGCATTCGTTGCACTCACCCGCCAGTAGTAGGTTGTCTGACTGCTCAACCCGCTAATCACCAGCGTCGTGTCTGCCGTCGCATCTTGATCCGTCTGCCCCGGCGGAAAGTTCGCTTTCGTTGATACCTGCACCCGGTAGGAGGTGGCTCCCACCGAACTGTCCCAGCTTAGCGTTGCACCCGTCTCCGTCGGCG
>CAYZRX010000001.1:0-16168 GCA_964480945.1 uncultured Ignavibacteriaceae bacterium | reverse complement strand
GAGGTGGCTCCCACCGAACTGTCCCAGCTTAGCGTTGCACCCGTCTCCGTCGGCGAGGCATTCAAGCCGGTCGGTACTGCTGGGACTTGGGACGTTTGTGCACCTAGTGTTGTAAATCCTGACGTTGACCATCCGCTCGCCCCCGCCGTATTCGATGCGCTCACCCGCCAGTAGTAGGTCGTCTGACTGCTCAGCCCACCGATCGCTATCGTCGTCTCCGTCGTTGTCACATCCTGATCCGTCTGCCCCGGCGGAAAGTTCGCTTTCGTTGATACCTGCACCCGGTAGGAGGTGGCTCCCACCGAACTGTCCCAGCTTAGCGTTGCACCCGTCTCCGTCGGCGTGGCGCTTAACCCCGTCGGCGCTGGAGGTTTCAGAGGTGGGGGCGGCGGTGATTCAAGAGTCGTGAAGGATGGACCAGACACCCAGTCGCTCGTGTCCTTACCATTGCTGCTCTTGGATCTCACTTGCCAGTCGTACGTCGTGTTGGGGGAGAGCGAGGTGATCGTCAACGTCGACGAGTTGGTTGAATAGCTCTTGCTCCCTGGATTCAGCTGGACGTCGAACTTCGCGCTCGAAGATCCGCTCCAACTCAAAGTGGCGGATGTCGAGGTGATGTCATCAACCTGAAGTCCCGAAGGAGGATCGACGGAAGTCGGGCTGCTCTGGGCCGAGCCACCCGATTGGCTGGAAGCGACCGTAAGTGCCCTTTTGCTCGACCACTGGCTCGTGCCCCCCGCGTTCGCCGCACTTACGCGCCAGTAGTATTTCGCGCCCGGCGAAAGTCCTGACGCGCCAAACGACGTGGCTGTCAGTCCAGCTTCATCTGTGACTGTACTGGCGAAGTTCGCATCGGTCGAGATCTGTATCCGGTACGAAGCGGCTCCCTCAACGCTGCTCCACGATAACGTCACATCAGCCGGAATATCCTTTGCATTGTTCGACGGCGAGACGAGTCCTGGAGCAACAGGCGTCTGCACGACTGCTTCAGCAGGCTCCGTCGCGAAGCTTGCGCCTTCTTTCCAATCACTTTCTTTCTTCCCGTTGTCCGCCCTCACATGCCAGAGATAGGTCGTACCTCCGGCCAGTCCATTCACATCGATCGAAGTGGAGGACGTCGAGCCGCTGCTCACAACCGAGTGGAATTTGGAGTCCGTGGCAACTTCAATCTCATAGGATTCTGCGGCCGGGACGGATTGCCAGCTGAGCGCAGCGGATGTTGGTGTTACAGAGGTGACACGGAGGCCGGCGGGAGGATCGGGGCTGCCGTTCCCTTGCGCCCCTGCACTACTGACGAGTAGTGCGCTCAGCGCAAGTGAACAGAGGATGAGTTTCGCGAGCCAATCGTGACGAGAATCCAGCATAGCGATGTCTGCCCTGGACGAGGAAAAGAAAAACACCTTCAGCGGTCAACCGGCTGCACTCTTGAACCGCGAAGTCGTCTCTCCATGTGATCGTGCGAATCGATGAAATAGGATCGCTAGTCGTGATGCTACGCGAAGACCCGTCGTCCGATAGGAATGCAAAAACTCTTGACCCAAGATAATCTCCTCAGCATCGAAAGTCAAGTCATCTCTTCATCACACCGACCGTTTGTGTCTCCAGTCACTACTTCATGTGCCATCTGCGGCGAGATGGCTCTGCGCGACAATCGGCTGCCTCCTACTCGGTCAAGTTGTTTGACAGTTGGGGAACCTAACCTCTCGTACCTTCTCCAAATTGCTGCGTGGGTGAAATGCGCAAGGAATGAATGTTTGCGAATACCCGACGGGAGGCAGGGCTTGCGCGTGCTATAGCGGGATCAGGGTCTACGAGCAGGCAAAAGCGTCAGCGGTTCACGCGGGGGGAATCGATTCGAGAGAAGATTCTGCAAGAGGCGGGAAGAAAAGCGCAATGCCGGAAGAACAGGATCGGATAAGGCGCTCTCGCGTGAATGCTCGCAGATCAGCAACGGACGCGCGCTCCTTCACTGCTTCTTGCCCGTTTGCTTCAACGTTTCTTGACTCCAGCCAGGGGGGATCTTAAACCCGATTTGTTGGCTGCCCAGGTTCAGAATGATTGAGTCCTCGCTGATCGGCACGATGCGCGCGTCCTGCAGTTCCGGATCGGTCACGAGCGTATCAAGGTAGATTGTCAAGTGCAGCTTTTCACCTGTCCGCCCAAGCAGCGTCTGGATGGAATTCGATCGATGCGACTCTTGCCGTCGGGACTTTGGGAGGTCGGATGCCGGAAGCTGAGTGATGATGAAGCCTGCAGCCTCTTTTGTCCGCACGAGTGCTTGCTGCTGAAAAGCCGGAGCCGGTTCCGCCATCTTGCGGGCATGCAGCTGCTCGGCCTTCTTCCCCGCAGGAAGGACAGCTCGGTCTTCCCGGGCTTGTGAAAGGACGGTTCCTTCCACCCATACTGTTTTTGCCTCCAGCATCCCTTTGTCCAAGGCTTCAGGTTCCTTCTCCGCCTGGGCGGCTGCGATCTGCAGAGGGGCTACCTTCGGCTCGAGCGCGCGATTCGATTTGGCCTCAATTGGGACCTGAGGAGCCTCTGCCGCGATCCCCTTCGCCGCTCCGCGCGGACGTGCACCGCCAGCCGCAGGCGATGGCCCCTTCTCCCTGTCTTTCTCAATCGGTTTGGATCGATCCGCCGGCATCTCAAGCTTGTCCACTTCATTCTGCTGAGCGGCCATCGGCGGTTGTTCCCTCACACCCGAAATGAACCACCGGTTGTAGAGGCCAATACTGACGAGAACCACAATCGCCGCCGCCGCGCCAGCAACCTGATACCACGTGACCTCGAATTTCTTCCGGGGAACCACCCTTTCCCTCAGTCGTGCCTTCAGCTGGTCCCTTCCCGCTTTTCTGATCCCCGCAGCGAGCAACTGCTCAGCCTCGACCGCGCGGCGGCACCGCTCGCAACTCCTCAGGTGTGCTTCAAGCTGTTCTCGCTCTGCCGCCTCCACGCGATTCAGAACAAACCTCGCGAGCAGATCCTCATCATCGGTCCAGTGTAACTTTAGCTCAGGCATAACTCGGTCAGTTTACGGTTTCGAGTTCCAAGTTTCCCGTTCCGGATTTTTGCGCCCAACGATCGTGGTCCGCCGTTCAAATCCTTTCACCTTCACCACTTTATTGCGCCATGACTTCTCGCAGCACCGTTTCCAGCGCTTTCTTGCATTGATATTTCTTCGCCTTAACGGTATCCGCGTTCGCGAAGCCCATCTGAACCGCGATCTCCTCCATCGACAGCTCCTCCCAGTAGAACAGCTTCAAGAGCTTCTGACACTGTTCCCCGATCCGCTCCAGCGCCGCGCGCACAAGCTCCGCTTCCTCGGAATCAATCAGATGTTCAAGGGGCGAAAGAGCTCCATCCGAGTGCTGTTCGGGATCAAGCTCTGACGGTGCTTCCCTTCTCATGTGCGCAAGCCTGCGCGACCACATATTTTTGACGACCCCGTAGATGAACGTGCTCAGCTTTGCCGAGTACTCAAACCGCCCGGATCGAACCCGTTCCCACAAGACCACCAGCGACTCCTGCAGCATGTCTTCAGCATCATCCTCAGTTCCGCTGTTCCTGATGACATACGCCAAAACCGGGCGCCGATTCGATTCGTACAGCATCACAAGTGCTTCCTCGTCCCCTCTCCGAATGAGGTCCAGGATCTTGCTGTCTGTGTTCAGGAAGAGGAGCGACGACTTCATTTACCTTTCGTCAGTTAATGTCATCAACGGGCAGAAGGTGAATGCCAAAACCATGCAAAATTACTAAGAACCAAACCATTATCCAAACAACTCAGAGGGGGCTGCCATGTTCAAAATTCACCGCATTTTCGCCAGTCTCATGATGGTTCTCGGAGTCGGCGGAGGCATCTTCGCACAGGAAAGCCAGCCATCAACGGTTGGCGACCGAACAGCCGTCGATCTGACCATCTATAATCAAAATCTCTCCCTCATCAGGGAGGAGCGGATCATCAACCTCGTGAAAGGCATGAGCCGTGTCGCCCTGCCCGATATCCCGGCTACGATCGATGGAACCTCGCTGCATTTCATGAGCCTCACGGATCCCTCGGCCGTCCGAATCCTCGAACAGAATTATGAGTACGACCTCGTCCATCCGGCGAAGCTGCTCGAGAAATATATCGGCAAGGAGGTTGAATTCCGCCGCGTCGATCCCGAAACGGAAAAGGAATACATCGTCCGCGGGAAGCTCCTTGCGACCGGCTATCAACTGCAGCCGCAATCCGGCCTTTCAATCCCCAATTACTACTCCACAGGGGGAATGATTGCGGAAATCAACGGCAAGATCGAGATCAACCCGGCCGGTCAGCTCCTCCTCCCAAGTCTCCCTCAGGGTCTCATCCTTCGCCCGCAGCTTGAGTGGCTTGTCACGAACTCACGGGAGGGGCGCCAGAAGGCGGAGATCAGCTACCTCGCCCGGCAGCTCTCGTGGAATTGCGACTACGTCGCGCTGCTGAACAAAGACGACTCGAAGATCGACGTGACGGGCTGGGTTACCGTCACGAATAATTCCGGCACGAGCTTCAAGAACGCGGGGCTCAAACTGGTCGCAGGCGATGTGAACGTCGTGCAACAGGTGTTTGACTACGAAGCCCGGATGGCAAAGGGTCTCGCCGTGACAAACGCCGCCGCGCCCCAGTTCAAGCAGACGGACCTCTTTGAATACAAGCTCTACTCGCTGCAGCGCCGGACCGATCTGAACAACAACGAGACCAAGCAGATCGAGCTGACCTCCGCGAACAGCGTATCGGCAAAGAAGGTTTTCCTTTACGACGGCCTCGCAGATCAGTGGCGGGCCTGGTATAGAAACTACTCGTACCGATCGCAGGGGAGCTTCGGCCAACAATCAAACACGAAGGTGGGGGTGTACGTGACGTTCAAGAACGACGACCGATCCGGCCTCGGCATACCGCTCCCAAAGGGTAAGGTCCGGGTCTACAAGCGGGATGAGGATGGAAGGGAACAATTCATCGGGGAGGATCAGATCGATCATACACCGAAAGACGAAGAGGTGAAGCTTTATCTCGGGAACGCGTTCGACATCGTCGGGGAGCGCGCGCAGAAGGATTTCAAGACGTACGCGTCCGGACATATCATAGAAGAGACCATCGAGATCAAGGTCCGCAACCACAAGGAAGAGCCGGTGGAAGTACAGGTCTACGAGCACCCTTGGCGCTGGAGCCAGTGGGAGATTGTCAGAAGCAATACCGATTGGACGAAGGTGGATCAAACGACGCTAAGGTTCCCGGTGAAGATCGCCAAAGACGGGCAAGCGGTCGTCAACTATACGATCCGGTATTCGTGGTAGATGCAAGCGTGACGCACCGTGGAGGTGCGTGGCACTTCCCATAAGGATGAAAGGAGGGTAGATCTATGAAACGAATGATCGCACTAGTTCTCACGCTCGCTGCAGCGGTGTCCATTGCTTCGGCAGCAGATCACAGCAAAGGCATCACGATCGATGGGCGGCTCAACTGCCCGTACATTTCGTTCAACGGCGGGAAGGTTTACCTGCAGGTGGCCATCACAGCTGCAGGGATCGAATCGCCGCGCAGGCGGCCGATGAATCTCTCGGTTGTCCTGGACCGGAGCGGATCAATGGCCGATGAGGGAAAGATCGAGTACGCGAAGAGGGCTCTGTACGCGCTGATCGATCAACTTCGCGAGGAGGATGTTTTCTCTATTGTCATTTATGACAACGTCATCCAGATCCTGCGGCCGGCGCAACGAGTGTGCGACAAGAGGGAGTTGAAGCGCCTCGTCGAGCAGGTCTACCCCCGGGGAACCACGAATCTTGGCGGTGGGATGATGGAGGGGCTCCGGCAGGTCGAACGCAACCTCGACAAAGAGTACGTCAATCGGGTGATTCTGCTTTCCGATGGCCTCGCGAACCAAGGCATCACTGATCCTCATGAGCTTCAAAGGATCGCGCGGCGGTATCGAGCGAGATCCATCTCGTTGACGACGATGGGTGTCGGGCTCGACTACAATGAGAACTTGATGGTGGGTCTCGCTGAGAGCGGCGGCGGTGACTACTATTTCATCGAGAGTCCCCACAGCCTGGCGTCGATCTTCCGGAAGGAGTTCAACCTCCTTTCGTGCGTCGCCGCTCAAAATGCGTCCATCGAATTAACACTCGGAAGGGGCGTGCGCCTCCTCGACGTCATCGGCATCGAGTACCGCAGGGAGGGAAATCGATATGTGGTCCCGCTCGGCGACCTGTATGCGAACGACTGCCGCGAACTCACGGTTGAGTTGCTGGTGCCTGAAGGAACCGGTTCTCTCACCGTCGCACGAGGCGTGCTGCACTACGATGGCAAGCTTGGGTGGTTCGAGCGGTGGCCGTCCTTCGCGGCGACTGCTCACTACACAAGCAGCCTGGTGGAGGTCGACAAGAACCGGGACCTCGAAACGCAGGCGAAGGCAGACGTTGCCGTCTCGACCCGCACCGTGGAGCACGCCATGAAGGCTCTGGATGAAGGTCGTTACGAGGAAGCGACGAAGGAGATGAAAGGAGCGGAGATGTTGATCAGCGCTTCACCGGCAGCGACCAGCACGGGGGCCGGAGGCGCTGTCCTGCAGGAGCAGAAGCAGAGACTACAGTCGTATCAGAAGATCCTCAGGGACACCTCTGACACGCGGAAGGCAAAGAAGTCGATCCAGTACGATAACTATCAGACGCAGAAGCAACGGAAATGACGCTGGCGTTCCTTGCAGCAAACGGATGAGTTGAGGTTGAAAGACGGTCAGAAATGACCTCATCCTAGCCTTCCCCTATGAGGGGAAGGGACGCTAAGCCGAAGAAACGGCAGTGAAAGGGGTTCAAGTCCCTTGGGAATAACGGCAGGGGCAGGTTGCACCGCCCCTGCTTTCTTCGTTCTTACTTACCCTTGCGGATGTAGATGTCCCCGTTGAAGTTGCTGAACTGCATCTCGACGCCGCCGCCGTTGATCACACCCCGCATCGCTTTCTCCACCTTGACGTGATACCTCCCCACCTTCCCTTTCCCTCCCTCCTCGACCTTCGTGGTGGCCGGCTCGACCTTCATGTCGAAATCGCTGTAGATTTCCCCCATTTCGTCTTTGAGGTAGAGAGACGCTTTCGTGTCCGCCGGAAGCGTGACGTCGATCTTCCCGTTGAGCGAGCTGAAGGACATCGCTCTCTGTGGGTTGACTTTCACAAATGTCACCACGAGGTCGCCATTCAAAGCGTGCGCCACGGCGGAACCCGAAATGCCGGTCAAGGTCACGTGGCCGTTGGTGTTGTTGATCTCCAGGTCCCCGGTGACGTTTTGGACTTTGATGTCCCCGTCATTGACGGTGCTGAGTTTCATCGAGCAGGCGGTGGGGACCTCTATTGTAAGGTCGGTTGTGCGCGATCCTCCCCGCGATCCCGTGCTGACACGGACAACGTTGTCATCCTCTTCCACGGAGAGGCCGGTGCTCGTGTTTGGAATGCGCTTCAGACCTGGAGGGGCTTCAGACCTCTCCTCCCGCTCGTACTCTTCAAAGCGGGTGCGGGCCTCGACGACAACCTCCTTCGTTGAGGATCCCTTGACAGTAATGCTTCCACTAATCAAGCCGACCCTGAGCGTCACCGGTCGGCCCGGATCGGAGAGCGGAACATTGATGCGATCGACCGACGGCGTTTGCGCAAGAACGAGGCTGCTCGAGCTGAGGATGAACAGAATCCCCGCCAGCTGTTTTCTTATGGTAGTCATTCCCTCTTCTCCTTATTAGAAAGTGTTGCACGGTGATTGGACTGCCCGGCTTCATCTGAGCGCGAATGCCCTCAGTCCTGCTTGAGAATATAGATGTTGCCGTTGAGCGTATCGAACGAAAATTCCGTCCCCCCTTTTCCGGCCCGAACTGAGAAGTACTCTCCTCGACGGTAGATCTTCCGCCGGCCGCTCCGCTGCTCGATCGTCGCGACCTTCCTGGGGAGGCCCTTTACTTCAAAATCCGTGTACACCTGGCCGTTGAACGTCTTGAAGGCGAGGTCCGCGTTCAGCCCATCGCGGAGCGTCACCTCCACCTTGCCATTGACCGTCTTGAAAAAGCAGTCGGATTGCGGGTTCCGGGTGAACGAGACCTTCACCGGACCGTTTACCGTCACAGCGTTCACGGGGCCATTGATCCGGGTCATCTCGATGCCCGCATTTACGTCCCTCACCTCGAACTCACCTTCCACATCATCCACCAGCACCTTTCCGTGGTTGACCGTCTTGAGATAGAGGCTCGTCTTGTGCGGAACCTTCAATTCAAAATCATACGTGACATCGTACCCGTAGTAATGCCAGCCGCGGTAGTTGACGCCATCCCGGCACCGCCAGGGGGCGTCGACGTAGAGAATGATCTTGTTCCCTTCCTCCTTGATATCTAGGACGACCTCCCGTTTCGCTTCCTCGATCTTCTCCTTCGACTCACCCTCGATCTCCTCATGGGCAACGAGCTGGACGTCCGCCCCATCATATCCTGTCACGCTGATCTCCCCGCTGATATTATCGACCACCACCTGTCGCTGCTGCGCATCGGGTGCAAACTTGAGGGTCCGGCGGACCTCCTGGTTTTCATGAACCTTCTGTGCAAACGAAGTTCCTGCGAAGGCAAGGACGCAGCTCCCTCCGAGCATCAGAGCCATATGCAATCGACGTTTCATTGTCATCTCCAGAATTAGCTGTCGTTATGGTTTCAGGTCCTTCAGCCGACTCTCAATACGTTCACGCACAGTCTTGTTGAGATTCGGATCCTTCAGAAGCTGGCGAAATGTGCCGATCGCCTGCGTGTCGAGGACGTTCGCCACGACCTCGACGAGCGCGAGCTGGATGAGCGGGGATGTCTGCTTGAGCAGCGAGCTCAGGAGATGCTCCCGGACGCTGGCCGCGTCGGAGAATCTCGTCAGGGCATCGAGGGCGGCGAGCCGCACGTTGACGTTCGGGTCGTAGTTCAGCGTCTCGTACAGCGCCCCGAGCACCTGTTCATCGGGGCGGTTGATGCGCTCGCTCCAGCTGACGCCTACGATCCGCTCGCTGGCCGACTCCGTCTTGAGGAGGGACATCATCACAACCCGCTGCATGTTCTGGACCTCAGTTCGAAGCGCGGCGACGTCGCCGTTACCGACGCGCCCGCCGGTGTCGATCCGATAGCCGACAACGTAACCGACGAACAGACAAAGAACGGCCAAGGCAACCTGAAAAGCCGGCTGCTTCGGCCAGAGCCGGCTGACGACTGCATTGAGCCGATCGAGCCAATCCCGCTCTTGATGCGGCCCCCGTCCGAGCCCGTATTTGAAACGACGAAGCTCCGCATAGAATCTCTCCCGCACCCGCTCGCTCGGTTTCTCGTCGGGCAGACGTCCGAGATCTTGCCAAAGCGTCGTCAGAATTTCAAACTCCGACCGACACGATTTGCAGCCTCGGATGTGCCGCTCGATGTCGAGTCTCTCGTCATCGCCTACGCTGCCCGTGAGATAGTCGGGCAGCCGACCGAGCACATGGTTGGTTCTCTTCATAACATCACCTTACGTGGTCCTTCTCGTTTGAACATCTTGCCATGCTCAGAGCTTCTCCCGCGACAGTCTCGCAAATTCCTTCTTCAATTCCTTCAACGCCCGATGAACCTTTGCTTTCACCGTACCGACGGCACAGCCGAGGATCTGTCCGACCTCTTCATACTTCAGCTCATGATATCGGGCCAGAATCAAAACCTCCCGTTTATCGGCGGGGAGCCTGGCCAGCGCCGCCTTCAGGAGGGCCGCGGCGTCCCCACGCTCGACGTGCTCATCCGGCAGCGGATCCTCATCGGCATGTTCCTGCAGCATCTCATCCGCCACACTCTCCCTTTTCCACTTCCTGAAGTGATCTGCGGCAGCGTTTCGCGCGAGTTGGTACATCCAGACTGTGAAGGTGCCCTCCCCTCGAAATGTCTGCCCGTACTTGAGGATCCTCAGGAACACCTCCTGCACCAGATCCTCACTGAGATCACGTCTGCTCGTCAAGCGCACCAGGAAGTTGTACAGTCTGACGTGGTGGCGCTCGAACAGGATGCCCAGCTTAGCGGCGTCTCCATCCTGCACCTGGAGCATCAGCTCGTTGTCTGTCGCTACGGGTGAATTCACTCGATTCCGTCCTTGATCCCCTTCCGGGGTGTGGTACCACTCACTACGGCCGGCTATAACTAGAGACCGATCTCAGCAAGAATGGTTGCACCAAGGAGGCAAAAATTGTTGGCCTATTCAAGTCCTGTCACCGCCCGTAAGTGATTTGATTCTAACGGATTACAGGCGTCCGGCAAGAGGCTGGCAGCTCATTTCATTGGCTCCCCATACTGCGGGCAGCATCTCGAGCAGTGAGACAGGATTGCATGCGATTCTCCGTCGGCTGCTGAGGTCTACTGCATGATGTGCCTGTTTGCTATATTCCAGTCGACGACCGCCTTCCATAACTCTCGGAGTACGCTAATGAAGCCCCCACATGCTCGTCGAATGCTGATACTTCTCCTCGCGCTTCTATCATCGCCTATCGCCCTCCGGGCGCAGCAAGACGAGAGGGTAGCACGTGTGGAAAACGGACTTCTGCCTCCGGTCCTGATCAAAGGAGAAAAGGGATGGAACATTGGAGAGAGGATGAAGTTCTACAACATACCGGGCGTGAGCGTTGCCGTCATTCAGGACTTCAAGATTGCCTGGGCGAAGGGATATGGGGTGATGGACAACGAGACCAAGGAACCGGTGACGGAGAAGACGCTCTTCGTCGCAGGCTCGGTGAGCAAGCCGGTGGCCGTGATGGGTGCGCTGCGGCTCGTAGAAGAAGGAAAGCTTGCACTCGACCGGGACATCAACGAGAAGCTTGTTTCGTGGAAGGTGCCGGAGAATGAACTCACGAAGACGGACAAAGCAACGCTGCGACGGATCGTGAGTCACAGCGCCGGTGTGACAGTCCACGGTTTTCGCGGCTATGCCGCCGGCGAACCGATACCGACGCTGATTCAGATTCTCAACGGAGAGCCGCCTGCCAACTCTGCCCCCATCCGCGTCGATCTTGTCCCCGGAACGCTCTGGCGCTATTCCGGCGGCGGGCTGACGATCATGCAGCAGGCGATGATTGACATCGAACGGAAGCCTTTCCCTGAAATCATGCGCGAGAAGGTTCTCGCGCCCCTCGGCATGACCTCCAGCTCGTACGAACAGACGATGGGGCCGGAGCGCCTCAAGCTCGCGGCTTCAGGCCACTACGGAGATGGTCGGGTGGTGGAAGGGAAGCGCTTTCTCTATCCTGAGATGGCTGCTGCGGGATTGTGGACCACCCCGATCGACCTGGCGAAGTTTGCGATCGAAGTGCAGCTTTCTCTGAAGGGTCAGTCGAACAAGGTCCTTTCCGAGAAGACTGTTCAGCTGATGGTAACGAAACAGATCCCGATCAACCCCTCCCAGAACATGGCCTTGGGTTTCTTTCTTGAACGCAATGACAGCTATTTCGGTCACGGTGGGCAAGACATCGGATTCATCTGCGGACTGATCGCCAACAAGGAAGGTGGCTACGGTGCCGTGGTGATGACGAATTCCGACGGCCGGTCAGGCGAGCTGATATCGGAGATCTTGAGAAGCATCGCGAAGGAGTACCAATGGCGTGCTTACCTGCCGGAGCCGATCGAGGTCGTCACTCTCAACCATCAGAAACTGGAGCCCTTTGCCGGCCGCTATCAGCTTGGATCCGACCGCGTTCTAAGCGTGAGAATCGAGGAAGGAAAGTTGGTCGGAAAGGAGCTGCAGGAGCAGGAGTTTGAGCTCCTGCCGGTATCCGACAAGGAGTTCGTTCGCAGGGACCGCGGTGTGCAGTACGTGTTCGACGCACCGGACGAAGTGATGCTCCGCTACCCGGGTGGGACACAAAAGGGGCCCCGCATGAGTCAGAGCGCGAAGGCACCACTAGAGTATTTGATCGAAGGGCAAGACGACGCTGCGATGGAGGCGTACCGCACTCTCCGGAGAAACAATCCCAGTGATCAGGCGGTGAACGAGGCCCGTCTGAACAGCCTTGGTTACACGCTGATGGGAGAGCGGAAGTACGCAGCGGCCATAGCGGTGTTCAAAGTGAATGCCGAATTCTACCCGCAGTCATGGAATGTGTACGACAGCCTCGCCGAAGCCTACATGAACGCCGGCGACAAGGATCTCGCCATTCAGAACTACAAGAAGTCGCTCGAGCTCAACCCGAAGAACGCCAACGGGCAGAAGATGCTTGAAAAGTTACAGGTGAAATAGCATCGGGTAGATTCCCGGAATTTTGCTGGGTCGTTCGAGTGAGATTCCGGGAATCTCCCTTTATTTATTTCCTTTCCCCCCTCATTACCTCCTCAATAAAGCTCTCCATTCTTTCGTAGTGTGACCCCTTCCAGTAGACGCGATCGCACGTTGGACATCGCTGGAACTCGCTAAAGATCCCCTTGACCCGCTCGGGCAGGCGGTGAAGAACGGCCTCTTTGCTGACGGGCTCGAGGAGGCTGTTACAGAGGAGACAGCGGATGAAGGGATGAATGGAGTCGTAGAGGTCGAATCTGCGGAGGACTTCCAAGAGCTGCTCTCTTGGATCTTTCCCCTTCACGCAATAACCGCGTGTCACCGTCGGATTCTCTAATAGCTTCCGATCCTTCGTAAGAAGAGCTCTCTTCTCCGTCGCGGAGATCTTGAGGAGCTCGCTGTCGTCGAAGTCGTTGCGGTAAAGCGTATCGAAGCCGAGCATGCGAAGATGGTAGGCAAGCTTGCCAAGGTGAACATCGAGAACAAAGCGCGGCTGGCGGAGCGGTTGCGCGCGTACTTTCCCCACTGACGAGATATCGAACGACTCAAAGACAGGATAGACGCTGACCTTGTCTCCCTCCTGCACTGTGTACGAGAGATCGACGGAAATGCCATTGACGAGCACGAGATCGACCTCCGACTCCGGAACGGCGAGCAGCTTGAGCGAATCGCGAACCGTCGCTCGATCGGGGAGCTCCTGCTCGAACGCCACGCGTTGACGCTCAGGTGGCAAGTGGTCGTTGAGCTCGGCGTAGAATCGAAAGGTCGCGCGTGGCATGGTAGGGCTCGGTGTCCGGTCGGGCTGTGCGAAAGGTCGGGAGCGGACTTGTTCGCCAAGCTTTGTGGCGAAGCTCCCTCACAACTCAGGATGAATTCTCTCCTTGTTGAAGCTCCGAATAGCCTAATCTTAATCCATTTTCTTGAGTTTCCAAAGGGCATACGATTTTGACGAATTAACTTGACTTTGTGATATTACTATGATATCATTGTGCTATCAGAGCTAAGGAAAGGAGCCCTGCAATGAAAACTGTCACCGAAACAACTGCGAGAAGAATGAGCGGCTATTTAGCGCTCCTCATACTCTTGATCCTTCTTGCTGCAAATGCATACCTGATTTACTACATGGCTGAGAACGAGATGCCTGAGTATCTCTGGTTCGAAATCCCTCTCTTCATTATCACGCTGATCTTCCCTGCGGGCATCTTTGTGGTCCAGCCGAACGAGGCGCGGGTGCTCGTGCTCTTCGGCAAATACATCGGGTCCGTACGCGACTCAGGGTTCTGGTACGCAAACCCGTTCGCTGTGAAGCGGCACGTCTCCCTGCGCATCCGGAACTTCAACAGCGAAAAAATAAAGGTGAACGATCTCCACGGCAACCCGATCGAGATCGCGGCCGTCGTTGTCTGGCAGGTCGTCGATTCTGCTCGGGCGCTGTTCGACGTCGACCACTACGAGAACTTCGTCGCTATTCAAAGCGAGACCGCCATCCGCGCGCTTGCTTCCGAGTATCCGTACGATGTGGAGGATGAGGAGGTCGCATCTCTGCGAAGCAGGCCGCAGGAGATCGCAGACCGTATGAAGCATCAGGTTCAGACCCGGCTGGAAATCGCCGGTGTCGAGGTGAACGAATCGCGCATCAGCCACCTTGCCTATGCGCCCGAGATCGCTCAAGCCATGCTCCGCCGCCAGCAGGCACAGGCCGTCATTGCCGCGCGCAGGAAGATTGTCGAAGGTGCCGTCGGCATGGTGGAGCAGGCGCTCCACACGCTGAGTGAACAGAAGATCGTCACGCTCGACGAGGAGAAAAAGGCCACGATGGTCAATAACCTCATGGTTGCGCTCGTCTCCGAGGTCCAGGCGCAGCCGGTGATCAACACGGGCACATTGTATCAATGAGTGAGAAGAAGAAATTCCTGCTTCGACTTGACGAGAGCCTCTACGCCGCTCTCGAGAAGTGGGCTGCACACGATCTGCGCAGCGTCAACGCGCAGATCGAGTTTCTCCTCACCGACGCGGCCAGGAAGTCAGGCAGACTGAATTCACAGGATACCACCAATGAGAACAGAGATACCTCCGACACAGGCTCATCAACCTCCTGAACCGATGACAGCCCCGCCGCCGCAGGAGGCGCCGGCCGTTGCGTACACCGACCTGCGGTGGGTGCAGCCGAGCGCGCTCAAGATGGAGTACGAGCTCCTGTCGGCCGGCGAGACGATCGTCCGGATGCGATTTCACGGTTTGCTGAGCTCCTACGCGACAGCGGAACACGCCGACCGACACTGGACTCTCGAGCGCGCCAGGACATCACAGGGAAAGATCGTCATCCACGTCTGCGCCGAGCGCCGCGACGTGGCGGTATTCGAATCGGGTCCCCGAGACCGGAGCGGCACACTCTCACTTCGGGACGGCCGCAAGATCGTGCTAACGCCGGGTTCCTGGAAAGGAAGAGGGGAGTTTCGGACCGAGGAAGGTGAGCCGCTGATCCGGTTTCGGTCCCGCGGCCTGCTTCGACCGTCGGCAGAAATCGAGATCACAACAGCGGCGGCCCAGCTGCCAGAACTCCCATGTTTGCTGATGCTCGGATGGTACCTGAACGTCGCCTCAGTCTAGAGCGCAAGGGCAAGCACGACCGGGGTTGCCGGCACCCCCCGGAAGGGTAAGAGGATACGACACCATGCGAAAAATAGCATCGATCATTGACCACGAGCTGACCTGGGTTCAGCCGAGGGCACTCCAATCTGAGTTCGAATTACGATTCGGAGATGAACTCGTCGGGAAGCTCCATTTTCCGAAATTTCTCAGCTCCCTTGCGGAGGCGGAGACTGCAGACGGGCAATGGACGTTTCAACGCGTCGGATTCTGGAAGAAAAGAACGGTGGTCAGAGCCTCCGGCGCGGACGCAGATCTGGCGACCTACGTTCCCAACGTGTGGAAAGGGGGCGGAACACTCGAGGTAGAGGGCGGGAGCAAGTACTTGCTGGAAGTGAATCGCTGGAGGAGCACGGTCGAGTTCAAGACGGTGGCGGGGGAAACACTCGTTCACATCAAGATTCGCGGCGTTTTCCGGCACTCGGCAAGCGTGCAAATGTATCGGAAAGCCATGCAGGTCGCTGAACTTCCCGTGATGGTGCCGCTGGGACTGTATCTCTTCGTTATGATGCAAAGGGATTCCGCCGCTCACGCAGCAGCATCTGGCTAGAACTTATTTCAAAAACACACTGCGTCATGCTGAACTTGGTTCAGCATCTCTCTTCTGGCGTGGAATAGACCCCGAAACGAGTTCGGGGTGACAGACCTGGAACTTCTGGGATGACTTCCAGTAGGAGCAGGTGCAGCCACCCGCACGCTCAAAGTTCTGACGCAGGTCGCTGCGAACCTAAGAAGGATCGGTGCAGGAGTTCTACAATTCCTCAGCAATCTTGAGGAATTTCTTGTACGGCAGCGCGGCCCACGTTTCCGCCTTCACGGCCCCTTTCGACATCGTGATCATCGAGACTTTCGCTGCCTCCTCTTCATTCGGTGCTTCGTAGATGTCCATAAAATCGAATGGACCGAGGAGCGCGTAGTGGTCGATCCATTTCACCTCCGGACATTTCTTCTTGACCTCCTGGAACCACTTGCGACCGATCGTCTCCCGCTTGTGGGGTTCGCCGAGGCTTTGCGATGAGAGTTTTGTGAGAAGGATGAAGGTTGCCATCGTGGGTCCTCCCTTTTGCTGCAAATTTGTTGCCCTTAGTTCTAGTGCTGTTCAGATTGGTTTTGCTGTGTTTTAGATGTGCTCCGGTTCAGCCATCGATCTGAATCTCTTGTCAGTCCCTCACTCGTTAGCGCTTGGAACGGATTTGCCGCTTTCTTTAGAAAAG